>NZ_JBITDM010000004.1:456549-534578 GCF_044454195.1 Streptomyces sp. NPDC051561 | reverse complement strand
GGTGGGCCGGGGTGGGTGGGGTGCGACTCCGTCGGGGGCCGCCCCCTTGCCCGCCCGTTCCGCCCCCGGGGGGCGGCCCCGCCGCCCAAGCGGGCTACCGGGGGTGGGAGGGGCGGGCGGGGGCCCGCCGCCCGCGCGGGCTGCCGGGGAGGGAAAGGGTGGGTGGGGGTTAGGCGGTGCCGGAGGCTAGGGCGCGGCTGCGGTCTCGGGCGGCTTCCAGTGCGGCGATGAGGGCGGCTCGGACGCCGTGCTTTTCGAGTTCGACGATGGCGTTGATGGTGGTGCCGGCCGGGGAGGTGACGGCTTCGCGGAGTTTTACGGGGTGTTCGCCGCTGTCGCGGAGCATGACGGCGGCGCCGATGGCGGCCTGCACGATCAGGTCGTGGGCCTGGTTCCGGGGAAGGCCGAGGAGGATGCCGGCATCGGTCATGGCTTCGACGAGGAAGTAGAAGTAGGCGGGGCCCGAGCCGGAGAGGGCGGTGGCGGCGTCCTGCTGGGACTCGGGGACGCGGAGGGTCTTGCCGACGCCGGAGAAGATCTCCTCGGCGTGGGCGAGGTGGGTGGCGTTGGCGTGGCTGCCGGCGGAGATGACGGACATGGCCTCGTCGACGAGGGCGGGGGTGTTCGTCATGACGCGGACGACCGGGGTTCCGGTGGCCAGGCGTTCCTCGAAGAAGGAGGTGGGGATGCCGGCGGCGCCACTGATGACCAGGCGGTCGGCGGGGAGGTGGGAGGAGAGCTCTTCGAGGAGCTTGCCCATGTCCTGGGGCTTGACCGTGAGGATGAGAGTGTCGGCGCGCTTGGCCGCTTCGGCGTTGGTGACGGACTCGACGCCGTAGCGGGTGCGGAGTTCTTCGGCGCGCTCGGAGCGGCGGGCGGTGACCAGGAGGTCGGCGGGGCGGCGGCCGCCGCGGATCATGCCGCTGAGGAGGGCTTCGCCGATCTTGCCGGTGCCGAGGACGGCGACGGTGGTGGGGGCCTTGGCGGGTTCGGGTGCGGCTGTGTTGGTCATGCGGATGTGCCCTCCGTGCCGGTGGAGCTGGGGTCGTGAGCGTGCACGGACATCTTCGCACCGGGGGTTTTGGGAGTACGGGGGTTTTCCGGGCGTGGTCAGGGGGTGCGGCGGCGGAGGGTGGCGGCACCCAGGAGGAGAACCAGGAGGGCCACGGCCGTGACGATCGAGATGTCGCGGAGGAAGGTGGCGGTGACCTCGGTCTGGGTGCGGATCTGGTCCATGGCGTCGACGGCGTACGACATGGGGAGGGCGGCGGAGATCGCCTCCAGGGCGGGGTGCATGGCGGCGCGGGGGGTGAAGAGGCCGCAGAGGAGGAGCTGCGGGAAGACCACCAGGGGGAGGAACTGGACGGCCTGGAACTCGGAGGCCGCGAAGGCCGAGACGAAGAGGCCGAGGGCGGTGCCCAGCAGGGCGTCCAGGACCGCGACCAGGAGGAGTAGCCAGGGGCTGCCGATGACGTCGAGGCCGAGGAGCCAGACGGAGAGGCCGGTGGCGAGGGCGGACTGGAGCAGGGCCAGGACGGCGAACGCGAGGGCGTATCCCGCGATGAGGTCGGCTTTCGCGAGGGGCATCGCGAGCAGGCGTTCCAGGGTGCCGCTGGTGCGTTCGCGGAGGGTCGCGATGGAGGTGATCAGGAACATCGTGATCAGCGGGAAGATGCCGAGAAGGGAGGCTCCGACGGCGTCGAAGGTGCGGTCGTTCGCGTCGAAGACGTAGCGGAGCAGCGCGATGAGGAGGGTGGGGACGAGCAGCATCAGGGCGATGGAGCGGGGGTCGTGGCGGAGTTGGCGGAGGACTCGGGCGGTGGTGGCGAGGGTGCGGGTGAGGGACATGGCGGGTCCTTGGGGCAGGTGCGGCGGCTAGGCGGTCCGGGCGACCAGGTGGAGGAAGGCGGCTTCGACGGTGGGGGTGGCGGTCCGGGCGCGGAGGGCGGCGGGGGTGTCCTCGGCGAGGAGGGTGCCTTCGCGCAGGAGGAGGAGGCTGTCGCAGCGTTCGGCTTCGTCCATGACGTGCGAGGAGATGAGGAGGGTGGTGCCCCGGGTGGTGGCGAGGTGGTGGAAGAGGGCCCAGAGGTCGCGGCGGAGTACGGGGTCGAGGCCGACGGTGGGTTCGTCGAGGACCAGGAGTTCCGGGGTGCCGAGGAGGGCGACGGCGAGGGAGGCGCGAGTGCGTTGACCGCCGGAGAGGTTGCCGGCGAGGGCGTCGGCGTGGGTCGTGAGGTCGACGTCGTCGATGGCGCGGGCGACGGTGGCGCGGCGGCGGTCGGTGGCGGCGCGGCCGGGGTCGAGGATCGCGGCGAAGTGGTCGAGGTTCTGCCGGACGGTGAGGTCGTCGAAGACGGAGGGGGCCTGGGTGACGTAACCCGTGCGGGAGCGCAGGGTGGGGTCGCCCGCCGGGAGGCCGAGGACCGTGAGAGTGCCGGTGACCTTGGCCTGCGTACCGACGACTGCGCGCATCAGGGTTGATTTGCCGCAGCCGGAGGGGCCGAGGAGGCCGGTGATGCGGCCCGCGGGGACGGTGAAGTCGAGACCGCGCAGGACGGTGCGGGTGCCTCGGACGACGGTGAGGTCGTGGGCTTCGATGGCGGGGTGTGTGGGTGAGGGGCTGGGCGGGGGGTTGGGCGAAGGATCGGGCGGGGTGGTCATGGGGACCTCCGGGGGTTATTCATCGCGTGATGAATAATCCTCCGGTAGGTGGGGGGCGTCAATTGGCCGGTGTGCGTGCCTTTCTGTTGGCCGTTTCCTGCGCTGGGTCAGGAGGGTTTGCACGCGACGTTGAGGTCTACGACGTAGGTCTCTTCGAGTTGGGCGGCGGGGAAGAGGGCGAGGAGGTGGGTGCGTTCTTCGGCGAGGAAGTGGGAGGTGACTTCGGGTCCGAGGACGAGGAAGGCGGAGTGGGTGGCGAGGTTGGCGAGGTGGGTGTCCAGGGGTACGCGGCGGCTCCACCGGATGAAGCGGCGTACGAATGTGAGGTCTCGGGTCGGGTCTTGGGCCTGGGTGAGGGACGGGGGGTGGCCGCCCGCGAGGGGGGTGGGGCTCTCGTCGGTGCCGAAGAAGGTGCGGAGGCGTTCGGCCTGGGCGTGCTGCCAGGGGACGTCGGTGGCGGTGGTGTTCCACCAGAGGGCGAGTGCGCCGCCGGGGCGCAGGACGCGCAGGGCTTCGGGGACGGAGCGGGCCGGGTCCGTCCAGTGCCAGGCCTGGGCGTAGGTGAGGAGGTCGACGGAGGCGTCGGCCAGTGGGAGGGCGTTGCCGTCGCCGCGTAGGAGGGGGACGTCGGGATGGGCTCGGTGGAGTTCGGCGGCCATGCCTTCACCGGGTTCGACGGCGATGACGTGGGCGCCGCGGGAGCGGAGTACGGCGGTGGCGATGCCGGTGCCGGCGCCGATGTCGGCCACTTGGGCGGTGGCGAGGGGGCGGCCCGAGAGGAGTTCGAGGGCGTCCAGGAGGGCGGGGGGGTAGGAGGGGCGGTGGGCGGCGTAGTTGGCGGCGGCGGGGTTGAAGGAGTGGGCGCGGGATTGGAAGGGGGTGAGGGGGGTGGGGGTGGGGTCCATGGCGTCATCCTGGGCCTGGGGAGAGGTTTGAGGGAGGGGGTGGTGGGGTGGGCAGGGGGTGGGGTGGGCCGGGATGGGGTGGGTGCGACTCCGTCGGGGGGGGCGGCCCCGCCGCCCAAGCGGGCTGACGGGGGTGGGAGGGAGAGGCAGCGGCCCCGCCGCCCGAGCGGGCTGACGGGGGTGGGTGGGGGTTAGTTTTTTCGTTTGGGGGTTTTTTTGCGGGTGGCGGGGTTGCCGGTGCGGGTGTTGCGGCGGCGGGTGTACTGGGCGAGGGCGGTTTCGTATTCGTGGCGGTGAAGTTTTTCGCCGGGGGCTTCGGTGAGGGAGCGGAAGAAGTAGGCGAGGAGGGAGCCGACGAAACCAATGGTTTTGAGGCTGCGGAGCTGCTGGTCACGGGAGGGGTCGGTGGGGCGGGTGGTGAAGCTTTCCCAGGTTTTGCGGAAGGCGATCGCGCTGCACACCGCGAACATCACGATGACGAGGGCGCCGACGAAGCCGCCGACGTCGGCGATCTGAAGGCCCTGGTAGGCGAAGCGGAGGAGGAAACAGCCCGCGGCCGCTGCCGCGATCGAGCCGACCGCCACGCCGGCGCGGCGCAGGGCGTAGCCGTTGGTGTGTTCCAGCCAGGTGGTGCCGAAGAAACGGATGGGTTCCGGCTGGGGGCCCGCGGGGGTGGGCGGGGTGGCTGGAACGTTGGAGCCGGTGGGGCTGGTTGCGTCACTGGGGGTCGGGGGGTTGGCGTTCTGGGGGTTGTCGCTCACGGGGGCGATTATCCCCGGAGTGGTGTGGGGACGGATGCGGCGTGGGGGCGGGCGGGGCGGGTGATTACTCTGGCGTAGCAAGAGAATTCGCCGGGGACGGAGTTGGCCGATGACGTTGTCCGAGGGCGACCCGGATTCCATCGGCGGCCATCGGGTGGTGGGTCGGCTCGGTACCGGGGGCATGGGGACCGTCTTCCTCGGAAGGTCGCCTTCCGGGCGTGAGGTCGCGGTCAAGCTGGTGCACGAGCAGTACGCCTCGGACCCCGATTTCCGAGCTCGCTTCCGGCGTGAGGTGGTGGCGGCACGGCGGGTGAGCGGGGCGTTCACCGCTCCGGTGGTGGACGCGGATCCGGAGGCCGTACGTCCGTGGATGGCGACCCAGTACGTCCCCGGGCCGACCCTCGCCCAGCGGCTGCGCACGCACGGTCCGCTGTCCGGGAGCGAGCTGCGTGAACTCGCCCTCGGCCTGGTCGAGGCGCTGCGGGACATCCACCGGGCCGGGGTCGTCCACCGGGACCTCAAGCCCGCCAACGTACTGATCGCGCCGGACGGGCCACGGGTGATCGACTTCGGGATCTCCCGGGCCTCGGACCACCAGACGATGACGGTGACCGGGCATGTGATGGGCACGCCACCGTTCATGTCGCCGGAACAACTGGTCGATCCGCGGACCGCCGGGCCGCCCTCCGACGTCTTCTCGCTGGCGGCGCTGCTGGTGTACGCGGCGGTGGGGCGCGGCCCCTTCGACGCGGACAGCCCGTATCTGGCGGCGTACCAGGTGGTGCACGGGCCGCCGGATCTGACCGAGGTGCCGGCGCCGCTGCGGGAGATCGTGGAGCGGTGCCTGACGAAGGAGCCGGCGCAAAGGCCCGGGATGGACGCGCTGGAGCGGGACTTCCGGGGCATGGCCGACGGATGGGCGGCGCTGCCGCTGCCGGAGGCGGCGCCCTGGGCCTCGGAACCGACCGCCCCCACCGGCGTACCGTCGAAAACGGCAGGCGCGGAAGAGGTCGAGGGGGCGCAGGGACCGTCGTTGCCGTCCCTGGGCAGTTCGGTCACCTCGCACGGCGCCGTCGCCGAAGTCGGCGCGCGCAAGGGCGGGCGGCGGCGGGTGCTGGTCGCGGGGGCCGCCGCGCTGGCGCTCGGGCTCGGTGGTGTCGGCCTCACCCAGTACGTCAACGACCGGGACACCGCCACGAGTTCCCCCCGGGAGGCGAAGAACTCCGCGCGCCGGGACACCCCGGCCGCCAACCGGCTCCCCACCGGTTGGCGCCCCTGGAAGGCCGCGCTGCCGTCGGACGGGACTCCGTACACCCCCGACCAGATCCGCGAAACCGGTTGTCTGACGGCCGGCAGCGCCACCTACTGCGGGGGCATCGGGACGCATCTCGCCCGGCTCGACCAGGCGAGTGGCCGCACCGTGTGGACCGCGAAGGCGCGGCGGCTGGACCCTCGCAGTGACAGCCTCAACGACTCCCGGCCGGTGGCCGCCGACGACCGTACGGTCTTCGTGGCCGAGGACGACGGCGTCGGCTCCGGCCGGTACCGCCTGGTGGCCCTCGACGCCGCCGACGGCCACCGGCGCTGGCAGCAGGAGGTCCCGTACGCGAACCGCTCGTCCGCCGCGATCGTGGACCGGCTCGTGCTGCTTCCCGGCGCCGCTCCCGGCGAGGTCGTCGCCCGTGACAGCGTCACCGGGGCGGTGCGCTGGCGCTCCGCCCCTCCCCCGGGGCTGCTCTGCGACCCGTTCCGGATGGAGCGCAACCTGTACGGCGACTGCCGGAACCAGAAGGCCGGCGCCGCCCTGCGCACCACCTATGTCCGCTACGACCGCGCCACCGGCAAGCAGACCCGGATCACCGGGACGTACGACAGGACCCATCAGCTGCTGGGCGAGTTCGAGGGGCAACTGGTCTTTGCGCGGTGGCGGCAGAACGACGTCGCGGACGCGTCGCTGCACGACGAGTCGCGGGGTGACTTCGACGCCCTGGTGACGGTCGATCCGACCGGTGCCCGCTCCGTGCTGCCCGCCGCGCTGCCCCAGCTCCCGGCGGGTGCGCCGTGGCTGTCGGGGCGGGTCGTCTACTTCGTGCATCCGGGCGGGGTGGTCTCCGCGCACAGTGCCGTGAACGGGGAGCAGCTGTGGCGTACGGACTCGGAGGTGCCGAACCTGGGCCGGCCGGCGACCGACGCGTCCGGCCGCCATCTGTACGTACCCGCCCTGGACGGCCGGGTACTGGCGTTCGACGTCCGTACCGGGAAGGAAGTGTGGAGGTCCGCGGCGCTGCCCGGCAGGGCGGCGCCGAACTCGCCGCCGGTGATGGCGGTACGGGCGGGGGCGGCGCTGGTGGTGACCCGGCCGGACGCGACGGTGTTCGGGGTGGCGCCGAAGGTGCCGGGGGCGATGGCGGAATAACGGTTCTCACTCTTCCCCCGGAGGATCCGGCCAGGGATTGGTCCCTGTGCTTACTCTGGGCCTCAACAGCATTTATGGGGGATGGAGTTGGGTCGTGACCTTGTCCTCGGGGGATCCGGCGTCGATCGGTGGCCATCGGATCGTGGACCGGCTCGGGACCGGAGGCATGGGGACCGTCTTCCTCGGAAGGTCGCCTTCCGGGCGTGAGGTCGCGGTCAAGCTGGTGCACGAGCAGTACGCCTCGGACCCGACCTTCCGTACCCGGTTCCGGCAGGAGGTGGCGGCGGCCCGGCGGGTGAGCGGGGCGTTCACCGCGGCCGTGGTGGACGCGGATCCGGAGGCGGAGCGGCCGTGGATGGCCACGCAGTACGTGCCCGGGCCGACCCTCGCCGAGCAGCTGCACCGGCACGGGCCGCTGTCCATGGGCGAGTTGCGGCAGTTGGCGCTGGGGCTGGTCGAGGCGTTGCGGGACATCCACCGGGCCGGGGTGATTCACCGGGACCTCAAGCCCGGCAACGTGCTGATGGCCTCGGACGGGCCGCGGGTGATCGACTTCGGGATCTCCCGGGCGGCGGACCATCAGACGCTGACGATGACCGGGCATGTGATGGGCACACCGCCGTTCATGTCGCCGGAGCAGCTCAGCGATCCGCGCACGATCGGGCCCTCGTCGGATGTGTTCTCGCTGGCGGCGCTGCTGGTGTACGCGGCGGTGGGGCGCGGCCCCTTCGACGCGGACTCCCCCTACATGACGGCGTACCAGGTGGTGCACGAGCCGCCGGATCTGGATGAGGTGCCGGAGCCGTTGCGGGGGGTGCTGGACGGGTGCCTGACGAAGGAGCCGCAGGAACGGCCGCCGCTGGACGCGCTGGAGCGGCAGTTCCTGGGCATGCCGGGTGGGGCGGCCGGCGCGGGGGTGGCAGCCACGGTGGTGACCCCGACGGTGGCTGCGCGCCCCCGGGACGTACCGCCCTCTCCTGTGCGGCGGGCGTCCTCTCCTGTGCGGCGGGCGTCCGCGGAGGGACAGCAGGACCCCGCCGAGGGACAGCTGGACCCCGCGGAGGCGGCCGGGCCCGTCCGGGCGGCCGGTGGTCCGGGGCGGGCGCGGCGGCGGGTGTGGGCCGCGGTGGCTTCGGTACTGGTGCTCGGGATCGGGGCCGGGGGCCTCGTGTACTACCTCAACGCACTGGAGGATGCCCGGAGTTCCCGCGACTCGGGAGCGACTGACGGGAGGGCGTATCCACCGCCCGGCGCCCGCCCGGCCGCCGACCGGCTGCCCCCCGGCTGGCGCCCCTGGCAGGCCCAGCTGCCGATCGCCGACCCCTCCGCGCAGCGCACCAGCGGACCCCTCAACATCCGCTGCGCGACGGCCGGTTCGGCCACCTACTGCGGCGGCGTCGACGTGCGCACGGTACGGCTCGACCAGGCGGACGGCCGCATCATGTGGCAGACCAAGGACCGGGCCGACGGGCCGGCCGAGGGGGTCAGCGACAACTCGGCACCGTTCGGTGCCACCACCGACACCGTCCTCGTCAGCGAGACGGACGGCAACGGTGCCTCCCGCCTGGTGTCCCTCGCCGCCGCCGACGGTCACCGCCTCTGGGAGCGCCCGGCCGGCTCCGACACCTATGTGAGCGGCGCGGTCCTGGGCCGCCTCGCCGTGGGCCCCGATGCCCGGGGCGAAGCCCTCGCCGCCCGCGACGTCCTCACCGGTGCGACGAAGTGGACCTCCTCCGACCCCCAGGGGTTGCAGTGCCAGCCGCGCGTCCTGCGGGAGCAGCTCTACGGGGTGTGCGAGGACGAGCAAGGTGACGGCACCGGCCGCCTCACCTACGTCGGGTACGACCCCGCCACGGGCAAGCAGACCCGGATCGCCAGTTACGGCAAGGGCTACGACCTGGTCGGCGAGGCCAACGGGCGGCTGGTGTTCGCGAAGTGGCGGCGCACCGACGCCGACGCGACGGTCCGGCACGGCAACCGGACGGGCGAGTACGCCGCCCTGGTGCTGCGGGACCCCACCGGAGCACGGCCCGCCGAGACCGTGCAACTGGGCGACTACGCGGCCGGGGGCCCCAGCCTCTTCGCCGGCACGCTCTACTTCGTTCAGCCGTCCGGCATCATCGGCGCCGTCTCCGTCCGGGACGGAAGGAAGCTGTGGCGCATCGATTCCGGGGTCCGGGACCTGGGCGTTCCGCTGACCGACCGCGACGACCGCCATCTGTTCGTGCCCGCCACGGACGGGCGGGTGCTGGCGCTGGACCTGCATACCGGCGGGGAGGTGTGGCGGTCCGCCGCCAGGGGCGGGGCACCGGTGGAGAACTCCGATCCGGTCGCGATGGTGCGCAACGGTGGCGCGCTGGTGGTCACGCGGACGGACCGGACCGTGTTCGGCATCGTCCCCGAGGTACCGCCGCCGGCTCCGGGGCACCCGGGCTGACCGCGCCCCCTGCTTCCGCGTGTACGGGAAGCAGGGAGTGCGGCCGCCCAGCCTGCTCAGCCCAGCTTGGACACGTCCCGGACCGCGCCCTTGTCCGCGCTGGTCGCCATGGCGGCGTACGCACGCAGCGCCTGGGAGACCTTGCGCTCGCGGTCCTTCGGGGCGTAGACGCCGCCGAGTGCCTCGTCGCGCTCGGCCAGCTCCTGGTCGGAGACGAGGAGCTCGATGGTGCGGCGGGGGATGTCGATGCGGATCCGATCGCCGTCCTCGACGAGGGCGATGGCGCCGCCGGAGGCCGCTTCGGGGGACGCGTGGCCGATGGAGAGGCCCGAAGTGCCGCCGGAGAAGCGGCCGTCGGTGACCAGCGCGCACGCCTTGCCGAGGCCGCGGCCCTTGAGGAAGGAGGTCGGGTAGAGCATCTCCTGCATGCCCGGGCCGCCCTTGGGACCCTCGTAACGGATGACGACCACGTCACCCGGCTTGATCTCCTTGCGGAGGATCTTGTCGACGGCGGCGTCCTGGGAGTCGCAGACGACGGCCGGGCCCTCGAAGGTCCAGATCGACTCGTCGACGCCGGCGGTCTTCACGACACAGCCGTCGGGGGCGAGGTTGCCGCGCAGGACCGCGAGTCCGCCGTCCTTGGAGTAGGCGTGCTCGACGGAGCGGATGCAGCCCTCGGCGGCGTCCTTGTCGAGGGTGTCCCAGCGCTCGGACTGGGAGAAGGCGGTGGCGGAGCGCTTGCAGCCGGGGGCGGCGTGCCACAGCTCCTCGGCCTCGGCGGACGGGGAGCCGCCGCGCACGTCCCAGGTCTTGATCCAGTCGGCGAGGGACGGGGAGTGCACGCTGTGCACGTCCTCGTTGAGGAGTCCGCCGCGGTACAGCTCGCCGAGGATGGCGGGGATGCCGCCGGCCCGGTGGACGTCCTCCATGTAGTACGTGCGGTTCTTGCCGACGTTCGGGGCGACCTTCGCCAGGCACGGGACGCGGCGCGAGATCTCGTCCATCTCGTGGAGCCCGAAGTCGACCTCGGCCTCCTGGGCGGCGGCGAGCAGGTGCAGGATCGTGTTGGTGGAGCCGCCCATGGCGATGTCGAGGGCCATGGCGTTCTCGAAGGCGGCACGGCTCGCGATGGAGCGGGGGAGGACGGTCGCGTCGTCCTGCTCGTAGTACCGCTTGGTGATGTCGACGATGGTGCGGCCGGCGTTCTCGTAGAGGGCGCGGCGGGCGGTGTGGGTGGCGAGGGTGGAGCCGTTGCCCGGGAGGGCCAGGCCGATGGCCTCGGCGAGGCAGTTCATCGAGTTGGCGGTGAACATGCCGGAGCAGGAGCCGCAGGTGGGACAGGCGTTCTCCTCGATACGGAGCATGTCCGCGTCGGAGATGTTCTCGTTGACGGCGTCCGAGATCGCGTCGACCAGGTCGAGGGTACGGACCGTGCCGTCGACCAGGGTGGCCTTGCCGGACTCCATGGGGCCGCCGGAGACGAAGATCGTCGGGATGTTGAGGCGCATGGCGGCCATCAGCATGCCGGGGGTGATCTTGTCGCAGTTGGAGATGCAGATCAGGGCGTCGGCGCAGTGGGCCTCGACCATGTACTCGACGCTGTCCGCGATGAGGTCGCGGGAGGGGAGGGAGTAGAGCATCCCGCCGTGGCCCATGGCGATGCCGTCGTCGACGGCGATCGTGTTGAACTCGCGCGGGACGGCGCCCGCGGCCAGGATCGCCTCGGAGACGATGCGGCCCACCGGGGCGAGGTGGGTGTGGCCGGGGACGAACTCGGTGAAGGAGTTGGCGACCGCGATGATCGGCTTGCCGATGTCCTCGCTCGCTACGCCCGAGGCGCGCATGAGGGCGCGGGCGCCTGCCATGTTGCGGCCGTGGGTGACGGTGCGGGACCTCAGGTCGGGCATCGGGGTTCACTTCCCTGCGGGTGCGGAGTGTGGAGGATGGGTGGGGTCGAGGGTACGCCTCGGGTCCAGGGTTTGGACAGGTTGTCCGGAGGACGGGATGAGTGGGGTGGGGTGGAGGTCGCCTGCGGCGGGCTGGGGAGCCTTTCCGCCGGGGCTCTTCCGCTGGCGCCACGTGCGGGGTGGCGCCGTGTGTGCCGGCTGGAAGGTGCGGGGCGGTTGCGCCTGCGGCGGGGGTTTGCCCCTCCCCGCCCCTTCCCTGAACCGCTCGCCGCGGGGCGGGTGGGGAGGTGCGGGGGTATTGGGGTTGCTCGCGCAGTTCCCCGCGCCCCTGGGATGCCCCTGCGGGGCACCAGGGGCGGGGGGGGGCAGGCACCCGGTGCAGGTGGGGGATGCATGGCCTCGGTTGGGGCCTAGCCCGTGAGGTAGGTCTGGAGGGTGGGGGCTACCAGGGATACCACCTGTTCCACCTCGGCCGAGGCCAGGGGTTCGGCTTCGATCACGTAGCGGAGGATGGCGATTCCGATCATCTGGGCTGCGGCCAGCTCTGCGCGGAGGGTCGGGTCCGGTACGGACAGTTCGGCGGCGATGCGTCGCAGCAGGTGGCGCAGGACGAAGCCCCGCAAGACCTTCGCCGCGCCCTCGTGGGTGAGTGCGGAGCGCACGACTGCCAGCAGTGGGGCCCGGGTCCTCTCGTCCTCCCAGACGCCGAGGAAGACGCGGGCGATGCGTTCGCCGAGCTGGTCGGGCGGGCCTTCGAGGAGGCGCGGGACGACCATCGCCGGTTCGAAGGACATCTCGATGGAGGCGGCGAAGACCTCGTCCTTGGTGCCGAAGTAGTGGTGGACGAGGGCCGCGTCGACCCCGGCAGCCCGTGCGATACCGCGCATCGACGTCTTGTCGTAACCGCGTTCGGCGAATTCGGTGCGGGCCGCGATCAGGATGCGGTCGCGGGTGGCGGGCCCGGCCGCCGACTCGGCGGTACGGGGCGGGCGCCCGCGGCGCCGGGGGGCGGTGGCGTCCGTCATGTACCGGGGAGGCGGGCCGGCCCGGTGGCCGCCCCCGGCGCGGACGCCGAAGCCAGGTGCAGCCGGGTGAAGGCGAGGGCCTCCGCCAGGTCGGCCTCCCGTTCGGCGGAGGACATGGCGCGGCGGGTGTTGACCTCGACGACGACATGACCGTCGAAGCCGGAGGTGGCGAGGCGTTCGAGGAGTTCGGCGCAGGGCTGGGTGCCGCGGCCGGGGACCAGGTGCTCGTCCTTGGCGGAGCCGTTGCCGTCGGCGAGGTGGACGTGGCCGAGGCGGTCGCCCATGCGGTCGATCATGGCCATGGCGTCGGTGCGGGCGGTCGCGGTGTGCGAGAGGTCGACGGTGAAGTGCCGGTAGTCGTCCTTGGTGACGTCCCACTCGGGGGCGTACGCCAGCATCTCGCGGTCCTTGTAGCGCCACGGGTACATGTTCTCGACGGCGAAGCGGACATCGGTCTCGTTCGCCATCCGCCAGATCCCGCTGACGAAGTCGCGGGCGTAACCGCGCTGCCAGCGGAAGGGCGGGTGCACGACGACCGTGGAGGCTCCGAGCTTCTCGGCGGCGGCCTGCGCGCGCCGGAGCTTGACCCACGGGTCGGTCGACCACACCCGCTGGGTGATGAGGAGACACGGGGCGTGGACGGCGAGGACCGGTACGCCGTGGTGGTCGGAGAGTCTGCGCAGGGCCTCGATGTCCTGGCTGACGGGGTCGGTCCAGACCATGACCTCGACGCCGTCGTAGCCGAGGCGTGCCGCGATCTCGAAGGCCGTCGCGGTCGACTCCGGATACACCGAGGCCGTGGACAGCGCGACCTTCGCATCCGGGATGCGCACCACTGGTTTCGCCACTTCTGCCACGGGGACAGCGTACGGGCCGCGTGCGCGCGACGAGGAGGGGAGGGGCCTTTCGCACGGCCGTGCGAGAGCCCCCGCGCGTGGCCCCGGGCCTTCCGTACCGTCAGGACGAGGTCATGTTGTCCAGGCGGCGCAGGATGACGCCCTCGCGCAGGGCCCACGGGCCGATCTCCAGGGTCTGCACCTCGAAGAGGTCCATCGCGGCTTCGGCGACGAGGGCTCCGGCGAGGAGCTGGGGGGCTCGGTCGGCGGAGACGCCGGGGAGGTGGGAGCGCTGTTCGGCGGTCATCGCGGTGAGTTTCGGCACCCATTCCTCCAGCGAGGAACGGCTGAGTTCACGCTGTACGTAGAGGCCTTCGGCCGAGCGCGCGGCGCCCGCGATCCGGGCGAGCTGGCGGAAGGTCTTGGAGGTGGCGACGACGTGGTCGGGCTTGCCGAAGCGGGCGAACTCCCCGACCGTTCGGGCGATCTGTGCGCGTACGTGACGGCGCAGCGCCCGTACGTCCTGGGGGTCCGGCGGGTCGCTCGGCAGATGGGCGGCGGTGAGCCGGCCCGCGCCCAGCGGGAGGCTGACGGCGGCGTCCGGGTTCTCGTCGATGCCGTACGCGATCTCCAGCGAGCCGCCGCCGATGTCGAGCAGCAGCAGCTTGCCGGCCGACCAGCCGAACCAGCGGCGGGCGGCGAGGAAGGTGAGGCGGGCCTCGTCCTCGCCGGAGAGGACCTGGAGGTCCGCCCCGGTCTCCTCGCGTACGCGGGTCAGTACCCGGTCGGCGTTGCTGGCCTCCCGTACGGCGGAGGTGGCGAACGGGAGTACCGCCTCGCAGCCCTTGTCCTCGGCCGCCTGCATCGCCTCGCCGACGGTACTGACCAGGCGGTCTATGCCTTCGGGGCTGATCGCGCCGTCCTCGTCGAGCAGCTCCGCGAGGCGGAGTTCCGCCTTGTAGGAGTGCGCGGGGAGGGGACGGGCGCCGCGGTGGGCGTCGACGACCAGCAGGTGCACCGTGTTCGAACCGACGTCGAGGACTCCGAGTCTCATGGACGGAACGCTACTGCGGCGCCGCACGGGCGCTGCACGGGCGTCGCGGGCCCGTCGGTGCGCCTACGCTTGCCCCGTGCCAAAGACGAAAAAGGCGAAGCCGGGAAAAGCCGCGAAGCAGTCGGAAGCGGGCGCTGCGGTGAGTGTGAGTGACGAGCAGGGTCTGGACTTCGCCCGTGCGTGGGTGGAGTTTCCCGATCCGGAGGACAAGGAGCAGGTCTTCCGCTGCGATCTGACCTGGCTGACGTCCAAGTGGACGTGCATCTTCGGCAGCGGCTGCCAGGGCATCAAACTGGGCCGGGCGGCCGACGGCTGCTGCACGCTGGGGGCGCACTTCTCCGACGAGGACGACGAGAAGCGGGTGGCCGGGCATGTGGCGCGGCTGACGCCGGACATCTGGCAGTTCCACGACATCGCGCAGACCTCGAAGGGCGTCAAGGGCCCGAACGGCGGCTGGGTGCAGGCGGACGAGGACGGCGACCGGCAGACGCGCCGCTGGGAGGGCTCCTGCATCTTCCAGAACCGGCCCGGGTTCGCGGGCGGTGCGGGGTGCTCGCTGCACATCCTGGCGCTGCGCGAGGGCAAGGAGCCCCTGGAGACCAAGCCGGACGTGTGCTGGCAGCTGCCGGTGCGGCGGACGTACGAGTGGATCGAGCGTCCGGACGACACGAAGATCCTTCAGGTCACCATCGGCGAGTACGACCGGCGCGGGTGGGGCCCTGGAGGCCACGACCTGCACTGGTGGTGCACGTCGGCGACGTCGGCGCACGGGGCGGGGGATCCGGTGTACGTCTCGTACCGTCCCGAGCTGACGGAGCTGATGGGGGCGGGCGGTTACGCGCGGCTGGTGGAGCTGTGCGAGGCGAGGCTCGCTTCTCAGCTGCCGCTGGTGGCACCGCACCCGGCGGACCCGCAGGGCTGAGGGGCCGCAGGGAGTTTCGCGTGGGGCCCGGATCCGGCGAACGGATCCGGGCCTTAGCTGTGCGGCCTGAGCGCCCGGCGGCTGAGGGGGCGGGTGGGGCTGAGGGTGTCGCGCCGGTGGGGCTCAGGTGGTTACGCCGGTGGGGCTGAGGGGGGCGGCTCGCTGGGCGGGGGCTCGCCCGTCGGGCTCGTCGGGGGAGTCGTCGGCGGCTCGGTGGGAGGAGTCGTCGGCGGCGTGGTGGGGGGCGTGGTCGGCGGGTCCGTGGGAGGACTCGTCGGGGGCGTGGTCGGTGGGGACGTCGGGGGTGACGTGGGCGGCGCGGTCGGTGGGTTCCGAGTGGGGCTCGGGGTGTCACCAGGAGTCGGGCCGGGACCGGGGTCGCCGCCGTGGCCGGGCCCGGGAGAGCCGCCGTCGCCCGGGCCCGGGCCGCCCGTGGACGTACCCCTGCCGGAGACCGATATCACCGCCCCGGACGGCGAGACGCCGAGGCGGGCCGTCCAGGGCTCGGTCGGCTCGCGGCCGTGGTCGACCGTGATGTAGACGGTGTACGAGTCGCCGGGGGCCAGCGTCCCGGAGGTGCGGCTCAGGTGCAGCCAGGGTGCGTTGGACCACATCGACCAGGTGACCGGCGCCGTGCCGGAGGCCGTGAGGCGGACGACCGTGGCGTCGCCCGAGGGTTCGGCGGTGACGGTCAGGGTGCCCGCGCCCGGCGACGTACGGCCGGGTGTCACCACCTTGACCGCGATGCCGCCGCCGCCCAGCGAGAAGCTCGGGTCGGGCCTGCTGTGCGAGCTGCCCGCGTTCTCGTAGCCCTCGGTGGAGCCGTCGTGCGGAATTCCGTCGCGCCCCGGCACCCCGTCCTCCTCGCTCGCCGTGACCGAGGCACCCCGGTGCCCCTCCCCCGTCGCGGGTGCGCCCCGGTACGCCGCCCACAGCGCCAGCACCGGCGCGGCGACGACGGTGGCGACCACCGTCGTGGTCACCGCCCGGGTCCGCAGCCGTTCGCGGCGGGCGGCCCGGTCCTTGGGGTCGAGCGGGAAACCGGTGCGGTCGAAGCGCGGGGTGCCGCCGCGGGGCACCCGCGGGGCGTGCAGCATCGCGACGTACGCCGCCGCTCTCGGCGCCTCGACGAGGGGGAGGCTGCCGGGGGAAGCGCCCGTTCCTGGCCAGGGTCCGGCCGCGCCGGTGCGTTCGGCGGCGCGGCGGCAGAGGGGGCAGTCGTCGACGTGCCGGACCAGTTCGCCGCGCAGTGCCGTGCTGAGGAGGACCTGGTTGTCGCCGGTCAGGCGGGTGACGGTCGGGCAGGTGCCGGACTCGACGACGACCAGGGCGGCGCGGGTGCGCTCCACCTCGCAGGCGGCCGCGGCCAGCAGTTCGCGGGCTGCCGGGTGGTCGAGGCCGAGGACGGCGGCGAGCTGGCGGGCGCCGAGGCCGTGCCGGACCGCCAGTTCGAGGGCCTCGCGCTGCTCGGGGGTGGTGCCGGCCGCTTCGGGCCAGGCGAGGCGGGCCAGGTCGGCATGCCGTGCGCGGGCCACGCTCTCCTCGACCGGAAGCTCCGGTTCCGGAATGGCGGAGGGCGGGCGGTGGGAGGGGTGGCCGCCGTGGGTGGCCTGGCGGCGGCGCTTGTCGTCGGCGAGGCGGCGCAGGCAGCCCCATCGTGCGAGTGCGTAGAGCCAGGCCTTGCGTTCCGCCTCTTCGGTGGGGCTGCGGCCGAAGCTGCGCTCGGCGAGGGCCAGTACGTCACCGAGGACGGCGGTCGCCACGTCGTGGTCGCGCAGTACCGAGAGCGCGTAGGTGAACAGCCCGTCCAGATACGGCTCGTACCGGGTCGGGGGCCGCTGGGTGAGCGTGCGGGGTGCGCGCCGGTGCGCCCGGCGGCTGCCGGTGGCGCCGTCCTTGGCGCTCCCGGTGGTGCCGGTGCTACCGGTGGTGTGCGTGGGGTGCTCCCGCCTGCTGGTCGTCACCCGGCCGACCGTAGGGGCGCCACACCCGCCCCCTGGCCCTCCTGGCACCCATTTAATCCGTACGGGTGAACAGATCCCTCAAAAGGGGTCAGGAATCCCGGGATTCCCTCCCCATTCGGCCCATACCGGTGGCCTATGCCCCTACGGATTGCGACCGCCTCCGGCCGCCTCCGACCGCCCCCGGCCGCGTTGTCAGACCCCGTCTGTACGGTGACGCCATGGCTGCCCGTACGAAATCCGCGAAGGACCGGCCGTCCTACCGCTGCACCGAGTGTGGCTGGACTGCCGTGAAGTGGCTCGGCCGCTGCCCCGAGTGCCAGGCCTGGGGGACGGTGGAGGAGTACGGCGGCGCACCCGCGGTCCGTACGACCGCCGCCGGCCGGGTCTCCACGGCCGCGCTCCCCATCGGCCAGGTGGACGTCCGCACCGCGACCGCCCGCTCCACCGGCGTGCCCGAGCTGGACCGGGTGCTCGGCGGCGGTCTGGTGCCCGGCGCCGTGGTCCTGGTCGCGGGCGAGCCGGGCGTCGGCAAGTCGACGCTGCTGCTGGACGTCGCCGCGAAGGCCGCCGACGACGAGCACCGCACGCTGTACGTCACGGCCGAGGAGTCGGCGAGCCAGGTCCGCTTGCGCGCGGACCGGATCAAGGCGGTCAGCGACCACCTCTACCTGGCGGCCGAGACCGACCTCGCCGCCGTGCTGGGCCACCTGGACGCGGTCAAGCCGACCCTGCTCATCCTGGACTCCGTGCAGACCGTCGCCTCCGCGGAGCTCGACGGCGCGCCCGGCGGCGTGGCCCAGATCAGGGAGGTGACGGCGGCCCTCATCCGGGCGTCCAAGGAACGCGGCATGGCGACCCTGCTGGTCGGCCACGTCACCAAGGACGGCAACATCGCGGGTCCCCGCCTGCTGGAGCACCTCGTGGACGTCGTCCTGTCCTTCGAGGGCGACCGGCACGCCCGGCTGCGCCTGGTCCGGGGCGTCAAGAACCGGTACGGGGCCACCGACGAGGTCGGCTGCTTCGAGCTGCACGACGAGGGCATCACCGGCCTCACCGACCCCTCGGGCCTCTTCCTCACCCGCCGCGACGTGGCCGTCCCCGGCACCTGTCTGACCGTCACCCTGGAGGGCCGCCGCCCGCTGGTCACCGAGGTCCAGGCCCTGACCGTCGACTCCCAGATCCCCTCCCCCCGGCGCACCACCTCCGGTCTGGAGACCTCCCGCGTCTCGATGATGCTGGCGGTGCTCGAACAGCGCGGGAAGATCAGCGCGCTCGGCAAGCGCGACATCTACTGCGCGACGGTCGGCGGCGTGAAGCTCACCGAACCCGCCTCCGACCTGGCCGTCGCACTGGCCCTGGCCTCCGCCGCCTCCGACACGCCCCTGCCCAAGAACCTGGTCGCGATCGGCGAAGTGGGCCTGGCCGGGGAGATCCGCCGGGTCACCGGGGTCCAGCGCCGCCTGGCCGAAGCACACCGCCTCGGCTTCACACATGCCCTGGTCCCGACCGATCCGGGCAGGGTTCCGGCGGGGATGAAAGTGACCGAAGTCGCCGACATGGGAGCCGCCCTGCTGGCCCTTCCGCGCCGGTCTCGCGCACAGGCCCCACGGAGCGAGGAGGAGCGCCGGTAGACTTTGCCCTGGTCTCGCCTGTCCACCGCGTACGCGAGGCGAAGTTGACCGCTCCGCCAGGGAGCGGCCCCAACCCGTGACCCCCGCGACCGGAGGAGTGCAGTGGCAGCCAACGACCGGGCCTCAGCCCCCGGAAAGTCCGGCTCGGGAGCCGGCAACTCCGGTGCCGGCAACGAGGCCCAGATCCGCGCCTCGCTGAGCGCGGTGGCCCCCGGCATGGCGCTGCGCGACGGTCTGGAGCGGATCCTGCGCGGCAACACCGGCGGTCTGATCGTCCTCGGCATGGACCGGACCGTCGAGTCGATGTGTACGGGCGGCTTCGTGCTCGACGTCGAGTTCACGGCCACCCGGCTGCGCGAGCTGTGCAAGCTGGACGGCGCGCTGATCCTCGACAAGGACATGACGAAGATCCTGCGGGCGGGCGTGCAGCTCGTCCCGGACGCGTCGATCCACACGGAGGAGACGGGGACGCGGCACCGGACCGCCGACCGGGTCTCCAAGCAGTGCAACTTCCCCGTCGTCTCGGTGTCGCAGTCGATGCGGCTGATCGCGTTGTACGTCAACGGGGAGCGGCGGGTCCTGGAGGAGTCGGCGGCGATCCTGTCGCGGGCGAACCAGGCGCTTGCCACCCTGGAGCGGTACAAGCTGCGGCTCGACGAGGTCGCGGGCACGCTGTCGGCGCTGGAGATCGAGGACCTGGTGACGGTCCGCGATGTCACTGCGGTGGCGCAGCGGCTGGAGATGGTGCGGCGGATCGCGACGGAGATCGCGGAGTACGTGGTCGAGCTGGGGACGGACGGGCGGCTGCTGTCCCTGCAGCTGGACGAGTTGATCGCCGGGGTCGAGCCGGAGCGGGAGCTGGTGGTCCGGGACTATGTGCCGGAGCCGACGGCGAAGAGGTCACGGACGGTGGGTGAGGCACTCACCGAACTGGACGCGCTGACACACAGTGAGCTGCTGGAACTGCCGATCGTGGCGCGGGCGTTGGGGTACAGCGGGTCGCCGGAGACGCTGGACTCGGCGGTGTCGCCCCGGGGGTACCGGCTGCTGGCGAAGGTGCCGCGGCTGCCGGGCGCGATCATCGAGCGGCTGGTGGAGCACTTCGGGGGGCTGCAGAAGTTGCTGGCGGCGAGTGTGGATGATCTGCAGACGGTGGATGGTGTGGGGGAGGCGCGGGCGCGGTCCGTGCGGGAGGGGCTTTCGCGGTTGGCGGAGTCTTCGATTCTGGAGCGGTACGTCTGAGGGGGAGCGGGGCGTAGGGCGCGGGTACGGGGGCGGCCGGGGCGGGTGGGGTGCGACTCCGTCGGGGGCGGGGAGGGGCATCTGCCCCGCCCGCACAGGCGGGCGGGGTTAACGCGGGATGGGTCAGTCCTTCTTCAGGAAGACCGAGGTGTCGCCCTTGGCGCCGGCCAGCTGGACGACGTAGGTGCCCGGTTCCACCGAACCGCCCGCCGGGGCATCGCACTTGGTCGCGTCGCTGCGGGTGCGGTCCCATTCCAGGGTGTGCTTGACGGTGGACTTGGGCGGGACCTGGAGGAAGAGCGAGCGGGCGCCCTTGGGGCAGTCCTTGGAGGACCAGACCGTCTCGTCCTTGGAGTTCTTGATCCTTACGGTGGCGGCGTCGGGGCCGAAGTCCATCTTGCAGGCGGCCGTCGAGGTGTTCCTGGCGATGAGCTCGAACTTGGGCTTCTGGTCGACGTCGATGTCGTTCTCGACCGCGCGAATGGTCAACTCCACCGCACCGGGGCCACAGTTGGGCAGCGGCGAGTTCGCCGGGAGCTGCTGGCCCGCACCGCCACCGGTACCGGCCGCGCCGCCGGCGCCACCCGTCCCCGTACCGCCGTCGGAACCCTCTGAGGCGCCCGCCGAGGAGCCGTCCGCACCGCCGGGGTCCGCGCCCCCGTCCGTACTGCCGTCACCCGTACCGCCGTTGCCCGCGCTGTCCGCGCCGCCGTCCTGGCCGGGGTCCTCGCGGCCACCGGGTTCGCCGGGGACCACGGGGCCGGTGCCCGAGGGGCCCGGGGTGATCGAGGCGGCTGGTGAGGGTCCGCCCTTGCCCTTGCCGTTCTTGTCGCCGTCTCCCCCACCGGAGAGCACGACCCAGAGCACCAGCACCACCATCAGCCCCAGCAAGGACAGCCCAACGGCCCTCCGTCGCCAGTAAATGGAGGAGGGGAGCGGCCCGACTGGATTACGCAGAGATCCCACGGCCCGAACTCTACGAGAGAAGCGGCCTCAACTCCTGCCCCACCCGCCGCTGTCACGACAACTTTTGCCGATCATCATTCCGGAGGCCGGGTCCACTCCCCCGTCGCGCCCGCTACTTTCGTCGGGTACGACGGGTGACGTTCGCCGATTGTGAGTGCCGACCTCATGTTCCGTACGGTCTGTGTTCATGGAAAGCAGCAGCGCGCTCTACCGCGCCATCCTCAACTTCGCGCACTCCACACCCGGCTGGTTCCAGTACCTGGCCGAGATATGGACGGAGCTGGGACTGCTGATCTTCGCGGGCCTCTTCCTGGTGGTGTGGTGGCGGGCGCGCGGCGACAGTGCGGCGTCCGTCGCGGTGGCCGTGCTGGCGCCGCTGGCGACCGGGGTGATGTACGTGGTGAGCGAGCTGTCCAAGTCGTTCATCACGGAGGACCGGCCGTGCCGGGCCGTCGCGCGAGCGGCCCGGCCGCTGATCGAGTGCCCGGAGGTGGGTGACTGGTCGTTCCCCAGCAACCACTCCACCATCGCCGGTGCGGCTGCCGTCGGGCTGATCCTGGCGTGGCCGAGGCTCGCGGTGTTCGTCGCGCCGATGGCCGTGCTGATGGCGCTGTCCCGGGTGTTCGTCGGCGTGCACTACCCGCACGACGTCGGGGTCGGCCTGCTGGTGGGCGGGATCGGCGCCGGGCTGCTGGTGTGGGGGTCCGCGCGGCTCGCCCAGAGCTCGGTCATGTGGATGCGGGCGAGCCGGATAGGGCTGCTGCTGTGGTTCGCGGGCCCGGGCACCACCCGCCGCACCCGGAGCCTCACATGAGGGGACTCCGCCCGCCGCCCACGAGAATGCCCCCAAGAGGCCACCGCACGCCGCTCCCGGGGCCCGGGATGAGCGCGCCCGCGTCCCGCCTCGGCCGTCCGCACACCGTTTCGTGCCAGGATCGGAAATGCCATGACTGCGACCACTGAGTTCACGCCCGAGACCGCGACCGCCCCCGAGACCGTCTCCGAAGACACCACCGGAACCGGTCCCTCCGCCGCCGCGCTCCCCGTCCTCCACCCCCATGTCAACGCCTGGTTCGAGGGTCACGCCCGCGACCTGCCCTGGCGGCACCCCGAAGCGGGCGCCTGGGGTGTGATGGTCAGCGAGTTCATGCTCCAGCAGACGCCGGTCGCCCGGGTGCTGCCGGTGTACGAGCAGTGGATGGCCCGTTGGCCGCGCCCCGCCGACCTGGCCGCCGAACCGTCCGGCGAGGCCGTCCGCGCCTGGGGCCGGCTCGGCTACCCGCGCCGTGCGCTGCGGCTGCACGGGGCGGCCACCGCCATAACGGAACGCCACGGCGGCGACGTACCGCAGGAGCATTCGCAACTGCTCGCGCTGCCCGGGATCGGCGAGTACACGGCGGCGGCCGTCGCCTCCTTCGCGTACGGACAGCGGCATGCGGTGCTGGACACCAATGTGCGCCGGGTGATCGCCCGCGCGGTGACCGGCGTCGAGTACCCGCCGAACGCGACCACCGCCGCCGAGCGCAAGCTGGCCCGGGCGCTGCTCCCCGAGGACGTACCGACCGCCGCGCGCTGGGCGGCCTCCTCGATGGAGCTCGGCGCCCTGGTCTGCTCCGCGAAGAACCCGGAGTGCGGGCGCTGCCCGATCGCCGCGCAGTGCGCCTGGCTGGCCGCGGGGAAGCCCCCGCACGAGGGTCCCGCGCGCCGTACCCAGGCGTACGCGGGCACCGACCGCCAAGTGCGCGGCCGGCTGCTCGCCGTACTGCGCGAGGCCACAACTCCCGTACCGCAGGCGTCACTCGACATGGTGTGGCACGAACCGGTGCAGCGGGCACGCGCCTTGGACGGGCTGGTTTCGGACGGTCTGGTGGAGCCGCTGGCGGGCGGGCGGTACCGGCTTCCGCAGAGTTAAACCTCCCGGGACCAACTCTTCGTTACACAACCGATGGACAGCCGTGCGTCCTCCGAGCGCTGGCCCGCACAGCCCCGTGACAAGCCCTCCGTAGCTTCATGAGCACAGGGGCTGCGCAGCTTGCGGAGCTGCTGACAGCAACCAGCTGAAAACGTGGGACGGGACGGAGGCGGTTCGAATGGCGCACGGCGAGGTGCTCGGATTCGAGGAGTACGTACGCACGCGGCAGGAGGCGCTGCTGCGCAGTGCACGCCGACTCGTCCCGGACCCGGTCGACGCCCAGGACCTGCTCCAGACGGCGCTGGCCAGGACGTACGGCCGCTGGGACGGCATCGAGGACAAGTCGCTCGCGGACGCCTACCTCCGCCGCGTCATGATCAACACGCGTACGGAGTGGTGGCGGGCCCGCAAGCTGGACGAGGTCCCCACCGAGCAGCTGCCCGACGCCCGCGTCGAGGACGGTACGGAGCAGCGCGCGGACCGCGCCCTGCTGATGGACATCCTCGGCGTATTGGCGCCCAAGCAGCGCAGCGTGGTCGTATTGCGGCACTGGGAGCAGATGAGCACCGAAGAGACCGCTGCCGCACTGGGTATGTCTGCCGGTACCGTCAAGAGCACCCTGCACCGCGCGCTCGCCAGGCTCCGCCAGGAGCTGGAGAGCAGGGACCTGGACTTCCGGGCCCTGGAGCGCGGCGAGGGGCGGCCGGTCGAGGGCCGGGTCGGCGGGCAGCGGGGCATCAGTAACACCAGCAGCCACGGCGGCGCTGACATGCGTGGTGGAGTGCAGGGCGAACGGGGGCAGGAGCGGTGCGCGGCCTAGGCAGCGAGAACGGCGTCGGGGACCGGTCCGTCGGGGACCGGTCCCATCGGGGCGTCATGGCGGTGAGCACCACGGCAGTGGCCGGGCTCGCCGCCTTCGGGCTGTTCGCGGTCTCCTGCGGTACGGGCGGTACCGGTACGCGTGACGAGGGTCCGGCCCGCTCGGATCCAGTCGCGGCCAAGGTCACCCCGACGCCGCGGTCCACCGCCGCGGCGCCCAGCATGCTGCCCGCCGAGCGGGCGGATCCGGTCGAGCTGCTCAAGAACGACCCGAAGGTCAGCGAGACCGTCAAGCAGGACCTCAAGCCCTGTGTGAAGGACATCTTCCCGGTCGACGCCTCCTACGGGAAGGTCACCGGCAATGCCGTCGACGACGTCGTGGTCAATGTGATGACCTGCGGCGATGCGGTCGGCATCGGCTCGTATGTGTTCCGCGAGAACAAGGGGCACTACGAGAACGTCTTCGCCGCCGAGGAGCCCGCGGTGTACGCGGAGATCGACCGGGGCGACCTGGTGGTGACCCGGCCGCAGTACAAGCAGGGCGACCCGGTGGCGTTCCCGTCGGGCGAGGTGGTGGTGACGTACCGCTGGACCGGGGACAAATTCACCGAGCACGACCGCGTGGAGAACAGCTACAGCAAGGTCGTCGGCGGCGGTGAGAAGACCACCGAGCCCGACCCGCAGCAGCAGAGGGCCGAGGAGGAGGACCAGCGGCGCAAGAAGGAGGCCGGGATCTCCGCGCAGCCGTCCGCGCCGACGGCCACCCCGTCGGCCTCGCCCGACGTGGAGGACAATTCGGGGAGGACCGCTGCTCCGGGTTCCTCTCCCACGGGCTGACGGACCTCAGGCCCCACCTGCCCCCCACCAGCCCCCGGCCCCCCGGCCCCCCGGCCCCCCGGCCCCCCGGCCCCCCGAATCATCCGCCCGAGCAGCGAGAGAGCAGAGCGCATGGCAGACACCCACGTCCTGTTCGTCGAGGACGACGATGTGATCCGCGAGGCGACCCAGCTGGCGCTGGAGCGGGACGGTTTCACCGTGACCGCGATGCCGGACGGGCTGCTCGGCCTGGAGGCGTTCCGCGCGCAGCAGCCGGACATCGCGCTGCTCGACGTGATGCTGCCGGGGATGGACGGAGTCAGCCTCTGCCGGCGTATCCGCGACGAGTCCACCGTCCCGGTGATCATGCTTTCGGCACGCGCCGACTCGATCGACGTGGTTCTCGGTCTGGAGGCGGGCGCCGACGACTACGTCACCAAGCCCTTCGACGGCTCGGTCCTGGTTGCCAGGATCCGCGCCGTGCTGCGCCGCTTCGGCCACGCCTCGGGCGGTCCCGGCGGGGGTACGGAGCCGGAGCCGGCCGGTGGCGAGGGCGGCGTCCTCACCTTCGGCGAGCTGGTGGTCGACACCGAGGGCATGGAGGTCCGCAAGGCCGGCGAGACGGTGGCGCTGACCCCGACCGAGATGCGGCTGCTCCTCGAATTCTCCTCCTCCCCCGGCACGGTGCTCTCCCGCGACAAGCTCCTGGAGCGGGTCTGGGACTACGGCTGGGGCGGCGACACCCGGGTGGTGGACGTCCACGTCCAGCGGCTGCGCACCAAGATCGGCCAGGACCGGATCGAGACGGTCCGCGGTTTCGGCTACAAGTTGAAGGCCTGAGGCACACTCCCGGATGGACACGCCATGAAGCGGTTCGTGCTGCGCACCGGCATCCGCTGGAAGATCAGTGTCGCCATCGCCGCGGTCAGTGCGCTCATCGCCGTCGCGCTCAGCCTCGTCGTGCACAACTCCGCCCGGGTCTCGATGCTCGACAACGCCCGTGACCTCCAGCTGGAGCGGCTCCAGTTCGCGCAGCGGCTGTACGAATCCTCCCGCGACCCCAAGGTCGGCTCCAAGCTCAACGACCCCGAGCTCCCGGCCGAACTCCGCGCCAAGCTGGCCCACGGCCGCCGCGCCACCCATGTCCAGGAGGACGCCGACGGAGTTCCGGAGGTCTGGGCCGCCGTCCCCTACCCGGGCAACGACATCCTCTCCCTGCACACCCGCTTCCCCGGCAACTCCGCCGTCGTCGAGGACCTCGACAAGGCCCTGATCATCGGCTCCGTCACCGTCCTCTTCGGCGGCTGCGCGCTCGGCATCCTGATCGGCGGCTCCATCTCGCGCCGGCTGCGCAAGGCGGCGTCGGCGGCGACCGACGTGGCCCACGGCAACTCGCAGGTACGGGTCCGCGAGGCCATCGGCGGTTTCGTCCGCGACGAGACTGACGAACTCGCCAGCGCGGTCGACGCGCTGACCGACGCCCTCCAGGAGCGCGTCGAGGCGGAACGCCGGGTCACCGCCGACATCGCCCACGAGCTCCGCACCCCGGTGACCGGCCTGCTCACCGCCGCGGAACTGCTCCCTCCTGGCCGCCCCACCGAACTCGTCCGCGACCGCGCCCAGGCGCTGCGCACCCTGGTCGAGGACGTCCTCGAAGTCGCCCGCCTGGACAGTGCCGCCGAGCGCGCCGAACTCCAGGAGCTGGCCCTCGGCGAGTTCGTCTCGCGCCGCGTCACCTCGCTGTACCCCGACGCGGTCGTACGGATCGTCCACGAGAGCTACGTCAACACCGACCCCCGCCGCCTGGAACGCATCCTCGGCAACCTCCTCGGCAACGCCGCCAAGCACGGCGCGCCCCCCTTCGAGGTCACCGTCGAGGGCCGTGTCGTCCGAGTCCGCGACCACGGCAAGGGCTTCCCCGCCGACCTCCTGCGTGAGGGCCCCAGCCGCTTCCGCACCGGCTCCTCCGATCGCGCGGGCCACGGCCACGGCCTGGGCCTCACCATTGCCGCCGGCCAGGCCAGGATCCTCGGCGCCCGCCTCACCTTCCGCAACGCCCAGCAGGACGGCGGCGCGATCGCCGTCCTGTGGCTCCCGGAACACGCCCCCACGGCCACCGGCAGCTTCCCCATCGTGAACCTGGCGGACCTGCCACCGCGACGGCGGTAGGCCACGGCGGTAGGCCACGGGGGTAGGGGGCGGGGGTAGGGGGCGGGGGTAGGGGGCGGGGGTAGGGGGCGGGGGTACGGGGGCCGAGGGCGCCCGCTCCCCTCCGCACGGCCCCTGCCCGCCGCACGTACGGGGAAGGGCCCCCGGAACCAAGTCCCGGGGGCCCTTCCTCGTACGTAACAGCTGCCGCGCCGTAACAGCTGCCCCGCCTCAACGCCTACGCCTTCGCAGGCACCGCGGCCCGCACCTCACCCGAGACCGGCCCCGGGTCCGACCCCCGGCCCCGGCCCGGGTCCGCGTTCGCGTCCGAGCCCGAGTCCGCCGCCAGACCGTCCTTCGGCCCCGCGCCCTTCAGTACGACCTCCTTGACGAAGAACGCCGCCACGAAGGCCACCACCGCGACCCCCGCCCCCAGCAGGAACGCCCCGTGGGTGCCGGCAGCGATCGCCGACTGGAACATCTCCCGCATCTCCGCGGGCAGCTTCGCCAGCGCGTCCGCGCTCACCGCCGCACCCTTCGGGATGCCCCCGGCCGGTGCCCCCTGGGCGACCAGCGAGTCCGTGACCCGCGCCGTGAAGAGCGCGCCCATCACGGAGACGCCGAAGGAGGACCCCAGTGTCCGGAAGAGCGTCGTGGAGGAGGAGGCGACGCCCATGTCCTTGGGCTCGACGCTGTTCTGCGCCACCAGCATGGTGATCTGCATCAGGAAGCCCATGCCCGCACCGAGGATCGCCATGTAGACGCCTGAGGTCAGCTGGGAGGTCCCGGTGTCCATCTGCGCCAGCAGGAAGAGGCCGACCGTGATCAGCGCACCGCCCGCGATCGGGAACATCTTGTACTTGCCGGTGTTGGTGGTGACCCGGCCGACGACCAGCGACACGACCATCATCGACAGCAGCATCGGGAGGAGCAGCAGACCGGAGTTGGTCGCCGACGCCCCCTGCACCGACTGCTGGAACAGCGGCAGGTACAGCACCGCGCCGAACATCACGAACCCGACGATGAAGCCGATCACCGACATCAGGGTGAAGTTGCGGTTCCGGAAGATGTGCAGCGGAATGATCGGCTCCGCCGCCTTGGTCTCGACGTACAGGAAGCTCGTGACGGCGAGCAGGCCGACCGCCATCAGGCCGAGGATCTGGCCGGAGCCCCAGGCGTACTCGGTGCCGCCCCACGTGGTGACCAGCACGATCGCGGTGATGCCGATGGTCAGCAGCGCGGCGCCCAGGTAGTCGATCCGGCCCTTGACCTTCTCCTTCTTCGGCAGATGCAGAACGGAGATGATCATCGCGAGGGCGATCGCGCCCAGCGGGACGTTGATGTAGAAGGACCAGCGCCAGCCGAGGTGGTCGGTGAGCGCGCCGCCCACCAGCGGGCCGCCGATCATGGCGAGTGCCATCACGCCGGCCATCATGCCCTGGTACTTGCCGCGCTCACGCGGCGGAATCAGGTCACCGATGATCGCCATCACGCCAACCATCAGACCGCCCGCGCCCAGCCCCTGAAGGGCCCGGAAGCCGATCAGCTGGCCCATGTCCTGGGACATTCCGCTGAGCACGGAGCCGAGGACGAAGACGACTATCGCGGTGAGGAAGATGCCCTTGCGGCCGTAGAGGTCGCCGAGCTTTCCCCAGATGGGGGTCGAGGCGGCAGTGGTCAGGGTGTAGGCGGTGACCACCCAGGACAGGTGCTCCAGACCGCCGAGTTCACCGACGATGGTCGGCATCGCGGTGCCGATGATCATGTTGTCCAGCATGGCCAGCAACATGGCGATCATCAGCGCGAGCAGCACCACCCGCACACTGCGCGGCTGCTTCTCCGCCTTCACCTTCGCTTTGTCCACCCGCACCTTCGCTTTCTCCACCTTCGTCATTTCGCTGCCCCGCTCCCTCTCGACACTTACTTGCCGCCCGGCAAGTTGACTACACTTCTGGAAGGTAGACGGCTAACTAGCCGGGCGTCAAGTAAGTTCGGTCGGAATCCGCAGAGTTGAACAAGCCTTGGGAGTACGTCGATGAGCAGCACCAGCGGTACGGGCAGGCAGCGCCGGGGTGACACGCGTCAGCGCATTCAGGACGTCGCGCTGGAGATGTTCGCGGACCGTGGGTACGAGAAAACCTCGCTGCGGGAGATCGCCGAGAAGCTGGACGTCACCAAGGCGGCGCTCTACTACCACTTCAAGACCAAGGAAGACATCCTGATCAGCCTCTTCGAGGACCTGACCAGGCCGCTGGACGAGCTGATCGAGTGGGGGCGGGAGCAGCCGCCCACGCTGGAGACCAAGACCGAGATGCTGAACCGCTACAGCGCGGCACTGAACGACGTCGCCCCGCTCTTCCGCTTCATGCAGGAGAACCAGGCGACCGTACGGGAGCTGAGCGTCGGCGACGGCTTCAAGGAGCGGATGATCCGCATGATGGACCTGATGAAGGAGCCCGAGGCTCCGCTGGTCGACCAGGTGAGGTGCATCAGTGCCCTGTTCACGATGCATGCGGGGATGTTCGCGCTGAAGGACGTCGAAGGCGACCCCGAGGAGAAGCGGAAGGCTGTCCTCGAAGTCGCCATCGATCTGGTCACGCAGGCCCAGCGGGGGCGGTAGCCGGGCCGGGGTTCAGACGCGGGTTCTCAGACGCTCACGCCCACCGAGCGCAGGTAGGAGACCGGGTTGATGGCGGAGCCGTAGTTCGCGGTGGTGCGGATCTCGAAGTGCAGGTGCGGGCCCGAGGAGTTCCCGGTGTTGCCGGAGAGGGCTATCTGCTGGCCCGCGGAGACGTGCTGGCCGACGTTGACCTGGACGCGCGAGAGGTGGGCGTACTGGGAGTACGTGTGGTCGGCGTGCCGTACGACGACGGCGTTGCCGTACGCGGGGCCGTCGCCGGCACCGTTGGAGCCCGCCTTGACGACGGTGCCGGCCGCGGCGGCCTTCACCTTGGTGCCGATCGGCACGGCGAAGTCCTGGCCGGAGTGCTTGTGCGCCCACATGCCGCCGCCCTTGCCGTAGGTGGCGGAGAGCGCGTAGCCCTGCACGGGCTTGGCCCACGACTTGGCGGCCTTCTTCTGCGGGGCCTTGGCGGGGGCGGCGGTCGCGGCGGCGAAGGCGGTCCCGGTTCCGGCCGCTGCCGTCGCGCCGAGGGTGGCGGCGACGAGTGCGGTACGGAATCGGCGGGACAGGGCGCGCTTCGGCATACGGGCGATACCTCCGGAGATACGTGAACCCGGCGGGTTCGCCGGGCTTGCTCCACATTGGTAACCCGGCCCCGTCGGCAGCCCAAACCACCTCGCTACTAGGTGCCCTCGTAGGGGCGGCGGGGGGAATCCGCCCCTTGACGCCCCGGACGGACTCCGTCGACGTACCTAAAGATCTTGTACGGGACGGGTTTAGCCCCACGCCAGATCGGCTCTAATCGGACATCCGGCCCCGGCCCGCCCGGCCCCTTCCCACCGGGCCGCAGGTCCCGGCCACCCCCTCGACCAAGGTCCCGCGAAAGGTCCCTCACGCCCCACTATTGCGGCTAGTAGGCGGCAAATGGTCTGTGCGCCTTGTCACGGGCGGGGGCCGTGAAGCCTCCACCGGGACCCCTCGGGCGTCAATTCGACACCCCTCGACCACTCGTACGAGCGACTCACCGCCAATCCCCTCGACCGTTCGTTCCTCGTGCGCAAGTCTCAACCGCATGAGGGGCGTCGGCGTACCGTGGTGGCGCAGGGCTGTGGCCGGGCGGGAGGGGAACCGTATGGGCGAGGACCGTTCGTACAGGAGCGGCAGGGATCACCACGACGGCGCGTCGCACGGCGGCGGCAATCCCGAGGTCACCTGGCACACGGTCGTCAGCGGCCGCCGGATCGACCTCCCCGCCACGCTCCCCACCATCCGCGCCGCCCTCACCGCGGCCCAGGCCGCCGACCTGGATGCCGAGATCGCCCGCACCCCTGCCCTCGACCTCCCCTTAGTCCTGGCCCGCTGGGCGCTCGCCCCGACGGACGCCGCCGAGGAGGACGAGGCGGTCTTCGCCCGCCTCGCGACCGGCGACTTCTCCGACTGTGTGGCCGCCTCCCCCGACGAGCCGCGCCCCGGCCCCGACCCCCGTCCGGAAGCCTCATGAGCCGCCTCCGCATTCAGTACGCCCCGGCAGCCGAGACGGCCCGCCACGCGATGCACCCCGACCTCCGCCAGCGCTTCGAATACTCGATGCGAGCCCTGGCCCGCGACCCGTACGGCCAGGACACCAGAGAGGTCAAGGGCGAGAAGGACCGCCGCCAGGGGGTCGCGGGCGGGGCGGTCGTCGTCTACTACGTGAGTGCGGCGGTGCTGGTGGTGACGGTGGTGCGGATTGTGCATGCGTGAAGCCGAATGTTTGCGGTGGGAACCGGGAGCGGACCAAACTCCGTTGTAGAGGTGGGTAGTTCACTTCGCACAGGGGGTTCGGCCATGGCTGACGACACGCACGCATTCGACGGGATCGAGCTGGCGGACGCGGTGGAGTCCGTCCGCAACCAACTCCTCGCCGCCTCCGCGCGCGCGGCCGGCAAGGACATCACCTTCACGGTCGGCGACATCCAGATGGAGTTCACGGTCGAACTCCGCAAGGAGGTCAAGGGCGGCCTGAAGGTGAAGGCGTGGGTGGTGGAGGCGGGGGCGGACGCGGCACGGTCGACGGGCAGGACCCACAAGGTGTCACTGACGCTGAAGCCGAAGGTGCGGGCGACGGGGGCGGCGCCGGACGTCGGCAACCTCCGGCCGGGCGATGTGAGCGGGTTCGGCGAGGCGGAGTAGGCGGCGAGGCATCGTGGACTCCGAATTCGCGCCGGGCATCGTCGCGGTGCTGGGCGAGCGGCAGGGCACCGGCGTACTCCTGGACGGGGGTTACGTCCTCACCTGCGCGCATGTGGTCAGGGGAACGAACACCGTGACCGTCGCGCGGCCCGGTCACCAGGGCACTCAGGAGTACGAAATCCTCTGGTCCCACTCCGGTGTCGATGCCGCCCTGCTGATCGCGGTCGGCCCCGCCGTGCCGTGGAGGAGCAAGGGCGTCCGGCTGGGCGTCCCGGGCACCTCCCGCGCGCTCCCGAACTGCGAGGTCTTCGGATTCCCCGACGTCGGGCGGTACGACGGGGAGAAGCTGGACAGCGACCACTACACGGGGAGCGTGCTGCCGGCCGCCAGTCTGATCCGGCGCGACCTGGTCTTCGAGTTCGACCGCCCGCCGGCCTCGGAGCGGGAGGACGGCCCCCATCCGCTGGCGGGCCTCTCCGGCGCCCCGGTGTTCTCCGGCGGCAATCTGCTCGGCCTCGTCAAGGCGATACCCCGTGGCCGTGGCCTTCGCCGCGCGACCTGCGTCCCGGTCTCCCTGATCACGGAGGAGCTGCACCGCGTCTACGGCCCGGACAACCCCGTCCCTCAGCGACTGGAGAGGATCACCGGCTCGCACCCCGAGGACGGGCCCCACGAGCGCGACTACGCTCTCGCCCTGCGCACCGCCTACCGCAAGACCAAGATCTTCGGCCTCGACGAACTCGGCAAGCATGACACCGAATGGGACCTGGACACCGCCTACCTGCCCCTTGAGGCGCAGGCCGCGAAGGGCAGCGAGCCGTCCGCACGGCGCATCGACGACCTTCTCACCTCCCGCCCCCGGGTGCTGCTGAGGGGCGACGCGGGTGCGGGCAAGACCACGCTCGTCTGGTGGCTCGCCGCGCACGCGGCCGCCGGCACCCTCGGCCCCCAACTCGCCGGCCTCAACGGCCTCGTACCGTACGTGATCCCGCTGCGCACCCTCCGCGCCCAGGGCCGCACCTTCCCCACTCCGGCCCAACTCCCCGCCGCCTCGCGCCTGATGGTCGACGAGGCCCCGGACGGCTGGGCGGGCCGGGTCCTCAAGGCGGGCCGGGCGCTCATCCTGGTGGACGGCCTCGACGAGGTCTCCCAGGACGACCGCGAGGACGCCCATGCCTGGCTCGCCGACCTGCTGGCCCGCTACCCGGACAACCGCTGCGTCGTCACCTCCCGCCCACTGGCCGTGGACCCGGACTGGCTCGCTTCCGAGGAGTTCGAAGAATTACGCCTTCTCCCCATGCGGAACGAAGACATCCAGTCCTTTGTCTCCGCCTGGCACAGGTCCGCCCGGCTCGGTCGGGACGCGCACGAGGACCTGGACGACCTGGAACGGGACCTCTCCCACCAGTTCCGGCAGAATCCGGCCCTCGCCGACCTCGCTCGCACTCCCCTGCTGTGCGCGGTGATCTGCGCCGTGCACCGCGCCCGCCAGGGATTCCTCCCCGAAACGCGCTGGGCCCTCTACCAGTCCGCCCTGCACATGCTTCTCGGCAACCGCGACAAACGCCGCAGGGTCGGCAGTCCCGAGGGCATCGACATGACCATCGAGGAACACACCCAGTTGCTCCAGCGGATAGCGATCTGGCAGGTTCGTGGCGGCCAGACGGAATTCACCCGCCTCCAGGCGGTACGCCAGCTCCAACCCGCCCTGGCGGGGATGGAACGCGTCCGCGCCCAGGGCGACTCCGACGCCATCCTCACCCACCTGGTGAACCGGACCGGACTCGTCCAGGAACGTACCGACGGCTTCCTCCAATTCACCCACCGCACGTTCCAGGACTTCCTGGCCGCGAAGGAATTCATCGAGGGGGACCACCTCGCGGAACTCCTCAAGCGCGCGGACAACCCGCAGTGGGAAGACGTCGTCCTCCTCGCGGCCGGCCACTGCAACCGCCGTGAACTCCACCACCTGGTCACCGGCCTCCTGGCACTCGAAGTCCCCCGCCCGGTCCTCACCGCCCTGTGCGCCCAGCACGCCACCTGGCTCGACGAGACGCTGGCCCGCCACGTCCGCAACCTGGTGCGCACCGTTGTCCCGCCCGTCGGAATCGATCACGCCGCCCAGCTCGCCCGGCTGGGTGCGTTCGTGGTCCCGCTGCTGCCCGCTCCGGACGCGCTGAGCACGGCCCAGGCCCACTACACGGTCCGCATGCTCAGCCGGATCGGCGGTCCCGAGGCCTTCGCGTACGCGGCCCGGCTCGCCCCGCTGGCGAACGAGGAGGAGGTCGCCCAGGCCCTCGCGGATGCCTGGAGCTCATTTCCCGTCGCTACGTACGCCCGCGACGTACTTGCCCGGCTCGCGACCGCACCGTACGAGCTCACGGTGAGCACGGCCGAGCAGCTGGCGCAGCTTCTCGCGCTGCCGGAGCTGCACGAGGTGGTCAGCCTGAGCGGCACCTACGCCGACAACGACCTCGCCGCCCTGCTCGCCGAGATCCGGCAACAGCAGCAGTGAGGGGCCGTCCCCGGAAACCCTTGGGTTTCCGGGGACGGCCCCTCACACGCTCACCTCGGCGCAAGCGCCAGGCGTTACGCGTCCTTCGTCATGTTCGGCCCGTTGCCACCGGCCGCCTGCTCGATCGGCGGGACGTCCGGCAGTGCCGTCTTCTCCTCGCCGCGGAAGGTGAACGCCTTGGCGTCACCCTCGCCCTCGGTGCCGACGACCACGATGTGGCCGGCGCGCAGTTCACCGAAGAGGATCTTCTCCGAGAGGATGTCCTCGATCTCGCGCTGGATCGTCCGGCGCAGCGGCCGGGCGCCCATCACGGGGTCGTACCCCTTCTTGGCGAGCAGCGACTTGGCGTCCGAGCTCAGCTCGATGCCCATGTCGCGGTCCTTCAGCCGCTCGTCCACCTTGTTGATCATGAGGTCGACGATCTGGATGATGTCTTCCTCGGTCAGCTGGTGGAAGACCACGGTGTCATCGACACGGTTGAGGAACTCGGGGCGGAAGTGCTGCTTCAGCTCTTCGTTGACCTTGTTCTTCATCCGCTCGTACCCGGTCTTGACGTCGCCCTGGGCGGCGAAGCCCAGGTTGAAGCCCTTGGAGATGTCCCGGGTGCCGAGGTTGGTCGTCATGATGATGACGGTGTTCTTGAAGTCCACGACCCGGCCCTGGGAGTCGGTCAGGCGACCGTCCTCCAGGATCTGGAGCAGGGAGTTGAAGATGTCCGGGTGGGCCTTCTCCACCTCGTCGAAGAGGACGACGGAGAACGGCTTGCGACGGACCTTCTCGGTGAGCTGGCCACCCTCTTCGTAGCCCACGTAGCCGGGGGGCGAACCGAAGAGACGCGAGACCGTGTGCTTCTCGCTGAACTCCGACATGTCGAGGGAGATCAGCGCGTCCTCGTCACCGAAGAGGAACTCGGCGAGCGTCTTGGAGAGCTCGGTCTTACCGACACCCGAGGGGCCGGCGAAGATGAACGAGCCACCGGGACGCTTCGGGTCCTTGAGGCCTGCACGGGTACGCCGGATCGCCTGGGAGAGCGCCTTGATGGCGTCCTTCTGGCCGATGACGCGCTTGTGCAGCTCGTCCTCCATGCGGAGCAGCCGCGACGACTCCTCCTCGGTCAGCTTGAAGACCGGGATGCCGGTCGCGGTCGCCAGGACCTCGGCGATCAGCTCGCCGTCGACCTCGGCGACGACGTCCATGTCGCCGGCCTTCCACTCCTTCTCCCGCTTGGCCTTCGCGGCGAGGAGCTGCTTCTCCTTGTCGCGGAGGGAGGCGGCCTTCTCGAAGTCCTGCGAGTCGATCGCCGACTCCTTGTCCCTGCGGACATTGGCGATCTTCTCGTCGAACTCGCGGAGGTCCGGCGGCGCGGTCATCCGGCGGATGCGCATTCGGGAGCCCGCTTCGTCGATCAGGTCGATCGCCTTGTCGGGCAGGAAGCGGTCCGAGATGTAGCGGTCCGCCAGCGTCGCCGCCTGGACGAGGGCCTCGTCCGTGATGGAGACGCGGTGGTGGGCCTCGTACCGGTCGCGCAGGCCCTTGAGGATCTCGATGGTGTGCTGGAGCGAGGGCTCCGCGACCTGGATCGGCTGGAAGCGGCGCTCAAGAGCGGCGTCCTTCTCCAGGTGCTTGCGGTACTCGTCGAGGGTGGTGGCACCGATGGTCTGGAGCTCACCACGGGCCAGCATCGGCTTCAGGATCGAAGCCGCGTCGATCGCGCCCTCTGCGGCACCCGCACCCACGAGCGTGTGCAGCTCGTCGATGAACAGGATGATGTCGCCGCGGGTGCGGATCTCCTTGAGGACCTTCTTCAGCCGCTCCTCGAAGTCACCGCGGTAGCGGGAACCGGCGACGAGCGCACCGAGGTCGAGGGTGTAGAGGTGCTTGTCCTTGAGGGTCTCGGGCACCTCGCCCTTGACGATGGCCTGCGCCAGGCCTTCGACGACGGCGGTCTTGCCGACGCCGGGCTCGCCGATGAGGACCGGGTTGTTCTTGGTACGGCGGGACAGCACCTGCATGACCCGCTCGATCTCCTTCTCGCGCCCGATGACCGGGTCGAGCTTGGACTCACGAGCGGCCTGGGTGAGGTTCCGGCCGAACTGGTCGAGCACCAGGGACGTCGAGGGCGTGCCCTCGGCAGGTCCGCCTGCTGCGGCGGTCTCCTTGCCCTGGTAGCCGGAGAGCAGCTGGATGACCTGCTGCCGGACCCGGTTGAGATCGGCGCCCAGCTTCACCAGGACCTGGGCTGCGACGCCCTCGCCCTCGCGAATCAGGCCGAGCAGGATGTGCTCGGTGCCGATGTAGTTGTGGCCGAGCTGGAGGGCCTCGCGGAGCGACAGCTCCAGGACCTTCTTGGCACGCGGGGTGAAGGGAATGTGACCGGACGGAGCCTGCTGACCCTGACCGATGATCTCCTCGACCTGCTGGCGAACCGCCTCAAGCGAAATGCCGAGGCTCTCCAGGGCCTTAGCGGCGACACCCTCACCCTCGTGGATCAAACCCAGGAGGATGTGCTCGGTGCCGATGTAGTTGTGGTTGAGCATCCGGGCTTCTTCCTGAGCCAGGACGACAACCCGCCGCGCGCGGTCGGTGAACCTCTCGAACATCGTTATTCGCTCCTCAGAGCGGTCGGGCAGTTAAGGGGTCGGTCCCCTCCCTGTCCTTCCGCATGCTAGTCCCGCAGGGCGGGACAGCTCATTCCAACTGCCGACACCCGTTCTTGCCTCCCGGCCCGAACAGCCGACTACTTCCACAACTCGATGGTGCGAGACGATGTTCCCGCAGGCCAAGCAGTTACCCCTATCGCCACTACGCCGATGGCGAACGTGGGACCGCTCGGGATGCGTGTCGCCCCTCCCCACTAGGACTGTCTTACCCGTAAGGACTGACACTCCATGCGGCGCACGCCGGTTCCCTCAGCTACGGGCGAACATCCTTGCGCCACCGGATGCACCCGTACGCCCCCAATTCGGCACGGAACGCAGCCATCTACCGACGCAGCGTAACCACCGCTGCGACGGCACGTTTCTCCGGTCATGCCCCTCACCGTTCCCCCTCCCCGGCTGCCGCCACCCGACGGTGACGTCGCGCGGTGGGTCTCCTGGTACGAAGACGAGCTCGGCTGGCCCGTGGTCACCGCTCCCGGCGAACCTCTTCTGCTGCGCACCGGAATCCGGTTCGACGTGCTGGAACTGCCGGCCGCCGCGGGTCGTGCCGTACTGCGGAGAGCCGGACCGACGGGGCCGGTCGCGCTGCTCGGGCGGCGGATGCGGTTCCTGGTGGCCGCGGGGAGTGCGGAGGAGGTGCCCGGACTCCTTGAGTGGCTGGAGTGGGGCTCGGTAGGGCTGGATCTGCGGGCGGTCGGGCCCGGCGGCCTGATCGCCGCCCCCGCCCCGCCCGGAACGGCGTCGGCCGGTGCCGTGCCGTCCGGTTCCGCGCCGTCCGCCGCTGTGCTCTCCGGTGCTGTACGCGCGGGCGGGGCCGCAATCTGGCTGCGACCCCCCGCACCGGCGGGCGAAAGGGAACTTCCCGCATTCACCGGATTCGGCGGCAGCGGAATCGGAGGCCGTGGGTCCGCCCCCGATCTCGTACGCCTGCTGGCCGCGGCGGCGACGGAATGCCACCGGGACCGGTTGATCGGATCAGCCCTCAACACGAATACGGCACTGTCAAAAAAGCGGCAGTCTCAGCCGTTGGCCTTCTCGTAGGCCTCGCGCACGGATGCCGGGACACGGCCGCGGTCGTTCACGTCGTGGCCGTTCTCCTTGGCCCACTTACGGATCTCCGCAGTGTTCTGACCGCCACCGGAAACGGTACGGGCCTTGCCGCGCCCGGCCGCACGGCCACCGGTGCGACGGCCGTTCTTGGTGTACGGGTCGAGCAGCCCGCGGAGCTTCTCCGCGTTCGCGGTGGTGAGGTCGATCTCATAGGTCTTGCCGTCCAGAGCGAACGTCACCGTCTCGTTCGCCTCGACGCCGTCGAGGTCGTCAACAAGAAGGACCTGAACCTTCTGTGCCACCGGATTTCCTTTCATCGAAAATGCAGTACGCGGAAAGGAAACCGCTTTTCCGGGGAAAACACAAACCCCTGTCGCAGGTTCAGTACCCCGAGAACACGGGAAACGTGCGCGATTCGGACATAGGGTTACTCGACTTACAGCCGTTTCAGAGGTGCAGAAGCATCCGGCTGTTGCCGAGGGTGTTCGGCTTCACTCGTTCGAGACCGAGGAACTCTGCTACGCCCTCGTCATAGGAACGCAGCAGCTCGCTGTAGACATCTCCGTCCACGGGCGCCTCGCCGATCTCCACGAAGCCGTGCTTCACGAAGAACTGCACTTCGAAGGTCAGGCAGAATACCCGGCGCACTCCGATCCAGCGGGCGGTCTGCAGAAGTTTGTCCAGGACCTGGTGACCGACTCCGGCGCCCTTCAACCCGGGGTCGACCGCGAGAGTGCGCACTTCGGCGAGGTCTTCCCACATGATGTGCAGCGCGCCGCAGCCGACCACCCTGGCGTCGTCGTCGCGTTCCGCGACCCAGAACTCCTGGATGTCCTCGTAAAGCGTCACGTTCGCTTTGTCGAGCAGGATGCGGCTGCGCGCGTAGGTGTCCACGAGAGCGCGGATGGACGGCACATCGCTGGTGCGTGCCCGCCGGACGGTGATGGCTTTTGCCGAGGCAATACGATCTGGGGCCATGTCCGGACGCTATCGCCCCGGAGGCTTCTCATCGTCACCGGGGACTTCGACCGCCACTTCTGCGGGGACTTCGGGCAGGACTTCGGGCCGGACTTCGGTGGGGACTTCCGCTTCTTCCGGGTCGTCGCGCCGCACGACGCGCATCGCGTCCTGAAGTGCTTCGCGCTGCTCCGCGGACATCATGCCGAAGAACGCGACAAGTGCGGCGGCGGGGTTGTCACTGGTCGACCAGGCTTCGTTCATCAGTGCGGCCGAGTAGGCGGCGCGGGTCGAGACCGAGGTATATCGATATGCCCGGCCGTCGACTTCCCTGCGCACCCAGCCCTTCTGATGGAGATTGTCCATAACGGTCATCACGGTGGTGTAGGCGATGGAACGGTCCTTCTGAAGATCTTCAAGGACTTCCCGCACGGTGACCGGGCGGTTCCACTGCCACACGCGTGTCATGACGGCGTCTTCCAGCTCTCCCAATCGGCGTGGCACAGCGTCACCTTAGTGTGAGATATCCGGAATGGGCTGTTATTAAAGAAGGGGCGCGTGGTCCGGTGTATTTACCGGTCCACGCGCCCCTTCCCGCCGTTCTCGGGCGCTCTTCCTCGGACGCTCTTCCTCGGGCTTCCTCAGGCGCTTTCGGAGCGCTTCGCTTCCTGGGCGTCCAGGTAGGCGTCTTCCTTGGCCTTGTTGGAGCCACCCTGCGTCTTGACGATCACCACGATGAGGGCGATGAAGAAGGCGGCCATCACCACCGGGGGCACGAGCGCGGAAACGTAGTCCATGCCCCCAGAGTAGCTAGCTCGCTTCCCTTCGCTCCCCCGGGGGCGCGGGCGGTGCGGGCGGTGCGGGCCGCTTGCGGGGCGGGAAGGCCTCGGAGGGCTTGGGCATCGGGCGCTCCCGGGGCGGGCCGTCGGCCGGAGCCGGCTTCCTGGGGGCCGGGCCGGTGGCCGAGAGGCCGCCGGGCAGGGCGGTGAGCCGGGTGCGCGGGGCGGGTGTGGCGGGGGCCGCGGCGGCGGGTGTGCTCGATGTCGTACGGGCGAGCCTGGCCCGTACCGAACGTTCCGCGATGCCCTGGCAGCGGACCAGCAGGGCGGCGGCGAGCGGGAGTTCGCGCAGGGAGCGCAGTGCGGCCAGGTCGTCGGGCTGGGGCCGGTAGCCGGCTGCCAGGGCGTCCTGGAGGAGTTCCAGATAGCCGGTGGTGGAGCCGGGGAGGGCCTCCCGGTAGCGGGCGAGGTCGGCGAGCAGGAAGGCGCGCAGCCGGCCCGCCTCACTGATCGCTTCGTCCACGGACTCGGCCAGGCGCAGGCACTCCCGTACCTCGTCGGCGGGAAGGGGGGCGGGGCGGAGGGCGAGGGCGAGGGCGCGTCGGAGCACACGCAGTTCGTCTGCGCTGAACGCCATGCCGCCGCGGGAACCGTATGGCGTGGGCATGGGGCGACTTTAAGTGCTAAGCGGACAAATATTCATTAAAGGGGTAACAGTGGCGCGCCCTGCCGCCCGCTACCGGCTCACCACCGTGAGCGGGGCGGTGTCGTTGGCCGGGTTGCCGTCGGCCTTCCGGTGCTGCCCGGACCGCGGATCCTCGGCGAGGAGCACGACCCGGCCCTTCGCTCCCGGGACGAGGCGGTCGATGCGTACGTCCAGGGGGGCCGGGGCGTCGTTGCGATCCAGGAGGCACTTGAGGCGCCGCCCCTCAGCCAGGCAGTACCCGGCGTCGGAGGGAAGGTCCTGCGGCTTCTCCAGCAGCGGGGTGACGCCCTCGGGGAGGATCAGCAGCAGCGGGCGGGGCCGGGTGGAGACGTAACCGCCCCGGTGCACGATCGCCGGGGGCAGCGGCACCGAGACCTTCTCCCCGGGCCGGCCCCTGAGGACGAGCGGGGGCGCCTCGTAGTCGGGCTCGGCGGCCCGCACCTCCGTGCCGAGGGTGGAGGCGAACGCCAGGCCGCCGCGGGACTTCTCGGTCAGCCCGGCCGGGTCCGTGGTGCCACCGGAGCCGGAGCCGTCGGCCGTGCCTCCGGAGCCGGGGGTGATCTCCTCCAGTCGCAGGGCGGGGCCGTCGCCGTGCTCGGCGTCGGGGTTCAGGCCCTGGTGTTCGTCGGGGGCGCCGGTCGGCCAGGCCGAGTACGTCAGGGTGCCTTCGGCGACGGGCAGCCCGTCGTCGCCCCTGGCCGCGGGGTCGATGACGGCACCGAGCGGATCGGGCAGGCGGTAGGCGCTGCCGTCGGTCACCGTGGTCCCGAAGTCGCACTCCGCGACGGTGACCCGGGTGGGCGCGTGCCTCTCGTAACGGCAGTTGCTGTGGCGGGTGGCGAAGTCCGCTGTCGTCGCGGTCAGTTGGACGGTGACGCCACGGACCGGCAGCTCGCCGCGGTAGGCGAACGCGGGGTTGAGGGTGAACACGGTGCCGGGGCGCTGGTCCGGGGACTTGCGCAGGGGCTTCTTGAGGAACTGGGTGGAGCCGATGACCACCTGGGTCGTACGGACCAGGGGCGGGCCGTTCTTCCGCTGGATCCTCAGCTCGATGCGGCCCGCTTCGCCGACCGGGGCGCCGGGCCTGGCCCGCAGCCAGAACGGGGGGCTGTTGCCGTACCGGGGCGAGGGGCAGGTGACGACGTAGCCCTGCCGGGTGCAGTGCAGGCCCTCGCCCAGGGAGCCGATCTCCAGCCGGTCCTTGAGCGGGGTCAGGTCGTAGACGTGGCGTACGTCGCGGTCCGGGTCGCTGCCCCTCACCTGGACGTACTCCGCCCGGTAGCGGCCGTTGTACGCGGTGGAGGCGGCCGCGGACGGGAGGTGGAGGAGGGCGGGGACGCGCCACCAGTCGTCCGAATCCGCCTGGCCGGTGCGGGTGTCGGGGGTGGGCGGTTTGCCGTCGGGGGTGGCGCCGCAGGCCGTCAGGAGGAGCAGGAGGGCGGCGGCGGTGCCGAGCAGGGCGGTGCGGGGTGCGTTCATGGACTGTACGAGACCTTCCGTCGGCCCTGCTCGGTCAACCGCCTTACATCCGGGCGATGTTCCGCTCGTACACCAGGCGCAGCCCTATCAGCGTCAGCCACGGCTCGTGCTCGTCGATCGCGGAGGACTCGCCCAGGATGATCGGGGCGAGGCCGCCGGTGGCGATGACGGTGACGTCCTCGGGGTCGGCCGGGGAGAGTTCGCGGGCCATCCGGGCGACCACTCCGTCGACCTGACCGGCGAACCCGTAGACGATGCCGGACTGCATGGCTTCGACGGTGTTCTTGCCGATGACGCTGCGCGGGCGGGCCAGTTCGATCTTGCGGAGCTGGGCGCCCCTGACGCCGAGCGCGTCGACGGAGATCTCGATGCCGGGGGCGATCACACCGCCGACGTACTCGCCCTTGGCGGAGACCGCGTCGAAGGTGGTGGCGGTGCCGAAGTCGACGACGACCGCGGGGCCGCCGTAGAGCTCGACGGCGGCGACGGCGTTGACGATGCGGTCGGCGCCGACCTCCTTGGGGTTGTCCATCAGGATCGGCACACCGGTCTTGACGCCGGGTTCGACCAGGACGGCGGGGACGTCGCCGTAGTAGCGGCGGGTGACCTCGCGCAGTTCGTGCAGGACGGAGGGGACGGTGGCGCAGATGGCGATGCCCTCGATGCCGTCGCCGAGTTCGTTGCCGAGCATGGGGTGCATGCCCATCAGACCCTGGAGGAGGACGGCGAGTTCGTCGGCGGTGCGGCGGGCGTCGGTGGAGATCCGCCAGTGCTCGACGATCTCCTCGCCGTCGAACAGGCCGAGAACCGTGTGGGTGTTGCCGACATCGATGGTGAGGAGCATCAGGCGTTGCCCCCCGTTTCGGCTTCGCGGAGGTCGAGGCCGATGTCGAGGATCGGGGAGGAGTGGGTGAGGGCGCCCACGGCCAGGTAGTCGACGCCGGTGTCCGCGTAGGCGCGGGCGGTGTCGAGGGTGAGGCGGCCGGAGGACTCCAGGGCGGCGCGGCCCGCGACCAGGGCGACGGCCTCGGCGGTCTGCTCGGGGGTGAAGTTGTCGAGCAGGATCAGGTCGGCGCCCGCGTCCAGCACCTCGGTGACCTGGGCGAGGGTGTCGACCTCGACCTCGATGGCCAGCTCGGGGAACTGCTCCCGCACGAGCTTGAAGGCCTGGGCCACTCCCCCGGCGGCCACCACGTGGTTGTCCTTGACCAGCGCGGCGTCGGAGAGCGACATCCGGTGGTTGACGCCGCCGCCGCAGCGCACCGCGAACTTCTCCAGGGAGCGCAGGCCCGGGGTGGTCTTGCGGGTGTCGCGCACCTTCGCCTTCGTACCGTCCAGGGCGTCGGCCCAGGCGCGGGTGGCGGTGGCGATGCCGGAGAGGCGGCAGAGGAGGTTGAGGGCGCTGCGTTCGCCGGTGAGGAGGTCGCGGGTGCGGGTGGTGACGGTGAGGAGCTTCTGGCCGGCCTCGACCCGGTCGCCGTCCTCCACGTGGCGCTCGACCTCGAACTCGTCCGTGCAGACGATGGACAGGACGGTCTCGGCGATCCGCAGACCCGCGACCGTACCGGCCTCGCGGGCGGTGAAGTCGCCGGTGGCCACGGCCTCTTCGGGGACGGTGGCCACCGTGGTGACGTCGACGCCGTGGGCGAGGTCCTCGGCGAGCGCGACGTTGGCGATGTCCTCGACCTCGATGGGGTCGAGTCCGGCGTCGAGCAGGAGCTCGGCGAGGTGGGGGTCGAGGCCGCAGTCGGAGAGGTCGTAGGTGCCGTCCTCCTGGTAGCCGGAGGTGCCCTCGGCGGCGCCGGAGCAGCCACAGGCGTCGCCGCAGCCGCCGGCCTGGGGAAGGAGCTGGGGGTTTTCGGGGGTGCTGCTCACTGGTGCTGCTCCTTCGGGAGGGGGTGCGGTTGATCCTGTACGGGTGGGAGGGCGGCGGCCCGGTCCTGTACGGGTGGGAACGCGGCCGTCTCGGTGCGGTGGACCAGCAGGCCGTGGTCCGGGGTGAGGCGGAGGACCAGGTGGCGGTGCCAGGTGGCGTCGTCGCGGTCGGGGTGGTCCTCGCGCCAGTGGCAGCCGCGGGTTTCCCGGCGGTGCTGGGCGGCGGTGACCAGGACGCGGGAGACGCAGAGGAGATTGGTGGTCTCCCAGGCGTCGACGCCGGGGGTGGTCGGCTTGGCCGGACTGTCGCCGCCCGGACGGGTGTTGAGCTGGACGGCGTCCAGGGCGTCCGCCGCGCTCTGGAGGCTGGCGGCGGAGCGGAGGACGCCGGCGCCCTGGGACATCGTCTGCTGGATGTGGTGGCGGGTGTCGGGGGCGACGAGGTTCTGGACGGGGAGCGGACCGGGATGGGTCGGGGCGGGCCGGGGCGGCGGCATGGCGGTGATGTCGTCCGCGATGCGTTCGGCGAAGACCAGGCCCTCCAGGAGGGAGTTGGAGGCGAGGCGGTTGGCGCCGTGGACGCCGGTGCAGGCGGTCTCGCCGCAGGCGTAGAGGCCGGGGACGGTGGTGCGGCCCCGGAGGTCGGTGCGGATGCCGCCGGAGGCGTAGTGGGCGGCGGGGGCGACCGGGATGGGTTCGGTGATCGGGTCGATGCCGTGGGTGCGGCAGGCGGCCAGGATGGTGGGGAAGCGGGACTCCCACATGGCGGCGCCGAAGTGGCGAGCGTCCAGGTACATGTGGGCGGCGCCCTGCTCCTGCATCCGGCGCATGATCGCCTTGGCGACGATGTCGCGCGGGGCCAGCTCGGCGAGTTCGTGCTGCCCGAGCATGAAGCGGACGCCGTCCGCGTCGACCAGGTGGGCGCCCTCGCCCCGTACCGCCTCGGAGACCAGCGGCTGCTGGCCCTCCGCGCCCGCGCCCAGGAACAGCACCGTCGGGTGGAACTGGACGAACTCCAGGTCCGAGACCTCGGCGCCCGCGCGCAGCGCGAGGGCGACGCCGTCGCCGGTGGAGACGGCCGGGTTGGTGGTGGCGGCGAAGACCTGGCCCATGCCGCCGGTGGCGAGGACGACGGCGGGGGCGTGCACCGCGCCGACCCCGTCGTGCTGGCCCTCGCCCATGACGTGCAGGGTGACGCCGCGGGTGCGGCCCTCGGCGTCGGTGAGGAGGTCGAGGACGAGGGCGTTCTCGATGGTGTCGACGGCCTGCGAGCGGACCGCCTCGACCAGGGCGCGGGAGATCTCCGCGCCGGTCGCGTCGCCGCCCGCGTGCGCGATCCGGCGGCGGTGGTGCCCGCCCTCGCGGGTGAGCTGGATGGCGCCGGAGTCCGGATCGGTGTCGAAGTGCGCGCCGGTCTCGATCAGCCGGCGTACCGCGTCCGGGCCCTCGGTCACCAGGAGACGTACCGCCTCCTCGTCGCACAGCCCCGCCCCCGCGACCAGCGTGTCGTCCAGGTGCTGCTCGGGGGTGTCGCCGTCGCCGAGCGCCGCGGCGATGCCGCCCTGGGCCCAGCGGGTGGAGCCGTCGTCCAGGCGGGCCTTGGTGACGACGACGGTACGGAGTCCCGCGGCGGTGCAGCGCAGTGCGGTGGTCAGCCCGGCGACGCCGGAGCCGACGACCACGACATCGGCTTCGATGGACCAGCCGGGGTCGGGGGCGGCGAGGCGTATGCCGGTCACTGGTCTGCTCCTTGGGGGACATCGGGGGTGCCGGAGGCGGCGAGGGTGGGGCCGAAGGTCAGCGGGAGGTTGTCGATCAGCCGGGTCGCGCCGACCTTGGCGGCGACGGCGAGGATCGCGTCGCCGGTGTGGTCGTCGCGGACCTCGGTGAAATCGGCGGGGTCGACCAGGGCCAGGTAGTCGAGCAGCAGCGGGGGTTCGAGGCGGGCGGCCGTTTCGAGTACGGCGCGGGCGGCTTCCCGTACGGCGGTGGGGGCGGGCCCCGAGGCGCGCTCCAGGGCGTGGGCGTCGGCCGCCTCGCGTTCCTCGCCGAGCGCCGCGAGGGCCTCGGCGCGGGGTGCCGCGGGCTGGGCCCGCACCCGTGCGTGCAGGGCCTGTTGGGCGGCCAGGCGGTCGCGGCCGGCGAACAGGGCGGTGGAGAGGGCGAGTGCGGTGCGGCGCTCGGGGGCGGAGAGGAACCGGTTCCGGCTGGAGAGGGCGAGGCCGTCGTCCTCGCGGACGGTGGGGACGCCGTCGATGGTGACCGGGAAGTTGAGGTCGCGGGCCATCCGGCGGATCAGCGCGAGTTGCTGGGCGTCCTTCTGGCCGTACAGCGCAACGTCGGGTGCGGTGAGGTGCAGCAGCTTGGCGACGACGGTCAGCATGCCGTCGAAGTGGCCGGGCCGCATGGCGCCTTCGAGCTGCTCGCCCATGGGTCCGGCGGTGATCCGGACCTGGGGTTCGCCACCCGGGTAGACCTCGTCGACGGACGGGGCGAACACGGCGTCCGCACCCGCCTCCTGGGCGATCTTGAGGTCGGCGTCGAGGGTGCGCGGGTACCGGTCGAGGTCCTCGCCCGCACCGAACTGGAGGGGATTCACGAAGACGGTCACGACGACCTGGCCGGGGGCCTTCGCGGTGGCGCCCCGGTCGGCGCGTGCGCGCGCCGTGCGGATCAGGGTGGCGTGACCTTCGTGCAGGGCGCCCATCGTCATGACGACGACACGTCGGCCGGTGCGCGGGAGGGCGGCCAGCTCGGCGGAGGTGGCGACGAGGGCGGTCATCGCCGGTCGCCTTCCGCGAGTACGCCCAGCAGGTCCTCCGCCAGTTCCGGCTTCAGCAGGCCGTGTGCGAGGGCGCGGTCGGCGGTGGTGCGGGCCATGGCGAGGTAGCCGGCGACGGTCTGCGGGGCGTGCTTGCGGAGTTCGGTGACATGGGCGGCCACGGTGCCGGCGTCGCCGCGGGCGACCGGGCCGGTGAGGGCGGCGTCGCCGGAGCGCAGGGCGTTGTCCAGGGCGGCGCCGAGGAGCGGGCCGAGCATCCGGTCGGGGGCGGCGACGCCCGCGGTGCGCAGCAGTTCCATGGCCTGGGCGACCAGGGTGACCAGGTGGTTCGCGCCGAGGGCGAGGGCCGCGTGGTAGAGCGGGCGGGCGTCCTCCTCGATCCACTCCGGTTCGCCGCCCATCTCGATGACGAGGGCTTCGGCGGCGAGGCGCAGTTCCTCGGGGGCGGTGATGCCGAAGGAGCACCCGGCGAGCCGCTGCACGTCGACCGAGGTGCCGGTGAAGGTCATCACGGGGTGCAGGGCGAGCGGGAGGGCGCCGGCCCGCAGGGCGGGGGCGAGGACTCCGGTTCCGTACCGGCCCGAGGTGTGGACGACGAGCTGGCCGGGACGGATCGCGCCGGTCTCGGCGAGGCCCTCGACCAGCCCGGGCAACGCGTCGTCAGGGACGGTGAGGAGGACCAGGTCGGCGCGGGCGAAGACCTCGGCCGGGGTGACCAGCGGGACGTCGGGGAGGAGGGTCGCGGCCCTGCGCACCGAGGCGTCCGAGACGCCGGACGCGGCCACCGGGCGGTGTCCCGCCTGGCGCAGCGCGGCGGCCAGGGTGGAGCCGACCCGGCCCGCTCCGACGACGCCCACAGTGAGGCGGGCGGGGCGGTCGGCGGGGTCCGGGGAGGGCCCGGAGCGGTGCTGCGCGGCGTACTGCGGGTCGTGCGGGAAGTGGGGCTGGGAGTCGTGCTGTGCGTTCACGCGGAAACGGCCTTCCGTTCCAGTCCGCAGGGGGTACCGGACGATTGCTCGTCATGCTACGCCAGCGTTTCGGAGGCTTCCCGGGGTGCGGTTTGGGATGCTTTACGTCGCCGGGCGGGGCCGCCGCCGACCCGGCCGGCTCGCGCCGTCACCCCGTACCGCCCGTCCCGGAATAGTTATCCACAGGCTGTGGGGAAACTCTGCCACCCTGTCGGCGGCGTACGGCATCATCAGCGCATGACCGACCGCACGGACCACCCCGAGCCCACCGCTGCCGAGGAACGGCACCGCCGGCTGACCGCCTGGCGCGGCGCACCCCGCACCCTCTCGCGGCCCTCCGCCGAGCGCCGGATCGGCGACCTCCTCGCCGACCTGACGGCACACGCGTCCGAGGCGTACGACGTCGACGGCTGGGTCGATCTGTACGGCGACGGCATCGTCGGCGAACTGGAACGCCGCACCGCCGCCCTCCTCGGCACCGAGGCCGCCGCCTTCTTCCCCACCGGCACCATGGCCCAGCAGGTGGCCCTGCGCTGCTGGGCGGGCCGCACCGGCAACCCGGTCGTCGCCCTGCACCCGCGCGCCCACCCCGAACTGCACGAGGGGAACGCCTTCCAGGTGGTCAGCGGGCTGCGCACGGTGCACCCGACGGGCGAGGCCCGGCTGCCGACCGCCGAGGAAGTACGCGATGTCGAGGAGCCGTTCGGCGCGCTGATGCTCGAACTGCCGCTCCGGGAGGCCGGGTTCGTGCTGCCGGACTGGGACGAGCTGGTCGAGGTGGTGGAGGCGGCCCGGGAGCGGGACGCGGTCGTGCACTTCGACGGCGCCCGACTGTGGGAATGTACGCCGCATTTCGGGCGCCCACTGGCGGAGATCGCGGGGCTCGCGGACAGCGTCTATGTGTCCTTCTACAAGTCGCTCGACGGGATGTCGGGGGCCGCGCTGGCCGGCCCCCGGACACTGATCGACGAGGCGAAGACGTGGCGCCACCGGTACGGGGGCGCCCTCTTCCAGCAGTATCCGGCGGTGCTGAGCGCACTGCTCGGGCTGGAGCGGGAGCTGCCCCGGCTGCCGGAGTACGTGGCGCACGCGAAGGTCGTCGCGGAGGGGCTCCGGGAAGGGCTTGAGGCGGCGAAGGTCCCGTGGTTCCGGGTGAATCCGGAGGTGCCGTACACCCATCAGTTCCAGGTGTGGCTGCCGTACGACGACAAGGTGCTGACGGAGGCGGGGATCCGGCAGGCGCAGGAGACCGGGACGACGCTCTTCCACCGGTGGTTCCCGTGCCCGGAGGGGCCGCCGGGAATGTCGGTGACGGAGGTGACGGTGGCGTCGCCGGGGCTGGAGTGGAGCAAGGGGGACGTGGTGGCGGCGGTGGGGGAATTCTTGGGACGGGTGGGGTAGTCGGGGGCGGGCGGGCGAATGGGGCAGGTGGCCGCCGGGGTTGTGGGGCAGGTGGCCGCCCGGCCTGGGGGGGTGGCTGGGTGCCGGGCGGTCAGATGTGTCCGACTGCCCGGCGGGTGGGCGGGCTGGTCATCGCTGGGCCCGGCTAGTTGCAGCGGGCGGGGCTGGTCCGGGGCTGTGCGGCGGTGCCCCGTGCGGTCGTGCCCCGTGCGGTCGTGCCCCGTGCGGTGTCACGGGGCCGGGCTTCGGCGGTGGTGTGCGGGGCGCGGGCGGCGGAGGTGAAGGGGGCGGTCAGCCGGGCCATCAGTGCGGCCACCGTTCGGGCCAGGGCCGCCCTGCGGTAGGTGTGGGCCGGGCGGCCCTCGGTGACGGCGCGGAAGCGGAGGTCGTCGCGGACGGTGTCGCGCAGTTCGGCGACCGTCTGCCAGTCGTGCCGGCCGGGGGCGGGCGGGGTGGGGGTGCCGTGCTGGGCGGCGCGGTAGGCGTCGAGCAGGTGCTGCTGGGATGCGTTCATGGGTTTCACGCTGCGACGGGTCCGGCGCGGGTGGCGAACCGATTGGCCGGGACCGTCAATCGACGCCTCTCCGATTGACGCCTGCCGTCAATCGAAGGGCCCGTTGTCAGTGGTGGCGTGCACCATGGGGCCATGAGCGTGTCCATCGACATCAAGGGACTGCCGGCCGAGCGCGTCGACTTCGCGATCTCCCCGCTGGCCGAACTGGGCATGGCCCTGCACGTGCTGTCGGAGCCCAACCACCACCCGGCACAGCACAACTGGGCCACCGCCATCGCCGCCGGACTCAAGCCGGACCTCGCGGACCGGCTGACCGAGGCGGACTTCCTGTGGCGCTCCACCTTCGCGGACATCTTCCTGCCGTTCGCCGTGCTCCCGGCCGAGGGCCCCGGCGCCGTCCGGGGTCCGGGGGCGACCCTCGCGGAGGACCTGGACCTGCTGGACCGGCTGGACGACGAGCGCTTCGTGACCGCCGCCCTGGAGATCACCTGCTCCACGGGTTACACGGCGGGCGGCCCCTCCCCGCTCGTCGACCCCGCGCTGCGCACCCGGGTCCTGGACCTGGCCGCCGCCCGGGGACCGAAGCAGGTGGAGTTCGCCACCCGGCTGCTGGACGACCCGGGCACCGTCCGGCGGTGGATACGCAGGCTCTTCGAGGACTGCGACGAGGCCTTCTTCGCCGACACCTGGAACCGGGTGCGGGTCCAGCTCGCCGCCGACGCCCGGCACAAGACGGAACTGCTGCGCCGCCGCGGCCTGCCGGACGCGCTGCGCTCGGTGTCCGACGCGGTCACCCTCGACGAGGAGGCCGGGCAGATCCGGGTGGACAAGCTGGCCGCCGCCCGCACCTCCGCCGTCCACCGCGAGAGCGGCGACGGACTGACCCTGATGGCCTCCCACTTCGGCTGGCCCCATCTGCTGGTGCTGTACGCCCCTGGCTGGCGCCCGGTGATCCACTACCCGGTGTCCACGCCCGAACTGCCCTCGGCCGGTTCGACGGAGCTGCTCCAGCTGCGCTTCGAGGCGCTGGCCCACCCGATGCGGATGCGGCTGTGCCGGCTGCTCGCCCGCACCCCGCAGACCACGGGCGAACTGGCCGACGCGTACAACATCACCGCCCCCGAGGTGTCCCGGCACCTGACCGTCCTGAAGAAGGCGGGCCTGCTCACCACCCGGCGGCGCGGCCGGTACGTACTGCACCAGCTGGACATGACGGTGGTGGCCCGGCTGGGCAGCGACTTCCTGGAGGGAGTGCTGCGATAGCCCCGGCCTGGCACCACTCAGCGCCTGTGTCCGCACCCGGTCGGCCGCAGGTCCTCAGGCGGACCCCGGCGAGCCCCCCGCCCGTACCAGCCCCGTCTCGTACGCGAGCACGACCACCTGCACGCGGTCGCGCAGCCCGAGCTTGGTCAGGATGCGGCCGACATGGGTCTTCACGGTCGCCTCGGAGAGGACCAGACGGGCGGCGATCTCCCCGTTGGACAGCCCCTGGGCGACCAGCAGCATCACCTCGCGCTCGCGTTCGGTGAGCTTCTCGACCTCCTTGTGCTGCGGCTCGTTGCCGGTGGCGGGCAGGATCGAGGAGAACCGGTCGAGCAGCCGGCGGGTGGTGGACGGGGCGACCACCGCGTCCCCGCTGTGCACCGAGCGGATCGCGTCGAGGAGTTCGGGCGGCGGTACGTCCTTGAGCATGAAGCCGCTGGCCCCTGCCTGGAGCCCGGAGAAGGCGTACTCGTCGAGGTCGAAGGTGGTCAGGATGAGCACCTTCGGCGCATCCGGCGCGGCACAGATCTTCCGGGTCGCCTCCACCCCGTCCAGCCTGGGCATCCGGACGTCCATCAGCACGACGTCCACCCCCGTGGTGCGCAGGATGTCCAGCGCCTCCTGACCGTCGCCCGCCTCCGCGACGACCTCCATGTCCGCCTGCGCGGCCAGGATCATCCGGAAGCCGGTGCGCAGCAGCATCTGGTCGTCGACGAGCATCACGCGGATCGGCGGCATTCGGAACCTTCCGGAAAGCGGTAGGGAGCGGTGGGGAATCAGTGGGGCCGGTTCGAGCGGTGGCGGTGGGCAATCAGTGGGCCGGCTTGAGGGGGAGCAGTGCGCTGATCCGGAAGCCGCCGCCGGGGCGCGGCCCCGCGTCCAGGGTGCCGCCGACCATACCGACCCGCTCGCGCATACCGATCAGACCGTGGCCCTGACCGTCCGCGCCGCCGTCCTGGTACAGCTCGTGGGCGGCGCCCCGCCCGTCGTCCTCCACCAGCAGGCCGAGCCCGTCGTCGAAGTAGACCAGCCGGACACTCGCGCCGGCGTCCGGGCCACCGTGCTTGCGGGTGTTGGTGAGGGCTTCCTGCACGATCCGGTACGCGGTCAGCTCGACGCCGCTGGGCAGCGGGCGGGCGGTGCCCTCGACCTTGAAGTCGACGGTCAGCCCGGCCACCCGTACCTGCTCGACCAGGTCCTCGATCTGCTGCACATCGGGCTGCGGGACGTACTCCCCGCTCTCCTGCCGCTCCCCGGTCCGCAGCACACCCAGCAGTCTGCGCATCTCGGCGAGCGCCTGACGACCCGTCGTGGAGATGGTCTCCAGCGCCTGCTTCGCCTGCTCGGGCGAGTTGTCCATGACGTACGCCGCACCGTCGGCCTGCACCACCATCACCGACACGTTGTGCGCGACCACGTCGTGCAGTTCGCGGGCGATCCTGGCGCGTTCGGCGGCGACCGCGACCTTGGCCTGCGCCTCGCGCTCCTTCTCCAGCCGGGCCGCCCGCTCCTCCAACTGCGCGAAGTAGGCACGCCGGGTGCGCATCGAGTCGCCGAGCACCCAGGCCAGCAGGAACGGCACCGTCAGGAAGAACGCGAAGGCGATCGGCGCGACGGGATCGCCCTTCTCCACCTGCCAGCGGATCTGCGAGAGCGTCCCGGCGAGCAGCGAGGCACCGAGCGCCAGCCTGGACGCCCAGCGGGCGGCGTTCGCGGCCACCGTGTAGACGGTGGCGAACATCGCGAGGTTGGACAGGTTGGGCTCGACGCCGGTCGCCAGCTGGAGCAGCCCGGTACCGATCGACAGCAGCAGCATCTTCTCCGGGGCCCGGCGGCGCAGCGCCACCGTGAGGCTCATCAGGAAGACGCAGAGCATCACGACGGCCAGCTTGCGGCCGCTCGGGCCGCCGCTGGACAGCACCGACAACCCGAACAGGATCACAGCCCAGAAGCTGTCGACGCCCGTCGGGTGTCTGCGGAGGAAGTCGTAGAGGCGCTGCACACCTCCAGCGTAGGGAAACCGCAGAGGTCGTTGGGTCAACCGGAGGGCCGATCCGGTCCCGGGCCCCTACTCCCCAAGGTGGAGAGGAAGGGGAGACTGGGCGCCGTGAACGATCCGAATGGGCAGGAGATGCCCGAGAGGCCCGAGTGTTCCCCGGGACCGCAGTGGTGTGGCTGGCGCGAGGCGACGGAGGCCGCGCTGTACGGCCCGGCCGGCTTCTATCTGCGTCCCGAGGGCCCCGCGGGCCACTTCCGTACCTCCGTACACGCGTCCCCTCTCTTCGCGGAAGCGGTGGCGCGACTGCTCCGCGAGACGTACGAGAGCCTGGGCGCGCCCCCCTCCGGCGTCGACCTGGTCGACATCGGCGCCGGGCGCGGCGAACTCCTCACCGGGGTGCTGGCCGCACTCCCCGCCGGCTTCCCGGTGCGCGCGTACGCCGTCGAACTCGCCCCCCGCCCTGCCTCCCTCGACCACCGCGTCGAGTGGCTCGCCGAGCCCCCCGCCCGCGTCACCGGACTGCTCTTCGCGAACGAGTGGCTGGACAACGTGCCGGTGGACATCGCCGAGTGCGACGAGGAGGGAGTCGTCCGGTACGTCGAGGTGGCCGCGGACGGCACCGAACGGCTCGGCCCCGAGGTCACCGGAACCGACGCCGCCTGGCTGTCCCGGTGGTGGCCCCTGACCGGCCGCCCCGGTCACCGCGCGGAGATCGGCCGTCCCCGCGACGAGGCCTGGGCCGCGGCGGTCGCCACCGTCACCGCGGGCCGTGCGGTCACCGCCGACTACGCCCACACCCGCGACGCCCGGCCCCCCTTCGGCACCCTCACCGGCTTCGCCGCCGGCCGCGAGGTCCGCCCGGTCCCGGACGGCACCCGCGACCTCACCTCCCATGTCGCCCTCGACGCCTGCGCGGCCCTCACCGGCGGCCACCTCACCACCCAGCGCACCGCCCTCCACCAGCTGGGCATCGGCGGCGCCCGGCCGCCCCTGTCCCTGGCCTCCACCGACCCCGCGGCCTACGTACGGGCCCTGTCCTCGGCCGGCGAGGCGGCGGAGCTCACGGCGCGGGGCGGACTGGGGGACTTCGGCTGGCTCACTTGCGAGGTGGGCCTTTCGCCGGGGCGCTAGGGAACCGGGCCGCCGACGCCCGTACCCAAGGGGCGGGGGCAGAGCCTGGGCCCGGGGGGCACCCCTGCCCCCGCCCGGCCCGCAAGCGATACTGTCCGGCATGACGCAGACGCCCCCGCAGACGACCACCGTCGGCATCGGTGGAGCGGCCGAATCCACCGACATGGTGCTGAACATCGGCCCCCAGCACCCCTCCACCCACGGCGTGCTGCGCCTCAAGCTCGTCCTGGACGGCGAACGCATCCAGCACGCCGAGCCCGTCATCGGCTATATGCACCGCGGTGCGGAGAAACTCTTCGAGGCCCGCGACTACCGCCAGATCGTCATGCTGGCCAACCGCCACGACTGGCTCTCCGCGTTCTCCAACGAACTCGGCGTCGTCATGTCCGTCGAGCGGATGCTCGGCATGGAGGTCCCGGAGCGCGCGGTCTGGACCCGCACCCTGCTCGCCGAGCTGAACCGGGTCCTCAACCACCTGATGTTCCTCGGCTCGTACCCCCTGGAACTCGGCGGCATCACGCCCGTCTTCCACGCGTTCCGCGAGCGCGAGGAGATCCAGGCCGTCATGGAGGAGATCTCCGGCGGCCGGATGCACTACATGTTCAACCGGGTCGGCGGCCTCAAGGAGGACCTCCCGCTCGGCTGGCTCGGCCGCGCCCGCGACGCGATCGCCTCGGTCCGCTCCCGGATGGACATCTACGACAACCTGGTCCTCGGCAACGAGATCTTCCGGGGCCGCACCCGCGGCATCGGCGTGCTGTCCGCCGATGCGGTCCACGCGTACGGCGTCTCGGGTCCCATCGCCCGCGCCTCCGGCGTCGACTTCGACCTCCGCCGCGACGAGCCCTACCTGGCCTACGGCGAACTCCAGGACACCCTCAAGGTCGTCACCCGCGAGGAGGGCGACTGCCTCGCCCGCTTCGAGTGCCTGCTGGAGCAGACCCACAACGCGCTCGACCTCGCCGACGCCTGCCTCGACCGGATGGCCGGCCTGCCGCCGGGCCCGATCAACCAGCGCCTGCCCAAGGTCCTCAAGGCCCCCGAGGGCCACACCTACGCCTGGACCGAGAACCCGCTCGGCATCAACGGCTACTACCTGGTCTCCAAGGGCGAGAAGACCCCGTACCGGCTGAAACTGCGCTCGGCGTCGTTCAACAACATCCAGGCGCTCACCGAGCTGCTGCCCGGGACCCTGGTCGCCGACATGGTCGCGATCCTCGGCTCCCTGTTCTTCGTCGTCGGCGACATCGACAAGTAGGCCGTAGAGCAGCTCAAGTCCCGCTGGCTCTACGGGAGTTCAGGAGCCGACCACGCTCCTGAGCCCCGTCACATCCAACTGCTCGGTCTCGTCGTGCGCCGTGAGGTCGATGACCTCGCCGACCGTGTCGCTGTCGCCGCCGGGGCGGGACGAGCGGTGGATCGCCAGCGCCTCCTCGCCGACGACGTCCGCGAGGTCCTCCTGCTGCACGGCCTCCGTCACGGAGTCGCGCACCGGCTCCAGCGCCTCCGCGCCGGTACTCGCCTGCGTGCTCGCGCCGGCAGCCGCAGTCGCACCCGCACCCGCGCTCGTACCGAAGAAGTCGAAGCCCCCCGTCTTGCGCACGGCGGGCAGGTTCTGCGAGGCGTACGGGGCCAGGGCCGACGACGGCCGGGTGTGCTCGCGCGCTTCCCGGTCCCGTACGGGGTCCTGTACGGGGGCGGGGACCGCCACCCGCACCGGAGTCAGCGCCTGCGCGTCCATCCGCACCGGAGCCGGTGCCGGAACCCGTACCTCCACCTGGGCCGCGGCGGCCGCCGCGGCCCGTGCCGCCTCGGCCGCCCTGCGCTGGGCCTCGCCATTGCGCCCCAGGTTTTCCAGCGCGGCGGCCGCCCGCATGTACGCGGCCGGAGTCGGCGTCGACCCCGCGGCCGTCAGCTGCCTGGCCGGCAGCGCGGCCTCCAGGGCGAGCCGGCGGCGGCTCTCCAGCACGCTCGCCCGCTCGGTCTCCGCCGTCGCGTACCGCCGCAGCAGCGCCGCGTGCTCGTTGCGCAGCCCGGCCAGCTCCACGCGCTTGGCGCGCAGCTTCGCCTCCAGCTTGGCCCGCAGGTCGCGCGACTCCTCAAGGTCGCCCTCGATGTCGGCGACGCGCTCCTCGGCCTTCCACCCGTCGGCCTCGCGCGCGCGGGTCAGTTCGGCGACCTTGCGGCCCGCCGTACGGTCCCAACTGCGCATCAGGGCGGCCCCGGTGACAGCGGCGGCCGCGGAGGCGGCGACCAGCATCCGTAGCACCAGGGGGTCCGCCACGAACCAGGCACCGGCGGCACACACGAGTGCGCCGCCCGCGACCGCCGAGGACGGGAGCAGCTTGTGCAGGGGCGGGGAATGGCGGTGGCGTCCACGTGGCATGGCCCGAAATTTACCGTGCGCAAGACACGAATGGGGCACCACCCGGCAATCTGTTCCCGTGCGGTTACCCGGGCCACGGTCCGCGGGCGCCCCCATTCGCCGTCCGCCCCTCGTCAACTCCTCCTCGTCCGCTCCTTCTCGACTACTTCTTGATGAGGCTCTTCGACTCCAGGTACTCCTTGGCGACATCGGCCGGCTTGGCCCGCTCAAGGTCCACCTTGCGGTTCAGCTCGCCGAGGTCCTCCGTGGTCAGGGCCTTGGTGAGCTTGCCGAGGGCCTCGGCGACCGCCGGGTCGCCCGCGTCCTTGGCGTTGATGACGGGCAGCAGGTTGTCGGCGTTCTGGAGCTTCTTGTCGTCCTGAAGGAAGACCAGGCCGAAGCTGTCGATGGTGGCGTCGGTGGTGGTGGTCAGGACGAGCTGGTCCACCCCGTCCTTGACGGCCTGCTTGGACTGCGGGGTTCCGACGCCCTTGGGGTCGATGCCGGTGACGTCGATGCCGTACTTCGATTTGAGGCCCGGCGCGCAGAACGGCCGGATCTCGCACTCGTCGCCCGCCGCGATCTTCACCTTGAGCTTGGACCTGCCGAGGTCGGAGAGGGTCTTCAGCTTGTTCTTCGCGGCGAACTCCTTGGTCACCGCGAAGGCGTTCTGGTCGACGGCCTGCCCGGCGGGCAGCACCTTCAGCCCGAGCGGGCCCGCCAGCTTCTCCAGGGCGGTGACGGTGGCGGCCACGTCGCTCGACGCGAGCGGCTTCTTCTCCGCCTCCTTGGCGCCGTTGACCTTGGCGTTGAGGAACTCGGTGATGGTCGCCGCGTACTCCGGCACGACGTCGATCTCGCCCTTCTCCAGCGAGGGCTCGTACAGCTCGCGGTTCTTGACGACGGTCACCGAGGTGCCGTACCCGGCGTCCTTGAGTATCTGCGCGTACAGCTCGGCCAGCACCTTGGACTCGGTGAAGGCGGCCGCGCCGATCACCAGCGAGCCCTTCTCGCCGCCGCCCGCCGAGCCGGCGGAGGAGCCGCCGCCCGGCTTGCCCTGGTTCTCCAGGCTGTCGCCGCCGCACGCGGCCAGCGAACCGGTCAGTGCCACCAGGCCTACTACCGCACCCGCGAGGCGTGAGGTCTTACTCATGTGGGTTCACCATCCAGAAAGTGCACAACGAGGTGCAGGAACAGAAGGGGTTGAGAAGAAGAGGAGTTGAGGAGCAGCGAGATGCGGCACGGGGCCGGAACGCCGTCGGTCCGCCCCGCACCGCACCGCACGTCAGACGGTCTTGCGCAGCGGCGAGAAGATCCGGCCGAACAGCACCAGCGCCCCCTCCACCAGCAGCGCGAGCAGCGCCACGAGGATGGCCCCCGCGACGACCTGTGCCGTGTCGTACGTGTTGAAGCCGGCCGTGATGATCCGGCCGAGCCCGCCCTGGCCGACCATCGCCGCGATCGAGGCGGTGGCCACCACCTGCACGGCGGCCGAGCGCAGCCCGGTCATCACCAGCGGATACGCCAGGGGCAGTTCGACCCGGGTGAACAACTGCCACCCGTCCATCCCCATCCCCCGCGCGGCCTCCACCACCGCCCGGTCCACCTCCCGCATCCCGACATACGCGTTGGTGAGCAGCGGCGGCACCGCGAACAGCACCAGCGCGATGATCGTCGGCACATATCCGGCGGACCGCAGCGGCGAGACCATGAAGAGCGCCAGCACCGCGAAGACCGGGACGGCCCGCCCCACGTTGGAGATGTTGACCGCGAGCGCACCCCCCTTGCCGAGGTGACCGAGCACGAAGGCCAGCGGCAGGGCGAGGGCGCAGGCGATGAGGAGGGCGACCCCGCTGACGTACAGATGCTCCGTCAGCCGGTTCAGCACTCCGCCCTCCCCCGACCAGTTGGAGCCGGTCATCAGCCAGGTCCAGGCCTCACCGAGCACACCCATCGCGATCAGCCCGCCTCAACAGCCGCAGAAGTCTTACGTATCCGGGCCGACAGCGGCTCACGCCTGGCGCGCTGCACCCGGGTCCAGGGCGTCAGCAGCCGCTGCACCCCGAGCAGCAGCAGGTCGGCGACCAGGGCGAGCAGTACGCACAGCACGGAGGCGGCGAGCACCTGCGCCTTGAAGAAGGTGGGCAGCGCGTCCTCGATGAGGTTGCCGAGCCCGCCCCGGCCGACGATGGCACCGACGGTGGTCAGCGCGACCGTCGACACGGTGGCTATCCGCACACCGGCCATCAGCGCCGGAAGCGCGAGCGGGAGTTCCACCTCCCAGAGCATCCGCGCCGGCCCGTACCCCATCCCCCGCGCGGCCTCCCGCGCCTCCTCGGGGACGGCTTCGAGCCCGGCCAGGATGTTCCGCACCAGGATGGTCAGCGAGTAGAGCACCAGGCCGGTGATCACCAGCGCCGACGAGAGTCCGAACAGCGGCAGCAGCAGCGAGAACATGGCCAGTGAGGGCACCGTGTAGAGGATCGTGGTCAGCCCGAGGACCGGTCCGGCGAAGTGCTTGCCGCGCCGTGCGAGCAGGGCCAGCGGGAACGCCACGGCCAGCCCGATCAGCACCGATACCACCGTGATCCAGACATGCTGGACGGTCGCGTCGGTCAACTCCTGGGCGCGGGAACGCAAGTACTCCCCGCAAATCCAGTCATTCGTCGCCAGACAGCTCGGGCCCTGGCTCAGACTCAGCTCGCTCACGCGTCCCCACCTCCCCCGTAAAGCCGATTCCAGTCACCTGAGAACGTATGTTCAAAGACCATATCCCCGAGCACTGACAACCGCTTCGGCCCGCCACATCCCGGCAACACGCCCTTCACACAACCTCAGTCACCGACCGCCACAATGAGGCCCCATGATCCGGTTCGAGCACGTCACCAAGCGCTACGACGACGGCACCACCGCCGTCGACGACCTGTCCTTCGAGGTCGCCGCGGGTGAACTCGTCACGCTGGTGGGCCCGTCGGGCTGCGGCAAGACCACCACCATGAAGATGGTCAACCGGCTCATCGAACCGACCGGGGGCCGCATCCTGCTCGACGGCGAGGACATATCCGCCGGCGACCCCGTCGAACTCCGGCGCCGTATCGGCTATGTCATCCAGCAGGTCGGCCTCTTCCCGCACAAAACGGTCCTGGACAACACCGCGACCGTCCCCCACCTGCTGGGCGTGAAGCGCACCGAGGCCCGCGCCCGGGCCGCCGAACTGCTCGACCTGGTCGGCCTGGACCCCAAGGTGTACGGCTCCCGCTACCCCGAGCAGCTCTCCGGCGGACAGCGTCAACGGGTCGGCGTGGCAAGGGCGTTGGCCGCCGACCCGCCCGTACTCCTGATGGACGAGCCCTTCGGCGCGGTCGACCCGGTGGTCCGCGAGCACCTCCAGAACGAGTTCCTCAAGCTCCAGTCCCAGGTCCGCAAGACGGTCCTCTTCGTCACCCACGACATCGAGGAGGCGGTCCGCCTCGGCGACCGGATCGCGGTCTACGGCCAGGGCACCATCGAGCAGTTCGACGCCCCGGCGGCGGTACTGGGCGCGCCCGCCACCCCGTACGTCGCGGACTTCGTCGGCGCCGACCGCGGCCTCAAGCGGCTCTCCGTCACGCCCATCGAGGAGTCCGACCTCGACCAGCCGCCGGTCGTCCACCTCGACGACCCGCTCAGGACCGCCACCGCCCGTCTCGCCTCCGAGGGCGCCCGCTGGGCCGTCGTCCTGGACAGCGACGACAACCTGCACGGCTGGATCCCGGCCGACGCCATCCAGTCGGGCGGCACGGTCCGCGAACACGCCCGCCGCATGGAGGCGTGGCTGCCGGTCGGCGCGTCCCTCAAGCAGGCGTTCGCCACCATGCTCCAGCACGACGCGGGCTGGATCGCCGTCATCGACGAGGCGGGCGAGGGCCGTTTCCTGGGCGTCCTGACCCCGGCCAGGCTGCACGAGGCGCTACGGAGGTCCATCGACGCGGACGGACGCAGGGTCGCGCGGACCGAGGTGGACGTGGAGACGGTCGGCGGGGCGTAGGGCGGTAAGCCGGGGCCGGTCGGGAGCGAGGGGTGCGGCGTCCGCCGGGGGCCGCCCCCTTGCCCGCCCGTCCCGCCCCCCGGGGGGCGGCCCCGCCGCCCAAGCGGGCGAGGCAACGCGGAGAGGGCCCTCAGGCCACCAGCTTCTTGCTGAGCCACTCCACCGCCGCCGGGATCTCCCGCTTCCACGTGTTGAAGTTGTGGCCGCCGCTGTTCAGGGTGATCGTCGACACCTTCGTCGGCGCCTTCGCCTCCTCCACGAACCTCAGCGTGGGCTTGAGGTTGTCCTCGCCCTTCTCGCTCGTCGTCAGCAGCAACGACGTCTTCGGCGCCGGCAGATTCTCCAGCGACCACAGCAGGTCGGCCCGCTTCTTCAGCTTGTCGTCGCCGCCGAAGAGGTCACCGGTCGTCGGGTCGTCGGCCGCCTTGTAGTACGCCGAGAGACCCGCGCCCGCCGCGAACTTGTCGGGGTGCTGCATGGCGATCTTCACCGCGCAGTAGCCGCCCGTCGAGTTCCCCATGAAGCCCCAGTTCTCCGGCTTGGTGCCCACCCGGTACGAGGACGAGATCGCCTGCCGCAGATCCTTCGCGAAGAAGGTCTCGGTCTGCGGACCACCCGGAATGTCCACGCACTCGGTGTCCCGCGGCGGGGCGACCGTCGGCCGCATCATGACCATGATCATCGGCTGCGCCTTGCCCGCACGGGCCTGCATCAGCGCGGTCTGCGGGTAGCGCAGGCCCTTGATCAGGTTCATCGCGGTGCCCGGGTAGCCGGTCAGCACGACCGTCGCCGGGAAGTTCTTCTTGGCGTACTTCGGCTGGAAGTACTCCGGCGGCAGGTACACGAAGGCCGGGCTGACGATCCTGGAGTCGCGGCCCTCGATCCGTACCTCCTGTATCTGCCCGCCGACGGACGGCTTGTTGCCGCCGGGCACGTCCATGGCGCGGGTGCCGATCAGCTGGGCCTCCTTGCCGCCGCCGGCCGCGTGGTCGACGACCACGCCCATCTGCTCCTCCTGGCCGAAGAGGTCGGCCCAGGAGCCGTAGAAGAGGAACGACTTGTTCGCCGCGAGGCCGACTGCCGCGAACAGCGCGAGCTGGGTCACGAAGAGCATCCCGACCCTGCCGAGCACCGCCCGCCAGTTGCGGCCGGCGAGACGCGGCCAGAGCCAGATCGTGGCTGCGAAGAGCAGGACCGCGATCAGAACGGCGAGCGCGAGGACCTTGGTGCTGGTGAGACCCATGGCGAGTTCGTTACTTCCTGAATGAGAATTTCCTGAGAGACGAGTGAACCCGCCTCCCGGATGCGCCGTCCTAGTGGACGCAGATTGCCCGGGACGAGACCTACTCCAGGTCGCCCGGCCACAAACATTTCGCGGAAACCTCGGGAAGCGATGTCAATCAGAATAGATGGGGATAAGTCCGGAGCGGTTCCGGATCGGGTGCGGCGGATCTTTCGCGGTCCGCGTCCCGAGAAGGTCCCCGCGCTGGTGGGCGCGGCCGTCACGCTCGTCGGCCTGCTCGACGTCGCGGCCGGGGTGTTCCCCCGCTTCCGGCACAGCCGGATGCACAGCCTGGCCGAGGTGCTGCCCGGTACTTTCGGGCCCTTCGCCGCCGCGTTCTCGCTGACCGTGGGCATCCTGCTGCTGCTCCTGGCGCACGGGCTGAAGCGGCGCAAGCGGCGGGCCTGGCGCTCGGCGGTGTTCCTGCTGCCGGTCGGGGCGCTCGCCCAGTACACGTACCGGAACTCGATACTCGGCGTGGTGATCGCGCTCGCACTCTTCGCGCTGCTGCTGGTCCGCCGGAGTGAATTCTCCGCGCTGCCGGACCCGCGCAGCCGCTGGAAGGCGCTCGCGAACTTCGTGCTGATGGGCGCGGGCTCGATCGGGCTCGGCCTGCTGATCGTCAGCTCGCACCCGAGGCGGACGCTCGGCGACCCGGGCATCCTCGACCGTCTTGAGCACGTGCTGTACGGCCTGGTGGGCCTCGAAGGTCCGATGTCGTACGGCGGTCAGGTCTCCTGGACGGTCGGCTACTCGCTCGGCGCACTGGGCTGGCTCACCGCGATCACCACCGTCTATCTGGCGCTGCGCCCCGAGCACCCGGCCGCCCGGCTCACCGAGGAGGACGAGGTACGGCTGCGCGGCCTGCTCGCCAAGCACGGCGCCCGTGACTCGCTCGGCCACTTCGCCCTCCGCCACGACAAGGCGGCGGTCTTCTCGCCGAGCGGCAAGGCGGCCGTGACGTACCGGGTGGTCTCCGGCGTGATGCTGGCCTCCGGCGACCCGATCGGCGACGTCGAGGCCTGGCCGGGCGCGATAGAGCGCTTCATGGACGAGGCCAAGGCACACTCCTGGACCCCCGCCGTGATGGGCTGCTCGGAGACCGGCGGCGAGGTCTGGACCCGCGAAACCGGCCTGGACGCACTGGAGCTGGGCGACGAGGCGGTCGTCGACGTCCCCGACTTCTCGCTCGCCGGACGCGCGATGCGCAACGTACGGCAGATGGTCAAGCGCATCGAGCGCAATGGTTACGAGACCCGGGTCCGCCGGGTCGGCGACCTCGACCAGGAGGAGCTGGACCGCATCCGGCGGGCCGCCGCCGACTGGCGGGGAACGGAGACCGAGCGCGGTTTCTCGATGGCGCTCGGCCGGGTCGGCGAGCCCGGTGACGAGGACTGCTTCATCGCCACCGCCCACAAGGCCGACGAAGAGGGCGCCCAGAGCGGCCCCTACGGCGACATCAAGGCCGTACTGCACTTCGTGCCGTGGGGCCCGGACGGCATGTCCCTGGATCTGATGCGGCGCGACCGCGCGGCCGACCCGGGCATGAACGAACTCCTCATCGTCGCGTCCCTCACCGCAGCCCCCGCCCTCGGCATCAAGAAGGTCTCCCTCAACTTCGCGATGTTCCGCTCGGCCCTCGCCCGCGGCGAGAAGCTGGGCGCGGGACCGGTCCTGAGGGGCTGGCGGGGCCTGCTGGTCTTCCTCTCGCGCTGGTTCCAGATCGAGTCCCTCTACAAGTTCAACGCCAAGTTCCGGCCGCGCTGGGAGCCCCGCTTCGTGGTCTTCCGCACCACCCGCGACCTCCCCCGCATCGGCTTCGCCGCCATGCAGGCCGAGGGGTTCGTGACGCTGGGACTGCCCCGCCCCTTCACCCGCAAGGCGTCGGCGAAACGCCAGCCGAAGCCCTGCGCACATGTGGAGCGGGTGGCGGTGCCGGAGGTGAAGGCGGCCTCCTGAGAGGTACGCCTGCGGCGCGCTCGGGAGGTGCCCCACACGCTCAGAAAGTGCCCCACACAAGGACCCCGCACAGGGAGGTGCCCCGCCCCCCGGGAGGGCGCGGGCACCTCCCCGACGTCACGCCACCCTGATCGCGATCTTCCCGCGCGTGTGCCCGCCGATGCTGTCCCGGAACGCGTCCGCCGCCTTCTGCAGCGGGTACACCGCCGCCACCTCGACCTTGATCTCGCCGGCCTCGACCAGCTCGGTCAGCGCCGTCAGATCCGCCGAGTCCGGCCGTACGAAGACGTAGTCCCCGCCCAGCTCCTTCACGGCCCCGTCCGCGATGGACGCCAGCCGGCCGCCCTTCGCGAGCACCTCGGGCGACATCTGGAGCGCGTCCCCGCCCACCAGGTCCAGCACCGCGTCGACGCCCTCCGGCGCCAGCTCCCGCACCCGCTCGGCCAGCCCGTCCCCGTACGTCACCGGCGTCGCGCCCAGCGACCGCAGGTACTCGTGGTTGCGCTCACTCGCCGTTCCGATCACCTTCACCCCCTGCGCCCGCGCGATCTGCACGGCCAGCGAGCCGACCCCGCCCGCCGCCGCGTGCACCAGCACCGTCTCTCCGGGCTGGACCTTCAGGCTCCGGTTGAGTGCCTGGTACGCCGTGAGGCCGGCCAGCGGCAGTCCCGCCGCCTCCTCGAAGCTGACGCCCGCGGGCTTCCTGGCCAGGGTGCGGATCGGCGCCGCGACGTACTCCGCGAACGTCCCCCGCGAGACGAAGTCCTCGCGGACGTACCCGATGACCTCGTCGCCCGGCGCGAACTCGCTCACCGAGGCGCCCGCCTGCTCGACCACCCCCGCCACGTCCCAGCCCGGCACCACCGGGAAGACCGCGTCCAGGGCCGGGTCCAGATACCCGCCGAGTACCTTCCAGTCGACCGGGTTCACCGAGGCCGCGCGGACCTTGACCAGGACGGAGTCGGGGCCGAGCTTGGGCATCGGCCGCTCGCCGTACTCCAGGGCGTCGGGGCTGCCGTATGCGCTGTACGAGATGGCCTTCACGGGAAACCACTCCACTTTCGATGGTTGACGATCTCAAGCTTCTCGGTGACCGTAAACCTCAAAGGTTGAGATAGTCAAGTTTCCCGGCGTACACTGCGTGTCATGGCAGCCACACCTCCCCCGTCGCCGGACACCCAACCCCCGACGGCACCGACGACGGCCGAGCTCATCGAGCGGCTGGCCGGCTCCTTCGGTCTCTACTACGGCGACTTCACCCTCGCCGCCGCCACCGCGGGCCTCACCGCCAGCCAGGCCAAGGCGCTCAGCGTGCTGCGTGGCTCCCCCGCCCCGATGCGCGCCCTGGCCACCACCCTGGCCTGTGACGCCTCCAACATCACCGGCATCGTCGACCGCCTGGAGAAGCGCGAGCTGGTGCGCCGCGAGCCCGGCGCCACCGACCGCCGCGTGAAGAACGTCGTACTGACCGAACTCGGCGAGCAGACCATCGACACCGTCCGCGCCCGCATGCACAGCACACTGAGCGGCCTGGACACCCTGGACGACACCGAGCGCACCGCCCTGTACGCACTGCTGGGCAGGGTCTTCCCGCGCGGTACGGACGGTTCGGAGTCGACGCGCTGACGCCTACGCTGGACGCATGAGTACGTTGCGCACGCGGCCCGCAGAACGACAGCCGGCAGGACTCCCCGACTGGGACCGCTGTGCGGTCATGGGCGTCGTCAATGTGACGCCGGACTCCTTCTCCGACGGCGGCCGCTGGTTCGACACCTCGGCGGCGGTCAAGCGGGGCCTGGCACTGGTCGCGGAGGGCGCCGACCTGGTCGACGTGGGCGGTGAGTCCACCCGCCCCGGCGCCAGCCGCGTCGATCCGGACGAGGAACTCAAGCGGGTCGTGCCGGTGGTGCGCGGCCTGGTCTCCGAGGGCGTCACCGTCTCCGTGGACACCATGCGCGCCCGCGTCGCCGAGCAGGCGATCGCCGCCGGCGCGGTCCTGGTCAACGACGTCTCCGGCGGCCTCGCCGACCCCGGCATGGTCCGCGCGGTGGCCGCCGCCGAGGTCCCCTTCGTGGTCATGCACTGGCGCGGCTTCAGCGAGAACATGAACAGCCTGGCGGTGTACGACGACGTGGTCGCCGAGGTCCTGGCGGAACTGCGCACCCGTATCGACGCGGTCGTCGCGGGCGGCGTCGCCCCCGAGCGCCTGGTCGTCGACCCCGGCCTCGGCTTCGCCAAGCGGGCCGAGCACGACCTCGCCCTGCTCGCCCACCTCGGCGACCTGCGCGCGCTGGGCCACCCGATCCTGGTCGCCGCCTCCCGCAAACGCTTCCTGGGCCGCATCCTGGCCGGGGACGGCGAGACCCCGCCGCCGGCCCGCGAACGGGACGCCGCCACCGCCGCGGTCTCCGCGATCGCCGCCCACGAGGGCGCCTGGGCGGTCCGGGTCCACGAGGTACGGGCGACCGCCGACGCGGTCCGGGTCGCCCGCGCCGTGGCAGGCGCCAAGTGACGCCCCGGGGCACCGACGCGGAACGGGTCGAGGCGGCCAACACCGCCTTCTACGAGTGCCTGGAGCGCGGCGACTTCGAGGAGCTGTCCGCCCTCTGGATGGACGACGAGATCACCTGCGTCCACCCCGGCTGGCCGGTGCTCGCCGGGCGGGGCGAGGTGCTGCGCTCGTACGCCCTGATCATGGCCCACACCGACTACATCCAGTTCTTCCTCACCGATGTGAAGGTCTCCGTGATGGGCGACACCGCCCTGGCGACCTGCACCGAGAACATCCTCAGCGGCGGCCCCGCCGACGAGGAGAGCGGTGAACTGGGGCCGCTGGTGGGCCAGTTGGTGGTGGCCACCAATGTGTTCCGGCGCACCCCGGACGGGTGGCGGCTGTGGGCGCACCACGGTTCCCCCGTGCTGGCGGACGCGGACGAGGACGACGAGGACGGCGATTCCTCCTCCTGAATGGGTAGAGACCTTGGAAGAAGGGCCTCGGAGGGGCTCCTGCCCGAGGTTCCTCCGGCGGCGTCCGCGGCCCCGCGGGCGGGAGCTGTCGGTGCTCGCAGGTAGATTCGATCCAGGGGAAGTGCCATCCGCATGTGGCACCGACCCCCCTTTCGCTACGAACAGCAGGAGTGATTCGCGTGGATCGTGTCGCGCTGCGCGGCCTCAAGGCCCGTGGGCACCACGGCGTGTTCCCCAGGGAACGCGAGGAGGGCCAGACCTTCATCGTGGACATCGTCCTCGGTATGGACACCCGGCCCGCGGCGGCCGACGACGACCTGACGAAGACCGTCCACTACGGCGTGGTGGCCGAGGAGGTCGTGCAGGTCGTGCAGGGCGAGCCGGTCAATCTGATCGAGACGCTCGCCGAGCGGATCGCTCAGCAGTGCCTCAAGCACGACGGGGTCGACGAGGTCGAGGTCCGCGTCCACAAGCCGGACGCCCCGATCACCGTCCCCTTCGACGACGTGACCATCACCATCACCCGGAGCCGTGTATGAAACCGATGCAGAGCGACCCCACCGTCCAGCCGGTTCCCGCCTCGGTGACCGAACAGGTCGACGCCGCGGACATCACCCTCTCCAACCCCAAGTGGGCCGTCATCGCCCTCGGCAGCAACCTGGGCAACCGCCTGGAGACCCTGCAAGGCGCCGTGGACCTCCTGGAGGACACCCCCGGCGTCCGGGTCAAGGCGGTCTCCCCGGTGTACGAGACGGAGCCGTGGGGCGTCGAGAGCGGCTCCCAGCCCTCGTACTTCAACGCGGTCGTCCTCCTGAAGACCACCCTCCCGCCGTCCTCGCTGCTCGAACGCGGCCAGGCCATCGAGGAGGCCTTCGACCGCGTCCGCGAGGAGCGCTGGGGCCCGCGCACCATCGACGTCGACATCGTGTCGTACGCCAATGTCGTCTCCGACGACCCCGTCCTCACCCTTCCGCACCCGCGCGCCCACGAGCGCGGCTTCGTGCTGGCCCCCTGGCACGACGTGGACGCGGAAGCCGTGGTCCCGGGCCACGGCCCGGTCGCCGAGCTCCTCAGCGCCCTCGGAACGGACGGCGTAATGCCCCGCGCGGACCTGGAACTCCGGCTGCCGGAGTAAGCGTTGTACAGGCACTGACGCGTTGCCCCTCTGACCCTCTGACCTGACGGAGAGCGGAACCTCGTGAAGCAACTACGGCTCGGGGTACTGGCCGGAATCTTCGCCGTGTCCGGCGTGCTGTCCTGGGCGGGCGCCCGGCTGTGGGCCTCGATCGACACCCTTCCCGGGGTGCCGGTCGCGGCCCCGGTCGTGCTGGCCCTGATCGCGGCGGTCCTGCTGGCCACCGCGCTGGCGCTGCGCACCCGGCTGCGCGCGCAGCGCGAGCGCCGCCCGGACGCCAAGGGCGTCGACCCGATGCTCGCCGCCCGCGCGGTCGTCTTCGGCCAGGCCAGCGCACTCGTCTCCGCCCTCGCCGCGGGTGTCTACGGCGGCCTCGGCCTCTACCTCCTGCTCGACGGCCTCGACCTGCCCCTCCGCCGCACCCAGGCCCTCTACTCGGGCTTCTCGGTGCTGGCGGCGGCATGCGTCATCGCCGCGGCGTTCTTCCTGGAGCGGGTACTGAAGCTGCCGGAGGACGAGGAGGGCGCGGCGGCGGCCTGAGCGCCCCCGTCAGCCCCCTCGCGCGGCGGGGCCACCTCCCCGCCACACCGTCGTCGCCCTCGGCGGCGAGGCCGCCCCCGGAGACGGAACGGGCGGGCAAGGGGGCGGCCCCCGACGGAGTCGCACCCCACCCGCCCCGGCCCCGGCCCCGGTCGTCCGACGCTAGCGAGCCATGATCAGGCTCATCGCCTCCGCGCGGGTGGCCGGATCCCGCAACTGCCCCCGCACCGCCGAGGTGATCGTCTTCGCCCCCGGCTTCCGCACCCCCCGCATCGTCATGCACATGTGCTCGCACTCCACGACCACGATCACCCCCCGCGGCTCCAGGATTTCCATCAGGGAGTCCGCCACCTGAGTGGTCAGCCGCTCCTGCACCTGCGGACGCCGCGCGAAGACATCCACCAGCCGGGCCAGCTTCGACAGCCCGGTGATCTTCCCGTCCGTGGACGGGATGTACCCGACGTGCGCCACACCGTGGAACGGGACCAGGTGATGTTCACAGGAGCTCATCACTTCGATGTCCTTCACGAGGACCATCTCGTCGTGGCCCAGGTCGAACGTCGTCGTCAGCACGTCCTCCGGCTTCTGCCACAGCCCGGCGTATATCTCCCTGTACGCCCTCGCCACCCGGCCCGGAGTCGCCCGCAGGCCCTCGCGGTCCGGGTCCTCGCCGACGGCGATGAGAAGCTCGCGCACCGCGCTCTCGGCGCGCTTCTCGTCGAACTCGCCGATGGTGGCATCGCCGTCCAGCGTCACCGGATCGGTCATCAGTGCCTCGTTCCTGTGGTTCACCTGCGCGGGCATACGAAAAATGCCGCGACCCCCAGGCTAAAACCTGGGGGTCGCGGCATCCATTCCGGACCGGGTGTGACCCCGGGCACGCAGGGGGCTAGCTGTTCTCCGGGCGGTCCTCCGGGACCGGGTCGGCCTGCGGGGCGTCCTTGGTCACCGAGGTGATCGCGGGCGTCGCGCCATTGGCCGAGCCGTTGGTCAGCGCCAGTTCCTTCGGCGAGAGCACCGGAGGCCTGGTGGAGGGCGTACGACGGGAGGAGCCGGTCCACGCGGGGCGGGCCGGGCGCTTCACGATCGGCTGGAAGATCTCGGCGATCTGCTCCTTGTTCAGCGTCTCCTTCTCCAGGAGGGCCAGAACCAGGTTGTCGAGAACGTCGCGGTTCTCGACCAGGATCTCCCACGCCTCGTTGTGCGCGGTCTCGATCAGCTTCTTGACCTCTTCGTCGACGAGCGCGGCGACCTCTTCCGAGTAGTCGCGCTGGTGCGTCATGTCCCGGCCCAGGAAGGGCTCGGTGTTGTCGCCGCCGAACTTGATCGCGCCGAGGCGCTCGGTCATGCCGTACTGCGTGACCATCGCGCGGGCCGTACCGGTGGCCTTCTCGATGTCGTTCGCAGCGCCCGTCGTCGGGTCGTGGAAGACCAGCTCCTCCGCAGCACGCCCGCCCAGCATGTAGCCGAGCTGGTCGAGCATCTCGTTGCGGGTGGTGGAGTACTTGTCCTCCTCGGGCAGGACCATGGTGTAACCCAGGGCCCGGCCGCGCGACAGGATCGTGATCTTGTGGACCGGGTCCGAGTTCGGAAGGGCCGCGGCGACCAGGGCGTGACCGCCCTCGTGGTACGCGGTGATCTTCTTTTCCTTGTCGGACATGATCCGGGTGCGCTTCTGCGGACCGGCCACGACGCGGTCGATCGCCTCGTCGAGCATGTGGTTGTCGATCAGCTTCTTGTTGCTGCGCGCGGTGAGCAGCGCAGCCTCGTTCAGCACGTTCGACAGGTCCGCGCCGGTGAAGCCGGGGGTACGACGAGCAACCGCGCTCAGGTCGACGTCCTGGGCGACCGGCTTGCCCTTCTGGTGAACCTTGAGGATCTCCAGACGGCCCTGCATGTCCGGGCGGTCGACCGCGATCTGCCGGTCGAAACGGCCCGGGCGCAGCAGCGCCGGGTCGAGGATGTCCGGGCGGTTGGTGGCGGCGATCAGGATGACGCCGCCCTTCACGTCGAAGCCGTCCATCTCGACGAGCAGCTGGTTGAGCGTCTGCTCGCGCTCGTCGTGACCGCCGCCCATGCCGGCGCCGCGGTGGCGGCCGACGGCGTCGATCTCGTCGACGAAGACGATCGCCGGGGCGTTCGCCTTGGCCTGCTCGAAGAGGTCGCGGACACGCGAGGCGCCGACACCCACGAACATCTCGACGAAGTCGGAACCCGAGATGGAGTAGAAGGGGACCCCTGCTTCGCCCGCGACGGCGCGCGCGAGGAGCGTCTTGCCGGTGCCGGGCGGGCCGTACAGCAGCACGCCCTTGGGGATCTTGGCGCCGACGGCCTGGAACTTCGCCGGCTCCTGGAGGAACTCCTTGATCTCGTGGAGTTCCTCGACCGCCTCGTCGGACCCGGCCACATCGGAGAAGGTCGTCTTCGGGGTGTCCTTGGTGATGAGCTTCGCCTTGGACTTCCCGAACTGCATGACCCGGGAGCCGCCACCCTGCATCTGATTCATCAGGAACAGGAAGACGACGACGATGAGGACGAAGGGCAGCAGGGTCAGCAGGATCCCGACGAAGGCGTTCTGCTTCGTCGGCGAGACGGTGTACCCGTCCTTGATCTTGCCTGCCTCGTACTTCTGGTCGAGCTTGGCGGAGAGCCGGGAACCCTGGTCCCCGATGTAGCTCGCCTGGATCTTGGAGCTGTCGTCGACCTTCTGGCCGTCCTTCAGCTGCACCTTGATGATCTGTTCTTCACCGGTCGTCAGTTTGACCTGATCGACCTGGTCCTTGTCGATGGCCTGGATGACCTTGCCGGTGTCGACCGTCTTGTAGCCGCCAGACGAGCCGACGACCTGCATCAGCACGACCACGGCGAGGACGGCCAGCACGATCCACATGACCGGCCCACGGAAGTATCGCTTCACGTCCATCCATACGGGGCGAACTGATGCCCCGTCCCTCCTGCCCGTAGGTAAATGCCGCTGAATAAAAGACTGTTCTTCGGACGGTACCCCAGCATTGTCACCCGCGACCGCAGGGGACGGCTGACAAAGCTGCCTTCCCCTGCTCCAACGGCGGGAATTGCGCGAGGGTTCCCCGCGAAGGGGCCACAAGCCCCCAATGGCCCGTCCGAGCCGGTTCAGCCCCCGTAGACGTGGGGGGCCAGGGTCCCGACGAAGGGGAGGTTGCGGTACTTCTCGGCGTAATCCAGGCCGTATCCGACGACGAACTCATTCGGAATGTCGAAACCGACCCACTTCACGTCGATCGCGACCTTCGCGGCCTCCGGCTTGCGCAGCAGCGTGCACACATTGAGGGAGGCCGGTTCGCGCGAGCCCAGGTTCGACAGCAGCCACGACAGCGTCAGGCCGGAGTCGATGATGTCCTCGACGATCAGGACGTGCTTGCCCTTGATGTCGGTGTCGAGGTCCTTGAGGATCCGGACCACGCCGGAGGACTGGGTGCCCGCGCCGTAGGACGACACCGCCATCCAGTCCATGGTGACCGGGGTGGACAGCGCACGCGCCAGGTCCGCCATCACCATCACGGCGCCCTTGAGGACTCCGACGATGAGGAGGTCCTTGCCCGCGTACTCCGCGTCGACCTGGGCGGCCAGTTCGGCCAGCTTCGCGTCGATCTCTTCCTTGGTGATGAGCACCGACTTGAGGTCGGTGCCCATGTCGTTCGCGTCCACCCGCATCACTTTCGTAGAACTTCGGCCCTGCCGAATCAGCCCTGCCGAATGACCAGTCTGCCACCCTGCCGCTGAGCCTCCACCCGGCCGGGGAGGTTGATGGCTCCCTGGCCGCGCCAACCGGTGATCAGGCGGTCGACTTCCTCGATGTGCCGGGCGAAGAGCGACCCCGCGGGTGAACCGGCGTCGACGACCGCCCGGCGCAGCACCCGGCGGCGCACCGCGGGCGGCAGCGCGTAGAGCTTGGCGCACTCCAGCTTCCCGCTGTCGTCCCGTACGGAGGCGGAGGCTTCGGCGGCCCAGGTGTCCAGGGCGTCAGCGTCGTCACGGGAGAGCTGGGCGGTACGCGCGAGCGCCTCGACGACGCCCTTGCCGAGCGCCTTCTCCAGGGCGGGCAGGCCCTCCTGGCGGAGCCGGGAGCGGGTGTAGGCGGGGTCCGCGTTGTGCGGGTCGTCCCAGACGGGCAGCGACTGGACCATGCAGGCCTTGCGGGCGGTCTGCCGGTCGAGCTGGAGGAAGGGGCGCCGGTAACGGCCGGCCGCCCCCGAGACGGCCGCCATTCCGGAGAGCGAACGGGTGCCGGAGCCGCGGGCGAGGCCGAGCAGGACGGTTTCGGCCTGGTCGTCGCGGGTGTGGCCGAGGAGGACGGCGGCGGCGCCGTGGCGCAGGGCGGCACCGTCCAGGGCGGCGTAGCGGGCGTCGCGGGCGGCGGCTTCGGGCCCACCGGCCCGGCCGACGGTGACGGCGACGGCCTCGGCGGGGGCCAGGCCCAGGGCGGTCATCCGGCTGACGACCTCGGTGGCACGGGTGCCGGAGCCTGCCTGGAGATTGTGGTCGATGGTGACGCCGCCCGCCCGGATGCCGAGCTTGGGGGCTTCGAAGGCGAGGGCGGAGGCGAGCGCCATGGAGTCGGCGCCGCCGGAGCACGCCACGAGCACGAGCGGGGCGGGCCCGTCCGTGCGCGGGTTCTCCTCGGATCGGCCGCGGACGTTCGGGCTGCGCCTGCTCGGGCTGTGTTCGTTCAGGCTGTGTTCGTTCCGGCTGTGTTCGTTCCGGCTGTGTTCGTTCAGGACGTCGTGGAGTACGCGGCGGACCGCCAGGCGTATCGCTGCGACCGCAGGATGGGGACCCATGTCCGGTGCCCTTCGGTGGAGTTGGGGTGCGTCGGGGGGAGGAGCGCCTCTGTCACGCAGAGTGCGTAGATGGTGACAGAAACGAGCGACTACCCGAGCATTGCACGCCTACCCAGCCCTCACGGTCCCTCAGATGGGTGATTTAGGGGGCGTATCCCTTACCGTTCCTGCCGTCGTACGCACCGCCCTCACGCTTCTCCCTTACGGTGCACCCTCGCTACCCAGTCAGCCGGTTTGGCGATCTCCGACTTGGTCGGCAGGGTGTTGGGCGAGGTCCAGACCCGGTTGAATCCGTCCATTCCCACCTCGTCGACGACCGCGCGCACAAACCTTTCGCCGTCCTTGTACTGCCGCAGCTTGGCGTCCATGCCGAGCAGCTTGCGCAGGGCGAGGTCCAGGCGGCTGGCGCCCTTGGCGCGACGCTGCTGGAACTTCTCGCGGATCTCGGCGACGGACGGGACGACCTGGGGGCCGACCCCGTCCATGACGTAGTCCGCGTGCCCTTCGAGCAGCGACATCACCGCGGTGAGGCGGCCGAGGATCTCCCGCTGGGCGGGGGTCTGGACCAGCTCGACCAGGCTGCGCCCGTCCTCGCCCTGCTCACCCTCGGGGCGGCCGCCCGCGAAGGCCTGGGCGGCTTCGCGGAAGCGCTCCAGGACGGTCATCGGGTCGACCTCGGTCTCGCCGAGGAACGACTGGATCTCGCCCTCCAGGTGGGCGCGCAGCCAGGGCACCGCGGTGAACTGGGTGCGGTGGGTCTCCTCGTGCAGGCAGACCCAGAGCCGGAAGTCGTGCGGGTCCACTTCCAGCTCGCGCTCGACGTGGACGATGTTGGGGGCGACCAGCAGGAGCCGGCCGCCGCCCTCGCCGCCGGACGGGAGGTCCCGGCCGGCCGGGGCGAAGGTCTCGTACTGGCCGAGGACCCTGGAGGAGAGGAACGACAGCAGCATCCCCACCTCGACGCCGGTGACCTTGCCGCCGACCGCGCCGAGCACGGCGCCGCCGGGAGTGGATCCGCGCCGTTCCTGCATCTTGCCGAGGAGCGGCTTGAGCAGTTCCCGGAACCCCTCCACATTGGCCTTGACCCAGCCTGCCCGGTCCACGACCAGTACTGGGGTGTCCTGCGGCTCCACACCCTCGGGGATCATCCGGGTGAAGGCCCGGACATGTTCCTCGGACGCCTTGGCATGCCTGCGCAGCTCCGCGACGACGGCTCGCGCCTCGTCCCGACCGATGTCGGGGCCCGGCCTCACGAGTCGTGTCGCGGTTGCCACCGCGAGCTTCCAGTCGACCATCTCCGCACCACCGATGCTCGTCATGCGTCAACCGTACGTTGCCAACGGCGTCCGGGGAGGAGGGTCGGCGCAGCCGCCCCGCGCCCCCCTCGCCCCCGTACCCCCTACGCCCCGGTGGCCAGTGCCGACGCCAGCTTGTCCAGTGACTTCTGGGCCGGGCCGGGGGCCACCGTGTCGCCGGCCAGGAAGGCGAAGGCGAGCAGGCGGCCGTCGGGGCCCACGGCCGTACCGGAGAGGGTGTTGATGTGCGAGAGGGTGCCGGTCTTGGCGCGGACCAGGCCGGTGCCGGAGGAGCCGGCCGAGTACCGGGTCTGGAGGGTGCCGGAGAAACCGGCGACCGGCAGGCCGGTGAGGACCGAGCGGAGTTCCGGGTGGGCCGGGTCCGCCGCACGGGCGAGCAGGGCGGTGAGGAGCGAGGCGGAGACGCGGTCGTTGCGGTCGAGGCCGCTGCCGTCGGCGAAGTGGGCCCCGGTGAGCAGGCCCTTCCCCGGCAGACCCAGCTTGGCCAGCCGGTCGTACGTCGCCCGGCCGGCCCCTTCGAAGCTCGCCTGCTCGCCCGCGGCGAGGGCGGTCTGGCGGGCGAGTGCCTCGGCGATGTCGTTGTCGCTGTTGGTGAGGGTGCGCTCGACGAGGGCGGAGAGCGGGGCGGAGAGGGTCTTGGCGACGGGGGTGGCGCCGGCCGGGGCCTTGGCGGAGGCGGGGTCGCCGGTCAGCTTGACGCCGAGCGAGCGGAGTTCGGCCGCGAAGGTGCGGGCCGCGTCGCCCGCCGGGTCGGGGGTGCGGTCGCCGGTGCCGCTGCGGGTGCCGTCGGTGCGGCCCTCGTTGACCATCAGGGAGGTGACCGTGGCGAGGTTCTCGTTGCCCGCGCCGATCGGGTGGACGGCGGGGCCGGTGTAGAGCGTCGTGTCGTACGAGAGGGAGACCGGTCCCGCACCCCGGTCGCGCAGGGCGCGGGCTGTGTCGGCGGCGAGGGAGCGGAGCTGCTCCTTCTCCAGGGTGGGGTCACCGCCGCCCTTGAGGACGATGCCCTTGGCGTCGGGGGCGGCCAGCACGGTGGTCGCGATGCGGTGGTCGGGGCCCAGGGCGGAGAGGGCCGCGACCGCGGTGGCGATCTTGACGGTGGAGGCGGGGGTCATCGCGGTGTCCGCGCCGCGTCCGTACAGCTGCTTGCCGGTCGCCACGTCGACGACGGAGGCCGTACGGAGGGGGCCGAGGGCCGGGTCGTCGAGCAGCGGTCCCAGGGTGCGCCCGAGGCGGGCGGCGTCGGGGGCGCCGGGGGCTCCGAGGCCTGCCAGGACGCTGCGGGCGCTCGGCGCGGGGGCCGGTTCGGCCGGATCCGGGCGCCGGGTTTCGTGATGTGCGCCACCCGTTCGGTCCTGGGCGGCCGCCAGCTCCCGCTCGGCCTTACGCTGACCGGAGTCCCAGGGCCCGGCGACGGTCACCGCACCGGCCGCCAGCGCCAGTCCGGCCACGGCGGAGCCCGCCGTGAACTGCCAGGTTTTGAGCTTGGGCACTGCGGACCAGCCCCTTTCGCGATCACAGGTCTGCGTGAGGGACACTTAATCACTGCGTCTTGCGCGAGCAGAGCACCTGGCGGGGCACACCGGCCCATTCGGCCGGAGCTCCGGGGGTCGGTTTCCTCCGGGGGGACGCAACACCCGAGAACATTGTGTTGATCATGGAGGAGCCACCCGTGGAGTTCGACGTCACCATCGAGATTCCGAAGGGTTCGCGGAACAAGTACGAGGTGGACCACGAGACCGGCCGGATCCGTCTGGACCGTCGCCTCTTCACCTCGACCAGCTACCCCGCGGACTACGGATTCGTCGAGAACACCCTCGGTGAGGACGGTGACCCGCTGGACGCGCTGGTCATCCTCGACGAGCCGACCTTCCCCGGCTGTGTCATCAAGTGCCGCGCCATCGGCATGTTCCGTATGACGGACGAGGCCGGCGGCGACGACAAGCTGCTGTGCGTCCCGGCGTCGGACCCGCGGGTGGAGCACCTGCGCGACATCCACCACGTGTCGGAGTTCGACCGCCTGGAGATCCAGCACTTCTTCGAGGTCTACAAGGACCTGGAGCCGGGCAAGTCGGTCGAGGGCGCCGACTGGGTCGGCCGCACGGAGGCCGAGGCGGAGATCGAGGCTTCCTACAAGCGCCTTGAGGCGCAGGGTGGGGCGCACTGACACCGGCAGACAGCCAGTAGTCGTGCGGCGGGCGGCACACCCTCGAACCGGGGGTGAGCCGCCCGTTTCGCATGCCGGGGCCGCGGGCGAGAAGAGGCGTGTCGACCGGTGGGGGGCGGATTTGTCCGGCTGCCCCCACGTGGGTTCGTGGACATACTGGGCAGACGGGGCACCGAGGTGCTGGAGTGGCGGGAGAGAGGCGAGTGGTGGCGGAGTCGGGACGGGCCGAAGGCAAGGGCACGGCAGCCCCGGAGGACCGGAAGCCGGTGTCCGACGAGGCACGGAGCGGTTTCTCCACGCCCCCCGGCGTGGACGCCGTCCAGGCCATCCCGATCATTGCCCCGCCCGCCGTCGAGGACGAGCAGCCAACCTCCGAGTTCGCGCTGCCCAAGGGGCTGGCCCAGCCGCCCGAGGAGGACCCGCAGGCGACCTCCGAATTCGCGCTGCCCAAAGGGCTGAGCCCCGAGGCCCCGGCCGTGCAGGAAGGTTCCGCCTTCAACGCGCCGAGGACCGCCGCGCAGAAGAAGGCGCAGGGCGCGGGCGCCAGGGCGGGCGGGTTCGACACCCCGCGGACGTACGGAGCGAGGCACTCGCCGCCCGCGTTCACGCCCGCGCACGGCATACCGGTCGTCAAGCTGACCAAGGAAGCCCCCTGGCAGGACCGGATGCGGACGCTGCTGCGGATGCCGGTCGGCGACCGCCCGGTACCGGACAGCGTGCAGCGGCACGGGGAGGACGAGGACTCGGGTCCGGCCGTGCCCCGGGTGCTCGACCTGACGCTGCGTATCGGCGAGCTGCTGCTGGCGGGCGGCGAGGGGGCCGAGGACGTCGAGGCGGCCATGTTCGCGGTCTGCCGGGCCTACGGGCTCGACCGCTGCGAGCCCAATGTGACCTTCACGCTGCTCTCGATCTCGTACCAGCCCTCGCTGGTCGACGACCCGGTGACGGCGAGCCGTACGGTACGTCGCCGGGGCACCGACTACACCCGCCTGGCGGGCGTCTACCGGCTGATCGCGGACATCGCGGCCGAGGACATCGACGTCACCCTGGAGGAGGCGTACCGGCGCCTCGCCGAGATCCGCCGTAACCGTCACCCGTACCCCGGCTGGGCGCTCACCGGTGCCAGCGGGCTGCTCGCCGGATCGGCGTCGGTGCTGGTCGGCGGTGGGGTGATCGTCTTCATCGTGGCGAGCCTGGGCGCGATTCTGGGCGACCGGCTGGCCTGGCTGTGTGCCGGGCGCGGGCTGCCGGAGTTCTACCAGTTCGTGGCCGCGGCGATGCCTCCGGCGGCGATGGGGGTGGGGCTGGCGTTCGTCCCCGACAACGTGGTGAGCGGAATCCTCCCGTCCGCCGTCATCACCGGTGGGCTCTTCGCGCTGCTGCCCGGACGTGCGCTGGTCGCGGGCGTCCAGGACGGCCTGACCGGCTACTACATCACCGCGTCCGCGCGACTGCTCGAAGTCATGTACTTCTTCATCGCGATCGTGCTGGGCGTGCTGATCGTGCTGTACGCGGGCGCGGGCCTGAACCCGAACCTCCACCCGGACGCGACCATGCAGGTCCAGTCCCGCCCCGTCATCCAGATCCTGGCGTCGATCGCCCTGTCCTTCGCCTTCGCGATCCTGCTCCAGCAGGAGCGCAACACGGTGCTGATGGTGGCCCTGAACGGTGGTGTCGCCTGGATCGTCTTCGGCGCGATGACCTCCACCGGCGGCATCTCGGTGGTGGCCGCGACGGCGGTCGCGGCCGGTCTGGTCGGCCTCTTCGGCCAGCTCTTCTCGCGCTACCAGTACGCGTCGGCGCTGCCGTACGTCACGGCCGCGATCGGCCCGCTGCTGCCCGGTTCGGCGACGTACTACGGCCTTCTCGGCATCGCCCAGAACGCGTTGAACACCGGTCTCGCGTCCCTGTCCAAGGCGGCGGCGATCGCCCTGGCCATCGCGATCGGGGTGAACCTCGGTGGTGAGATCTCCCGGCTGTTCCTGCGGATGCCGGGGGCGCGGGACGGCGCACGGCGCGCGGCGAAGCGGACGCGCGGCTTCTAACTCGTGGGGGTACGCCGAGGGGGGGGGGGGGGGGGGGGGGGGGGGGGGGGGGGGCGGGGGGCGGCGGGGGGCGGGCCGGGGGGGGGGCGGGGGGCGCGGCGGGGGGGGGC
>NZ_JBITDM010000004.1:215617-456539 GCF_044454195.1 Streptomyces sp. NPDC051561 | reverse complement strand
GCGGCGCCCCCGCCGCCCCCCGCCCCCCCCGGCCCCCCGCCCCCCGCGCGCGCCCCCCCCCCCCCCCCCCCCCCCCCCCCCCCCCCCCCCCCCCCTCGGCGTACCGGAAGCAATCAGCGCTTGGCGTGCCGGCCGCGCTGCGGCGGGGGCGGGGGCTGCTGGCCGGGGGGACCGGGCTGGTGGGGCTGGGCCGGGTACGGGGAGGGCTGGCCGGGCTGACCGGGCTCGGGCTGGGGCGGGTACTGGCCCTGCTGAGCGGGGTACTGACCGGGCTGGCCCGGGTACTGACCGGGCTGGGCCGGCTGGCCCGGGTACTGACCGGGCTGGGCCGGCTGGCCCGGGTACTGGCTGGGCTGGCCGGGCTGGGCCGGGTACTGGCTCTGCTGGCTCTGCTGGGCCTGGTTCGGGTGGTGGTCGGGGAAGCCGCCGTTGTCGGGCGTCCCGGTCTGCTGGGGCTCTCCGGACGCCGCTGCCTTCTTGGACTGGCTGCGGGCCCTGAGGACCTCGATCACGATCGGGACGACCGAGATCAGCACGATGCCGACCAGGATGTACTCGATGTTCTTGTGCACGAACTCGACGTTGCCGAGGGCCGCACCGAGGAGCGTCACGCCCGCGCCCCAGAGGACGCCGCCGATGATGTTGTAGGTGATGAAGGTGCGGTAGTTCATCTTGCTGACGCCGACGATGATCGGCGTGAAGGTGCGCACGATGGGCACGAAGCGGGCCAGGATCAGCGCCTTGGGGCCGTGCTTCTCGAAGAACTCGTGCGCCTTCTGGACGTTCTCCTGCTTGAAGATCTTCGAGTCCGGCCGCCGGAACAGGGCGGGGCCGACCTTCCGGCCGAAGAGGTAGCCCACCTGGTCACCGATGACCGCCGCCAGCACGATCAGCGTGCAGAGCAGCCACAGCGGGGTGTCCAGCTTGTTGGTGGTGACCAGCAGACCGGCGGTGAAGAGCAGGGAGTCACCGGGCAGGAAGAAGCCGATGAGGAGGCCGGACTCGGCGAAGACGATGGCGAGCAGGCCCCAGAGCCCGAACGTGTTCAGCAAATAGTCCGGGTCCAGCCAGGCCGGTCCTAGCGCAAGCGTATTCACGAGTTCCGGACTCCAGGTCTGATTGTCTGCGGTGGGCTGGCCAAAAGTACCAACGCGAGGAGGCGCGCTCGGGTTCCCCCGGTCCTACCAGGGTGCACTTTGGGCAGACCGGTGCAAAGCGTTTCGGGAGGAATCGGATTCGACTCGGCTCGAAGAGGTGGCTGCGGATGGGTATCGAGGAGTTCGGCGGCGGGCAGAGCGCCAAGTCGGAAATTCTGGTCGTCACCACCAATGACGTGCCAGGTCACCGGGTGGAACAGGTGATCGGCGAGGTCTTCGGCCTCACGGTCCCTCCCCGAGCTGTCAGCTTCGTTCGAGCAGGGGAGACCCCACTCGGCACCTGGGCAGCCAGATCGGCGCGGGCTTGAAATCGCTGGTCGGCGGAGAGCTGCGGGGCCTCACCAAGACCTTGGTGGAAACCCGCAACCAGGCGATGGAACGACTGGTCGAACAGGCGAAGGCGCGGGGTGCCAATGCGGTGCTGGCGTTCCGGTTCGACGTGACGGACGCGCAGGATGTGGGGACGGAGGTGTGCGCGTACGGCACGGCGGTCGTCGTGACCAAGGAGTAGAAACGCCCCCTCCGCCCCCGGGGCCGGGGGTGGTCGTTACAGGTGGCGGAGGGCGTTGGCGAGGATGATGTCGCGGAGGTAGACGGCGAGACCGGGGCGGATGGCCTCGTAGGTGGCGGTGAAGCGGGCGTCGGCGACGTACATCTCGCCGAGGTTGGCGTGCATCTCGTGGGAGCAGTCGTAGTGGTCGCTCGCGATGATCAGGCGGTGTTCCTCGGCGGCGTCCATGGCCCGGACGGAGTCGGTGGGGACACCGGCGGCCATCAGGTCGGCGATCTTGTGGTGGGAGGCGTTGAAGCGGTCGGTGATCCGCTGCCAGTCCGCCTTGGTGTAGGTGGCGGTGCGGGCCTGGGACTGGCGCCACTGTTCGGTGCCGCCCCAGCGCTGCTCGGCCTCCTCGGCGTACTGGTCGGGGTCGAAGTCGCCGAAGACCTCGAACTTTTCCTCCGGGGTGAGGTTGATGCCCATCTTCTGTGCCTCCATGGCGGTCTCGACGGCGGTGGCCATCTCCTGGAGTTTGGTGATCCGGTCACGGAGGAGCTGGTGCTGGCGCCGCAGGTGGTCCTGCGGGTCCGTGGCCGGGTCGTCCAGGAGGGCCGCCACCTGGTCGAGAGGGAAGCCGAGCTCCCGGTAGAACAGGATCTGCTGCAGCCGGTCCAGGTCTCCGTCGCTGTAGCGGCGGTGGCCCGCGTGACTGCGGCCGCTCGGGGAGAGCAGGCCGATCGCGTCGTAGTGGTGCAGGGTCCTGACGGTCACCGAGGCGACCTCGGCGACCTTGCCCACGGGGTGGCTCATGGAGCTCAGCTTCGCTCTCTTCGCGGTGGATTTCTCTCGGTACGTGGAGAGGTGGATACGGGGATCAGCGTGCGCCCTCACGTCACGTGAGGTGCAAGCCCCGTTCCGATTCCGAGGCGTGTCCGAGGAGGCCTCAGCGGCCCAGGCGGCCGAAGCGGCGTACCGACAGGGGGAAGAAGACGGCGAAGAGGAGGACCGGCCAGAGGAGGGCGAGCAGGCCCGCGTGCTGGGAGGCCCAGGAGTCGCCGACGGCGCCCGGGACCCCGGCCAGCTCCCGGACGGCCGTGGCGGTGGCGGAGAGGGGGTTCCACTCGACGGAGGCGCCGAGCCAGCCGGGCATGGAGTCGGGGGTGGCGAAGGCGTTGGAGAGGAAGCCGACCGGCCAGACAAGGATCTGGACGGCGGTGACCAACTCCGGTTTGCCGGCGATCAGGGCGAGCTGGATGCCGATCCAGAGCATGGCGAAGCGGAGCAGCAGCAGGAGGCCGACGGCTCCCAGGAATCCGGCCGCGCCGCCGCCCCAGCGCCATCCGACGGCGTACCCGACCCCGAGCATCACCACCAGTCCGGTGACGGACTGGAGCATGTCGGCGACCGAACGGCCCACCAGCACCGCCCAGTTGGCCATCGGCATCGAGCGGAAGCGGTCGATGACACCCTTGTTGAGGTCCTGGGTGACGGCGAGCATGGTCGCCTCCAGGCCGAAGACCATGGTCAGGGCGAGCATGCCGGGGACGATGAAGTCGATGTACGAGCCTTCGACACCCCGGCCGCCGCCCATGAGATAGCCGAACATCAGCAGGAGCATGACCGGGAAGATCAGCCCGACCACCACCTGGACGGGCTGCCTCGCCCAGTGGGCGAGTTCACGCCGGGTCATGGTCCACGAGTCGACCGGCAGCCACCCTCCGGCACGGGTGGGGGAGGGCGGCAGGGGGTCGTCCGGGGAGTGGTCGGCGGGGCGGGGCGCGGGGCGGGTCGTGGCACTCATGCGTTCACCTCGTTCTGCTTCGCTGCGGTCTTCCCGGGGTTCTTCGATGCGGGCTCGCCGGGCTTCTTCGCTGCGGGCCCCCCGGGCTCCTCCGGCCTGTCCCGGTCGCCCGTGAGGTGCAGGAACACCTCGTCCAGCGTGGGCCGGCGCAGGGCTACGTCCACGGCGTCGACCCCCGCTGTCTCCAGCGCCCGTACCGCGCCGGACAGACCCGCCATCCGGTCGGCGACCGGCATCCCGATCAGGCGCCGGTCCCGGTCCACCACGTCGATCCCGGGGGCGCCGGCCGTGCGCAGCTCCTGCTCCAGCGCGGCCACCGCCGCGTCCAGGCCCGCGTCGTCCCGCAGTACGACCTCGATGCGGCCCACTCCGACCAGCGACTTCAGCTCGTCGGGGGTGCCCTCGGCGACGGCCCGTCCGCTGTCGACCACGGTGATCCGACGGGCGAGCTGGTCGGCCTCCTCCAGGTACTGGGTGGTCAGCAGGACCGTCGTACCGCCGCCGACCAGGGAGCGGACCGCGCTCCACACCTCGGTGCGGCCGCGCGGGTCGAGGCCGGTGGTCGGCTCGTCCAGGAAGAGGACGCGCGGTTCGGTGATGAGTGAGGCGGCCAGGTCGAGACGGCGGCGCATACCGCCGCTGTAGGCCTTGACCGCCTTGCGGCCGGTGTCCGAGAGGCCGAACCGTTCCAGGAGTTCGTCGGCCCGCGCGGCGGCCCGACGGGCGCCCAGGTGGTAGAGCCTGCCGAACATGTCCAGGTTCTGGCGGCCGCTCAACTCCTCGTCCAGCGCGGCGTGCTGGCCCAGCAGCCCGATCCGGGTGCGGACCTCGTCGGCCCTGGTGCGTACGTCGAGCCCCGCGACCTCCGCGCGGCCCTCGTCCGGCCGCAGCAAGGTGGCCAGGACGCGGACGGCGGTGGTCTTTCCGGCGCCGTTGGGGCCGAGCAGGCCGTGCACCGTCCCGGCGGGGACGTCCAGGTCCAGGCCGTCCAGGGCGCGCTTGTCCCCGTACCTCTTGCAGAGTCCCTCGACAACGATCACTCTCAGCCCTCCGAAGCATTAGTCAAACTTGACTAGCGAGGGAAAGGTACGCCTGGGAGGAGGGTTAGTCAAACTTGATTAGCCAGGAATTCCGGGTGCTCCCGCATACGCGGGTCCGCTCACCACGCCGCGTCCTTCATCGCCTCGATCGCTTCCGGGGAGTCCGCGAGGGTGCCCCGGAACGGGTCGCCGCCCTCGCCCGCGAAGCTGTACGCGCCGCCCTCGATCCGCCCGATCAGACCGCGCGCCCACTCGATGCCCGCGTCGGCCGAATGCACCCACATGTTCATGATCTCGCCGATGTGGCCGATCGACTGGGTGCCGGCCTCGGGGACGTAGTGCTCGGTCACGCCGTCGCGCCAGTCCTGGAGGCCCCGCACCCGCTCCTTGAGCAGCCGTACCGCCTCGTCGCGCTCCAGGTCGACCAGGAAGCCGATGGCCGTCGACCACACGTCGTTCTTCTGGTCGTACGAGGTGATGGCCTCGCGCAGCAGCGTGAAGTACTCCGCGTCGCCCGCCGGCGTCAGCTCGTACTCGGTGCGGGGCGGCCCGCCGACGGCGCTCGGGGCCACCTCGTGGGCGACCAGCAGTTCCTGCTTGGCCAGCTGTTTCAGGGCGTGGTAGATCGAGCCCGGCTTGGCGTTGGACCACTCGTGGGCGCCCCAGAACTCCAGGTCGTTGCGGACCTGGTAGCCGTGTGCGCGGCCGTGCCGGCGGACCGCGCCGAGTACCAACAGCCGAATCGCCGACATCCCACACGCCCCGCTCGCTCGTCCGCCAAGACCTCGGCCGGGCCTCGTCGGCCAGGACCCCCGGCCAGCGTAGTCGGCCGGTCAGGGGGGTCCGCGTCCGTGCTCAGCCCCGACCGCTCTCCTGGTCGACCAGTTCGAAGGCGGTCTTCCCGTCCAGGGTCTCGCGGATGATGTCCGCGTGGCCCGCGTGCCTGGCCATCTCGGTGATCAGGCGCAGCAGCACCCACCGCAGCGAGACGTCCTCCTTGGGGTACCAGGGGGCCTCGGGCAGCGGGAAGCTCGTCGCCAGGGAGGCGGCGCGGAAGTAGGCGTCGGTGGTGTCGGCGACGCGCTGCCAGTGGGCGAGTTCGCCCGCGACCGTCTCGGAGCCGACCAGGCGGAAGCTGTCCGCCCAGTCCGCCTCGGTGCGCTGGATCCCCTCGATGTCGGCGCCGGCCAGCCGGATCCAGCCCTGCTCGGTCTCGGTGACGTGCTTGAGGAGGCCGGACAGGGAGAGCTCGCTGGCGCTGGGCTTGGTGGCGGCCTGTTCGTCGGTGAGGCCGAGGAGGGCACGGCGGATGCCGCCGCGCTGCTCGTCCAGGAACGCGAGGAGCGCGTCGGCCTCGGTGCGGAGGTTCTCGGAGCTGACGTGCTTGACCATGGGGTCCGCCCTTCGAAGGAGCTCGTATCTCTGGGGACAGGAACCACATTAGGACGGCTTGCGGACAACTTCTGTCCTCAAGTCGCGGACACGGCGGGGAAATCGTCAGCGGGGCGAAATCAGACGCGGCGCGGATCAGAAGGGGAACTCGGAGCGCCCGTGCTGGATCGAGATCCACTTGTGCGTGGTGAAGACCTCGACCGTGGACTCGCCGTTCATCCGGCCGATGCCCGACGCCTTCTCGCCGCCGAAGGCGACCAGCGGGTCGTCCTGGATGGTGGAGTCGTTGATGTGCATCATCCCGGTGTGGACGCGCTGGGCGAACTGCACCCCGCGCTCCACGTTGCCGGTGTGGACGGCTCCACTGAGTCCGTACGGGCTGTCGTTGGCGATCTCGACCGCCTCGTCGTCGCCGTCGAAGGGGAGCAGCAGGGCGACCGGCCCGAAGATCTCCTGCTCCAGGATGGGTGAGTCGCCCGGGAGGCCGGTCAGGACGGTCGGCTCGACCAGATTGCCTCGGGTGGCACCCCGTACCAGAGCTGTCGCGCCCTCCGCGAGGGCCTGGTCGACCAGACCGGTGAGGGCGTCCGCGTGGAAGGTGTTGATGACGGGGCCGAGGTGGGTGGCGGGGTCGGCGGGGTCACCGGTGCGCAGGGTGCGGACCTTGGCGGTGAACTTCTCGGTGAACTCGCGTTCCACGGCCCGGTCCACCAGGATCCGGTTGGCGGCCATGCAGACCTGGCCCTGCGAGACGAAGCGGCTGAAGACGGCAGCGTCGACGGCGTAGTCGATGTCGGCGTCGTCGAGGACGACCAGGGCGCTGTTGCCGCTGAGGGAGAGCACGGCACGCTTGAAGCGGGCGCCGGTGACGGCGGCGACGTGGCGTCCGGTGCGGTCGGAGCCGGTGAAGGCGATGACCTTGGGGACGGGGTGTTCGAGGAGGGCGTCGCCGATCTCGGCTATGTCGGTGATGAGGACGTTGAGGAGGCCGGCGGGCAGGCCCGCGTCCTCGAAGAGCCGGGCTATCAGCCCGCCGCCGACCACCGGGGTGTTCTGGTTGGGCTTGAGCACCAGGGCGTTGCCGAGCGCGAGGGCGGGGGCGGCGGCCTTCATGGCGGTGAGGAAGGGGAAGTTGAAGGGGCTGATCACGCCGATGACGCCGACCGGGAGGCGGTGCACCCGGTTCTCCTTGCCCGGTATGGGTGAGGCCAGGATGCGACCCTCCGGGAGGGTGGCCAACTGCGTTGCCTCACGCAGGAATTCCATCGCGAGACGCACCTCGTAGGTCGCCTTCACCCGCGTACCGCCGACCTCCTCGGTGATCGCGGCGGCGATGGCCTCCTCGCGCTGCTCGACCAGCCGCAGCACCTTCTCCACGATGTCCCGGCGGGCGTACGCGTTGACCCGCGCCCACTCCCGCTGGGCGCGCTCGGCCGCGCGGTAGGCCTCGTCCACCTCGGTGACCGAGGCGACGGTGATCGCGGCGAGCTTCTCCCCGTTGTACGGGTTGAAGTCGATGATGTCCCACGAACCGCTGCCGGTCCGCCACTCGCCGTCGATGAACTGGTGGGCCAGGTCGGTGAAGAAGGACATACGATCGCGATCCTTTAGGTCTGCCACTGCTGAATCCCCGTGTGAGTCCCCGCGTGGTTCCTCTGCTGTTCCCCTGTGCGGCTCTTGCGCCTCGTGCGCTTCCCTGTGACATGTGATGGTCGCGGGGAAGCTGAGGTTCCGTCAACGTCCATCTGTTTCAGATCAGTTGGAGAAGTCCGCGCAGGACGTCCCGGGTCGCGGACGGACTCGGGCAGTCCTCCTGGAGGCGGTCCATCACGCGCTCGTACTGGGCGACCTCTTCGCGCTTGTCCAGGTAGAGCGCGCTGGTCAGCTGCTCCAGATAGACGAGGTCGGACAGGTCGGACTCCGGGAAGCGCAGCAGGGTGAAGGCGCCGCTCTCACCCGCGTGTCCGCCGAAGTTGAACGGCATCACCTGAAGGGTGACGTTCTCCCGCTCGGAGATGTCGATGAGGTGCTGCAACTGGCCGCGCATCACGTCCCGGTCGCCGTAGGGGCGGCGCAGGGCGGCCTCGTCGAGCACGGCGTGGAAGTGCGGCGCACGCTCGGAGACCAGTATTTTCTGCCGCTCCAGCCGCAGCGCGACCCGGCGGTCGATCTCGGCCGCCGTGGCGTGCGGGATGCCGCGCCGGACGACCGCGTTGGCGTACGCGTCGGTCTGCAACAGGCCGTGTACGAACTGGACTTCATAGATACGGATGAGGGAGGCCGCGCCCTCCAGACCGACGTACGTCTGGAACCAGCCCGGCAGTACGTCGCCGAAGCTGTGCCACCATCCGGCGAGATTGGCCTCGCGTGCGAGTGCGAGGAGCGACTCGCGCTCCGTTCCGTCCGTGACCCCGTAGAGCGTGAGCAGATCCTCTACGTCCCTGGCCTTGAAGCTCACCCGTCCCAACTCCATGCGGCTGATCTTCGATTCGGATGCACGGATCGAGTAGCCGGCCGCTTCGCGGGTGATGCCGCGCGATTCGCGCAGTCGCCTCAGCTGGGAGCCCAGCAGGATGCGCCGCACCACCGATCCGCTCGACTCACCTGCGGTCACTTCTCCGGCCCTCCCACTCGTTCATCTGTGCGCGAGGCCCTCCCCCAGGGTCCCGAGGGAGCGAAGTCTGCCACCAAAACGCTTCAGCCTGTACGCATTCGGTTACGGAAATGGCAGGGGTACGAAAGTGGTCGCAGGAAGAAATGAGCAAGAAACGTCACTCTGTTGCCCAAGTCCGGCGCGTGCACGTGCATCTGCCCTTGCATCTGCTGTGCGCATTCGGAACCATGGTCCGCGCGCACGTATATCCACCGTTGTCCACCGCTGTATTGCCGCGACCGCGACACCCGGGAGTGCCTCGCATGGGGACCAATGGATCGACCATGCTCGTGCCGTTACGGCAGGGCCTTCCTCCCATCGACCCCGCAGCGGTGTCCGGATCGGCGTCCTGTGCGCTGCCCGCGAGATTCGAAGCGGTGCGCGGGGCTAGGAAGTTCACCAGAGCCACGCTGGGCCAGTGGAAGCTGGAGAGCCGGTTCGACGATGTCGCGCTGGTGGTCTCGGAGCTGGTGACCAACGCGCTGCGGCACGCCCTGCCGGCGGACACCGTGCGGGAGAACGATCCGCCGGTGCGACTGCATCTGATGCACTGGAGTTCGCGACTGGTGTGCGCGGTGCGGGACCCCAGCCATGACGGTCCCGCCGCGCGGGAGGCCGACGACTTCTCGGCGGAGTCCGGGCGGGGCCTGTTCCTGGTGGACTCGTTCAGCGACAGCTGGGGGTGGCACCCCCTCGCGGGGACGCTGAACGGGAAGGTCGTGTGGGCGCTGTTCCGGCTGACGCCGGGAGAATGAACTTGGCCGGTTCTCAGCAGGGTTGACGGCCTGCGAACGTCGGGATGCGCCGATTTCCGGGCGTACGCCGCCTTTGCGCCGCCCCGTGTCAGCTCCCCGCCACCAGGTGGTCGAACTCGCCCGCCTTGATGCCGATCAGCATCGCCTCTATCTCCGCGGGCGTGTAGACGAGGGCCGGGCCCTCGGGGTGCCGGGAATTGCGCACCGCCACGTTCCCCCCGGGCAGCTTCGCGAACTCCACGCAGGAGCCCTGGGAGTTGCTGTGCCTGCTCTTCTGCCAGACCACCCCGTGGAGCTCTGTGGCCGCCATGCCGTTGTATGCGTGGTGCACAGGTCGCTCCCGGAAGTGCTGGTGTCAACTGCTGGTGTCAACTGCTGGCGATGTCATTTGCTGTGGGACTGTCAACTGACCCGGATCATAGCTGCGTTCAACTGTCGGTGCATGGGCAGATGCACGTGCACGCGGGGTGTCCTCTTGACTACACAAGAGGAGGGCCTTATCGGCCTCCGGCTTCTGCTGGTAGACGCCCTGGTAGCTTGACGCGTTCCTTCCGCAACGGAACGGGCCAACCAACATGGGGAGTCTGGGAGTGCATCAGCACATTCGTACCGTCCGCGCCGTCCGCACCCGCACCGCCCGCACCGTCGCCGGAGCGGCCGCACTCGCGGCGGCCCTGCTGCTGACCGGTTGCAGCAGCGACGGCGGCAAGGACGACAAGGCCCCGGCGAAGGACGGCGCTTCGAGCGCCCCCGCGGGCGACGGCGCCGGCGGGGCGAGCACCCCGCCCGCCGGTGACGCCGGAGCCGGTGAGGTCACGGGCTCCTGGACCGCCACCTCCAACGGCAAGCTGGTCGTCCTCACCATCTCCGGTGACATGGCGGGCATCGCGGGCGAGCAGCTGTGCACGGGCCGGGTGGTCCGCCAGGGTTCCGTCACGCTGGACCTCAAGTGCCCCAACGGCAACACGGATCGCGCCAAGGGCGCGGTGACGGCGGGTGCCGACGGCAAGACCCTCACGGTGAAGTGGGAGGGCAGCGGCATCGAGGACAAGTTCTCCAAGGCGCCCGCGGACGCGATGCCTTCAGGGATTCCGACGGATCTGCCGTCCGGGATGCCGAAGATTCCGGGCTCGGGGTCGTAGGTTCCGCCGTCCGGGGCTGTGACGTCGTGGTGAGGGCGGCTGCGTCGTCGTGAGAACGGCTACGTCGTCGTGAGAACGGCTACGTCGTGGTGGAACGGCTACGTCGTGGTGAGGGCCGCGCTCCCCTTGGGGCGCGGCCCTTCCGAGTCAAGGGCGTCGGAGAGTTCGTCCAGGGCTTCGAGGAGGAGGCCGGCCCCCTTGCGTACGACCTTGTTGTCGCCGGTGGTGTCGCCCGTGTCCCACGCCTTCAGGGCTGCCCGGTAGGCGTCCCACTTGGGGGTGCGGCGCTCGCGGACCGCCTTGGCGGCGGCGTCGACATCCGTGCGCAGGGCTTCGGCGAGGGCTGCCGCGGCCGGGACCGGGTGGGTGTCGCGGGACGGGAGGTGGGCCTCCATCAGCATGGCGACGCGGGCGAGCTGGGCGAGTGCGTCCGGGGCTTCGTCGGCCGCGGAGCGGGAGAGACCGCGGTGGCGGACGGGTTCGTTGGCGGCCCGCTCCAGGGCGTCCTGCCAGGCGATACGGGACTGCCGGGTGGCCAGCAGGGTTTCGCGCACGGCGTCGCCGGGGGCGCCGGCCGGGTCGGCGTACCGCTGGAGGACGGCGGAGGCGTAACGCCCGTCGGCGACCAGCCAGTCGGCGAGGCGGGTGCGCAGGCGCGGGGTCTCCCAGGCCGGGTAGACGGCGTACGCGACCATCGCGAGGAGCCCGCCGGCCAGTGTGAGGACGATCCGCTCGGGCACCGTCTGAGTCCACTGGAGGCCGCCCATGCCGAGCAGGAAGACGACGTACGCGGCCACGCACACCTGGGTGACGGCGTAGCCGGTGCGCAGCAGCAGGAACATCAGGAAGGCGCAGCCGATGGCGATCGCGGCGGACAACCGGGTGTCCGGGTGGGTGAGTTGGACCAGTACGGAGGCGAGGGTGACGCCCAGGAGGGTGCCGCCGAAGCGGGCCACGGCACGCGAGTACGTCTGGGAGAAGTCGGGGCGCATCACCATGACCGCCGCCATCGGCGCCCAGTAGCCGTGGCCGAGCGGCAGTGACGCACCGACGGCGTAGCTGGTGGCGCTGACGGCCGAGACGCGCAGGGCGTGGCGGAGGACCGGGGAGTCGCGGCGGAGCTCGGCGCGCATGGCGCGCAGGGCGACCGGGACCAGTTCGAGCACGGTGGGGCGGTGCAGGTGGTCGTGGGGGTCGGCGCGGTGCTCCGGGTGCCGGGCGATCTTCCTGGCCGCCTTGCGGGCGGCTTCCTGGGCGACCCGGACGGCGGTCAGGTGCTGCGGGCTGTCGTCGGTTTCGGGGGTACGGCGCCGGGTGTTGGTGGTCCCGCTCCCCCGGGCGGTCTCCACCACGTCCCGCAGCAGGGTGATCAGCCGGGACTCGGCGCGGCGGGCGGGCCCGGTGAGGACGGCGCCCTCCCTGGGCACGGCGAGCACGGCGGTCGCGGCCGGGGACATGATGACCGGCTCGCCCTTGCGGACGGCGCGGGCGGCGGCGTCCAGGGTGGAGGCGGCGGCGGCCAGCAGCTCGCGCACCCGGTCCCGCTCCTCCCCCTCCGTCGGAACGCCCAGGGCCGGGTCGGCGAGCGAGGCCAGCACCGGCCTGATGCGCTCGGCGAGACCGCGGGTGCCGTGGAGTTCGGCGGGGCGGCGGCGGGCCTGGCGGGGGGTGACGGCGGCGGCGCTGCGGGCGTTCATCAGCGGCTCGGGGTCGAACGGGGCGATGGGGTCGTGGCGCAGCCTGCGGGCGTAGTCGGCCTCGGCGGCCAGCGCGTCGGCGAGGGCGTCTCGCTGGGCGCCCCAGCGGCGTACCGGAAGAAGCACGATCAGTGCCGCCTGCACGACACCACCGACCATGATCATCGCCGCGTGTCCGGCGGCGGCCGCGACGGAGGTCGGGAGGGTGACCGTGACCAGCATGATCGCCACGTTGGAGCTGGCGATCATCCCGGCGGTGGGGCCGATCGCCCAGGCCATTCCAGCCAGGAAGGTCCACAGGGCGAGGAGGGCGACGAAGAGGACCTCGTGCGAGCCGGTGAGGTAGCCGACGAAGGTCGTCACCGCGAGGGAGGCGCCGGAGGCCAGCGCGAGCACGGGCCGGGTGCGCCAGCTGCGCTGGAAGGTGGCGAGTGCCGCCTGGAACGCGCCGAACGCGGAGCTGGCGGCGACGGCGGGCCCGAAGAAGTACAGCGCACACCCGACGACCAGGGCGAGCCCGAGGGCGGCCCGGGCTGCGACCAGGGGTTCGAGCCGTTTGCGCTCGACGGTCAGACCGGAGCGGGCGGTGTCCTTCAGCGCCTGGAGCCAGCTCATGGGTTGAGGGTATCCCTGCGGGCACGAAGGGGATCAAAGGAGTCCTTTTCGACTGTCTCCTCGGTCGCCTGCGTCTGCCGTGGCTCCCCCGTCCGCTCCCTCTCCCCCGCCGGGCGCGCGCTGGACGCCAGCCGGTCGGCGAGGCCCAGGACGCGTTCACGCAGTTCGTCGGGGTGCTCGATGACGAAGGGGCGGTCCAGGGCGGCGAGCAGGGGCGGAAGCCAGTCCAGGCTCTCCACCCGTAGGCCGACTCGCAGCCAGCTGTCGGGGGCGGGAGCGGCCTCCGGGGCGGGAGCGACCTCCGGGGCTAGAGCCTCCAGGGTCGCCACACCGGCCGGAAGCCGGGTGCGGAGGTGTTCGACGGTGGTGTGGATGCGCAGACTCACCTCGTGCCGGTACCCGGCCGTGGCGAAGCCAGACAGGACGCGTTGCACCGGATCGAGGCCGTCCGGTGCCTCGAAGGTGCCGGTGAGGGTGCGCGCGGAGGCGATGCGATCGAGGCGGAAGGTCCGGTCCTCGCCGATGCCGGGATCACTGCCGGTGACGTACCAACGGCCCGAGTGGGCGACGACCCCGTAGGCGTGCAGCGGGCGTTCACTGCGGCGGCCCTCCCGGTCGGTGTACCGGATCGAGAGCGGGCGCCGATGGCGTACCGCGTCGGCCACCGTGAGCAGCACCTCGGCGTCCGGCTGCCCGGACCCACCGGGCGCGGTGGTGAAGGCGAGGGATTCCAGGAGGGAGTCGAGCCTGTGGGCCAGGCGGGCGGGCAGCACCCGGCGGATCTTTGCCGCCGCCGTCTCGCTCGCCGTGTCCGAGGTCGTCATCAACCCGGCCCTGCGCCCGGCGACCAGCCCGAGCAGTGCGGCGAGCGCCTCCTCGTCGGTGAGCATCAGGGGCGGCAGACGGAACCCGGGGCCGAGCCGGTAGCCGCCGTAGCGTCCCCGCACCGCTTGGACCGGCACGTCGAGGTCGATCAGCTGGTCGACGTAACGCCGCACGGTCCGTCCGTCGACGCCGAGCCGCTCGGCGAGTTCGGCGACCGTGCGGATACCTCCGGACTGCAGCAGCTCCAGCAGGGTCAGGACGCGCACGGTGGGTCGGGACATGTCCGGAGGCTAACGCGGATACCGGGCCGATTCTGTCCTCTATTGGTTCTAGCGTGCGTGGTGCAGGGGCTTCAGCTGGGGCTTTGCCCGCACTTCACCCCTCGCTCCACCCACCCGGGAGAACACCATGGACTTCGTTTCGATCCGCATCATCACCGGCGATGTCGCCCGCCTCGTCGCGTTCTACGAGAGGGCCACCGCGGTGGCGGCGGTCTGGGCGAACGGGGAATTCGCCGAACTGAGGACCTCCGGCGCCACCCTGGCCATCTCCGGCACCCGCACGGTCCCGCTGTTCGCACCGGGTTCCGCCCGCCCTGCGGACAACCGAAGCGTGATCATCGAGTTCCGCGTCGACGACGTGGACCGTGTGTACGCGAACCTGACAGGTTCCGGGACCGGCCCCGAGGCCGACGTCGCGATCGACTTCGTCAACGAGCCCACGACGATGCCCTGGGGCAACCGATCGCTGCTCTTCCGCGACCCCGACGGCAACCTCGTCAACTTCTTCACGCCGGTCACGGCGGATACGCCGGTCACACCGGTCATACCGTTCACGCCGATTACGGCAGCCACGGCGGTCACTTCGCGTTGAGGGCCGGCCGTCAGCCCCCCGGGCGAAGCCGCCCGCGTCCCTGTCGCGCCTGGGGCGTGGAGCCGGGCACCGACGCCCGGTCGGCCGCCGCCGTCCCGTGCTCCCAGCCCGCCAGGTCGTTCACCCCGCGCACCCGGGTGGAAGTGGTGCGCGGGAACATCTGCTCCGCCCGGTCCGTGACCGCCACGTCCCGCGCCGCCAGTACGGGCAACAGGTCGCCCCCCGCCCCCGCCTCCTCCACCACATGCTCGGTGGCCGCCGCGAGCCGGGTGCCGAGCCTGCTGGCGTAGGCGGTGAGGAAGGACTGCCGGAAGGACTTGGTCCGCTTGCGTCCGCCGGCCCGCTGGGCGGCCTCCGCACGGGTCATCGCGGCCGTCCCCTGCACCAGCAGCGAGGTGTACAGCAGCTCGACCGCTTCCAGATCGGCCTCGAAACCGACCACCGTGGAGAACCCGAACTCCCCGTTCCACACGGCCCGGCAGCGATTCGCCACGGCCACCGCGTCCAGCAGGATCGCCTTCGCCGTCTCGTACGGTGCGTCGACGCCGATCCGGCACGCGCCGGGGCCGCCCTGGGGGTGCCCCTGCGCGGCGAGTACCGCCTCGTCGATGCTGTACCGCGCCATCAGCTCCTGGGCCTTGGCGGTCAGCGCCTCCGCCTCCTCCGGGAATCCGGTCGCCTCCGCCTTGGCGAGCAGGGCACGGATCCGGGTGAGCATGCGCGGCTCACCGGCCGTCGCCTGCGTCTGCCGCCCCCTCCCCTTGCCTAGGGGGGCAAAGGCGCCAGGCACCGGTCCGACGGGCTCGATCCCGGGCAGCCGGATCAGCAGCCGCAGCAGCTCCAGTACCGCCGTGGCCAGCGCGAACCGGTCGGTCTGCTCGCGCCGGGCGAGCGCGTCGCCGTAATTCTCGTCCTTCTTCCACCAGACCCCCGGCCCCTCAGCGACCCCCAGTTCCCGGAGCTGGGCGCGCCAGCGCGGGGGTACGGAGGCCGGGGCGGGGAGCCCTCGGTGTTCGGCGGCGATCAGGTCGGTGAGCAGGCGCAGATGCAGTTCGTCGAGGTCGCGCCGTACGAGACGGGCCACATCGGCGGGCTGCCAGCCCCGGTCCCAGGCACGGCCCACGAACTCCGCCCCCCTGCGCAGCACTTCACGGCCCGCATCCGCCCAGGGCGCGGCGGCCAGCAGCGAGGCCCCGAGGTCGAGGCCGTCGTGGCCGGTGCCGTACAGGGCGGAAAATGCCTGGTCGGCGGCCGGGAAGGCGGGGTCGGACAACGGTTCTCCTCAATCGGACCGGAGCCCTCATCCTCCCTCAGCTGTCGCCGCCCTCGTCCTTCAGCTGCCCCGCCCTCGGCGGCCGGCCGCCCCCACCCCGGTCCGGTCAGCTGTCGCCGCCCTCGTCGATCAGCCGTCCCACCTCACGCGCCACCATCCCCAGCCTGGCCTCCGCGACCAGCGGGACCGAGCGGCGCTGGCGGCGGGCCTCGTGGACCGAGAGGTCGGCGGTGACCAGGGCGGACTCCCATCGGGGGGCCTGGGCGACGACCATGCCGCGCGGGTCGACCACCCGGGAGCCGCCCCAGAAGGAGGCGCCGTTCTCGCTGCCGACGCGGTTCACGAAGACGACCCAGCACTGGAGCATGCGGGCGGTGTACGAGAGGAGGCTGTCCCAGTAGAGGCCGGTGTCCATGGCCTCGGGATCGAGGGAGGCGGCACTGTTCGCGGGCACGACGACGACCTCGGCGCCGTCCTGGACGGCGATCCACGGGAGGACCGGCTGCCAGGCGTCGTTGCAGATCAAGGTGGCGGCCCGGCCGCGCCCGCCAGGCAGGTCGTAGGCGCGCAGCGACTGGCCGGGGCTGACGTGCTTGCGCTCCTCCCAGGCCAGGTAGTTGGGGAGGTAGAGCTTGCGGTGGGCGTGCAGCAGGGAGCCTGCCGCGTAGTAGGCGGAGGTGTTGTACGCCCGCATGCTGGTGTACTCGTGGAAGCCGACGACCACGTCCGCGCCGAGGGTGCTGAGCTCCATCAGGCGGGGGTCGCGGGACTCGACGGAGGTGTCCTCTCTGAGGGCGCCCAGGTGGTAGCCGTGCAGGCTGAGCTCGGGGAAGACGACCAGGTCGGCGCCCTGGGCGACGGCCTGTCTGATCTGGTCCCGGGCCATTTCCAGGTTCGCCTCGACATCGCCGAGGACGCAGTCGGTCTGTGCCAGTGCCACTCGCATGCGTTCGAGCCTGCCAGCGGGCCGCCCGGTCGGCATCCCGGGCGGGGCGAGCGGCCGGGTGGGGCGGGTGGGGGCTGGGTACGGCCCCGGGTGGCGTCTGTGCGACCACTGCGGTGCGCGTGCCCTGCGGCGTACGCGATCCCGGCGCCCACACCCGTCGGCACCCGCCGGCACCCGCCGGCACCCGTCGGCACCCGCCGGCACCCGTCGGCACCCGTCGGTACCGGCCGCACCGCCGACCGGGCCCCGCCCCACTCGCCCTCCGGCCCGTTGTCAGTGGTGGCTGCCACACTCGCACCCATGAACGACCGGTGGGCCATCGCCTCGACGGAGGGCGGCGGAGCGCTGCTGGCTCCCCTCACCCGGGACGGCCGCCCCGCCGGTGAGGTGCGCCGTGAACCGGACCTCGCCCAGGCGGTCCGCTCCCGCCCCGAGGTGGGCCGCTGGGTCTGGCGCTCGACCGCTGAGATCTACCCCCGGCTGCTCGCCGCCGGGGTCCGGGTCGAGCGGTGTTACGACATCGAGGACGCCGAGCTCCTCCTGCTGGGCCACGCGGGCCGCTGGGGCGAACCCCGCTCGGCAGCGGCGGCGTACGCCCGTCTCCACAGCCTCCCCGTCCCGCCCGATCCCCCGCAGCGCGCCGCCGAACCCGGCTCCCAGTCCTCCCTCTTCGAGCCACAGCCCGTTCACCTCCCCTTCGAAGCCCTGCTGGAGGTCTATGAGGATCAGGTCGTACGGCACGATGCGGCCGGACACCCGGGCAGGATGCGCCTGCTGACCGCCGCCGAGTCCGCCGGCATGCTCGTCGCCGCCGAGATGAACCGGTCCGGTCTGCCCTGGCGTGCGGACGTCCACCGCGCCGTGCTCGACGAACTGCTCGGCGAGCGGTACGCCGGTGGCGGCGATCCGCGCCGGATGGCGGAGCTGGCGGACCGGGTCTCGGAGGCGTTCGGCCGCCGGGTGCGCCCCGAGCTGCCCGCCGACGTCATCAAGGCGTTCGCCCAGGCCGGGATCAAGGTGAAGTCGACCCGGCGGTGGGAGCTGGAGGAGATCGACCACCCCGCCGTCGAACCCCTCATCGCGTACAAGAAGCTCTACCGCATCCAGACCGCGCACGGCTGGGGCTGGCTCCAGGACTGGGTGCGCGACGGCCGTTTCCGCCCCGAGTACCTGCCGGGCGGCACGGTCACCGGCCGCTGGGTGACCAATGGCGGCGGTGCCCTCCAGATCCCCAAGGTGATCCGGCGCGCCGTGATCGCCGACCCGGGCTGGCGGCTGGTGGTGGCCGACGCCGACCAGATGGAGCCGCGCGTCCTCGCGGCGATCTCGCGCGACCCCGGGCTGATGGACGTCGCGGGCCGACCCGGCGACCTCTACAAATCCGTCTCCGACCGCGCCTTCTCCGGCGACCGCGACGCCGCCAAGATCGCCGTCCTCGGCGCGATATACGGCCAGACCTCCGGCGACGGCCTCAAGAACCTCGCCGCCATGCGCCGAAGATTCCCGCTAGCGGTGGCGTACGTGGACGACGCGGCCCGCGCGGGCGAGGAGGGCCGCCTCGTACGGACCTGGCTGGGACGCACCTGCCCGCCGGCGCCGCAGTCCGGGGACGACGAGGGGGAAGCGGGGCTGCCACAAGCCCCGGTGGACTCGGAACTCCGCTCCGGTGACGGCGAGTTCACCCCCGGCTACGCCTCCCGCGACCTGCGCGCCCGGGGCCGCTTCACCCGCAACTTCGTCGTCCAGGGCAGTGCGGCCGACTGGGCGCTGGTGATGCTGGCCGCACTGCGTCAGTCCCTGCACTCATCCGGAATGAAGGCGGAGCTGGTCTTCTTCCAGCACGACGAGGTGATCGTCCACTGCCCGGCCCCGGAAGCGGAAGCGGTCGCCGCCGCCATCCGCACAGCCGGCGAACTGGCCGGCCGCCTGACCTTCGGCGAAACCCCCACCCACTTCCCCTTCACCATCGCCACAGTCGAGTGCTACGCAGACGCCAAATAACCCTCAGCGCGCCGACCTGGCCGGAACCAGCCCTCCCCGCGTTACCTCCGCCCGCTTGGGCGGCGGGGCCGCCCCTCCCCGCGTCACCCTCGCCCGCTTGGGCGGCGGGCCCCCCGGGGGGGGGCGGAACGGGCGGGCAAGGGGGCGGCCCCCGACGGAGTCGCACCCACCCTGTCCCGGCCCACCCCGACCCCGTACCCCCTACTTCCACCAATCCCCACTGGTGGCCATCACCTTGAGCTGCTCCACCGAAAGCACCGGCCGCCCCCGAGTAGCCCCCTCATGCTGACTCCCCGAGTTGAACGCCGACACCGCCACCCGCCTTCCATCCGGCGCGATCACATCCACATTGAGCACCACGATCCCCGCGACCCCCTTCTCCCCCGAAGTCTCGGACACCACCAGCCGCCCGCCATCCGGAAGATCCGTCACCGAGTCCCCCTTCCCCGCCAGCTCATCGGCCACATCCCCCATCCCCGTCTGGACGTTGACCTGCACCATGCTCGCCCCCTTGCCGTCGTCGACGACCAAGGACGCGTACCCCTGCTGACCGCTCTTCCCGCTCACCTTGAGCCCCTTGGGCAACAGCGACACCAGCGTCCCCATGGTCTTCTCCTCGCTGGGCTCGTCCGGCTTCTCGCCCCCCGTGGTGCCGTTGTCCGGAAGCGAGGCCGCCGCCGTCCGCCAGGTCTGGTGCGTCACCAGGGACTTCAGACGGTCGGGGCTGAGCGGCGGCTGGACACGACTGGCCGGGGCGCCCTTCTCGGCGGGCGAGTTCGACTCGCTCACATCGATGACGTACCCCTCAGGCGTGAGCATCGTCGCCCGCCAGGACTTCGCCTTCTCGGCCGGGTTCGAGGACACGTACCCCTGAAGGACCATGAAGGAGCCCCCGTCCATGAGTTCGTCGGTCCGGCACGTGTCGTAGCGCACATGCGTCCTGGCCGGGCAGGTGACGAGGTTGCGGGCGTTGCTGCTGCCGGGATCCTCGCGCCACATGCCGAGCGAGATCGCCGCCTTGCCCCTGCCGTCGTCAAGGACGCCGGACACCATCGGATTGCCGGACAGCAGCTCCTCGGGGGTGGAACCGCGCGCCTGGATCTCTCCGAGTGCGCCGCGTTCACCGACCGACTGCAATCGGGTACGGAAGTTGTTGATCATCCAGTCCCGGGTGATCTGCCCGGCGCCCGTGGCGGACGGCTCCGCCACCTCGCTCGGGGCGGACGAGGATGCCGCTCCCTTCGGCGCCGGCCCGGCCACCTGCCCCGTACCCCCGCCGGACCCGGGCCCTCCGCCCAGCAGTCCTCCTGCCCACGCACCCCCGACACCCACCAGCGCCAGGGCGGCGACGCTGCCGGTCACCGCACCCATCCGCCTGCGCCGCAGAGCCCGCCGCCCACGGTCGCGCCCCCCGTCGACCAGCTGCCGCTGATCGGCGGTGAAGGTATCGCCGGTACGCCGCAGCGCCGGGCCGAGCTCATCCTCGAAAGGCATGCGAAACCACCCCTGGTCATTGATCGAAATTCCCGGAAATCCTGAAACCGCCTACGGCCACCTACGACCACCGCAACCGCCACAACCTCACGACGAGCCCCCACCGCCCCTCAGCCCGACGTCAACTCCACCAAGCTCCCGCCCAGTTGCTCCCGCAGCTTGGCCAGCGCCCGTACCGACCTGGTCCGCACCGCGGCCGAGCTCACCCGCAGCGTCCCGGCGGTCTCCTCGATGCTCCGGTCCTCCCAGTACCGCAGCACGATCACCGCCCGGTCCTTCGGCGTGAGCCGGCCCAGCGCTTGGAGCAGCGTCACCCGCAGTTCGGCGTCGGGGCCCACAACCCCTTCCCCCTCCGGGAGTTCACCGACGGGGCGCTCCATCGCCGCGCGCCGCCGCCGCTGAGTGAGGAAGGTACGGACGAGGACGGTCTGGGCGTACGCCGCCGGGTTGTCGATCCGCTCGATGCGGCCCCACAGGGCGTACATCCGGCCGAGCGTCTCCTGCGTGAGGTCCTCGGCGAGATAGGTGTCGCCGCCGGTCAGCAGGCACGCCGACCGGAAGAGCTGGCCACTTCTCGCGTTGGCGAACTCCAGGTACGCCTCGTCGCGCCCACCACCGGGCATACGCCCCCTCCCCCTCGGCACCGGCCCCCCGAGCCACGCCCGTACCGCCGACACCTCACTGCCTGACACCTCGCTGCCCGACACTTCACCGACGCGATGGCCCCCGTGAAATGTTTCACCCGCATCCCCAGTAACTCGCGGGGTACTCGGCACGCATGCACGCACACAGCATCGAACACGCCGAAATGGAACTGGCCGCCTCCCGCGACCTGATGGTGGGCATCGCGCCCTTCCTGATCGGGCTCGCCCTGGTGGCCATCCTCATCGGCGCCGTGTGGCTGGGTATCCGGGTCAAGAATCGGGAGCCCGCCGCACCCCGCCCGGAGGAACAGCCCCGGGCGCCGGAACGCGACCATCCGCCCGGCGAGATACGGGAGACCCGCGAGCCGGACGAGGTCCCCCAGGACGGCGTCCGCCGCACCCCGCACCAGCTGGGCGGCCCCGGCAACTCGGGCACCTGAGCGCTCGCGCACGCCCGACAAGCGCGAGCACCCACACTCACCGTCGCAACACCCATCCCCACAAGAGGAGGACACCTCACCATGACCACCACCCCCCTCAACCCCACCTCCACCTCTTCCACCACCTCCCCCGCCCCCACCATCCAGGGCACCCTCCCGGAGACCGCCCGCCAGGTCACCGGCTTCGCCCTGCAAGGCGCCCTGGTCGACCTGGTGGACCTCTCGCTGCTCGCCAAGCAGGCCCACTGGACAATCGTCGGCCCGCGCTTCCGCTCGCTCCACCTACAGCTGGACGAGATCGTCGACACGGCCCGCGCCTACGCGGACACCGTCGCCGAGCGCGCTTCCGCGATCGGCGTCGCCCCGGACGGACGGGCCTCCACGGTGGGCCGCAGCTCCGAACTGCCGCAGCCCCCGAGCGGCTGGCTGGCCGACGACGACGTGGTGAAACTGCTGGTCGAGGCGCTGGGCGGCACCATCCTGCGGATGCGTGAGCGCATCGCCGCCACCGACAAGCCCGACCCGGTGACCCAGGACATCTTCATCTCGCTGACCGCCGAGCTGGAGAAGCACCGCTGGATGTTCCAGGCCGAGAACCACTGACCAGCGCATCCCGGAACCTGTGACGCCTCGACCGACCCCTGCTGGAGATGCGCGGCCCGCCCCCCTGTGAGTACCTGGGAGGGACGGAAAAGGAGCCCGCGCCCATGTCGCAGCCGGAGTCACAGACGTCACAGCAGCCCCTGGCACCCGCCCGCACCACAGGCGAGTCCGGCCTCGTCGTCCCGTACGGCGAGTCCGGCCCGCTTCCGGTGCTGGCCGTGTACGAGGACTTCCGCTGCCCGTACTGCGCGGCCCTGGAGCAGGCCTCGGGCGCCACGATCCGTCGCTACGCGGACGAGGGCCGGCTGCGCCTGGAGTACCACTTCGCCGCGTTCCTGGACGGAATGCTCGGCGGCCAGGGTTCCGTCATGGCGCTGAGCGCGGCGGGCGCCGCCGTCAACGAGTCCAGCCAGGACTTCAAGAACCTGCACGAGGCCCTGTACGCGCAGCAGCCCGACGAGAGCGTCGACTCCTACGGCAGCCCGGCGGTGCTGCTGCGCGTCGCCGAGTCCGTCGGCGTCACCGCCCCCGACTTCCGCGAGGCCGTGAGCGCAGGGACGTACGCCCCGTGGGCCGTCGCCGTCGCGGACGCCTTCGGCCGGAGCGGCGTACGCGGCACCCCCACCCTCCGCCTCGACGGAGCATCGATCCACGGCCTCGACCGCACCGGGCGGCCGCTCCCCGCCCGCCGGCTCGCCGCCCAGCTCGACGCGGCGCTCGCCGGCGCGGCGTAACCCCTCGGCCGACCGCCCCCGGCAAGCTGTTCCCCAACCCGCCCCGCACTGTCACGCTGTGGACATGGCAGCAGTGGCAGAGGTGTTCTTCCGTCGGCTGAGCAGGTGGCAGGCCGACCAACAGCGGGAATCCGTCGCGGACTTGTACGAAGCGACGTACCGCGACCACATCGAAGGGACCGCGCCCCCTTCACCCCACCCGTACGATCCGGCCTTCCACGACCGGCGCGCCTTCCTGACCCGCTTCGCCGACGACGTACAGCGCCCCGGCTTCGACATGCTGATCGCGACCACCGGCACCGTCCTGGTCGGCTGCATCTACGGTTACCTCCCCGACCGCCAGGGCGGCTGGTGGTACGGACGCCACGACATCGCCCCGCGGGAGATCGGCCAACTCCCCGACTCCGGCAAGCTGTTCACCATCGCCGAGCTGATGGTCGCGCCGACCCACCGCCGCCGCAACATCGCCGGCCGCCTCCAGGAGCGTCTGCTCGTCCGCGTCGACGCCGACCGCGTGACCACGCTCATCGAGTCCTCCAACACCGCCGCGAAGGCCGCCTACGCGGCCTGGTCCTGGAACCACGACGACACCCTCCCCGCCGCCCAAGGCCGCCCCGAACTCGAAGTCTGGAGCCAGTGGCTCCCCTCCGCCGCCCTGGAGAACCACTGACCCCGAAGCCCGGTTCAGCACCCGGCCGGCGGTTGAGCGCCGGCGGCACAGCACGCCGTACGCCGACGTCGGCAGGAAATGGTCCCCGATGGGTCCTACCCACACCGGCCGCTTGAGGGACAGGGCCTGCTGCCGTACCTGACCCGACCGTCCCTGGTCCGATACGCTCGACCGATGACCGCAGGTGAACAACCGGATGAGGATTACGCAGTACTGGCTGTCGCCTCGTCCGCAGGCGGCATCAATGGTCTGACGGTGCTCCTCCACGACCTCAGCCCGGAATTCCCCGTTCCGGTGCTGGTGGTGCAGCATCTCGACCCACACCACAGGACCGTCATCGCCGAGGTCCTCTCCCGCCGCACCCGGCTGCCCGTCAAGCTGGCCGAACACGGCGTCCTCGCACAGCCCGGGACGGTCTATGTGGCGCCGCCCGACCACCATCTGCTGGTCGACCCCGGCGGCGTGCTGGCCCTCTCCAAAAGTGAGCAGGTCCACTTTCTGCGGCCCTGTGCCGACCTGCTCTTCGAGTCCGTCGCGGGCACCTACGGCGCGCGGGGCCTCGTCTGTGTCCTCACCGGTACGGGCAGCGACGGCGCGCGGGGAGTGGACGCCGTGAAGTCCCGCGGCGGTACCGTCATCGCCCAGGACCCCGAGACAGCCGAATTCAAGGGCATGCCCGAGTCGGCGGTGGGTACGGGGTCGGTCGACTTCGTGCTACCTCTGGAGGAGATCGCAGCAGCGGTGCGCGGTCTCGTCGAAACGAAGAGGTACTGAAAGTCCGATGAGTGGACCCCAGGACGACGCAGTGGACGAGGAGCTTGAGGCTCTGCTTGGCTTCCTCCGGGATGCCCGTGGGTTCGACTTCACCGGATACAAGCGATCCTCGCTCGGCCGACGGATCCGCAAGCGCATGTCCGATGTCGACGTCCTCTCGTACGCGGACTACCGCGACCGTCTGGAAACCAGTTCCGACGAGTTCGGCGCGCTCTTCAACACCATTCTGATCAATGTGACGTCGATGTTCCGCGACCCGGACGCCTGGACGTTCCTCCAGCGGGAAGTCGTACCCGAACTGCTCGCCGAGAGCAGGCCCGAGGATGAGATCCGGGTGTGGAGCGCGGGCTGCTCCAGCGGCGAGGAGGCGTACTCGCTCGCCATGATGTTCGCGGAGGCCCTCGGCATCGAGGAGACCCTGAACCGGATCAAGATCTACGCCACTGACGTCGACGAGGAGGCGCTGCGGGACGCACGGTCCGGCCTGTACTCCGCCAGGTCCCTGGAAGCGCTCTCCCCCGAACTGCGCGAGAAGTACTTCGAGCAGAACGGCGCCCAGTACAGCTTCCGCCCCGACCTGCGCCGCAGGGTCATCTTCGGCCGCCACGACATCACCCGGGACGCCCCGATCTCCCGGCTCGACCTGCTGGTCTGCCGCAACACCCTGATGTACTTCAATGTCGAGGCGCAGACCCATATCGTCGACCGGTACCACTTCGCACTGCGCGAGGGCGGATTCCTGTTCCTCGGCAAGGCCGAGATGCTGCTGAACGACGCGGAGCGGTTCGACGTGGCCAGCATGCGCCAACGCGTGTTCCGGCGCAGGCCCGGCGGCTCCAGCCCCCCGTACCACCCCGCCCCCCTGAAGATCCGGCCCGGCGCCAACCTCGAACTCCACTCCGCGGCACGCTCCCGCCAACTGCGCGATCTCCTGCTGGACGCCGCCCCGACCTCCTCGATCGCCCTGGACGACGACGGAACCGTCGCCATGGTCAACAGCCAGGCGCGGGTGCAGTTCGGGCTGACCACGAACGACATCGGCCGCCCCTTCCAGGACCTGGAGATCTCCTACCGGCCCGTCGAGCTGCGCTCGCTGATCGAGCAGTCCAACCACGAGCGCCGCACGCTGCGGGTCAACAGCGTGGAGCGCAGGACCGGCGAGGACCTCCAGGTCTTCGACATCCTCATCCAGCCACTGATGGGTCCCAACGGCCTGCTGGTCGCCACCAACATCACCTTCACCGACGTCACGGTGACCACACAGCTGAAGACCGAGGTCAAACAGATCCGGGAGGACCTGGAGACCGCGTACGAGGAACTCCAGTCCACCAACGAGGAGCTGGAGACCACGAACGAGGAACTCCAGTCGAGCATCGAGGAACTGGAAACGACCAACGAGGAACTCCAGTCCACCAACGAGGAGTTGGAGACGACCAACGAGGAACTCCAGTCCGGCAACGAGGAACTGGAGACCATGAACGAGGAGCTGCGCATCCGCACCGACGAGCTGGGCGAGACACGCGCCTTCCTGGAAGGCGTCGTGAGCAGCATCGCGGCGGGAGTGGTGGTCCTGGACAGCGATCTCAAGGTCAAGAGCTGGAACCGGGGCGCGGTGGAACTGTGGGGCCTGCGTGCCGACGAGGTGATGGACAAACCCTTCCTGGAGCTCGACTTCGGCCTTCCCACCGACGACCTGCGGCCCTACATCCAGCAGTGCCTGGATTCCGGAGAGGCCACGGAACCGACCAGCGTCCCAGCGGTCAACCGCATCGGCAGGACCGTGACCTGCAACGTCCTCTGTTCGCCCTTCCAGGGGCACAACCGTGGTGTGGTCCTCACGATGGAGGAAGGCCGAACAGGGGACGCGGGGTAATCAACGCCCGTACGCTGAACCCATGAAGCCTGTGGAGAACCGCTCCACTTGGGCGGCGACGGCTTGGGGCCGCGCCACCCGAGCTCATGAGCGTTCGCGTCGCGAAGCCGCCACAGCCGAACAGAACGAAGTGATCGCCGCGAAGACCGGATCCTCGGTCCACCTCCGGCTCGCCGAGACACACCGCCGCATGGCGGCCTGCCACCTCTCGACCGCGATACTCCAGGAGTCCTACGCCCGGCGGGCCGCCAGCTGGGCGGCCGAGGACGGTGGCAGTCCGCGGTTCATGAGCGGCGTCGCGGAGGCCTGCGGCACTTCCAGTGCCACCCTCGCCCTGTTGGGTTCCGATCACACCCAACTGGCCTTCGCAGCCTCCGACACCCCCTCACAGACCGCCCAGGACCTTGAGTTCATTCTCGGCGAGGGGCCTTGCAAGGACGCCGCCGAACAGCAGCGCCCGGTCCATCTCTCGGGCCCCGAGATGGTGGCCCGCTGGCCGGGGTACGGCCCCGCGCTCAGAGCACTGGGCATCGGCGAGGTCGCCGCCGTACCCCTGCAGACGGCCGACCTGCCGGAGGCGTGCCTGGGGGCCCTGGCCGCCTTCGACCCCCGCCCCGGCCTGGTGGAGTCCGGGGCGCTCACTGCCATCGGCGGTGCACTGGCACGCACCGTACTGCTCGACCCGGACGCCGATCCGACGCTGTACGGGGGGATCGACCACCGGGACAACGTCAATCAGGCGGCGGGCGTCACCTCCGTACAGGCCGGCTGTTCCATCGCCGACGCGCTCGCACTCATCAAAGCCCGTGCCTTCTCCGAGGGGGTGTCCCTGAAGCAGCTGGCCAAGGCCATCAATTCCGGACAACTGAAAATCGCCTGAGGGGAATCTTCATGGATACGCCGCAGCAGCGGGTGGCGGACGCGCTGGTGGCACTGGTCGGCGTCGGTGAGTCGACCGAATCCTTCGACAGCGCCGAACTGCTCTCGAAGCTCGCCGACCACACCTCCTCCGTGGTCGGCGCCGACGCCTGCGGAGTCGTACTGCCACCCGCACCCGAACAGAAACCCCGGACGAGGCCGAGGAACGGCAAGTCCGCGACCTCCTCCCGGCCCGCCGGTGAGCCATCCCGGAAACCTGCTGGTGAGACCGCCCCGCAACCTGCCCAGCGGACCGCCCCGGCGCAGGACGCCGCCCGCGTGATCAGCTCTCACCCCGGGCTGCGACAGCTGGAGGAGGAAGCCGGCCGGCAGGCCGACAGCCCGGCCCACGCCTGCCTGCGCAGTGGGCAGGCCCTGCCCGACGTCCCCCTGGACGGAGAGACCGCGCGGGCGACCTGGCCGCGCTATGCCGCGCGGGCGAGGGAGGCCGGGTTCACCCGGACCGCCGTCCTGCTGCTGCCCGGGGAGCACGAACCGCTCGGCGCCCTCGTGCTGCTCAGCACCGGTGACACCGCACTGCCCCCACAGGCACTCGACCTCGGCCGGTCGCTGGCCGAGGTGACCGCGCACTCACTGCTCCGCGCGGCGGAAATCCGCCGAAGCCACGCACACGTCGCCCAGTTGGAACACGCGCTGACCAGCCGCGTCACCATCGAACAGGCCAAAGGCGTGCTCGCCACCCGCCTCGCGGTACCGATGGACACGGCCTTCAACCTCCTGCGCGGCCACGCGCGCACCCACGGCCGCCTACTGAACGAGATCGCCCACGAAGTCATCGAGGGAAGCCTCACCATCGAACGCTGACCGGGCCTCCACCCTCACCTCATCCCCCACCTGCCCCCTCGCCCGCACCCCGCCCCCACCTCAGAGCCTGGGCCCAAACCCCATTGACAGGGCGTCAACCCCCGTCCGACAGTCGCCCCATGACGCTGCCCATCACACCTTCCTCACTGCCCGTCCCCACCTTCCGCGTAAAGGCTTTCGACCACCTCGTCCTCAACGTCACCGACGTCGAGCGCTCCCTGGCCTTCTACACGGGCCCCCTCGGCCTCGAACCCGTCCGCGTCGAGGAGTGGCGAGCCGGCAAGGTCCCCTTCCCCTCCGTCCGCATCACGCCCTCCACCATCATCGACCTCTTCAGCCGCCCCCGCGGCGAGTCCAACGTCGACCACATCTGCCTCACCGTCGACCCCCTGGACTGGCAACAGGTCATTGAATCCGGCCGGTTCACCGTCCTGGACGGCCCCGTCCCCCGCTTCGGCGCCCGCGGCGACGCCCAGTCCCTCTACATCCAGGACCCCGACGGCAACACCGTCGAGCTCCGCTGGTACCCCCAGGACCTCCCCAACTAGCCCTCACCCCACCACCGGGGCGGCCCACCTTCCAGGGGCCGCCCCACCCATCACCCGCCCGCTCCACCACCGGTGCACCTGGCCCGAAGCCCGACCCGGCCTGCACCGCAACTCCCTTATTCCAGACGCCCCTTGGCGCACCATCAGCCGCATCTGACGCACGCAACCCTCTTTCACTGCCATGTGAACTGTGAAATTGTACGGTCACACTTTCGCGAGCCGGACCGGCTCAGGAATGCCCAACTCCCCTGTGCCCCAACGGTTCGCACCCCCCACCGCCGTGCCCCACGCACGGCCGCTGACCGGCCTGGAGGCCATCGCCATGCGCAAACCCCCCACCCTCCGGAACTTCTCCCGCCTGCTGATACCCACCGTCACCGCCGCCGGCCTGGGACTCACCCTGCTCGCCCCCACCGGAGCCGCGGCCCCGGCCCCGGTCGACGCCGGTGCGCCCAAGCCCGTACAGAGATCAGCCTTCGCGCCACAGCCGCACCTCGCCCCCCAGCCCGCCACCGCCACGGTGCTTGCCGCCGATCTCGCACCGGGACACGCCACCACCCCCACACGTCCGGGCGTAACGGCTTCCAGCCCCGCGCAGAACCCCCCACGCCCCGCACCCCAGAACGCCGCGGCCCGCAAGCAGGCCCTCGCCGAGGAGAAGGCCGCCGCGGAGTGCGACGTCAGTGACTTCACCTCGAAGACCGGCGCCGCCCTGGTCGACCAGATCAAGAAGTCGGAAGCCGGCTGCGTCAACACGCTGTTCCAGGTGACCGGCGGCGACGCCAAGGCCATCTTCCGCGAGGAACAAATGGTCACGGTGGCAAACGCCCTGCGAGACGTCTCGGCCAACTACCCCGGCGACAACAGCACCTTCGCCGCCCAGTTGGTGCTCTTCCTGCGGGCCGGCTACTTCGTGCAGTACTACCAGCCGGACACCGTCGGCGAGTACGGCCCGGCACTGAAGAGCGCCATCCAGGGCGCCCTGGACAGCTTCTTCGCCTCGTCACACGCCTACGACGTCACCGAAGCCAACGGCCAGACGCTGGCCGAGGCGGTCATCCTCATCGACAGCTCCGGCGAGAACATCCGCTTCCTCCACGTGGTCAAGCGCATGCTGAAGGACTACGACGCGTCGTACGACGCGTTCTACTGGATGGTCGCGGCCGTCAACAACACCTACACCGTGCTCTTCCGCGGCCACCAACTGCCCGACTTCGCGGCAGCGGTGAAGGCCGACCCGAGCGTCCTCACCGGCCTGCGCGACTTCGCCGTCGCCCACGACGCCCTCCTCGGCACCGACAAGTCCTACCTGGTCAGTAACGCCGGCCTGGAACTCGGCCGATTCCTGCAGCACGACGACCTCAGGAACACCGTCAAACCACTGGTCAAGGAACTGCTCGCGCGCAGCCGGATCACCGGGCGGACCGCACCGCTCTGGATCTCCCTCGCCGGCATGACCGACGCGTTCGACAAGGCGAACTGTGCCGAGTACGGCACCTGCGACCTGCAGAACCGGGTGCGGGACGCCGTACTGACGGTTCGGCACTCCTGCGGGCCCGGCGCGAAGATCCTCGGCCAGCAGCTGACCGCGGCCGAACTTGCGGCCACCTGCGAAAGCGTCCTCAAGCAGGATCCGGTCTTCCACAACGTCGTCAAGGACCCCGGCCCGGTCAAGGACGACAACAACACCACTATCGAGATCGTCGCCTTCAACTCCAGCAACGACTACCGCACCTACGCCGGAGTCGTCTTCGGCATCGACACCAACAACGGCGGCATGTACCTGGAGGGCGACCCGGCCGCCCAGGGCAACCAGCCGCGCTTCATCGCCTACGAACAGCCGGGCGACGGCGGCGCGTTCCAGATCTGGAACCTCAACCACGAGTACACCCACTACCTCGACGGCCGCTACAACATGCACGGCGACTTCGCCGCCGGCCAGACCACCGCGACCGTGATGTGGGTCGAGGGCTTCGCCGAGTACCTCTCCTACTCCTACCGGGACGTCCCCTACACCCGCGCCATCGAAGAAGCCGGCAAGAAGACCTACACCCTCAGCCAGCTCTTCACCAACACCTACTCCAACTCCGACTCCACCCGCGTCTACCAGTGGGGCTACCTGGCCGTCCGCTACCTGCTCCAGTCACACCCGAACGACGTGGCCACCCTGCTCGGCCACTACCGCGCGGGCGAGTACGAGGCAGCCCAGACCTTCCTCACCCACACCATCGCCACCCGCTACGACACCGACTTCGCCAACTGGCTGACCAACTGCTCCACCGGCGACTGCGGCACCCTCCCCACCCTCACCACCGGCTGACCGCCCCCGGCCCACCCCTCCACCCCCGGACATGAAAAAGCCCCAGGTCACGGCGAGTGAGTCCTGGGGCTGATCCGAGCCGCCTTCGGGATTCGAACCCGAGACCTACGCATTACGAGTGCGTTGCTCTGGCCAACTGAGCTAAGGCGGCGCCGCTGCGGTCACACCATGGTGCGATCAGCAGCGTGGACAAGTCTACACAGTTTCGAGGGGTGGTTCGCACACCCCTCGGGTGGGGGACTTGCCGCAGGTCAGGGGGTGGGGGGTGGGGTCAGGAGCACTGCTTGCCGGTCGGCGGAGGGGTGCCTTCCAGGAGGTAGGTGTTGAGGGCGGTGTCGATGCAGTCGCTGCCCCGGTTGTACGCCGTGTGGCCGTCGCCGTCGTAGGTGAGGAGGGTGCCGGTGGCGAGCTGGGCGGCGAGGGACTTGGCCCACTTGTAGGGGGTGGCGGGGTCTCGGGTGGTGCCGACGACGACGATCGGGGCGGCGCCCTTGGCTTCGATGCGGTGGGATTTGCCGGTGGCGGGAAGGGGCCAGGAGCCGCAGTTCAGGGAGGCCCAGGCGAGGCCTTCACCGAAGACCGGGGAGGCCTTTTCGAAGGCGGGGAGGGCGGAACGGACGTCCTCGGGGGTGGCGAAGGCCGGGGGGAGGTCCAGGCAGTTCACGGCGGTGTTGGCGTACATGAGGTTGGCATAGCGGCCGTTGGAGTCGCGCTCGTAATAGGTGTCGGCGAGGGCGAGGAGGGGGGCGCCGTCGCCGCTCCGGGCGGCCTTGATCCCGGTGCGGAGCTGGGGCCAGGCGGCCTCGTCGTACATGGCGGCGATGGCACCGGTGGTGGCGAGGGCCTCACCGAGGGGGCGGTTCTTGTCGCCGGAGGGAGCGGGGCGCGCGTCGAGGGAGGTGAAGAGGGCTTTCAGGCGGGTGCCGGCCTGGGCGGGGGTACCGGTGCCGAGGGGGCAGTCCTGTTGCTTGACGCAGTCGGCGGCGAAGGACTGGAAGGCGGTCTCGAAACCGGCGGTCTGGTCGCGGTTCATCTCGCGGGACGGGAGGGAGGGGTCCATGGCGCCGTCCAGGACCAGACGGCCGGTGCGGTCGGGGAAGAGTTCGGCGTAGGTGGCGCCGAGGAAGGTGCCGTAGGAGGCGCCGACGTAGTGGAGCTTCTTGTCGCCGAGGACCTCGCGGAGCAGGTCCATGTCGCGGGCCGCCTCGACGGTGGAGACGTGGGGGAGCACGCGGGCGGAGCGCTTCTCGCAGCCTGCGGAGAACTTCTTGTAGGCGGTGGTGAGGGTGGCGACCTCGGCGGCGTCGTCGGGGGTCTGGTCGACCTGGGTGTGGGCGTCCATCTCGGGGCCGGTGAGGCACTCGACGGGCTCGCTGCGGGCGACGCCGCGGGGGTCCATGGCGACCATGTCGTAGCGGGCGCGGACCGGGGCGGGGTAGCCGAGGGCGGCGAACGCCTGGAGGTAGCCGATCGCGGAACCGCCGGGTCCGCCCGGGTTGACCTGGAGCGATCCGATGCGCGGGCCGGGGCCGGTGGCCTTCTTGCGGGCGACGGCGAGTTTGATGTCGCCCTTTCCGCCGTTGCCGGTGCCGGGCTTGGCGTAGTCGAGGGGCGCCTTCATGCTCGCGCACTCGAAACCGGGGACGCCGCACTCCTTCCAGGACAGCTTCTGGGAGTAGTACGGGGCGAGGGCGGCCCGGCTCGCGACCCCGCCCGCCCCCTGGGTGTCGCCCCCGGTGGCCGGCGACACGGCCCGGTTCGGCTCCGCCGACGTACCGGAAGAACAGCCTGAGGAGCCTCCCACCAGCAGTCCGGTAGCGGCGAAGAGGGTCGCGGAGGTACGGAGGAGGCGCCTGGTATCCATGCCCGGAGCGTAGTGGGACGGTGACGTGGAGTGCATGTCAGGTGCGCGTAGCTGCTCGTACGAGTGAGGCGGTCAACCTGGGGTGCCGGGGTGAGTGCAGGGGTGACTGGCTGGGCGGGTGGCTCTGCGGAGGGGGAGGGGGAGGAGGAGTCGCCGAGGGTCCTGGTCAGCCCGTGCGCAGGGATACCGCCATGGCTTCGACGGCGAGGAGGGGGGCGACGTTGCGGTCGAGGGCCTGGCGGCAGGCGATGATCGATTCGATGCGGCGCAGGGTGCGTTCGGGGGTGGAGTCCCGGGCGATGCGATCGAGGGAGTCGCGTACGTCCTCGTTGGCGAGGGCGACCGAGGAGCCGAGCTGGAGGGCGAGTACGTCGCGGTAGAAGCCGGTCAGGTCGGTGAGGGCGAGGTCGAGGCTGTCGCGCTGGGTGCGGGTGGAGCGGCGCTTCTGACGGTCGGCCAGTTCCTTCATCGCGCCGGCGGTGCCGCGCGGCATGCGGCCCCCTGAGGAGGCACCAAGGGCGGCCTTGAGGTCTTCCGTTTCCTTCTCGTCGACTTCCTCGGCGACCTGTTTGGCGTCCTCGCCGGCGGCGTCGACCAGTTCCTGGGCGGCCTTGAGGCAGCCGCCGATGTCGTCGGTGCGCAGGGGGAGACGGAGGACGGCGGCGCGGCGCTTGCGGGCGCGCTCGTCGGTGGCGAGGCGGCGGGCGCGGCCGATGTGGCCCTGGGTGGCGCGGGCCGCGGTCATGGCCGCTTCGGGGTCGATGCCGTCGCGGCGGACCAGGACCTCGGCGACGGCGGTGACGGAGGGGGTGGAGAGGGTGAGATGGCGGCAGCGGGAGCGGATGGTGGGGAGGACGTCTTCGAGGGAGGGAGCGCAGAGGAGCCAGACGGTGCGGGGGGCGGGCTCCTCAACGGCCTTCAGGAGGACGTTTCCGGCACCTTCGGTGAGGCGGTCGGCGTCTTCGAGGACGATGACCTGCCAGCGGCCGACGGCTGGGGAGAGCTGGGCACGGCGGACCAGGTCGCGGGTCTCCTTGACGCCGATGGACAGGAGGTCGGTGCGGACGATCTCGACGTCGGCGTGGGTGCCGACGAGGGCGGTGTGACAGCCGTCGCAGAAGCCGCAGCCGGGGGCGCCGCCGAGGGCGCGGTCCGGGCTGACGCACTGGAGGGCTGCGGCGAAGGCGCGGGCGGCGGTGGAGCGGCCGGAGCCGGGGGGGCCGGTGAAGAGCCAGGCGTGGGTCATCTTCGAGGCGTCGGGGCTCTGCTCACCGGCGGTCTGGAGGGTGACCTGGGTGTCGGCGTCCTTGGCCGCGCCGGACAGTTGCTCCTGGACTCGGTCCTGTCCGACCAGGTCGTCCCATACGGTCATGCGGTGCCCTTTCGGCGTCTGCCGGTGTCGCTGGTTTCCATTGTGCGGGAGGGGACTGACAACGGACCCGGGCCCCTGGAAGCCGCGGCCGCGCGGTGGTAGCCGCACAGGGACACAGCCCCGGCCCCCTGGGGAGGCCGCCAGGAGTGGCAGGGTCCGCCCGGTGACACAGCCCTGCCCCCCCGGGAGGGGGGCAGGGCTGGGTCGTCAGGACCTTCGGTTGCCCCGGTGGCCGCCGCCGTCCGCGTCGTCCGGGCCTCCCAGCAGTTCGTCCGCCAGTGACGGCAAGTCGTCCAGGGGGGTCTCCTCCGCCCAGTCCGAACGGCGGCGCGGACGTTCCGGCTGGAGGTTGTCCGGATCGAACTGGGGCAGTTCGCGGGTCCGGTCATTGCCGTCGCCGGTGCTTCGGGGCCCGCTCTCCCCAGCGGCCTCGTCACGGAAGTACCCCGGCGGAACGCGGTCCGCCGTATCACCGGCCCCCGCCTGCCCGGGACGTACCGCCGGAATGACCGACGTCTCGTCCTCCGCACCACGCGGCGACGCCGGCCGCCCCGGACGTACCGGAGGAAGCACCGAGGTCTCGTCGGTCGCGCCTGCCGGAGCCTGCTGCCCGGGACGCACCGCCGGAATCACCGACGTCTCGTCGGTCGCGCCCGGTGGGGACTGGGGGAGGACCGTTGTCTCCTCCATGTCGGAGGGGGCGGGCGGAGGGGTGTCTTCCGGCTTGGTCAGGTTCAGGCGGGCGACCGGGGTCTGGAGGGTGGTCTCGCTGTCGGACTCCGGCTTCCGCACTGCGGAGGCGCGGGATCCGGAAGCAACGCCGGCCGAAGCGACGGCGGCCGAAGCCGCGGACGCGGAAGCCGCCGCAGCCGAGGCCGCGTTCGCCGCCTCCGCCGCGCGGCGGGCCTCCTCGGCGCGGAGCAGGGCCTCCTCCGCCTTGCGCTGCTTCTCGCGGCGGCGCTCCTCGGCCTCGGCACGGAGCCGGGACTCCTCCTCGGCCTGCTTGCGGAGGCGTTCCTGTTCGACGGCGCGGGCCTTGGCCTCGGCCTCGCGGCGTACCCGCTCCTCCTCGGCGAGACGGCGGGCCTCCTCGGCGCGCTGCCTGGCCTCCTCCGCCTGGCGTTCCTCCTCGCGGCGCCGCGCCTCCTCGATCTCGCGGCGCTTGCGCTCCTCCTCCTCGGCACGGAGGCGGGCGAGCTGTTCCTGCCGCTCGCGCTCGATCCGCTCCTCCTCGGCCTTGCGCGCGGCCTCCTCCTCGGCGAGGCGCCGTGCCTCTTCCTCGGCGGCCTTGCGGGCGGCCGCCGCGGCGGCGATCTCCTGCTCGGACATGGGGAGCATCTGGTCGAGCCGATGCCGTACGACGGTGGAGACAGCCTCCGGCTCCTGACCCGCGTCAACGACGAGGTAGCGGCTGGCATCGGCCGCGGCGAGGGTGAGGAATCCGGCCCTGACACGGGCGTGGAACTCCGGAGGCTCCGATTCCAGCCGGTCCGGCGCCTCGGTGAAACGCTCCCGCGCGGTCTCCGGCGAGACATCCAGCAGAACGGTCAGCTGCGGTACGAGGCCGTGGGTGGCCCACCGCGACATCCGCGCGATCTCGGTCGGGGCCAGGTCGCGCCCGGCGCCCTGGTACGCGACGGACGAGTCGATGTAGCGGTCGGTGATGACGACAGCGCCGCGCTCCAGGGCCGGACGTACGACGGAATCGACGTGCTCGGCACGGTCGGCGGCGTACAGCAGCGCCTCGGCACGGTTGGACAGACCCGCACTCGACACATCGAGGAGGATCGAGCGCAGCCGCTTGCCGATCGGCGTCGCACCCGGCTCACGCGTCACTACGACCTCATGGCCCTTGGCCCTTATCCAGTCGGCGAGCGCCTTGGCCTGGGTGGACTTTCCGGCACCGTCGCCGCCTTCCAGGGCGATGAAGAACCCGGTCGCTGACGGCGCCTGCTCGGGCTCGCCGCCGCGGAACGCCTCGCGCAGATCACGGCGCAGCGGTACGCCCTGACGGTCGTCCGCCTTGGCCAGTACGAGCGCGGCGACGGGCAGCAGCAGGGCTCCGACCAGCATCAGCGTGTATCCGGCGCCACCGCCCTGGACGAAGACGAAGCTGCCGCCCTGGAGTCGGTGGAAGCCGATCGCGGCGGCCAGCAGGGGGCCGGCGATCAGGCCGACGGCGGCGGTGAGACGTACCACCGCCTGAAGGTGTTCGGTGGTGCGGGCCCGGCGGTAGTCCTCGGTTTCGAGGTCGAGGAGAGTGTGCCCGGTGCTGGCGGCGACGCCCGCCGCGACGCCCGCGAGGAGGGCGAGCAGCAGCACGGTGGTGGTGTCCGGGACCAGGCCCATGGCCAGCAGCGCGATACCGGTGACGGTGATCGCGAGGGCCAGCAGGCGGCGGCGCGACAGGGTGGGCAGGACCTTGGCGGCGCTGCGGATACCGAGCGCGGTACCGGCCGTCAGGCCGAGTACCAGCAGGGCGAAGATCGCGGCGCCGCGTCCGAGGTCGTCCGCGTGCAGGACCGAGACGGCCCCGGCGGCGGCGATCGCGCCGGTCACCGCGGCGCAGGAGAGGACCAGAAGCGGAATGGCTCCGGTACGTCCCTTGTCGGGGCCGTTCCCGGTGCTCGGGCGGCGCAGTCCCTCAAGCGGGGAGCGCGGACGCGGCGTGTGCGCGTCGGGAAGTTCGAGGAGTACGAGGGTGGAAACGGAGGCCGCGAAGAGCCCGGCCGCCACATAGGAGCCGAGGGCTGCCTGGTGGCGCGAGAACCAGTCGAGACCGACTCCGAGCAGCCGCCCGACGAGGGTGGCGAGCAGGAGGGTGGCGGCCGCGACGGGGATGGCCGCGAAGTTGGTACGGAGGGTCAGGCGGCGCAGCGCCCCGAGGTGATCCGGAAGCGGACGTACCGCATCGCCTTCCAGCGGCGCGGTCGGCAGCAGGGACGGCGCGGCACTCTCGTGCGCCACCGCCCAGAACCGTTCGGCGACCCCCAGTACGAACACGCTGACCAGCAGCATCGCGGTCGCCTTGGCCGGCAGCCAGACCACCCACAGCGGGGCCACCACCAGCACCGCGAGCCGCACCCCGTCGGCGGCGAGCATCGCCCACCGCCGGTCCAGCGGCCCGCCGGGCGCCACCAGCGCGGACATCGGTCCGAGCAGTACGGCGCCGAAGAGGAGGGTGGCGAGCAGGCGCGCGCCGAAGACCGCGGCGACGACGAGGGCGGCGCCGCGATAGTCCCCGCCGAAGACCTCTCGGGGGCCCGCGGCCTCCAGGGTCAGCAGGAGAAGGACAAGGAGGGCGAGAGCATCCCCGATGCCGCCGACGAGCTGTGCGCTCCACAGTCGCCGGAGCGGCTGATGGCGCAGAAGAGCCTTGACGGCCCGCTCGCGGGAGTCTGCGGCTAGTGCGTCGGAGGTGGGGCTCACGACCGTTGGCTGCTCGGCTCGCGTCATCCCGCCAGCCTATCCGGCCGAAGGGGGATGCATGCGGGGGTGTCCGAACGTATGCACGGCCGCCCCCGGTAGCCCCCTTGGGCGGCGGGGCCCGGGGGGGGCGGACCGGGCGGGCAAGGGGGCGGCCCCCTCCACGGAGTCGCACCCACCGTCGCCGGCCCACCCGGACCCCGACTCCGTACCCACGGCAGAGGCCCCACTTCCCACAGAGGGAAGCGAGGCCCGAGCCACCCCGGCCGGTCAACGGCCGGTCATCACACCTGTCTACCCGGCTACTACTCGGCCGCCTCCGCGGAAGCCGCCGTCGCCGCCTTCTTCGCCGGCGCCTTCTTGGCCACCGCCTTCTTCGCCGTCGAAGCCGTCGTCTTCTTCGCGGCCGTCTTCTTGGCCACCGTCTTCTTCGCGGTCGCCTTCTTCGCCGGTGCCTTCTTCGCCGCCTTCTTCGCGGTCTTCTTGGCCGGGCCCTTGGCGCGCTTCTCGGCCAGCAGCTCGTAGCCGCGCTCCGGAGTGATCTCCTCCACACTGTCGCCGGACCGCAGCGTCGCATTGGTCTCGCCGTCGGTGACGTACGCGCCGAAGCGGCCGTCCTTCACCACTACCGGCTTCTCGCTGACCGGGTCCGTGCCGAGCTCCTTCAGCGGCGGCTTGGCGGCGGCCCGCCCGCGCTGCTTGGGCTGGGCGTAGATCGCGAGGGCCTCGTCCACCGTGATGGAGAAGAGCTGGTCCTCGGTCTCCAGGGAGCGCGAGTCGGTGCCCTTCTTCAGGTACGGGCCGTAGCGGCCGTTCTGCGCGGTGATCTCCACGCCCTCGGCGTCCGTGCCCACCACTCGCGGCAGCGACATCAGCTTCAGGGCGTCGGCCAGGGTGACCGTGTCCAGGGACATCGACTTGAAGAGGGAAGCGGTACGCGGCTTGACCGCGTTCTTGCCGGTCTTCGGGGTGCCCTCGGGCAGGATCTCCGTGACGTACGGGCCGTAGCGCCCGTCCTTGGCGACGATCTGCCGGCCCGTCTCCGGGTCGGCGCCCAGCTCGAAGTCACCGCTCGGCTTGGCGAGCAGCTCCTCCGCGTACTCCACCGTCAGCTCGTCCGGAGCCATGTCGTCCGGTACGTCGGCGCGCTGGTGGTTCTCCGCGTCCTTCTCACCGCGCTCGACGTAAGGCCCGTAACGGCCGACCCGCAGCACGATCCCGTCGCCGACGGGGAAGGAGGAGATCTCCCGGGCGTCGATGGCGCCGAGGTCGGTCACCAGTTCCTTGAGGCCGCCGAGGTGGTCCCCGTCGCCGTTGCCCGCGTCGGAGGCGACGCCCGTGGCCTCGCCCTCGCCGAAGTAGAACCGCCGCAGCCACGGCACGGACTGCGCCTCGCCCCGCGCGATGCGGTCGAGGTCGTCCTCCATCCGGGCGGTGAAGTCGTAGTCGACGAGCCGGCCGAAGTGCTTCTCCAGCAGGTTGACCACGGCGAACGACAGGAACGACGGGACGAGCGCGGTGCCCTTCTTGAAGACGTAGCCGCGGTCCAGGATGGTGCCGATGATCGAGGCGTACGTCGACGGGCGGCCGATCTCGCGCTCTTCCAGCTCCTTGACCAGCGAGGCCTCGGTGTAGCGGGCCGGCGGCTTGGTGGCGTGGCCGTCGACGGTGATCTCCTCGGCACCCAGCGCGTCGCCCTCGGCGACCTGCGGCAGCCGGCGCTCGCGGTCGTCCAGCTCCGCGTTCGGGTCGTCGGCGCCTTCGACGTACGCCTTCATGAAGCCGTGGAAGGTGATCGTCTTGCCGGAGGCCGAGAACTCGGCGACCCGGCCGTCGGACGCCGTGCCCGCGATCTTCACGGTGACCGAGTTACCGACCGCGTCCTTCATCTGGGAGGCGACGGTCCGCTTCCAGATCAGCTCGTAGAGCCGGAACTGGTCGCCGGTCAGACCGGTCTCGGCCGGAGTGCGGAAACGATCACCCGAGGGGCGGATCGCCTCGTGCGCCTCCTGCGCGTTCTTGACCTTCCCGGCGTACGTGCGCGGCTTGTCCGGCAGGTAGTTGGCGCCGTAGAGCTGCGTCACCTGGGCACGCGCGGCCTGCACCGCGGTGTCCGAAAGCGTGGTGGAGTCCGTACGCATATAGGTGATGAAGCCGTTCTCGTACAGCTTCTGGGCCACCTGCATGGTCGACTTCGCGCCGAAACCGAGCTTGCGGGACGCCTCCTGCTGGAGGGTCGTCGTACGGAAGGGGGCGTACGGCGAGCGGCGGTACGGCTTGGACTCGACCGAGCGCACGGCGAAGGTGGAGTCGGCGAGCGCCGCGGCCAGGGCGCGGGCGTTCACCTCGTCGAGGTGCTGGACGTCGCTCTTCAGTTGTCCGGCCGCGTTGAAGTCGCGGCCCTGGGCGATGCGCCGGCCGTCGACCGTGGTCAGGCGGGCGACCAGGGTGGACGGGTCGGAGGCGTCCCCGGTGCGTCCGGTGGAGAACGTACCGGTGAGGTCCCAGTACTCAGCAGAACGAAAAGCGATGCGCTCGCGTTCCCGGGCGACCACGAGACGTGTCGCGACGGACTGGACGCGGCCCGCCGAGAGCTTCGGCATGACCTTCTTCCACAGGACCGGCGAGACCTCGTAGCCGTAGAGGCGGTCGAGGATGCGGCGGGTCTCCTGGGCGTCGACCATCGGCTTGTTCAGCTCGCGCGGGTTCGACACCGCCTCGCGGATCGCGTCCTTGGTGATCTCGTGAAAGACCATCCGGTGGACCGGGACCTTGGGCTTCAGAACCTCTTGCAGGTGCCACGCGATGGCTTCGCCCTCGCGGTCCTCATCGGTGGCGAGGAAGAGTTCGTCCGACTCGGCCAGCAGGTCCTTGAGCTTCTTGACCTGCGCCTTCTTGTCGGAGTTCACGACGTAGATGGGCTGGAAGTCGTTCTCGACGTCGACCCCGAGGCGGCGCACCTCGCCGGTGTACTTGTCCGGCACCTCGGCGGCGCCGTTGGGGAGGTCGCGGATGTGCCCGACGCTCGCCTCGACTACGTATCCGGGGCCGAGGTAGCCCTTGATCGTCTTCGCCTTGGCAGGAGACTCGACGATGACGAGTCGGCGGCCGCCCTGTGCGGTCTCGCTGGTCGGGGACAACTTGGCTCTTCTCTCCGGTCGACACTCGTTGGTCACAAGCGGTGGTCGGTCCGCGCCGGACACGGGGTGTGCCGACGCGCAACGCTGCGGAGTGTGACGGTACAACCCGCCCCCGTGTCAAACGGCAAAAGCCTGAAAGCCCGCAACGGCCACTTGAGAGACGGTAACCCGACAATCGCCATTCCTGCCGCCCGGACCGACACACCACCCCTTACGGGTCCGGCCGCCCGGGCCCGGCCGGACACCGGGCCCGGGCGGCCGGAGCAGGCTCGCCGACCCGGCGGAACACCGCTGCACCACGGCCTGTCCGACGGCCAGGACGCCTGCCGCTCCCACCGGTCCACGTCCAGGTCACCGGCCCTCCCCGGCACCCCGGCAACACCCCGGTCGGCGGCACTCAGCCGCCGCCGACCGGCGCAACCCTTCCCGGCTCCGCCTTGCCGTCCAGGCGCCCGACCGTGCGGACGACCTTGGTGAAGCCCACCCTCCACTCGTCCTCCGCGCCCCTGCCGAACACGGCCGTCCTGGCGTCGGGCGCCCAGACCGCCTCGTACCTGCTGGCGCAGAGCTTGTGCCGGTCGTCGAACGTCCTCCGGTACGTCATTCCGGCCGGCTACCCCACCACGCCGATCACCCGATCCGTGTGCCGATCCACACAATCCGTCAGCGGGGCGTGATACGCGTCCTTCTGCTCCTCAGCGCCCAGGTGCCGCCACCGATCGCGACCGGCACTGCCCGCCACGGCCGCGCTCACGACGGCCCGGCGCGGCTTGCGACGGGGGGGGTGCCGGGCGCGCGGTGAGTGCCTTACGGGTCGTCGTCCGCGAAACCGCGCGAGCCCGGCGTACCGAAATGCGCCCGGAGTGCACCGGCGCATCCGTCATGGCCGCCTCCCCCACCGGATGATCCCAGTGACTTGGACCCCTGCTTGCGCTACTTCTCCACCGGAACCAGGAACCCCTCCTCCACCATGGCCCGGATCGCCTCCGGCGTACGATCCCGCAACAACACCGCGTCCTCGTCCATCAGTTGGGCGATCGCATCGAGGATCTGCCCGGCGCTCAGCGCACCGTCACAGACCCCGGCGAAGCCCGCGCCGACCGTGTCGACCTTCATCGCCCGCCGCATGCCCCGGTGCTGACGCAGCACCACGTACTCCGGGTCCTCCTCGCCGGGCACCCCGATCTGCTCCTGCACGACCTCCCCGGCCAGCACGAAGTGATCGGCGAGCAGCCCGGCGTCGTCGCGCGAGCGCAGATAGTCCTGGCGCTCGAAGTGCTCCCGGATCACCGCACCGAGCGGCTGCTCGACGGGGTGCGGCCACTCCTCGACGGTCACCGAGGGCTCGCCCACGGCCCCGGCCGGCCGCTTGCGCAACGTAATCCAGCCAAAGCCGACCCCGGTCGTCTTCCGCTCCTCGAACTCGTCCAGCCACGCCCCGTACCGCGCCGCGTACTCGGCGGGATCCGTCCGGTGGTCGCCGCCGTCCCGCAGCCACAACTCGGCGTACTGCGTGATGTCCTGCACCTCGCGCTGCACGATCCACGCGTCGCAGCCCTGCGGCACCCAGGACCGGAGCCGGTCCTTCCAGTCTTCGCCGTCTAGGTGCTGCCAGTTGGCCAGGAACTGGGCGTATCCGCCCTCGTTCAACCGCTCCCCGGCCCCGGAGACCAGCGTGCGGCACAGGTCGTCGCCGCCCATCCCGCCGTCCCGGTAGGTCAGCCGGGCGCCGGGCGAGATCACGAAGGGCGGGTTGGAGACGATCAGGTCGTACGCCGCCGCGCCGACCGGCTCGAACAGCGAGCCCTCCAGCAGCTCGGCCGCCGCCGCCCCGGACAGGGCGAGGGTGAGCCTGGTGAAGGCGAGGGCGCGCGGATTCAGGTCGGTGGCGGTGACCCGTACCGCGTGCTGGGCGGCGTGCAGCGCCTGGATGCCGGAGCCGGTGCCGAGGTCGAGGGCGGACCCGACAGGAGTGCGGACGGTGATTCCGGCGAGTGTGGTGGAAGCGCCGCCGACGCCCAGGACCACGCCTTCCTGGCTGGTACCCGCACCACCGGCGCCGCCGACCGCGCGCCCGAGGTCGGACACGATGAACCAGTCCTGGCCGTCGTCCCCGCCGTACGGCCGCACGTCGACGCTCGCGCGCAGACCGCCACCGGTCGCCCGCAGGCCCTCGCCGGACGCTCCGTCGCCGCCCGCCGTCCCAGCGGTCACCGTGGCGGCCACCGTGTCGGCCACCAGCCATCCGTCGGCCAGGCACATCTCCACCGGCAGTACGGCCGCGACCCGCTCGGCGGGCACGGTCTCGCGCAGCAGGAACAGCCGGACCAGCGTCGCCGCCGGACTGTCCCCCCGGGTCGCCCGCAGCGCGGGCACACTCTCGCCCCGGGCCAGCGCGCTGTAGGCGGGCGCGCCGAGCAGATCGAGCAGCCCGTCGGCGGTGAAGGCCGCGGCGAGCAGGGCGTCGCGCAGACGGCCCGCGTGCTCGGGGGTGGGCAGGGACTCGGGCAGGGGCGCGGAAAGGCTGGTCTGGCTCACCCGGCCATTGTCACCGCTGCCACTGACAATCGCGGTACCGCCGGGTCAGCAGGTGGGGCACGGGGACAGGCGGGGTCCCGGGACAACGCCACCCTCGTCCCGGCCCAGGCCCTTTCCCGGCACCCGCGTCCCGGCCCAGGGGCCTCTCCCGGCCCCGGAAATCCGGGCCCCCGGACCTCTCCCGGTCCCAGGGGCCCCGTACCGCTGCCGCTACTGCGTCTTGCCGGCGTTCGACGGGCAGAAGACCCGCTGGTTGGTGACCTTGGTGGCCTTGCCGAGGTCCGCGCCCAGCTTGTCCAGGCCCTTGGAGAACTTGCCCAGGTCCTTGGTGTCCAGCGCGTCGGACTGCTTCTTCAGCTCGGTGAAGGCGGTGATCCCCTTCTCCAGGTCCTGGATCATCCGCTTGTGGCTGGCCGCACCGTCCTTGACCGGCGGCGCACCCGCCGCACGGAGAGCGGTGATCCACTCCTTGTCGGCGTCCACCATCTGCTGGATCGCCGCGGAGTCGGCCTTCTTGATGTCCTCCGGCTCACCGTCCGCCGTCGTGTCGGCGATGGTCTTGTCGGCCTTCTGCCGCTTGTCCAGGGACGCCTTCTCCTTGGGGCAGTAGGACTTCGACCAGGCCTCCGCCTCCTTCTGAGCCTTCTCCTCGGGGCTGTCCCCACAGGCCGTCAGCGTGGTCATCATCACCAGTACCGCACCGCCGGACAGTGCGGCTGCAAGCTTCTTGTTCACCGGATTGGTCCCTTCAAGGTTCTCGGCCCCGGAACATACACGCCAAGCGGCCCGTCCCCTTGCGCCGGTCATCCGGTTTACCAGGCATTGAAGCCATTTGCACCAAAAGAGAGCCGGGTCACGTGCCCCGGCTCGCGCCCCCGCGCAAACGGACGGCCGACGCGTCAACACCCGTCGGCCGTCCGCCTTTCGACCTGCGCGTACGTGATCGTCTACGGCATCGGCCGCACCCCCGCGTTCGAGGTCACGGGCGGCTTGACCTGCTTCGGAACCCCACCGGAGTTGCCTTCGTCACCCATCACGATGCCGCGCCTCTTGGAGATGTACACCGCGACGACGATCACACCGAAGGCGATCACGGCGACCACGGCCCGTACCCACGGATTCGCGTCCACGCCGAAGCTGAACTGCACCACGGCGGGCGCGATCAGCAGCGCCACCAGGTTCATCACCTTCAGCAGCGGGTTGATGGCGGGCCCGGCGGTGTCCTTGAACGGGTCACCGACGGTGTCCCCGATCACGGTCGCGGCATGCGCCTCGCTGCCCTTGCCGCCGTGGTGCCCGTCCTCGACCAGCTTCTTGGCGTTGTCCCAGGCCCCGCCCGAGTTCGCGAGGAAGACGGCCATCAGCGTGCCCGTCCCGATCGCGCCCGCCAGATACGCGCCGAGCGCTCCGACACCGAAGGTGAAGCCGACCGCGATCGGCGCCATCACCGCGAGCAGACCCGGCGTCGCCAGCTCCCGCAGCGCGTCCTTGGTGCAGATGTCGACGACCCGCCCGTACTCCGGCTTCTCGGTGTAATCCATGATCCCGGGGTGCTCCCGGAACTGCCTTCGCACCTCGTGGACCACGGCTCCGGCCGACCGCGACACCGCGTTGATCGCCAGCCCCGAGAAGAGGAAGACGACCGCGGCACCCAGCATCAGCCCGACGAGATTGTTGGGCTGCGAGATGTCCATCACGATGTTGACCGGCGCACCTTCGCCGCCGGTCACGATTCCCGCCTCCTTGGCCGCCCGGAAGATCGCGTCCCGGTACGAACCGAAGAGCGCGGCCGCCGCGAGTACGGCGGTGGCGATCGCGATGCCCTTGGTGATGGCCTTGGTGGTGTTGCCCACCGCGTCCAGGTCGGTGAGCACCTGGGCGCCCGCGCCGGTCACGTCGCCGGACATCTCGGCGATGCCCTGCGCGTTGTCGGAGACCGGTCCGAAGGTGTCCATCGCGACGATGACCCCGACGGTGGTGAGCAGCCCGGTCCCGGCCAGCGCGACCGCGAAGAGGGCCAGGATGATCGACGTACCGCCGAGCAGGAAGGCCCCGTACACACCGAGCCCGATCAGCAGCGCCGTGTAGACGGCGGACTCCAGGCCGATGGAGATGCCGGCCAGCACCACGGTCGCCGGTCCGGTCAGCGACGACTTGCCGATGTCGCGGACGGGCCGCCGGGTGGTCTCGGTGAAGTACCCGGTCAGCTGCTGGATGAGGGCGGCCAGCACGATCCCGATGGCGACGGCGACCAGCGCCAGCATCCGCGGATCCCCGCTGTGCCCGAGCACCGCCTTGTCCGCGACGCCTTCCAGCTCCGCGTACGACGACGGCAGGTGTACGAAGACGGCCACGGCGACCAGCACCAGCGAGATCACCGCGGAGATGAAGAATCCCCGGTTGATCGCGGACATGCCACTGCGGTCGCTGCGCCGGGGTGCGACGGCGAAGATCCCGATCATGGCGGTGACCACCCCGATCGCGGGGACGATCAGCGGGAACGCCAGACCCGCGTCGCCGAAGGCGGCCATGCCCAGGATCAGTGCGGCCACCAGGGTCACGGCGTACGACTCGAAGAGGTCGGCCGCCATGCCCGCGCAGTCGCCGACGTTGTCGCCCACGTTGTCGGCGATGGTGGCGGCATTGCGCGGATCGTCTTCCGGAATGCCTTGTTCCACCTTGCCGACCAGGTCGGCGCCGACGTCGGCGGCCTTGGTGAAGATGCCGCCGCCGACCCTCATGAACATCGCGATGAGGGCCGCGCCCAGCCCGAAGCCCTCCAGGACCTTCGGCGCGTGCTCGGCGTACACGAGGACGACGACGGCCGCTCCCAGCAGGCCGAGACCCACCGTGATCATGCCGACGACGCCGCCCGTACGAAAAGCGATCTTCATCGCTTTGTGCGAAACAGTCGTCAGATCCTTTTCCGGCTCCCCCTCCACAGGAGTCGCTTCCCGCGCAGCCGCCGCAACCCGCACATTACTTCGTACGGCGAGACGCATACCTATGTATCCGGTCGCCGCCGAGAACAGCGCGCCGACGAGGAAGAACAGTGAACGCCCTATCCGTTGCGAGGTGTTGTCGGCCGGAAGCAGCAACAGCAGAAAGACCACGACCACCGCGAAGATCCCCAGAGTGCGCAACTGCCGGGTCAGATAGGCATTTGCGCCTTCCTGTACGGCGGCGGCGATCTCCTTCATGGAGTCGGTGCCCTCGTCGGCCGCCAGCACCTGACGTACCAGCAGCTGGGCGACGATCAACGCGGCGATCGCGACGGCCGCGATGACGATCACGATGAGCCGGTTGTCGTCGGTGAGTGACACCGCCAGATTGAAGAAGTGTTCGGACTGTGGGGAGTTGAGAAGTCCCGCCATTCGTCCTCCTTGATGCAGAGCTCAAGATGTGGACGGATTGTAGGTAGCGGAAGCTGATCTCAACAGAGTGCCGTTTACTGGATCACTGGGATTGATCGCTCCGAATGTCGCGCCAATGATCGAGAAAAACGAAAGGCCCTGCTCAGCCGGGGCCGAGCAGGGCCTTTCGAAAATCAATTCACGCAATGCTTTCAGGGCATTACGATCGCCGCGGTGGTGGGCCAGCTCATCCGGATGACTCCGCCGTGCTCCCCGTCGATGACCTGGAAGTCGTCGACGAGCCCGCTGATCACGGCGAGACCCATGTCGTCCTCGACGTCGGAGTCGAGATCCACCGAACCCGCCGCGGTGTCCGACGACGCACGCGCCCCCGGCACCGCACCGGCAGGACCGGGCAGTTCATCGCCGACCTCGATGGAGAAGGACTTCTCCTCCTCGGTCAGCGCGACCCGGACCGGCGCGGCGATGTTGTTCGTACGGTGCAGGCCCACGGCCCGGGAGCACGCCTCGCCCACCGCGAGCCGGACCTCGTCCAGCACCGCCTCGTCGACCCCGGCCCGGCGAGCCACGGCGGCCGCCACGAGGCGGGCCGTCCTGACGTGCTCGGGCTGGGCGCTGAAACGGAGTTCCACGGTGGCCATGTGCGCTCCCCCTAGGCTTTACGGGCGTGCGTCCGCAGGGGCCGGGCGATGAAGCCCGGCACCCCACGTCGTACTGCTTGTTCTGCTCTTCGGTTCTGCTTTTCCGGAACGGAGCTCGCTCGCTTCCAGCAGAAGCTCGCTCACTCCCTCGCGATCCGAGAAGCCGTCAGTCGGTGGCCGCGACGGCTTCGTCGACCGTGGTGTGAATCGGGAACACCTTGGTCAGCCCGGTAATCCGGAAGATCTTGAGGATGCGCTCCTGGTTGCAGACCAGGCGCAGCGAGCCCTCGTGGGCACGCACGCGCTTCAGTCCGCCCACGAGCACACCGAGGCCGGTGGAGTCGAGGAAGTCCACGCCCTCCATGTCGACAACCAGGTGATAGCTGCCGTCGTTCACCAACTCGACCAACTGCTCGCGCAGCTTGGGCGCGGTATACACATCAATCTCGCCACCGACCTCGACGACCGTACGGTCGCCACCAGGTCCGGACACATTGCGAGTCGACAGGGACAGGTCCACGGATCCTCCAGCACCTTGCTATCGAGCGGCCGTCCCCCTGATGTCTCCCCGGCGGAGCCAGAGGACGGAACGCCAGCCGCGAAACGCATTCAATCACTTACCAGCAGGCGAGCACGACGCCTTGGGACCATTGTCCGTCACGCCAGTGACACACTCGGCGGTTGTGGCCAAGAATCCCCGTCCCGGACGACCTCCCCAGAGCAGGGCCGACGCCCCGTCTCCCGGTGAGGTCCTCGCCCGTCTCACCGCAGGGGGGAGCCGGGCCGCTCGCGTCACTCATACGGAGCACTTGCCCCCGCGAGAGGGCAGCCATGCAGTGTGGCCCGACCGCATCCGGGCGGAAGTGATCTCGGCGATCCAGAAATCCGGGATCGAGCACCCCTGGACCCACCAGGCGCAGGCGGCGGAGCACGCACTGGACGGCGAATCCGTGGTGATCGCCACAGGCACGGCCTCGGGCAAGTCCCTGGCGTACCTCGCGCCGGTCCTCAGCGCTCTCCTGGACGGCTCACAGGCCCCGAACGGCCGCGGGGCGACCGCCCTCTACCTGGCCCCCACCAAGGCCCTGGCGGCCGATCAGCGCCGCGCGGTGAAATCCCTGGCCGCCCCGCTGGGCAACGCGATCCGCCCGGCGGTCTACGACGGCGACACCCCCGTCGAGGAACGCGAGTGGGTGCGCCAGTACGCCAACCTGGTCCTCACCAACCCCGACATGCTGCACCGCGGGATACTCCCCTCCCACCCCCGCTGGTCCTCCTTCCTCAAGGCCCTGCGGTACGTCGTCATCGACGAGTGCCACACCTACCGGGGCGTCTTCGGCTCGCACGTCGCCCAGGTGATCCGCCGCCTGCGCAGGCTCTGTGCGCGGTACGGCGCCGATCCGGTCTTCCTCCTCGCCTCGGCCACCGCCGCCGACCCGGCCGTCGCCGCGAGCCGCCTCACCGGCCTCCCGGTGCAGGAGGTGGCCGACGACGCCTCGCCGCGCGGCGAGCTGGTCTTCGCCCTGTGGGAGCCCCCGCTCACCGAGCTGCACGGCGAGAACAACGCCCCGGTCCGGCGCACCGCCACCGCAGAGACCGCCGACCTCCTCACCGATCTGATCCTGCACAACACCCGCACAGTCGCCTTCGTCCGCTCCCGGCGCGGGGCGGAGCTGATCTCGCTGATCACCAAGGAGCGACTGGCCGAAATCGACCGGTCGCTTCCGGCGCGGGTGGCGGCCTACCGGGGCGGTTACCTCCCGGAGGAGCGCCGCGCGCTGGAGGCCTCCCTGCACTCCGGCGAACTGCTGGGCCTCGCCGCCACCACCGCCCTGGAGCTCGGCATCGACGTCTCCGGGCTGGACGCCGTCCTCATCGCGGGATACCCGGGCACCCGGGCCTCCCTCTGGCAGCAGGCCGGCCGCGCGGGCCGCTCCGGCGGGGGCGCCCTCGCCGTCCTCGTCGCCCGCGACGACCCGCTGGACACCTACCTCGCCCACCACCCGGAGGCGCTGTTCCAGCAGCCCGTGGAGTCCACCGTCCTGGACCCCGACAACCCGTACGTCCTGGCTCCCCACCTCTGCGCGGCCGCCGCCGAACTCCCGCTCACCGAGACCGACTTCGCCCTCTTCGGCCCGGCCTCCGCACCCCTCCTCCCGTCCCTCGAAGCGGCGAACCTGCTGCGCCGGCGCGCCCAGTCCTGGTACTGGACCCGCCGCGAGCGGGCGGCCGACCTGGCCGACATCCGGGGCGGCGGCGGCACCCCGGTCCAGATCGTCGAGGAATCCACCGGCCGCCTGCTCGGCACCGTCGACGCCGAGGCCTCCCACACCGCCGTCCACGAAGGCGCCGTCCACCTCCACCAGGGCCGCACCTACCTGGTCCGGCGTCTCGACCTCGAAGACTCCGCCGCCCTCGTCGAGGAGGCCAACCCGCCCTACTCGACCACCGCCCGCGACACCACCGCCATCTCCATCCTCGCCACCGACGAGACCATCCCCTGGGGCACCGCCCAGCTCCACTACGGCTCCGTGGAGGTCACCCACCAGGTCGTCTCCTTCCTCCGCCGCAAACTCATCACCGGCGAGGTCCTCGGCGAGACCAAACTCGACCTCCCGCCCCGCACCCTGCGCAGCCGTGCCGTCTGGTGGACCCTCACCGAGGACGACCTCGACACCGCCCGCCTCACCCCGGAGATCCTCCCGGGCGCCCTGCACGCCGCCGAGCACGCCGCCATCGGCCTCCTCCCGCTCTTCGCCACCTGTGACCGCTGGGACATCGGCGGCGTCTCCATCCCGCTCCACCCCGACACCCTGCTGCCCACCGTCTTCGTCTACGACGGGCACCCGGGCGGCGCGGGCTTCGCAGAGCGCGGTTTCCACACCGCCCGCGCCTGGCTCACCGCCACCCGCGAAGCCATCGCCTCCTGCGAATGCGACGCCGGCTGCCCCTCCTGCATCCAGTCCCCCAAATGCGGCAACGGCAACGACCCCCTCCACAAACGAGGCGCCCTCCGCCTCCTCACCACCCTCCTCAACGCCTCCCCACCGCCGCACAACTGACCACCGCCTCCCCACCGCACTGCCACGTTGCCTCAGCTCGCTTGGGCGGCGGGGCCGCCCCCCGGGGGGCGGAACGGGCGGGCAAGGGGGCGGCCCCCCACGCAGTCGCACCCCCACCCCCGGCCCACCCCGGCCCCGGCCCCGCTCACACCCCACCTCGCCCCACCACCCCCGGCCCCGCCCGCGCCCTCACCTCATACGGCCCCACCCCCGCCCCCACCACCACATCCGCCACCTCCCCCCGCACCACACACCCCACCAGCCACACCCCCTGCGCCCGAGCCACCTCCCCCGCCCTCCCACATGCCACCGCCTCCCCCTTCGCCCACTCCCCCGCCGCCGCCAACGCCGCCAAGTCCGCACCCCCTCCCGCCCGATGCCGCACCACCACCGCCTGCCCCATCGCCAACACCCCGGCAAACACCACCCCCAACACCGCGATCACCCCCAACGCCCACACCGTCGCGGACCCCCGCTCCCCACCTCTCACACCCGGCACCCCTCCCACACCTCCCTCCCGCCTCACAATCGACACTTCTCCCACCTCCCCCACACCCCCCACTCACCTCACACCCCCTCCACTCCCACCGTCTCCTCCGCCAGCGCCACCGCCTCCGCCCGCAACGTCACCCCCAACCCGCCGGGCCCCGGTGCGGGCGCCTCCACCAGCACCCGCACCAGATCCCCCTCCCGCCTGAACCCCACCCGTGCCCCGGCCGGCGCCGCCTGCCGCACCGCCGCCTCGGTCGCCGCCCGTGTCTCCTGCCGCGCTTCCGCCCGCGCCCCGACCCGCGCCGCGTCCACACACCGGATCTGCCCGGCAGCCGCCATCAGCGCCCAGACCAGCGCCATCCCGAACACCACCAGCACCGGCAGCACCAACGCCGCCTCCGCCGTCACAAACCCCCGATCCCCGCCACACCAACCCCGACCCCCACCGCCCCGGGCCCACACACGCCCAGCGCTTCCACACCCAGCACCCCCGCTCTCAGAACTGCACATCCAGCGCCCTCCCCACCGCCGCCTGCAACGCCCCCGCAACCGCGCCACTCGTGACGACCTTGTAGAGCACCGCCGCGAAGGCACACGCCGCGATGGTTCCGACCGCATATTCGGAAGTGGTCATTCCGGAGTCGGCTGCCATCCGTGCCCGCCCTCTCGCCCACACCCCGCGCATCCCTCGTCCCACCCGGCCCTGCATCCACTTCTTCATGTCAACTCCCCCTTTTTCCAGGATCAGTTCGTCAGCATTCGTCTCAACCGCCCGCCAGCAGCCCCTCCGCCAGTCCGATCACCACCGGCGCGACGCCCACCACCAGAAAGGCGGGCAGGAAGCACAGCGACAGCGGCATGACGATCAGTACGGCGGCCCGGTTCGCCCGGGCCTCGGACCTGCGCGCACGTTCCGCCCGGAGCCGGTCCGCCACCCGGGCCACCGGACCGGCCGCCGGGGCACCGGTGGTACCGGCCCGCTCCAGGCACCTGGCCAGCCCCTCGGCACCGGCTATTGCCCCCAACCGCCCCCATGCCTCCGCCGGTTCACCCCCGAGCCGCAACTCGGCCGCCACCCCGGCCAGCCGCTCCCCGACCGGGCCACCGAGCGACTCCCCCACTGCCTCGGCCGCCTCCCGGGGCCCCGCCCCCGCCGCCACACAGGCCGCCAGCAGATCCGCCGCGAGCGGCAGTTGCCGACCCACGGCCGCCTCCTCCGCAGCCACCCCACCCCGCGACGGCCGGCCCCGCTGCCACCGCCGCACCCCCACCGCCGCGAACGCCCCGGCCAGGCACCCCCACACCCCGCCCACCAGCACATACCCGGTGACCACGGCCGCCAGAGGGCCACCCCAGCCGCGCGCCCACCCCACCGAGCCACGAAGCCCCCGCCGCTCGCCGTACATCGCGGCCTCCACCGCCAGCAGCGTCGCCAGCCGCCGCTTCGCCTCCCGCTCCCTGCGCCGGCCCGCCACCGCGAAGGCCAGACACCCCACCGCCGCACCGGCCGACACCACTACCCCCAGCCTGTGGACAACGTCCCCGTTCACACGCCCTCCCCCTCTCCGCTCCGTACGATCCGCCTGGCCCACACCAGGCCCCCGGCCTCCAACACCCCGCCCGCCAGCAGGCACCCGAGCCCCAGCGGCGTATGCAGCAGCACCTTCAGCGGATCGGCGCCCATCGCGCTCCCGATCAGCACCCCCACCATCGGCAGCAGGGCAAGGAGCCCCACCGTCGACCAGGCCCCGGACAGCCGGGCCCGCAACTCCTCGCGCCGGTCCCGCTCGTCCCTGAGCGCCGCCTCCAACCGGTCCAGGCCGGCCGCCAAACCGGCCCCGCTGCCCACCGACACCTGCCAGCAGACCGCCATCCCCACCAGCCCCTCCGCCCCGGGCGCACCCGCCGCCCGGTGCAGCACCTCCGGCACATCGCCCCCGAACCGGGCCGCCGCCAGCACCTCCGCCTCCGCGTCCCCCAGCCCGCCGGTGTCCACCGCGGCCACCCGGAGCGCCTGCCCCGGCTGACCACCGGCCCGCAACTCCCCACTCACCGCCCCGCACAGAGCGATCACCCGGTCCCCGCGCCGCCACCGCGCCCGCGCCAACTCCCGCGCCCGCAACCGGCGTCCCACCACCGGCACCGCCACCGCCCCCAGCACCAGCGGAATCACCGACTCCCCCAGCACGGCGAGCACCCCCGCCACCGGCAGACATCCCCACTCGGGCCGCACCCTCGCCCGCACCACCTCCCACCACCGCTCCCACGGCGGAACCCTCTCCTCCACCGGTCCTCCGGCCACCACCCACCGCGCCCGCCGCACCTCCTGCTCCCACCCGACCAGCAGCCATGCCGCCAGCCCCGCGCAGAGCATCGCCGCGTACCCGGCCACCCCCACCGTCCCCATCACGCACCCCCGATCAGTTCCCGCAGCCGCGGCCAGCCCCGCTCCCGTACGAACCCCTCGTCGCCCCAGCTCAGCGCGGGAACCGTCACCACCAGCCCGGCCGGATCCCGCTCCAGCACATGCATCTCGGCCAGCCGACGCCGCCCGTCGCGGTCCCGTACGAGATGCAGCACCACCGACAGTGCCGCTCCCAACTGGCTGTGCAGCGCTGCCCGGTCAAGTCCCGCGGCCGTCCCCAACGCCTCCAGCCGCGCCGGAACATGCGCCGCCGCATTGGCGTGGAGCGTTCCTGAGCCACCTGTTGAACGGCAGAAAAGATTGCACCCCGTACTGCTGTGACCTGCGTGGTGCAAAGTTCACCGCGCACTGCGCGGACGGGAACTGCGCGGTGAACCTTGCACAGCGCAGTTCCCGTCAGACAGCCTCGGCTGCCTGCCTCTGCGAATTGCCCCGCCCAACCACGGGACGGCGGACAGACTCGCGATAGGCGGCTTCGGAGAACTCGCTGATCTGGATCGTGTCCATGAGCCGCCGGGTGATGGCTTCCTCGCCGTTCAGAACCGCTGCGATGGCCGACTCTCGGATGAGGTCCGAGAGAGCGCAGATACTGCCGCCCGTGCGCTTGTACAGGTAGGACGAGAGCTTCACGAGGTGGTTCGGGCGATGCCGGTAGAGCTCTAGGGTCCCTTCCAGGCTCATCACCGCGCCTGCCCACTCCTGCTGCTGCTTCGCTGTCTGGAAGCCGAACCTGGTGACCGCGTAAAGGGTGTTCCGGTTTGAGGTCTGCGTAGCCCTGGTACTGCCCCGCCCTTCGAGGAAGAGCCCCGACTTCTTGAGGTCAGCCCCGGTGTACACAAACGTGGCGGCGGTGTGGTTCGCGATGTACTTCAGGTGGTCGTTGACGACTTTGCCCTCCTTCGCCGAGAGATCGAGGAAGTGGACGTCGTCGATGATCACTAGCTCGACGCCGGATATTCGCATCACGTTGAGCACGTTCTTGGTGATGTCCGTCTTCGTGGCTCCTGCCCGGTAGGGCATTCCGAGGTAATCGGCCAGCAGGACTGACAGGTCCTTCGGCGTGGCCTGGGCCGGGATGTTGAGGTACACGACGGGTGTGTAGTCCACGCACATGTCATCCACCTGATAGCCGTCGGCGAATCTTTCCGGGTGCTTGCGGCGGAGTCGGCGTTCGTGGTCGGCGGCGAACATCTTCACCAGTGTGGATTTGCCCACGGTGGGTGGCCCGTCGAGGACGACGCCTCTTCGAGCTCCGGGAGCCTGGTACGCGTTGAGACGGATCTTGCGGTCGATCGCGCTGTGCAGGTCTTTCATCTGCGGCGTTCTGATGATCGCGAGCGCGCTGTGATAGTCGAGCCTCGTGTCGTTCAAGGTCTCGCGCTCGTCATCGGACAGGGCTTCGTAGACGTCGTGCGGGGGCATGACTGGCCGTTCGGGCGGCCTGTTGTCCAGGTACCCGCGCCATTCGGCCTTCGTGCGGGGTTCCGCCAGTCCGGGGTGTGCGAAGTTCTGCATCAGCCCTCCTGGCTGGTGTGGGGGTTCCAGATTTCGGCGGGCTGGATGGAGGCGAGATCGATCTCGCTCCAGTCCTCCGCCTCTTCTTCCAGGTCGGGCACGGCAGCCAGTGGGGGGTGCTCGTCCACGGGGGCGGCTCCTCGTTGGATGTCCCGGGCCTGCGTGGAGCCTCGGTGACTGTCGCGGGACAGGCGCTTTCGATCGGTCCGTGTCCAGGTCTCCGGCGCGTCGGTGCGGTTCTGGAGGTCCACAAGTGCGGCGGCGACTTCGTCCTGGTCGGCGGGGTTGATGCCGCGCAGGCTGATGAGCCGTTTTGCTTCGCGGAGGGTGATGTCCGTGAACGGTTGGTGCTGGCTGAGCGCATGAGTCCACCGCAGGACGTGCCACTGACCGTCGGCCGGGTCCAGGAAGTAGGCGTGGAGCAGGTTCCGAGGGTCGTATCGGACCGGCCAACGCCCATCCGGATACACCGATTTGGACTCGCGGTAGCGGTAGAGGATGTCAGCGTTGTAGGTGAGGTGATTCAGCTCAACTCCGTACGGGTGGATCACCCGGGGAGCTATGGGCAGCAGCTCGAAATAGATGTTCGGATCACGGGGGCAGACCACGTAGCCCGCCCAGCCGATCGCCATCCCGTATGCCTCATTCGGGGAGACGTGCAGGTCTGGGAACCCGTGAGCGGAGAGCCCTCGGTGGTGCCTGCGCTGGTAGACGGCGATTACGTATTCCGCGAAGAATTCGCAGAGTTCATCAATCGTCCAGCGGGCCTGCTCGTCCACCGTGAGGCCACGGTGGGCCACGTTGAACCCTTTGTATCCGGCGACGTGTTCGGCGAACTGCTCCCGGATGGTCTTGAAGACCCGCTCGACGTGGGGCTTGTCGGTGGGCTTCAGCTTCCGAGCGTCTTGAAGGTCGATCTTCCAACGAGTACAGGCTCGTTGCACGACGTCGGAGACGTACGGCTTTCCGTGGTCGTACAGCAGGGTCTCGGGGTAAATGACGGGGCGGGCGGCGGCTTCAGCCAGTCGTTCGTCAACGCTCATTACGCGTTCGTAGGGGACGCGCAGCATCTGGTAGCGAAGGGCGTCCTGCCAGGCAGGCCGCATCGGCTCCGGGGTCATTACGTCAGCCAGCAACAGACCGATGTCGATGGCCTTGGTGCCCTCAGGAGTAAGCCGCCAGGCGAGTATCGATCGGGTTGCTACGTCCAGAGCGAGGGTTAGCTCAACGCGGATCTTGGCATCTGATCCGGGGTCGTACGCCATGACATCGAGCGGAGTGGTGTCGAGCATGACGACTTCACCCGGGCGGCGGGCGACGACGGTCCCGAAGGGACGGTCGGGCTGGTTCGCCAGCGAGGCCCGCTGGTACGCGGGCGCTGCGGGGCTCTTGTTGAGGATGTGCCCCACTATTCGCCGGAAGCTGTCACGGCCGGGCAGCGGCACAACACCGAGACCGTGTTCGGCATCGAGCCGGTTACGAACCCTTCGGTAGAAGCGGCCCCCGACGGTCGCTGAGCTGTCATTGCGTTCGGCGGCGGCCTGGTCGCGTATGGCCTGCACGGCGCGGTGGTCGACGTTCCTGAGGGGATTGCTGATGCGGGCCTTGCGCTGGTCCACGAGGCCCCACAGGCCCTGTTCGGCGTACTTCTGCCGCAGCAGGTGGATGCTCCGCTTGCTCAGATCCAGCTCGGCAGCCTTGGCTTCTACGCGGGTGGTCATCGTCTGGTCGGGTGCGTACTCGGGACGGGGCTCACCGGGGGCGGCGTCGAGCGGGTTCCCGGATCGGAACCCCGACTCCACCTCCCGCAGGTGGCCCTCTAGGTCCAGGGCGGCGTCTCGGACTTCGGGCTTGAGACTCGCCAGAGTTCCCCCGGGGTCGAGTCTGGTTGAAGCGTCTGCCTGGGGCTCCGGCGGTGGGTTCGCATCAGCCCGGAAGGACGGGTCGGCGAGGATGACGGAGAGCATGATCGTCTGCACTCGCCCTGTCTCCGACCGCAGGCGGACGGTCGCGCCGTCCAGACCGGCGACCTGATGCCGTTCGTCCTCGAACTCGATCCAGTCCGTGACGGCGATGCGGTGGGAGTTCATGCGTTGCTCCGTGGTTCGGCGGCCCACACGGTGGTGCGGTCGCTCAGCGGGTGGGCGGGATCGAAGGCGAGCTGGTGGTGCCACATGAGGTGGAAGACGACGGGACGCGCGAGTTCGGGCGAGGGCTGGAAGCTCACCAAGTCCCCCAAGGGGACCGGTTCCTGGGCCAGAGCCATCAGTTGGCCAGCAAGGTGATCCACGACCTCTGAGGGGCGTCGGTATCCCGCGAGCCACTGGACGGTGGCCCAAAGCTGAGGGTCGGGTTCGCCAACCATGTCGTAGTCCCAGCCGAGCTGTGCGCACAGGTCTTCGGTTCGCTGTGCTTGCTGGGCCACGGCCGGGACTGCGAGCCGGTCGTCTGCCTTCACGTCCAGCAGGAGTGCCGATCCGTCGCGGCGGCGGGCGAAGAGGTCCGGGGTGTGCTTCCACTTCCCGTGGCCGTCGACGGCGTCGATGGTGAAGGGCTGGGCGCTGAACGACACCACCTCGAAGTCGAAGTCGAAGAGCTTCATCCACTTGGATTCGAGGTGTGATTCGTAGCCCACCATCCGGCCTGTGGTGGACGACCACAGCTTGCCAGGCGTGTGCCGCTGGCCGACCCGGGACGGGATGTCCCGTGCGGGCAGGGCATCCTCGAAGCGAACGTGCGCGGCGTGAACTGCGGGTATGAGGCGTTCGACGCCCTCGGCGTCGTAGTAGTGGATGTGGGCCGGATGCTGGCTGGTGTGGACGGGCCGCAGCGTGCGCGGTCGCGCTGGACTCACTGGATTCCTTCCTGGACAAGGCGGGCTGCGCCCCAGGCGGTGAGGGCTTCGGCACCAGGGGCGGGGAGTCGTGTGTGGAACCTGCGCCACCCTTCACGGATGGACTCGGTGGACGTGCCGTCTTCCCAACCGTGCAGGTAGGCGGGGGCTTCGCGGGCGTCTCCGCTGGTGAACTGCTGCCAGACCCAAGCGGCGGCGTGGCGTTGCCGTTGCCAGGTCACGTCGCGGTCGAGGGGCCGCAGTATGCGGAACAGGTCGCGGTGCGGAATCTCGCGAAGCTCAGCCATCGCGTTCCTGCGCGCTGCGTAGTCGATCAGCCCTCGGTCTCGCATCCGGTCGGCCATGACCTGGATGGCTGCCCAGAGTGTGTCCGGGCTGCCGATGCGCTGGACGAGCGTGTTCGCCACCCGCTTCGCCCGGAGGGGGTCCATCCCAAGGTCGGTCGAGGCTTCTGCCCAACTCCCGGCTCCCGCGAGCCGAGCAAGGGCGAGGGAACCGAACCGCCGCCCGGAGACCTCGGCGGTTCCAGGCAGCAGAGGCCGGAGCAGTTCGGCGTAGTCCGCAAGGTCCACGAGGTGCGGGACGTGCCGGGCTTCGAGCACGGCTGCCCGATGGGAGGGGATTGCTCCGGCAACACGGGATGTGCGCGGGGCGGCTTCGGCCATGACCCGGTCGAGCACTGCTGAGCCGCGGAGGTGACGCAGAGCACCTTCGCCGGCTGGGCGCCTCTGAGCCGTCATGTGGTGCAGCCAGGGAGCCAGGATCTCGATGGCGGTGGCCTGGTCGGGCGCGTGCAGGACCGGCCCGGTGAGCAGGAGGCTGGCCGCAGCGTGGGCGGCGGTCGCGGGCATGGCCCGAAGCTGGCTGCCACCGCCGCCGCGCGGAGCTTCCTCGCGGCGACGGCGTTCGTCGCGCAGGGCATATACGGCAGGTGCGGGCAGGCGGTCGAGGTCTTCTGGCTGGGCTCCCAGGCGGGCCATGGCCGTGACGATCCTCTGGGCGGTGAACCATTCGGCGCCGGAGACGTGTTCACCCGCGACCTGAGCAGGCCCTCCGTCGGCGATGGCGAGCGTGTCCTTCTGGAGGTCCACGAGTGCGTCCGTGGCGGGAGTGGTGGGGATGTCGGCGACCACCTGTGGGCAGAGCCCGCTCGGGGCACCGGAAAGCCGGTTCCCGCACTCTCTCGGGCCCGGCAGCGGAGGGCGGGTCAGCAAGCCTCGCGGGTGGGTCCGGCCTCCGCGCCGCAGCCGGAGCCCGCAGGCGGGGCACACGTCGATCAACAGGCACCGGTGGACGGGACAGGCCGCCGCGATACCCAAACGCCACCACAAGGGCCACACGAGGCTTTCCGCAAGGCAATAGGGGCAGGCCCGGCTAGACGTCGGCAACATCCATTCGTGGACTGCAACGGGTGTCAGGGATGCCTCCCGTCCCATCTCCAGCCCGGACAGGTCCAGCACCGTGCCGTCGTACCGCGCTAGCTGCATCCTCTTGAGCGTTTCAACGGGGAGTCCGGTGGTCTCTCGAAGCCCGTCCACGGTGGCGGGGGTGAGGGTGACGCCGTAGAACCTCGGGCGTGTGGCGGACGCACCGGGTCGGCACTCCAGTCCGAGCGCGCGGGCGGCCTCCCCCGGCGCGATGTCCAGCGCGGTAGCCGTGCGGTCGACCCATGAAGCGAACGCCTCGCCTTCGGCGGGCAGCGGGACGAACGGCAGGCGCGAAGAACGAGGTACGGGTCGCAGGCTGGGGCGGGGCAACGAGACGGCGTGGACGTCCAGTTGCTCTAGCGCCTCCACAGCAGTACCCCTCCCCCTCGTTGTATGAAATATCATACAGAGCGCAGGGCACCGCTAACTTCTCCCCGTGGAGACTCCGGAAGACGCATCCGACGGCCCGGCCGGTCGTGCGGCATTTGCGCGACGACTGCGGACTCTTCGCGAGCGCGCCGGACTCACGCAGACCGCCACCGCCGCCAGCTCCGGACTCAACCGCTCGTTCTACGCAGGAGTCGAAGCGGGACGTCACAGCATCGCTGTGGACCGGCTGCCCAGACTCGCCGAAACCCTCGGCATTGAAGTCCACCAGCTCTTCACGGACGACTAGGCTCCGGGCCGCAGCGATCCGCTCCCGGTAACCCAAAGGGCTCAACCGATCACACTGCGCAGTGGTACAACTGGTGCTGGCAATGCGAGACGCCGCCTCCATTGGACCGGTCGACGGCGTCTCAACTAACTGCGAACACGAGGTTACGTGCTTGTTGGCACCTTGGGATGCCAGCGCTTCAGTCGACCCCGACTCCAGCGCGTGTGAACGACTGTTGGACGCCATTCACAGCGGCCGACTGCTCAGCTACGCGCTCCGCGCCCTTCCAGAGACCAGCGCGAAGCAGGCCAAGACGGATGCCATTTACGCCGCTGAGGCGGCGTCTCTCGCCGCAGCTGGTCACAAGCTGCTCAACGGCACTCACCCAAACCCCCCAGAGGCTGTTCCCCCGGACGAGTGCTGGGACGAGTTGCGCGCGATTCTCGGCAGCGACACGCGTACCGGCATCCTGCTGACCGACCGCGTCCAGAACAACCGCACCGGCACGGAGTTCCCCCGCTTCGCCAAGCTGATCAACGACGCACTAGCCGTCGGCTACGCCTTGGCCCCTGAGTCACGCATCAACCAGCGAACCTCATTTCTCACAGGGGCCCTGCGGCTCGGGTTCTCGCGCTTCGAAGCCGCGCTGCTGGACGACGAACGGGACTACGCACAGCGGCTGCTGGACGCACCAAGCACCCGTCACATGGCCTTTCTCCTGCGAGAACACGTGCGTGTGACGGACGTCATCGTGCAGCTGGCCACCGAGACCTGGGTCCTCGTAGGTGCCCAGGCGCTGTTCGACACTGCCCGCTGTACGGGCAGGAGACGGGCTGCCGAGCTGACTGGACTCGCTGAACTCGCGGCCTACATCGCGGAACTGTTCCCCCAGCTGTGGCACTGGCTCAGGGTGCTCCCCCCGAGCCTGCCGCCGCACACCGCGCGCCCTCCCCCCGAACCGAAGACGCCGCAGCTCATCAACCTCGTCCGAGTCGTCCTCACAGCCGCTCCGCCCCCTCCCACCCGGGGCTGGACGGCCCTCGCCGTTGTCGCCCCATCGGGCCATCGGGCAGCCGCCGAGAACAGCGCGCCCGTTCAACGAGCATCGAGGACACTCACGTGGAAGAACCGCAGGTACCGGGCCGTCTGGTCCCGGTTGAGCGCTGGCTGAAGGCACACGAGACCACCGTCAAGGTGGTGTTGGGGCTGTTGGGGGTGATCACCCCAGTGGTCCTCGGGCTGATCACGAAGTGACGCCGCCGCTCCCGGATGAAGCGGGAACGGAGACGCGGCCCTTCTGAGGCCCGGAAGCCCTGACGGGTTGGTCGTCCCGTATGCCCATGCGGGACGACCCGCCTGTTTGCGGGCCGCCCTCAGCATAGAGTCTCTGCGGTCGGAGAACACGGAAGTGTTCCGATCAGCCCTTCTCCCTCGTCATGACCGTGAAGACCGGCGCTCCTCCGTACGGCTGAGAGCGGTTCTTCTTCTCGTATCCCCAGGCTTCAGCCAGCTCGCGAAAGTCGTGGTCGGCGTGATCAACGTGGAGAACGGCGCGAGCCGCCCGCTGGTGATTGAAGAGAGCATCGTGGATGTGCCGTTGACCGTCCTCCCAGTCGGGGACGGCCGCGAGGTCGAAGATCCGGAACGTGCCGCCAGGCACGGTGTACGGGTCGGCCTGGTGGAGGAGGCAGCCGTGGGCAAAGCCGATGGGGGCCTGTCCGGCGAACGCAATCACGGCCCGCCAACTGCCCCCAGCTCTCTCGGCGGTGTCCGCGAGGCGGGCGGCGTGCACATCGGCCTCGTAGTACGGGTCTTTCAGGTGCGGTCGGGCGGCGGCGTGGACGGTGTGGATCGCCTTGCGGGCCGGTTCATCCAAGGTGCTGACGCGGTGGAACGCGAGGGCGGGGCGATGGCCAAGGGGGGCCTCCCGGGAGGCGGTCGGCGGGCCCGACCGCTTCCGGGGCGGGGCGTCTTCGAGGGGAAGTGTCCCAGATCGCACCGTCTGCGTCAGCGACGCGGAAGCGGGTTCCCGATCTTCTGCCGCCACACAGCCCGGGCCCGATCGACGTACAGCGCGACGATGAACCAGCTGAAGTCGGCGTCGCTGCCAGAGTCGTTGTGGTGGGCCGCTGACGCCAGGGAGGCCGCATGACGCAGCAGCGACGCGACCTGCCCCCAGGCGGGGGACGGCTCGCGCACGGCACCGGCCAGGGTCTGAAGGGCCAGGACCAGGAAGTACAGATCCGTGCCGTCAGGGATGGGGACGTCGGGGTCGATCATGTCGTGGCCCCACGTCTCGATGCGGTTGACCACCACCCACAGCGACTCCTCCGTCGTCGGGACCGGGGGGAGCTCGGCCGTCGGCTCCACGACCTTGTCCGGTCGGGCCTGCGCCGGTACGGAGACGGCCTGGTGCAGCTCAACGATCAAGTGGCAGATGTCGGTGGTCTGGTGGTACTCGCACGTCATGGTCTCCATCGCACCGGACCCTAGCCTCGACGCTCGGTAGAGACCGTGCGGCTGGCGGCCGATCGGGTGACCCGACGCTGGTCAACCGGTCGCCAGTTGGCCGAAGGTGACGGGAAGCACTCTGGCCGGCGAAAGTGCTTTGCACCACGTCTCCTTGTCAGTCGGACGCGCGGGGATGGCCGAGTACCTGCCGCAGGACCTCGTCACCAGGCCCTCACCGAGCAAGACGCCGAGCATGTCGTAGACCGTGTTGCGCCCCAGCCCCGTACGCGTCTGCACGTCCCCGACGCTCAGCCCGTCGATTCCTGCACCACGGAGTGCGCTGTTGATCGCGTCCAGATAGCCGACCTGCGCCGGAGTCGGCTGGAGCCCAATCCCCTGCTTCTCGGGCACGACCGGCTGGGCGGTGGCCACTTCGAGTTCCGTGACGAAGGCAAGCAGGTCGGCATACCTCTGTCCCACGACAGGCAGCTCGTCTTCCCCGTCGAGCTGCCGAATGAGGGGGGAAAGCGCTTCGAGCGTCGGACGGATCACGTCGATGTGATGCCGAAGAACTGGCAACGGCATCACCATCGAAGGACGATGCTCACGTGGCCGGTATGCCACGCACAGGTGCATCGCCGCCTGTGCGAACAGCCGGTAATGCAGGCCAACATGACGCCAGACGACGCTGGTGTTCACCCGAGTCACGTGGCTGGTCGCCAACGCCCCGTAGGTCGTGGACAGGACGTCGGCCAGCGACAACAGGGTCCACCGGAGGTAAGTGACTGTCTGGGCAGCCCCCTCGGCCACCCGCTGAGCGCTCAGAGGTCCCGCCTTCTCATTGGTCTCCCGGTACCGGAGGGCCCATGTCTCGGCGCGCTCCTGCTCCGGCTCCGATGCCGCGTGAGCATCGCGAAGGGAATGGATGACAGTGGCGATCGTGGCCAACTCGTCGGAGAGGCGATCGTCATGGGCAGTTTCAAGGATCACAGGCACATGGTGGCGCTCTGAGTAACAGAGACGGACTCTGCTTCGCTTGTGTCGCCGCCCCATCTCAGACGGCGCGGGCCGGAGCAGCGGCCGATTGGGTGACCCCGAAGGCATCAGTACCTCATCCGGCAGGCCCAGTCAGCACATTCATCCAATTCGATGTGTGCACTCGTCCAGGCCAGTACAACCGAGGCAGAGGCATGTAGGCCGATCTACCGCGCACTTCGGAGGACCCGATGACGCAGGACCAGAGAGACGACCGACTAGCCCACGTCCCAACTCCATACGCTGCACCCCCGTAGAGGGGGGTCCAGTCCCGGGCCTGGCTCGTGGGCTGTGCTACGGCGGAAGGTACCGCGATGTCGGACGAGCACGATAACTGGGCGCGCCGCTGTGAGCGTTGGCTCAGTGCCCACCCCTACCTGGTCACGATGCTGATGGGGCTGGAAGGGTTGATCATCGCCTTCACGAAGTAACTCAGGTCGGCCGAAGGTGACGCAGAGCACCGCGGCCGGCGAAGGTGCTTTGCACCACGTGTCCGCCCGCTCGAAGAGCGGGCGGACACGCTGCGTTCTGTCAGGTCGGTTCCTGCGTGCGGACACGCATCCCGATGGCAGGCAGTTCTTCGGCCTTGCGGGCCATGAGGTAGACGCGGTTGGTCGTGCGCTGGACCTCGTGGATCAGGGCGAAGCCCTGGGTCTCGTAGTAGGCGACCAGGCCGGTGAACATGCACCCCCGGCGTACCCACGCCTTGCCGGTGCGTGCTGCCCTGTCCACCGCCCACTGGGCGATGAGTGTTCCGGGCCGGTGTGCGCGGTCGGCGGGGTCGGTCACCGTTGTGTATAGGTAGTCGGCGGGTTCGGCGAGTTCCTGCTCGGTCCAGCCCCACTGCGGGGTTTCCTGCTGGACGGTGGTGCACCCGATGATCCGGCCCGTTGCCTGGTCGGTGAGGAGCCACATGGAGCCGTCGGTGTTCTCGGTCTGCCCGGCGACGTCGCCCGCGCTGGCCCGCCACGAGGGCATCTGCCGTTCCTCAAGCCAGGCGGAGCGGGCCAGGATGAGGGTGCGGACGGCGGGTTGGTCGGCGGGTGTGGCCGGGCGCATCAGGTACATCGGTTTCCTCCGGGGCGGGTGGGGGGCAGGTCTACAGGAACGCCGTGGCGGCGAGGTGGAGGTCAACGACTTCCAGGAGTTGGGCGTCGCCGTCCTCCCGGTAGGGGCCCGCGTCGAGCTGCTGCAACCCCTTGCGGAGGCCATCCGGGTCGACCAGACCCTCTTCGAAGAGGGGCGAACCGTCCGTCAGCATCAGGTCGAACATGGGACGGGCTTCAGTGGTCAGAGCGTGTTGGACGACTTCGGCGAAGGACTCGCGGGTGCGGGACTGGGTGACGTCCGGTCCGAGCCCAAGGGCGGCGAGACGGCGGCGCTGGAGCTGCTTCAACTCGCGCCAGTCGTAGGGCAGCCACTCGCCGAGCTGGATCATGTCGGGGTCGGTGAACGGGTGGACGGGCCAGATCCCGGCCCGCAGGAGAACCGGGGCGGTCGTCTCCAGGGACAGCAGGGTCATGGAGTTCACGCGGGCGGGCGGGGCGATGGCGTCGTCGGCGAACTCCAGGGCGGCACGGGCCCGTGCACTGATCCAGGGCAGGGCGTCGCTGATCTCGCCCATCGGCTTGTGCGGGTACTCCTGCTGGGACAGGGCCACCATCTCGTCCCCGCCCAGCCCGGTCACGACCGTGCGGGCCCCGTGCTGGGCGATGCGGTCGGTCATGAGGGTGAAGGGGTGGTGCAGGGGCTCCTCGTACGGGCTGATCCGTGCGCCGCACCTGCGGGCACAGCCCGGGGCCAGGACGCCGTTCTCGGCGGCGTCCACGACGAGATCGGTGTCGGCGAAGGACACGGCGTCGCGTATCTGTCCCCGGCGGCGGATCTGGGAGCTACGTCCGGGCCCGGCGATGAGGAGGGTGGACGTTGCGTACTGGCCGGGGCGGCGTTCGGCGGCCCGGGTGGCGACGGTGCCGGAGTCGAAGCCGCCGGTGAGGTGGAAGACCGTGGTGCCCGGGTCCAGCGGGCGGGCGTCCAGCGCGTCGTCCATGACGGCCACGAACGCGCCCAGGACGTCGGCGTCGTCGTCCAGTTCACGGGGGCCGCTGTGCAGGGCGGGTTCGGGGTACTGCACGTGCAGGTGTCCTCCGAAGTGTGCGGTGGCGCGTTCGGTGACCCGGCGGATGCCCTGGAAGACGGTCTCACTGCTGTAGCGGGGCCGGTAGATCAGCAGGCGGGCGACCTCGCGCGGGCTCAACGCCTGTGCGTGCTGGGCGAGGTCAGCCATGTCCCACGACCCGAACAGGGTCGTCGTGTCGTGCGCGACGTACAGCGGTGCGATGCCGCACGGCCCGGCGGTGACCCGCACCGGCACACCGGGGGCGGTCTCGACGAGGACGTAGTCCAGCGGCCACGTCTCGGCGGCGGTGCGGGCAGCGTCGAAGTCGGCACCGGTGAGCGTGCGGGGTTCGGGCCGGGCGGCGGCCCTGTCTGCCGTGCGTTCCCGGACGACGACCAGGTGGCGGGTGCCGTTGGTGAGCGCGAGGTGTTCGAGCATCGGGTGGGACAGCGGAGTGATCTCGCTCCGGCGGTCTTCGGTCCGGTAGGTGCCGGTGGAGTTGTCCCAGGTCCAGGCGGTGTTCGCGTACGGGGTCAGACGCAGCTTGATCATGTCAGCCTTCCGAAAGGGGCCGGGGGATGCGCCGCAGGCGCATCCCCCGGCGGACGGGGCGGATCAGGTGGCGGTGGTGTCGTACGTCTTCGCGCCGTCGGAGGACCCGGACGTCTTCTTGTACTCGTGGCATTCGCCGGGGTTCTGCACCCGCCGGTTGGCCTTCGTTGTGAACAGTCGCTCTGCGCGGGTGGTGGTGCGCTTCGCAGGCGGCAGGAGGTCGTCCATGGGAGGAGCCCTTTCTGTTCGTCGGTTCTCGGCGAGGGTTCGCCGAAGTTGTGGGGCGGCAGGTGACCCGAAGCACGCGGGCCGGCGAAGGTGCTTCGGGTCACCTGCCGCGGGTTCACTGCGTGGTGATCAGGGCGAGGAATTCGGCGTTCGTCTTCACGTCGTGCCCGAGGGTGATGGACTGGTGGGGCAGTTCGGCCAGGAGGGCGAGCGTGGAGGACGCGGCGGAAGCCGCCTTGCCGGGGGCGGGGGCGAGGCCGAAGACGTCCGGGTAGCGGTCCTCCGTGGACGCGGTGAACAGGTCCGCGTCGCCAAGCGCGCGGGTGTCGTCCACCACGGCCGGGTTGGCGGCCTTGTTGACGGTGGGGAACAGCACCCGCGCGGCCCGGCCTTCGGTGGCCAGGGTCAGCCCGAGCCATGAGGCGAGCTGGTCGGGGAAGAACTGCGGTTTCAGCTCCTTGCCCGCGTCGTTACGAAGGGCCGCTCGGCGGCCGTGGTGGAGGGCGTCGGTGACCCGCTGGTGCTGGGTGGGGTGGAGCTGTTCCCCGGCCAGGACGCGTTCGCGTACGCCGTCGTAGAGCCCGGCCGCGTCCAGGAAGCCAAGGCCGACGGCGGCTGCGGAGGGCCACGGCAGTACCCGTACCCCGCCGTTGTTGTCGGGGCGGACGAAGACGCGGTCGTTGGCGAGGAGCCCCCACCCCGAGCGGGCCAGCAACAACGCGGTGGTGGTCTTCCCCGCGCCCTTGCCACCCAGGGTCAGGACGGTGTCCCCGGCCTCGTTGGTGACGGCGGAGGCGTGGAGGATCGACCAGCCGTCGGCCAGGAGCTGGCCGCGCAGGATCTCGCGGGCGAAGCGGGCAGTGGCCAGCGCGACGGGGGTGTCCTCGCCGCCGACGATCCGCAGGCGGCCGGGCTCGTACCGGTAGGCCAGGGGTTCGCTGGGCTGGCAGGCCACGACCACGTCGCCGTCCCGCATGTACCGCAGCGGGGCGTTCGCGTAGACGGTCTCGCTCACGGCTGGGCGGGAGTTGACCTGATCGGTGAGGGCGGCCAGCTGGTGGTCGTCCACGTCGGCGGCCACCACCGGCCCGGCCTCGGGCTCGTCGGAGTCGGTGACGTCGGCGGCGTTCCACCAGGGGCCGAAATACCGCAGAGCCCAGTCCGTGACCGGCTGACGGGGGCTGGTCACGGTCACGTGGTGGTCGGCGGTCGTGATGCGGGTGGCGTGCGCAGTCACTGTGTTGGATCTCCTTCGGTGAAGCGGGGCAACGTGTTGTAGGCGGTGTGCAGTTTGGTGCTCGCGGCGGCCAGCAGCCGCCGTTCCGCCGGGTCCAGGCCGGGGGGAGTGACGGTGGGGATTCCGGCGGTGAACCGCACCGGCATTCCCGCCCAGGTGCCGTCATGGAGGGTGCACAGTTCCACGACGGTGTCGGTGAGTCCGAGGGCGGCCCGAAGGGCTGCCATGACGGCCCCGGCGGGGCCGGAGCGGGCCCGCCCGAGCCCGAGGTTGATGCGGCGGGGGCGTTCGGTCAGCTCGTCGTGGACGGCCCGCAGCGGGACCGCGACGGGCAGCCCGCCGACCCGGGTGTCGGCGGCGCAGACCACGGCGTCGTCCCCGTGCTCGCCGATCACGTGCCCGTGCACCGCTTCGACGGGGACGGCCAGGAGGCGGGCGAGGGTGAGCCGGTAGCGGGCCGTGTCGGTGTTGGAGCCCACCCCGAACACCCGGCCGGTGCCGCTGGCTTCGGCGAACACGCGGGTCATGACGTCCACGGGGTTGGTCACCACGACCACCGTCCCGGTATATCCCGACAGCTGACGGCCCAGGGCAGCGATCACGGGGGCGTTCACCGCGAGTCCGGCCATCCGCACGTCGCGGGCGGCGGTGTTGGTGAACTTCGCCCGGGGGCAGACCACCACGGCGTCGCAGTCGGCCATGGCGGACACGTCCGAGATCTCCGCCCGGACGGGGGACCCCATGACCTGCTGCATGTCCTCCAGATCGGCGAGCAACGCGGCGGCCGACCGTTCGCTCCCCGACGCGATCCGCAGCCTCGGGAACCACCCGGCGGCGGTCAGGAGGGTGGCGACGGTGTGACCGACGGCCCCGGCCCCGATGATCCCCACCGACCGCACCTGCCCCCTCATGGCCGGGCCGCCGTGACAACGTCGGACAGGGCCAGCCGCCACACCGCACGCGGGTCCGTGCCCGTCGTCAGACAGGCCGACACCCGGTCCAGGAGCGTGCACACCGGTCCGGCCTTCGCGACCACGGCCACCGCCCGCTCGGGCAGCGGCAGCGAGACGGGGGCGGTCAGGTAGGTCGTGACGATGTTCGTGGTGTCCATCAGCCACAGGACGACCAGGTGCCGCAGCCAGGCCGCCCGTGCCTCGGGCCCGAGTCCGGCCGTCGCGGTGTCGGCGAACGTCCCGATCCCGGTCACGGTGGCCGCCACCCCGGCCGCCTGCGGCGGCCGGGCGATCAGCCCCAGGACCATGCGGGAGATCAGCTTCGCGGCGTCCGCACAGGGGTGGGTGAGGGACAGGCCGGGGTCCAGGAACACCGGCCGCCCCCCGGCCCCGTCGGGGAACACGGCGTGCTCGGGCTTCAGGTCGCCGAACGCGACGACTCGCTGCCCGGCCGGGGCCAGCCGCAGTCGCCGCAGCCGGGAGACAACGGCCGTCAGTACTGGCCCCAGCTCTCCGGCCTGGGCGAGATAGGTGGTGCCGCTGATCCCGTTGAACTTCCGGCCGAACGTCGCGTCGATCGACCTCTCCCGTATCGCCAGGGCGTCGGCACGGTCCGCGATGTCCGGCCGCTGCAACAGGGCCAGTTCGCGCCGGACGGCGGTCATCAGGTCGGCGGTGCGGTGCGGCTGGTCGGCCACCAGGTCCCCGAGCGTGGGCCCCTCCACCGGTTCCGTGAACAGCACCCCGCCCCGGTAGGCGGCGACGTGGGCGGCCCGCAGGCCCGCCGCTGTGAGGAGTCCGAGCTGTGCCGCCTCCCGTTCCAGAAGGGCACCGGGGGAAGCCGTGTATGCCGCCTGTGCGGCCTGGACGGCTTCCCAGGACCCGCACGTGCCCCGCAGCGCGGAGACCAGCGAGACGCCCAGGAACGAGACCTTCGCGAACAGGGTCCGCCGTCCCACCTCGATGCGGCGGACGTAACCGGTGACGCTCGGGACATGGGCACCGAGCGTCACCGGGGCACCGGGCCACTGGGAGGCCGCCGCCTTCTCCACCAGCTCGTCCGCGTAAGCGAACAGCGTCCCGGCCGGTGTGGTCATCGTGGACACGGTCATGATGCGGCCCCCTGCATGTCGTCCGGGCTGGTGTCCGGTGCGGTCAGCGCCGGTGAGGCGAGGCCGTCGCGGTCGGCGGCCAGCTCGTCGTGGACCAGGGCACCGAGCCCGACCACGGCCGTCACCGAGCCGACGGCCCACAGCCACGTCAGGACAGTGCCGACCGGGTCGGCTAACCGGACCCTCACGTCAGCCCCTGGCCCTTCTCGCGAGCGTCCAGGGCCCGACCGATCTGGGCGTAGGACCGCTCCAGCTGCCCCGGGTCCATCAACATCACGGCCGCCGCCGTCGTCCCGTCCCGGAACCACACGTCCACGGGCAGGGAAGCCAGACCGGTGCGGTGGTCGTACGCGATGTCCTGCCGCTGCGGGACGACCTCGCTCACGAACGGGGCCGTCGGCGCCGAGGTGACCGGCAGCACCCCGCCGGCCTCGGTGCTCTGCATCACCTCGCGGGGGCACGTCTTGATCTGCATCGTCATCGCCTCTCTCCATGGTCCGGAAGGTGATGTTCAGTCAACGACCGGGCACAGACCGTGGGGAGGGGCCAGACTGTGGGCCAGTGTGGGCCAGCGTGGGCCAGCCGTGAGGAGGGGCGGGAATGAGCGACGACGACTTCGCACAGCTCATCCGCACCGAGTGCGAACGCCGTGGGTGGGGCCCGGCCAAGCTCGCCCGCGCAGTCGGCATGGCGGAGTGCGGCCGTGCCGACCGAGTCGACCGCAAGTCCGCTTGGCGGTGGATGACCGGCGGGCGGGCACCCACCTACTGGCGGCCCTACGTGGTGGCCGTCCTTGGCCTGGACCGGGTTCCCGAAGGTCTCCCCAAATCCAGCGGGCCCCCCACGATCAGCGGCGATACCGTGGCATCAGTCATCGGGCTCGGGAAGGACGATCTGGACGTGGACCGGAGGAACTTCATCACCGCGTCCAGCGGCTATGCCCTCACGGCCCTCGGGCTGCCCGACCCCGAGTCGATCACTCGCCGCACGAAGACCGCCCCGGCCGGGGCCGTCCGTGTCGGCAGCGGCGAGGTCGCAGCCGTGCGGCAGATGGTCAAGGTGCTCGGCGACGCCGCCTCCGAGCTCGGCGGCGGTCACGCACGCCATCTCGCCGTGCGCTACCTCGCCAACGACGTGGCACCCTGGCTCAACGGTTCGTTCACCGAGGCCACCGGCCGCGACCTGTTCGCCGCGACCTCTCAACTGGTCCACCTCGCCGGGTGGATGGCCCAGGACGAAGGCGACACCCCCCGGCTGCGGGGCCTGGCCCAGGGGTACTACGCGCACGCCTTCCGGCTCGCCGCCGAAGCGGACGACCCCGAGCTGGCCGCGACCGCGTTACGCGGCCTCGCCGTACAGAGCATCGACCTCGGGTACCGGGCCGAAGCGGTTCAGCTCGGCGAGGCTTGCGTGCAGTACGGCCGCCATCTGGAGAATCCCCGCGCCGTGGCCTACTACGAGGCCACTTTGGCGAACGCCGCCGCACAGGACGACGACCGGCACCTGGCCACCCGGCACCTGGCCATGTCGGAGTCGGCGATCGGGAAGAGCGGGGCGGCCGTGTCCGGGGAATCCTGGGCCGCCCACTACTCGCCCGGCCGGTGGGCCCACGAGTCCGGCATGATCCTCACCCGACTCGGCGACCTGGACGCCGCCGAAGAGCATCTTCACCTGGCACTGGACATCCACGGCCTGGACCGCCGCCGCACCCGTGCGATCGTCCTCGCCGACCTGGGCGGCGTACGCCTGCGACGCGGCGACGTCGACGGAGCCATGGCCACCTGGGGCGACTTCCTGGACTGCGCGGACGGCATCCGCTCTGTGAAGGTCGAAGCTGCCTTGCGAGACCTCCGCGTACGTTTGCGGCGCTTCGACGGCATCCCGGCCGCCCAAGAACTCCGCCAGCGAGCCTCACAGATCGCCACCTGACTGCATCGAGCACACGCCGGTCGTCGGGACCCGACCGTGCGCCACACACAGCGGTGCACGCCCGATCTGATGACAGATACGCGTTGTCGTGGGTGGCGCTGCCTGCCCGTTCCTCCCAGACCCTACGGTCGGCCATTCGACGTTGGGATGACTGGAACTTGGAGGCAGCGTGGACGGGTTGGATACGGCAGTGGTGGTGCGGGGCCGGACATCTCCGGAACCACCGGCGATGCACGAGGTCACGTGCATCCCCGACGCCTTGACCGCTGCGATGATGGAGGGGCAGCTCAGCTGGGAAGCGGGCGGCATGTTCATGGTGCTGGCCACACTCGCCCAGGACATTTCACCCGTCACGGAATTCGCCATCAAGGCAGCGAACCGACGGATTTTCACCGCTGATCTGTGGCGTCTCCTGGACGAACTCGTAGCCGCTGGCTGGATCAGATTCCAGACTGACGGGTGGGTCGTGGAGGACTGCTGGCGGTGCCCTCACGACCACCGGAGCCCGGCCACCCGGTAGCAGGGCATGGCACCGTCCGTCCGCGGCAGGTGAGGAGAAGCACCTTCGCCGGCCCGAGTGCTCTGTCTCGCCCTCCGCGAGCAGACGGTGCCGCCGTACATTCCGGGTCCGAGGCCCGGGGCTCCGGCCGTGCCGGTAGCCTCGCACCGCATGAACGCCACCCTTCGCCGCCACAACCCCCAACCTGAGTCTCTGCCCTCGGAATTGCGCCGGTTGCTGGCCGGTGTGGGCCTCTCCGCAGCCGACACCACGGAGCGGGCCCGCGCGGTCGGCTTCGTGATCACCCCCCATGGCGACGACCGGGCCACCGTGGAGTGGTTCGCGGCTGTCGCGACCCGAGAGGCCGCCGCCGTCGAGCAGCACGAGGCCCGCCCGTGTGGTCCGGCCTCCCGGCTGCACCGGGACGCCCGCCGGTTCATGCACCAGACGATCGGCAGCCTCGCGGCTGCCCAGGACCGCTACCAGGTCGACGTCGTTCTCGACGAGGCCGTCACGGTCTCCCGCCGCCCAGGAGGACCCGCAGGGGGCCACGGTGCCCTTTCCCCGGCCGCACCCGGCCCCGGTCCACGGTTGGCCCCTGTACGCACGGCGGCGGCCCCCTCGCCCCAGCGCGGGTTCCTGATCGACGAGGACGACAACTAGCCCCCGGCAGGGGTCTCTACGGGCTCCGGCCGCCGCCCTTCTTGGACGTCATGTGCCAAATCCCGGGGACGTCCGGGCACAGGTAGACGCGCCGTTCTGTGATGTGCCCGGTCGTGGCCAGCCGTTTGCGCTGGACGTCTCCGAGGGCGACCACGGCCCGTTCCTGGCTGGGGAACGCCACCTTGTCGCATGGGCATGTCGGTGCGATCGGACGCGATGCGCGGCGGGTCGCCGCAGTGGGTCCGTGGACCGGATACGCCCCGGACTCCGGCGGAAGCACCATGTCCGGTTCGGCCGCGAACCGCAGTGTCCACGTGGTGTTCGGCAGCCGGTACCAGGTCGCACCCCTGGCCGTCCGGCAGGAGATCCGCACGTTCTTCGTCTTCCAGCGGACCGGCGCGGGCGGGCGGATCGTCGGCCGGGTCAGGAGCACAATCACCGCCCCGCCGGGATGGACCGCTTCGACTCTGACCGTAGTCGACGGCGCGACCGGTTCCACCACGCTCACCGCCCACCCGAGAGCTGCCAGATCCGCCCGCAGGCGCACGGTGTGCCGCTCGGGCCCCGACGCGAACTTCACCCGGGCTCACCTTCTTTCAGGTCGACCCACAGGCCATGGGCGTACGCGACGTGCCGGTGGACCATCAGGCGACTGCCATGTAGTGGGCTTCCCGGCTCGGTACCTGCGGCAACGACCAGCGCCCCTTGCAGGGCCGCGTTCCATCTGGTGCTACGCCCTGATCCTTTAACACCGTGGGCTGTGGGCAGCTCGATACGTTGTCACACGCTCGAAGCACTCGGGAGTCAGATGACGTCTGAGGAATGGGTGGATCGTCGGGCTGGCCTGGACTAGATGCCGGTGGCTGTAGGGAGTGTGCTGGAGCGGCCACTCCTCGCCTCCATCTGTCACGACGGGCTCGAAGTCCCACTTCCCGGAGGGCTCCTTCATCAGGCGGGCCGCGATGCGGTAAGCCGCTGCCTGCGCGAGGTGGCGGTAGTGGTCGTCAAGAGAGAAGGCTTCGAGCGCCCTTCCAGGGCCCTGCATGTCTCGTGTCCCGCGCTTCCCTTCGAGGTCAGCCAAGGCTACGAAGGCGGCGAATGCTCGGCGGAGCGGCGGTTCTGCGTTCGCAAGGTGAGCATGTGCGTCGCCGTAGATCCACGCCAGGTATGCGAGGGCGTGGAGGTCTCCGAAGGTGTGACGCTTGGTGGCCCAGGCTCCGTTGTCGGAGATCAACAGGGAATTCAACTCTTCCTGATGGGCGATGAGTTCGCTGCTCGCAGAGAATGCCGGTCGAGCGGTCGGGTATCGGTAGGTACTCCACCGGCCGGGACTTCCCGGCCAGAGGCCGCCTTGGTGAGCGGGGCATGTCGACGTCGACTTCAGCAGCCAGGTGAGTGGCCATCTCATGCCGTTCTCGTTGAGGCAGCTCGGGCAGTAGGCAGGTGAGTTCCTGACGTAGAGGCTCCGTGCCCGCGTACGGGCCAGCTCGGAGTTTGCCGCCGGTCTTCCACTGCCGCCGCCGTGGTCCACTCCTGCTTTGAGGAACCGCCGGAGAGTCATGTCATGGATGACGCTGAGAGGTAACCCGCTGGCCTCCCTGACCCTGTCCGCTTGAACGTCGGGCAGCCAAAACGTCAGCTTTGCGAGGTGCACGGCATGGGTCGGTCGGACATGCAGCCCCAGAACGTCAGTCGCACGACGGAGGTCCATGTCATACGTCCTGGCGACCGCTTCGACCCAGCTGAAGAGCGCTTCACCGGGTAGTGGCCAGGGGACAGCTGGGAGGCGTGCCTTCGGGCCGCCGGAGGTCATCGGCATCCGTTTAGCCATGCCGTCATGATCTCTTGCTTGATCGACGGCACGGGTAGAAACGAACTCTTCAGACCCGTCCGACACCTCAGGTGCAATGTTTGCTGCGCAGGTGCAAGACCAGTGCAACCTTCTCCGCGCAAGTGCAATCTTCGGCGTCGCTCAACACCACCCTCATGGCCGGTATTGAGAGCCGCCAGCAACTCCGTCACCTCCGCCCCCCGCACCTCCCCGACCACCAACCGGTCGGGTCGCATCCGCAACGCCTGCCGCACCAGGTCCTGCAAGGTGACCTGTCCCGCGCCCTCCTGATTCGGTGGCCGTGACTCCAGCCGCACCACATGCGGATGGTCGGGCCGCAACTCCGCCGAGTCCTCGGCCAGCACGATCCGCTCGTGCTCCCCGACCAGCCCCAGCAACGCCGACAGGAGAGTGGTCTTGCCCGCCCCCGTACCCCCGCTGATCAGGTACGACAGCCGCGCCTCAACCAGGGCCCGCAGCAGTACGTCGCCGCCCGGCGGGACCGTCCCGGCCGCCACCAGCTCCTCCGGCCGGAACGCCTTCGGCCGCACCACCCGCAACGACAGACACGTCGACCCCACTGCCACCGGCGGCAGCACCGCATGCATCCGCGTCCCGTCCGGCAACCGCGCGTCCACCCACGGCCGGGCGTCGTCCAGCCGCCGCCCCGCTACAGCTGCCAGCCGCTGCGCCAGACCGCGCACGGCCGCCGCGTCCCGGAAGGTCACCCCGGCGAGCTCCAGGCCCGCACCCCGGTCCACCCAGACCCGGTCCGGCGCCGACACCAGCACATCGCTCACCGTCGGATCGGCAAGCAACGGCTCCAGCGGCCCGGTCCCGACCAGCTCGGACCTCAACTCCTGCGCGCCACCCAGCACTTCCGCGTCCCCGAGCAGCCGCCCCTGGGCCCGCAGTGCCGCCGCCACCCTGGCCGGAGTCGGTTCGGCGCCGCTCTCCGCGAGGCGCTGCCGTACGGCGTTGAGCAGTACGTTCGCGCTCATCGGGCCGCACCTTTGACCAGTGCCCGGTCCCAGAACGCGGTGCAGAACCGGGCCAGCGGCCCCCGCGCGCTGCCGCCCGGCGGATCCCCGTCCGAGAGCGCCTGCAACAGCCCCGGCTCGGCGGGCAGTTCACCCACCAGGGGCAGGTTCAGCGCCTTCGCCACCCACTCCTCGTCCAGCCCTGTCGAGTACGGCCCCCGTACGACGGTCCGCAGATCCCCCAGCACCATCCCGGCGGCCAGCGCGACCCGCTTCGCCGCAGCCACCGCCCGCAGCTCCCCCGGCACCACCAGCAGCCCCACATCGAGCTGGGCGAGCGCCTCCGCCACGCCCTCGTCCATCCGGCGCGGCAGGTCCACGACCACCACCCCGCCCGCCCTGCGGGCCGCCGCCAGCACTGCTCGCATGGCCTCCGGAGGGATCACCACCGCGTCGCTGCGGTCCCAGCTGAGCACTCTCAGGTCGTGCAGCCGGGGCAGCGCCTCCTCCAGCGCCGCGCTGGCCACCCGCCCCCGCGAACCGGCGAAATCCGGCCACCGCATGCCTTCCACTGACTCTCCGCCGAGCAGGACGTCGAGCCCGCCGCCGAGAGGGTCGCCGTCGATGAGCATCGCCCGCCGGCCGGCCCGGGCCGCCGTGACGGCCAGCGCGCAGGCCAGGGTGGAAGCCCCGGCCCCGCCACGCCCGCCCATCACTCCGACAGTGAGCGCCTGACGGCCGACGCCCTCCGCCGCGTCGGCGATACGGTTGGTCAGCCAGGACTCGGCGTCCGGCAGCCGCAGCACGTGGTCCGCGCCGATCTCGACGGCCCGCTGCCAGACCGACGGGTCGTCCTGGTCGTGTCCGACGAGCATCACGCCGCGTCTGCGCACGGCCCCGCGCACCCGGACCGCCGCGTCGTCCCCGACGAGCACCAGCGGCGCCGACTCCCAGCCCCCGCCCCGCTCCGGCAGTCCGTGGTGAACTTCCGGCTCCACCCCTGCCGCGGCACAAAGCCTCAGCAGATCGTCGAGCAGTTCCACGTCTTCGGTGACGATCAGCGGTGTGCCCCGTCGCCCCTCGACGGCCGACAACCGGTCGGGTGTCATCGCTCCAGCCATGATCCCCGCCCCCTCTCACTGCGATCCCAAGTGATTTGGACAACCGCGGAGTTCGCGGCTGGAATCACCGTGCAGTGATCTGGAAAAGCATGTGGATCTTGCTCGAAAACCGTGGACAACTCATCGGTTGTGAATATTCCGCTCACCCTTACCAGTGACTTCCAAGGGGAACGGAACAACTACGGAGAGTGACGAGTTCAGATCGTAAGAAGCCGTCACCGGAAGACGGACATCCACGGGGGAGGCTGCAATGAGCACGTACCAAGAGGCCGGGGCAACGCCCGAAAAAGCATCCGGACATGCGACGACCCCCGCCGGGGGGGAGAGCGGGGGTCGTCTGCCACGGTTCGACTCGGGGGGGGGAGGAGCCGAACCGAGGTAGCACGGTCGCGAACGATCCGTGACTTCCATGGTGTACCCGAGAGCCTTCTCAGGCAAACCCACGCGCCCCAGCCTACGCCGAATGAGGGGCGCCTATGCTCGCCTCGTGGAAAACCACTCGTTGCCTCGCACCGCTGCCTTCTTCGACCTGGACAAGACCGTCATTGCGAAGTCGAGCACGCTGACCTTCAGCAAGTCCTTCTACCAAGGCGGACTGATCAACCGCCGCGCCGTTCTCCGAACCGCCTACGCACAGTTCGTCTTCCTGGCGGGCGGCGCGGACCACGATCAGATGGAGGGGATGCGTAAATACCTCTCCGCACTCTGCAAGGGGTGGAACGTCCAGCAGGTGCGGGAGATCGTCGCCGAGACCCTGCACGACCTGATCGACCCGATCATCTACGACGAGGCCGCCTCCCTCATCGAGGAGCACCACGCGGCCGGCCGGGACGTGGTGATCGTCTCGACCTCCGGCGCCGAGGTGGTCGAGCCGATCGGCGAGCTGCTCGGTGCGGACCGGGTGGTGGCGACCCGGATGGTCGTCGGGGACGACGGCTGCTTCACCGGCGAGGTGGAGTACTACGCGTACGGCCCCACCAAGGCCGAGGCCGTCAAGGAGCTCGCCGCCTCCGAGGGGTACGACCTGACGCGCTGCTTCGCCTACAGCGACTCGGCCACCGACGTCCCCATGCTGGCGTCGGTCGGGCACCCCTACGCGGTCAACCCGGACCGCGCGCTGCGCCGCGAGGCCACCGCGCGGGAGTGGCCGATTCTGGTCTTCAACCGCCCGGTGCGGCTCAAGCAGCGACTGCCGTCACTGTCCATGCCGCCCCGCCCCGCGCTGATGGCCGCGGCAGCCGTGGGTGCGGCTGCGGCGACGGCCGGTCTGGTCTGGTACGCCAGCCGCCGTCGCGCCACACTCCCCAAGGCCGTCACCGTCTAGAACCCCCGACCTCTTTGGTCCAGAACCCCCGACCTCTTTGTCCTTGTTTGAGAGTAAAAGTAAAGAAGTGCCGCCAGGGGTTCCGCTTCTCCGGCAACGGGAGTAGAAAGGATTCACGGCCCGCGAGACCAGGGACATCCGAGAGGATCACCTTCTACGCAGCACGGCCCCACGGACCGAAGCATGAAAGTCGAGCACCCACGCGACGTCGACCCGTCGATTACGGGCCAGCCGCACCAGGCCACGGGCCAAGTTCCCGACCTGATGGGCAACATCCGAGGACGCTTGGTAACTCGACGGACATGCCAGCGGCGGTACCGAATTCGGTACCGCCGCATCTTTCTTTTCCAGGCCACCCGGGGTGTTTCAAGCCCCTCGGAACCGTTACCTCAAGGCCGGGAACAGGCCCTCAGGCCGCACCGCGCTGAAGCGCCTCGCACACTGCGGTCGACTCCCGGGCACCCAGCTCCGCCGCACGCCCACAGTGCGCGATCCACGCCGCCACGCCCTCCGGCGTACCGGACACATATCCCTCCAGGGCTCCGGCGTAGGCAGCCCGCCCCAGCTCCGCGTGGCCGACCTCCGGCGGACAGACCGACTTCGGGTCCAGACCGCTGTTGATCAGCACGATGCGCTCGGCGGTCCGCGCCACCAGCCCGTTGTGCGAACCGAACGGCCGCAGTGCCAGCAGCTCACCATGCACCACTGCCGCCGTGACCAGCGCCGGAGCCGCCGCACCACCCGCGATGATCAGCTGGGACAGTCCTTCGAGACGCCCCGCCACCTCATCGGCACCCGGCAGCGGCAGCTCGATCAGCGGCTCGTCCACCGTCTCGCCCGCCAGCCTGGGCCGGCCCACCAGCTCATCGGCGATGCCCGCACCGCCTGCCGCCACCAGATGCAGTCGCGCCAGCACCCGCAACGGCGACTGCCGCCAGATGGAGAGGAGTTGACCGGCCTCGGCCGTCAACCGCAGCGCCCCGCCGACCACCCGCGACTCGTCGTCCACACTGAAGTCGGTACGCCGCCGCACCTCCTCCAGCGCCCAGTCCGCGCCGGACAGCGCCGCCGAACCCCGTGCGCCGCGCAGTGCGGCCTCCGCGGTGATCTCGTTGCTGCGGCGCCGCATCACACGGTGGCCGTAGACCCGGTCCACCGCCTTGCGCACGGAATCCACGGCCTCGGGCACGCCGGTCAGCGCACCCAGCGCCGCGAGCGGATCAGCGTTCGTACTCATAAGTAAGGAGCGTACGCACCGATCGTCCCCCCTCCCCCTCGCCCCTCCTTGGAGTGGTCTTCTTCACTCAGCGCGCACACTTAAAGCATTCATGCGATTACCCTTGGTGAACATGAAGATCGCTTTCGTCGGGAAGGGCGGCAGTGGCAAGACCACGCTGTCCTCGCTGTTCATCCGCCACCTCACGGCCAACGAGGCCCCGGTCGTCGCCGTAGACGCCGACATCAACCAGCATCTGGGCGCCGCGCTGGGTCTCAGCGAGGAGGAGTCGGCCGCGCTGCCCGCGATGGGCGCGCACCTGCCCCTCATCAAGGACTACCTCCGCGGCACCAACCCGCGCATCGCCTCCGCCGAGACGATGATCAAGACGACCCCGCCCGGCGAGGGCTCCCGGCTGCTGCGGGTCGACGAGGACAACCCGGTGTACGAGGCCTGCGCCCGCCCCGTCACCCTCGACGACGGTGAGATCCGGCTGATGGCGACGGGCCCGTTCACCGAGTCCGACCTGGGCGTGGCCTGTTACCACTCCAAGGTCGGCGCGGTCGAGATGTGCCTGAACCACCTGGTCGACGGCCCCGACGAGTTCGTCGTCGTCGACATGACGGCGGGCTCGGACTCCTTCGCGTCGGGCATGTTCACCCGGTTCGACATGACCTTCCTGGTGGCCGAGCCGACCCGCAAGGGGGTCTCGGTCTATCGGCAGTACAAGGAGTACGCCAGGGACTACGGCATCGCGCTCAAGGTCGTCGGCAACAAGGTGCAGGGCCAGGACGACCTGGACTTCCTGCGGGCGGAGGTCGGCGACGATCTGCTGGTCACCGTGGGCCACTCGGACTGGGTGCGCGCCATGGAGAAGGGTCGCCCGTCCCGCTTCGAACTCCTGGAGGCGGACAACCGCCTGGCCCTCCAGGCGCTCCAGGACGCCGCGGAGGACAGCTACGCGCACCGCGACTGGGAGCGCTACACCCGTCAGATGGTGCACTTCCACCTGAAGAACGCGGAGAGCTGGGGAAACGCGAAGACCGGCGCCGACCTGACTGCCCAGGTCGACCCGGCCTTCGTACTCGATGAGCGACTGGCGGTCAGTGCCGCTCAGCCGGCTTAGTCCTGGCGGTCAGTGCCGCTCAGCCGACTTGGCTCCAGGGGCTCCCGGAGCGTGTGCGGCGGGAGCGTGCGCGGCGGGGTGGGCGGCCGGGTTCAGGAAGGTCGCCCAGTCCGTCTTCGGTGCCTCGCCGACCTTCAGGGTGCGGAGCTTGGCGAGGACCTTGGGGTCCTGTGCGTCCAGCCAGTCCGCGAGCTGACGGAACGACACACACCGCACGTCCCGCTGGGTGCAGACGGTCTTGATGGTGTCCTCGATGGCGCGCATGTAGGTGCCGCCGTTCCAGGACTCGAAGTGGTTGCCGATGATCAGCGGGGCGCGATTGCCCTGGTACGAGCGGCCGAAGGCCTGCACCAGGCCGTCGCGCATCTGGTCGCCCCAGTACGCGTGCTTGTCCTCGTCACCCCGCGTCGCACCGGACTGGTTCATGTAGAAGTTGTAGTCCATGGACAGGGTCTGGAAGGCCCGCCCGGGGACCGGCACCAGCTGCATCGACAGGTCCCAGAGCTTGCCCTGCTTCTCGGGCCAGATCTGGTCGTTGACGCCGCTGGTGTCGTAGCGGAAGCCCATTTCGGAGGCCGCTCGCATGAAGTTCTTGCGGCCCTCCAGACACGGGGTGCGGGCGCCGACCAGTTCCTTCTCGTAGTCGAAGGGCAGCGGCTTGAGGGACTTGAGGGCGGTGTTGGACTTCCAGTTCTTGACGAAGGACTTGGCCTGGGCGATCTCGCTCTTCCACTCGTCCTTGGACCAGGTGCCGACGCCGCCGTCCGCGCCGCAGAAGTGGCCGTTGAAGTGGGTGCCGATCTCATTGCCCTCGAACCAGGCGCCGCGGATCTGCTCCACGGTGTCCTTGATTCCCTTGGCGTCGTTGAACCCGATGTCCGAGCGGCCGGCCGAATGCTGCGGCGGGTCGTAGAGGTGCTTCTTCTCCTCGGGCAGGAGATAGACACCGCTCAGGAAGTACGTCATCTTCGCGCCATACTGCTGGCCGACCTTGCGGAAGTGCGAGAAGAGCCGCTGGCTGTCCTCGCCGGCTCCGTCCCAGGAGAAGACCACGAACTGCGGCGGCTTCTCACCGGCCTTGAGCTTGTGCGGTACGGGCTGCAGCGGCTGGCGGCCGGTGTACGCGGTGGAGCCGTCGCCGATCAGCCGGGCCGGGCTCTGCGGGGCGGCCACCGGCGGGTTCTTCTTCGCACCGGGGGCGCCTTCGCGGCCGTCCTTCAACGGGTCCGCGGAGCCGGCACAGCCGGCGAGGGCCAGGGACAGTGCGGCGGCGGTGACGCCGAAGGTGGCTCTCTTCGTGGCGGCCATCATCCGCCCACCCTCTTTCTCGAACGGTATTGGGGATTCAGGTCAAGGCGCGGCAAACCTCGCATGCACCCACACACCCATTGATGCGACAAGCCGCCCGAAACGCTTATTCACTTATTCGGGTGAAGGCTTAACCCAAATGCCCCTAAAATCACTTCCTGTTCTTTACTCTGAATTACGATTCATTTACCGAGAGTTTTGATTCCCCCGCTGCACGCCGTGACCCACGGCCGCGATCCCCAGTTCCGCGACCCGCGCTGCCCCGGAGGAGACAAGAGCAATGACTGCTTGCGTACCCACCCGCCCCGACCACACCTCTCGCACCAACAGAGCCTCAAGGTTCCAGCGACCGCACAGCCCGCCGTCCGGTGAGGACAGCGGGCACGGCGACAACGGGCCCGGTGGCGACAAGCCCTCCGGCCGTCGCCGCTTCCGCATCGCCGGCGGTGACCTGTCCGCCTCGGTCACCGTCTTCCTGATCGCTGTACCCATGTCCCTCGGCCTGGCCGTCGCCATCGACGCCCCCCTGGCCGCAGGCCTGATCGGCGCCGCCATCGGGGGTATCGTCGCCGGACTGCTCGGCGGCTCCCCCCTCCTGGTCAGCGGCCCTTCGGCCGGACTGACCGTCGTGACCGCCGAGTTGATCCAGCGGTACGGCTGGCGCACCACCTGCGGCATCGTGATCTGCGCCGGGGTGGTGCAGGTTCTCCTCGGCTCCCTCAAGGTGGCCCGTCACGCGCTGGCCGTCAGCCCCGCGATCGTGCACGGCACCCTCGCCGGTATCGGTGTCGCCATCGCGCTCGCCCAGCTGCACATCGTGCTGGGTGGCTCCCCGCAGAGCTCGGCCACCGCCAACGCCCTCGCACTTCCCGAGCAGTTGACGCACGTAGGCCCCGCCGCACCTCTGATCGGCGGGCTCACCCTCGCGATCCTGCTGCTCTGGCCGCGGATTCCAGGACGTACCGGAAGAATTCTTCGCAAGACACCGGCCGCGCTCGCCTCGGTGGCCCTCGCCACCACGGTCGCCGCCGTCGCTGCCCCCGGAATCGCCCGGGTCGATCTGCCGTCCTGGCGCAGTCACGCACTGCCCGAGATGCCACAGGGCCCGGTGTTCGCGCTGGCCGCCGCCGTGGTGACCGTCACGCTGGTGGCGAGCCTGGAGTCGCTGCTGTCGGCGGTCGCCGTGGACCGGCTCGCCGCGGACCGGCCCGGTGGCTCGCCCGTACCGCGCTCGGACCTGGACCGCGAGCTGCGCGGACAGGGCTTCGCCAACATGCTGTCCGGGCTGGTCGGCGGGCTGCCGATCTCCGGTGGCGCGGTGCGTTCCAGCGCCAATGTGCGTACCGGAGCAGTCAGTCGGGCCGCCACCGTGCTGCACGGCGTATGGGTACTGCTCGCCGCCGGGCTGCTGGTGGGCGTACTGGAATGGATCCCGCTGGCAGCGCTGGCAGCCCTGGTGATGATGGTCGGCATCCAGATGGTGAGCTTCGCGCACATTCGCAATGTCCACCGGCACCGGGAGTTCCTGGTGTACGCCACCACGGTCGGCGGGGTCGTGGTGCTCGGCGTGCTGGAGGGTGTGGCACTGGGGATCGCGGTGGCCGTCGCCGTCGCGATGCACCGGCTTGCCAGGACCCGGATCGTCAATGAGACGACGGCCGACGGCGTCCACCATGTCCGGGCCCGCGGTCAGTTGACCTTCCTCGCGGTGCCCCGGCTCACCCGGGCGCTCGCCCAGATCCCCCAAGGGACGCACACGGTCGTGGAGCTGGACGGTTCCTTCATGGATCACGCGGCGTACGAGGCCCTGCAGTGCTGGCAGGACGCCCATGTCGCACAGGGCGGAAAGGTCGAGGTCACCGGCAGGTCCGGGATCCGGGTCGCCGGGCCCGCGTCGACGGTGGCGCACACCTGCTGCCGCCCCTGGACGCCCTGGCGCAACCACCACTGCGACGAGCACAACGCCGCCCCCGCCGCCGAACCGGCCTCCCACCCGGACGGAACACAGCCCCCGGTGGCCACGCGAAAGCCTGCCGGTACACGTCAACTGGCCAGCGGACTCAGCGCCTTCCAGCGCAACACCGCACCGCTGGTGCGCGACGAGCTGGCCCGGCTCGCCCGCGAGGGGCAGCAGCCCTCGCAGCTCTTTCTGACCTGTGCGGACTCACGGCTGGTCACCAGCATGATCACGTCGAGTGGGCCCGGCGACCTGTTCACCGTACGAAATGTGGGAAATCTGGTGCCGCCGGCCGGTGCGGAGGCCGGGGACGATTCGGTCGCGGCCGCGATCGAGTACGCGGTGGACGTGCTGGAGGTCGAGTCGATCACGATCTGCGGGCACTCCGGCTGCGGTGCCATGCAGGCGCTGCTCAACGGGCCCGTCGAGGGCGGCGAGAGCACCCCGCTGCGGCGCTGGCTGCGGCACGGAGCGCCCAGTCTCAAGCGCATGAAGAGCCGTCACCACTCCTGGGCGCGGATCTCCGGGCGGCTGCCCACCGATGTGGTCGAGCAGCTCTGTCTGACCAATGTGGTGCAGCAACTGGAGCATCTGCGGCAGCACGAATCGGTGAAGCGCAGACTCGCCGAGGGCACGCTGGAGCTGCACGGGATGTACTTCCATGTGGCCGAGGCACAGGCATATCTGCTGGTCGACGGGGCACGGGTCGGGGAGACCATTGAGGTCTTCGACCGGGTGACGCCTTCGTCGGACCCGGAGTTGGAGGGCCTCAGCGCCTGAGCCCGGTGCGGTGAAGCGGTCCTGTCCGGGGTGCTGCCGCGGTCCTGACAGGGCAGTGACACGCCGGGCGGGCGCGCGAACCGCAGCACCGGTACGTCCGTGAGTACTGATGGCCCCTTTACGCGTGAACGCGCGGCGGGGGCCATCGGGGTGTCGCCATCGGCGTCGTACCAGCTCATAGGTCTAAACCAATTTCCGGATGGCTCTTGTCACCCGGCTCTTGGACTGATGAGCTAGGCCCCGGGACACATCGGACGCGCCCTGGGATTGGGAGATGTCGTGAGCAACGAGAGCCAGAGCCTGGCCAACCTTCTTAAGGAAGAGCGTCGATTCGCTCCTCCGGCCGAACTGGCCGCGAACGCCAACGTGACCGCGGAGGCGTACGAGCAGGCCAAGGCCGACCGTCTCGGCTTCTGGGCCGAGCAGGCACGCCGGCTCACCTGGGCCACCGAGCCCACCGAGACGCTGGACTGGTCCAACCCGCCCTTCGCCAAGTGGTTCGCGGACGGCGAGCTCAATGTGGCGTACAACTGCGTCGACCGCCATGTCGAGGCGGGCAACGGCGACCGCGTCGCCATCCACTTCGAGGGCGAGCCCGGCGACAGCCGCGCGATCACCTACGCCGAGCTCAAGGACGAGGTGTCGCGGGCCGCGAACGCCCTGACCGAGCTGGGTGTCCGCAAGGGCGACCGGGTCGCGATCTACCTCCCGATGATTCCCGAGGCCGCCGTTTCGATGCTGGCCTGCGCCCGCATCGGCGCCGCGCACTCGGTCGTCTTCGGCGGCTTCTCCGCCGACGCCGTCGCCTCCCGCATCCAGGACGCCGATGCCAAGATCGTCATCACCTCCGACGGCGGCTACCGACGCGGCAAGCCGTCCGCGCTGAAGCCCGCGATCGACGAGGCCGTGGGCAAGTGTCCGCAGGTGGAGCACGTACTGGTCGTACGCCGCACGGGCCAGGACACCGCGTGGAACGAGCGCACCGACGTCTGGTGGCACGACATCGTCGCCCGGCAGTCCGCCGAGCACACCCCCGAGGCGTTCGACGCCGAGCACCCGCTCTTCATCCTCTACACCTCGGGCACCACCGGTAAGCCGAAGGGCATCCTGCACACCTCGGGCGGCTACCTCACCCAGGCGGCGTACACCCACCACGCGGTCTTCGACCTCAAGCCGGAGACGGACGTCTACTGGTGCACGGCCGACATCGGCTGGGTGACCGGGCACTCGTACATCGTCTACGGGCCGCTCGCGAACGGCGCCACCCAGGTCATGTACGAAGGCACCCCCGACAGCCCCCATCAGGGCCGTTTCTGGGAGATCGTGCAGAAGTACGGCGTCAGCATCCTCTACACCGCGCCGACCGCGATCCGCACCTTCATGAAGTGGGGCGACGACATCCCCGCGAAGTTCGACCTGTCCTCGCTGCGCATCCTCGGGTCGGTAGGCGAGCCGATCAACCCCGAGGCGTGGATCTGGTACCGCAAGCACATCGGCGGCGACAAGTGCCCGATCGTGGACACCTGGTGGCAGACCGAGACCGGCGCGATGATGATCTCCCCGCTGCCGGGCGTCACCGAGACCAAGCCGGGCTCCGCCCAGCGCGCGCTCCCGGGCATCTCCGCGACGGTCGTCGACGACGAGGCGCGCGAGGTCGCGAACGGGGGCGGCGGCTACCTCGTACTGACGGAGCCGTGGCCGTCCATGCTCCGTACGATCTGGGGCGACGACCAGCGGTTCATCGACACCTACTGGTCCCGCTTCGAGGGCAAGTACTTCGCCGGGGACGGCGCCAAGAAGGACGAGGACGGCGACATCTGGCTGCTCGGCCGGGTCGACGACGTCATGCTGGTCTCCGGCCACAACATCTCGACCACGGAGGTCGAGTCCGCCCTGGTCTCGCACCCGTCTGTCGCCGAGGCGGCGGTCGTGGGCGCGGCCGACGAGACCACCGGCCAGTCGATCGTGGCCTTCGTGATCCTGCGCGGTACGGCATCGGAGACGGAGACCCTCGTCACCGAACTGCGCAACCACGTCGGCACCACGCTCGGCCCGATCGCCAAGCCGAAGCGGATCATGCCGGTGGCGGAGCTGCCCAAGACCCGCTCCGGCAAGATCATGCGGCGGCTGCTGCGCGACATCGCCGAGGACCGCGAGCTGGGCGATGTCTCGACGCTCACCGACGCCTCGGTGATGGGCCTGATCCAGGCGAAGCTGCCGAGCTCGGCGGGCGGCGAGGACTGAGCCGGGGACCGGCTCCCAGCTGTTGATGAGTGCGAGCTGTGAACCGGCTCCCAGCTGTTGATGTGTGAGAAGGGCATTCGGGCGGCTCCGCCGCGCCGGGTGCCCTTCTCGCTCGTAAAGTGAAGATCGCCGGATACGTCCTTGCGCGCCCCCGGTACAGTGTTGAGTTGTTTACGCGTCAGGAACACGTAAAAAAACTCAACAGGTGCGCCGGGAAGTCTGGTCGGCAATGTGCTCCATGCTGCCCACCGACCGGAGGTATTCCCCCGTGGCCGCGCCCACCGAGACCCCCACGCCCCCCAGCAACCGCAAGGTACTGGGGCGTCTGCCGCTTCCCGAGCGGAAGTACGTCGCTGACGCGCTCCGCACCGAGACGGTCGGCGGTGTGCTTCTGCTGATCGCTGCCGTGGCCGCACTGATCTGGGCGAACACCGCCGGCGCGAGCTACGAGTCGTTCCGCGCGCTGCACTTCGGGCCCGGGTTCCTCGGCCTCAACCTCTCCATACAGCACTGGGCCGCCGACGGTCTGCTGGCCGTCTTCTTCTTCGTCGCGGGCATCGAACTCAAGCGCGAACTGGTCGCGGGCGAGCTGCGCGACCCCAAGGCCGCGGCACTGCCGGTGATCGCCGCGCTCTGCGGCATGGCCGTTCCGGCTCTCGTGTACGTCGTGGTCAATCTCCTCGGTAACGGAGACACCGGCGGCTGGGCCGTCCCGACCGCCACCGACATCGCCTTCGCGCTGGCCGTCCTCGCGGTGATCGGCACCTCGCTGCCGTCCGCGCTGCGCGCGTTCCTGCTCACCCTGGCCGTCGTCGACGACCTCTTCGCGATCCTGATCATCGCGGTCTTCTTCACCAGTGAGATCAACTTCCTGGCGCTCGGCGGCGCCGTCGTCGGCCTGGCGGTCTTCTGGCTGCTGCTGCGGGCCAATGTGCGCGGCTGGTACCTCTACGTCCCGCTGGCCCTGGTGATCTGGGGGCTGATGTACAACAGCGGTGTGCACGCCACGATCGCCGGTGTGGCGATGGGTCTGATGCTGCGCTGCTCGCGCCGGGAGGGCGAGGAGCACTCGCCGGGCGAGCACATCGAGCATGTGGTGCGGCCGTTGTCCGCGGGGCTCGCGGTGCCGATGTTCGCCCTGTTCTCCGCCGGTGTCTCGGTGACGGGCGGTGCGATCGCCGATGTGTTCACCAAGCCGGAGACGCTCGGTGTGGTGCTGGGTCTGGTGGTCGGCAAGGCTGTCGGCATCTTCGGCGGTACGTGGCTGGCGGCCCGGTTCACCAAGGCCGAGCTGAACGAGGACCTGGTCTGGCCGGACGTCTTCGCGGTCGCCACCCTGGCCGGTATCGGCTTCACGGTGTCGCTGCTGATCGGCGAACTGGCCTTCACGGACGACCTGGAGCTCGCCGACGAGATCAAGGCGGCCGTACTGATCGGGTCGCTGATCGCCGCCGTACTGTCCGCCGTGCTGCTGAAGCTGCGGGTCCGCAAGTACCGTGCGCTCTACGAGGAGGAGGAGCGCGACGAGGACATGGATGGCATCCCCGACATCTACGAGGTCGGGAAGCCGGACTACCACCTGCGGATGGCAGCGATCTACGACGCGAAGGCGGCCGAACACCGGCGGCTGGCTGCGGTGTCCACGGGTACCGGGAAAAGTGGCGAAGTGCCGGGGGCGTCGAGCGATGGCCACGGCGGTCCGGCATGATCTGACATCAGATCTGCCTGACATCGGATCCGCCTGACATCGGATCCGCCTGACGGCCCGAGAAGCTCGACCACATGCACGGCTCGACCAGAAACTTGACCAGAAAAGGGAGAGAGCGATGAGCGACCCCGCCCGCAACGCCTCCGACGCGCAGCGCGTCCACGGCGTCGAGAGCGCCGACCGCAGTCTCGGCCAGTTGGTCGCCACGGCGACCACCGAGATGTCCGCGCTGGTGCATGACGAGATCGCACTGGCGAAGACGCAGCTGCGGCACGACGTGAAGCGGGGGGCAACCAGCGGCGGGCTGTTCGGGCTGGCCGGCGGCGTGCTGGTGTTCTCGCTGCCGATGCTGAGCTTCGCGCTGGCGTACGGCTTCTACGCCTGGACCCACTGGAACCTCGCCTGGTGCTTCCTGCTCTCCTTCGCGGTGAACGTGGTGGTGGCGGGGCTGATCGGCCTGGTCGGCTGGGTCTTCGCGAAGAAGGCCAAGAACGGCAAGGGCCCGCAGAAGGTCGCCGCGTCCGCCAAGGAGACGGCAGCCGTACTCGGCAACGCGAAGCCTCACCCGCGCCAGGACAGCACGGTTGTTGTGGCACGCTCATCCGTATGACCGCCCTCGATACCAACGGCTCCGGTAGTTCCGCGTCCGCCACCCCCGCTGCGGGGTCCTCGATCTCCTCGGGTGCCTCCGCTGCTTCCGTCGTACGGCTCGACGGACCGTGGACGCACCGGGACGTGGCCGCCAACGGTGCCCGCTTCCACATCGCGGAGCTCGGGGACGGGCCGCTGGTGCTGCTGCTGCACGGGTTCCCGCAGTTCTGGTGGACGTGGCGGCACCAGCTGACCGCGCTCGCGGACGCCGGGTACCGGGCGGTGGCGATGGATCTGCGCGGGGTGGGCGGCAGCGACCGTACGCCCCGGGGCTACGACCCGGCGAACCTCGCGCTGGACATCACGGGCGTCGTACGGTCGCTGGGCGAGCCGGACGCGGCGCTGGTCGGGCACGACCTGGGCGGGTATCTGGCGTGGACGGCGGCGGCGATGCGGCCCAAGCTGGTGCGCCGGCTGGTCGTCTCCTCGATGCCGCACCCCAGACGGTGGCGCTCCGCGATGCTCGCGGACTTCTCCCAGTCGCGGGCCGGGTCGTACATCTGGGGCTTCCAGCGGCCGTGGGTGCCGGAGCGGCAGCTGGTCGCGGACGACGCGGCGCTGACGGGGCGGCTGATCCGGGAGTGGTCGGGGCCGCGCCAGCCCGACGACGAAGCGATCGACGCCTATCGGCGTGCGATGACGATCCCCTCCACGGCGCACTGTTCGATCGAGCCGTACCGGTGGATGGTCCGCTCGATGGCCCGTCCCGACGGGCTCCAGTTCAACCGCCGGATGAAGACCCCGGTGCGGGTGCCGACGCTCCATCTGCACGGTTCGCTGGACCAGGTGATGCGCACCCGCAGCGCGGCGGGCTCCGGCGAGTACGTCGAAGCGCCCTACCGCTGGCGGCTGTTCGACGGGCTCGGGCACTTCCCGCACGAGGAGGACCCGGAGGCCTTCTCCACGGAGCTGGTGAACTGGCTGAAGGACCCGGAACCGGACCGGTAGCCCGGCCGCTCCTTCCCCTCCCGCCCCTCCCTTTTGGCGGAACACTTGTGCGACGAACAGCCAAATGCCTCCCGCATAGGCCAATTGGCGGGCTGTCAGGCGATTACCGACCTTGAGGCCCGGGCACACGTCGGGGTATGGGCTGGACGCACGACTACGGTGACGCAGCACGCAACCGCCGCTCGGCCGCAGCGCCGATCACCTATGAGAGGGGACGCCCGCACGATGAGGGTCATGAACACCCCGGTCAGGCGATTGGCATCCCGCGCATCCTCCGGCGCCGCGCCCGGTGGATGTCGGCGCGACTGAGGCATCAGCGGACCTGACGGCTGCCCGTCACTCCTTCCTCAGGTAGTCGAGTCCCGGGTGTGCGCCCCGGTAGCCCTCCAGCAGCCTGCGCGCCACCTGGACCGAGTCGACGAGCGGGTGCAGGGCGAACGCCTTAACCGCCTCCCGCGCCGATCCGCTCTCCCCCGCTGCCAGCACGCAGCGCTCCACGGCCTTCACGGCGGCCACCAGGCCCGCCTCATGTCCGGTGAGCTGCGAGACGGCCAGGGGGTGGGCACCGGTCGCGTCGACCAGGCACGGGACCTCGATGACGGCTGCCTCGTCGAGGATGCCGAGCACCCGGCTGCCGGGGACCGGGCTGTCGGGGATCGGGCTGTCGAGGACGTTGCTGCCGGAATCCTGGCTGCCGGAGATCCGGCTGCCGACAGGGTCCCGGCCGTCCAGGTCGGTGCGCTTGCGGCGGTTGGGCACGTTCAGGATCAGGGTGGCTGCCTCGTCGCGGGCGATGGCCCGCATCAGGGCCAACGCCACGTCCTCGTACCCACCGGACTCCAGGTCGTCGGCCGCGCGCTCACCCGCGCCGGCCGCCTCCCGGTTCTCCGCCATGTACGTGGCCTCGCGCTCGGCCCTCGTGCGGTCCCAGGCGTCCCATGCGGCGCCCTGCCCGGAGCCCCCGGCGCTTCCTGCTTCCCGGGATCCTGATGACGCCAACTCGTCGTAGAAACGCGCCTGTTGGTCGCGCAGGAACGCTCCACGGGTCTGCTCGGCCTGCCGGTAGGCGGTGACGGCCTCACGGTTGAAGTAGTAGTAGTGCAGATACTCGTTGGGTACGGAGCCCAGCGAGCGCAGCCAGTCGGCGCCGAAGAGTTTGCCCTCCTCGAAGGAGGTCAGCCGGTCCTCGTCGGCGAACAGCTCGGGGAGCACGTCGCGGTCGCCGACGTAGAGGCCGCGCAGCCAGCCGAGGTGGTTGAGACCGGCGTAGTCAATACGCACGGTGTCGACGCGGGTGGTGTCGATGCGGGTGGACGCGGGGACCCCGACGTTCAGGGTGCGGGCCACCCTGCGGGCCAGCCCCACCGGGGAGTCGCAGATTCCGATGACCCGGTCGCCGAGGTGGCGGGACATGGCCTCGGTGACCAGGCCCGCCGGATTGGTGAAGTTGATGACCCAGGCGTCGGGCGCCAGCCGGGCCACCCTGCGCGCGATGTCCACGGCCACCGGGACCGTGCGCAGTCCGTACGCGATGCCGCCGGCGCCGACGGTCTCCTGGCCCAGCACTCCCTCGTCCAGGGCCACCCGCTCGTCGGCGGCCCTGCCGGCCAGCCCGCCGACCCGGATCGCGGAGAAGACGAAGTCGGCGCCGCGCAGCGCCTCGTCCAGGTCGGTGGTGACCGTGACCTCGGGGGCCGGGGGCGTGCCGGGCACGGCCTGGGCCCTGGACCTGGCCGCCTGGTCGGAGAGGACCCGGGCGATGGCGGACAGCCGGGCCGGGTCGAGGTCGTGAAGGGTGACGTGGGTGACGCGGCCCTCGGCACGATCGCGCAGCAGCGCTCCGTACACCAGAGGGACGCGGAATCCCCCGCCGCCCAGAATCGTCAGTCGCATGCTTCAGCCTCTCAGGTCGCGGCCACCTGTGTGATCAACCCGTGGGTGGACCTCGAAAGCCCACCCACGGGTTGATCACACGGTACGGAGACCGGCGGTACGGTTCCCCCGGCTAGAGCGCGCAGCCCTGACTGTCGACCTGCTGGTTGGCGGTGCGGCCGATCTTGATGTCGTCGCGGATCTCGTCCACCGTCAGCGCGTATCCGGTGTCCGGGTCGTCGAGGGACTTGGCGAAGACGACGCCGTAGACCTGTCCTTCGGGGGTCAGCAGCGGGCCGCCGGAGTTGCCCTGGCGGACCGTCGCGTACAGGGAGTAGACATCGCGGCGGACGGTGTCGCGCTTGTAGATGTCGGGGCCGTTGGCGTTGATCCGGCCGCGGACGCGGGCGGAGCGGACGTCGTAGGCGCCGTTCTCGGGGAAGCCCGCGACGATCGCGTCGTCGCTGCTGCGGGCGTCGGTCTCGGTGAACTGGAGCGGCCGCGCCTTCAGGTCGGGTACGTCCAGTACGGCGATGTCGCGCTTCCAGTCGTAGAGCACGACCTTGGCGTCGTACAGCTTGCCCTCGCCGCCGATCTGCACGGTGGGCTCGCTGACCCCGCCGACCACGTGAGCGTTGGTCATCACACGGCGCTCGGAGAAGACGAATCCGGTGCCCTCCAGGACCTTGCCGCAACCGGGCGCCGTACCGACGACCTTGACGATGGACTTCTTGGCGCGGGCCGCGACCGGGCTGCCGGCAAGCTTCGGGTCCGGCGGCCTGACCGCGGTGATCGGCTCGTTGGCGAACGGGCTGAAGACCTGCGGGAAGCCGTTCTGCGCGAGGACGGAACTGAAGTCGGCGAACCAGGTGGCGGCGTCGCCGGGCACCACCCGGTCCACTCCGAGCAGCACCTTGGAGCCCCGCACCTCCTTGCCCACCGTGGGCAGCGAGGTGCCCGCGACGAGCGAGCCGATCAGCCAGGCCACCAGCAGCATCGCGCACACATTGACCAGTGCACCGCCCGTCGCGTCCAGCGCGCGGGCGGGTGACCAGGTGATGTGTCTGCGGAGCTTGTTACCGAGGTGAGTGGTGAGGGCCTGGCCGACGGAGGCACAGATGATCACCAGGACGACCGCCACCAGGATTCCGGTGGTGGAGTCGCCGAGGGAGGACCCGTCGTCGGAGAACCACCCCCAGATCGGCGGGAGCAGATAGACCGCGACAAGTCCGCCCCCGAGGAATCCGATCACCGACAGAATGCCGACGACGAATCCCTGGCGGTACCCGATCACCGCGAACCACACGGCCGCGACCAGCAACACAATGTCCAGGACGTTCACGCCCGCCACCCTGTCATGTCCGTCATGCGTGCCAGTCGAGCGGGACCTCCCGAGAGCGGTCCCAGGGCCGCTCCCAGCCCGCGAAGTGCAGCACCTTGTCGACCACCCCGGCGGTGAAACCCCAGAGCAGCGCGTCGTCCAGGAGGAAGGCCGGGCCCCGGTGCCCGCGCGGATGCACGCTGGTCGCCCGGTTCACCGGGTCGGTGAGGTATTCCACAGGCGTCGTGAAGACCCGGGCCGTCTCGGCCTGGTCGACGGCGCCGATCGGGCTCGGAGCGCGCCACCAGCCCAGCACGGGCGTCACCACAAAGCCGCTGACCGGGATGTAGAGCCGCGGCAGCACGCCGAAGACCTGGACACCGGACGGGTCGAGTCCGGTCTCCTCCTCGGCCTCCCGCAGCGCCGCCCTGAGCGGCCCCTCGGCCTCCGGGTCGCCGTCCTCGGGGTCCAGCGCACCACCGGGAAAGGAAATCTGCCCCGCGTGCGAGCGGAGGCTGCTCGCCCGCTCCATCAGCAACAGCTCAGGACCCCGGGCCCCCTCGCCGAAGAGCACCAGAACGGCGGACTGCCGCCCTCCGCCGCCCTCGGGCGGCAGGAACGCGCTGAGCTGCTCCGGGCGGATCCCACGCGCCACCGTGGCCACGGGGTCCAGCCAGGCAGGCAGGCCGCGGTCGGTGACGTCGACCGACGAAATCCCGGCCGCCGGACCCGCGGTACCGACAGAACCGGCCGCGCTTCCGTACGCCTCACCTGCGGCGCTTGCCGCTCCTGTACGTCTCATGGGCACCCCCGTAATCTCCCAACGTCCGCCCCCGTCACGATCGTTCCGGATTCCGCCGTCCGAATCCGTCACTTACTCGCCTTCCCCGCCTTCCCCGCCTTCCCCGTCCGAGCCGTCTTCGCCGCCTCGCCGACCGGCGCCGCCTGCACCGCGTCCCCAGCCTTCCCCGCTCCCACCGCTCCCACCGCTCCCAAGGGCAGCGCGGGCTTCCCGCCCGCGTCCAGGTACGACTGCGGGGGATTCAGCCGCTGCCCCGGGTAGCCGCCCTTCTCGTACTTGAGCAGCTTCTCGGCCTTCTCCGGGTCGGTCTCGCCCTCGCCGTACGACGGGCAGAGCGCGGCGATCGGGCAGGCCCCGCAGGCGGGCTTGCGGGCGTGGCAGATCCGGCGGCCGTGGAAGACGACGCGGTGCGAGAGCATCGTCCACTCGCTCTTCGGGAAGATCTCCGCGACCACCGCCTCGACCTTCACCGGGTCCTCCTCGTCGGTCCACTTCCAACGCCGCACCAGACGGCCGAAGTGGGTGTCGACGGTGATCCCGGGGACCCCGAAGTAGTTCCCGAGGACCACATTGGCGGTCTTGCGCCCCACGCCGGGAAGCTTCACCAGGTCCTCAAGACGCCCCGGCACCTCCCCGCCGAAGTCGTCCCTGATCGCCTGCGCCAGCCCCATCGCGGACCGCGTCTTGGCCCGGAAGAACCCGGTCGGCCGCAGGATCTCCTCGACCTCCTCGGGCACGGCCGCGGCCAGGTCCTCGGGGGTCGGGTACTTGGCGAAGAGCGCCGGGGTGGTCTGGTTCACCCGCAAGTCGGTGGTCTGCGCGGACAGCACCGTCGCCACGAGGAGCTGGAACGGGTTCTCGAAGTCCAGTTCCGGATGGGCATATGGATAGACCTCGGCCAGCTCACGGTTGATCCTGCGGGCGCGCCGCACCATGCCGAGATGCGTCTCCGGCTTCCCCGCCGCCTTTTTCGCAACTTTCTTCGGCTTCGCCACAGCCTGTTCGCCCACGGCGGAATTACGGCTCGCTGTCACCTGTCCGGCCCCCTTGACCTGCGCTCTCACCGGCTTGTTGGACACTCGACCAGCCTAGGGGCAGGCACTGACATCCGCCTTGGTCACAGCCGAATGCCCACCCAATCGGCCCCCTGAAGCACAACCAGCCCCGCCGGTAAGTCATCCTTAGTGATTGATCGCACTGTTTTACCGTCCGGCATCATGGGGACCCAGGTCCCCTGAGCAGGTCGACAAGGAGAGAACACGTGGACGACGTTCTGCGGCGCGCCCCGCTCTTCGCGGCGCTCGATGACGAGCAGGCCGCGGAGCTGCGCGCCTCGATGAGTGAGGTGACCCTCGCACGCGGGGACGCCCTGTTCCACGAGGGCGACCCCGGCGACCGCCTCTATGTAGTGACCGACGGCAAGGTGAAGCTCCACCGCACCTCCCCCGACGGCCGCGAGAACATGCTGGCCGTGCTCGGCCCCGGCGAGCTGATCGGCGAGCTCTCGCTGTTCGACCCGGGCCCGCGCACCGCCACCTCGACGGCCCTGACCGAGGTCAAGCTGCTGGGCCTCGGCCACGGCGACCTCCAGCCCTGGCTGAACGTACGGCCCGAGGTCGCCACCGCGCTGCTGCGCGCCGTGGCCCGCAGGCTGCGCAAGACCAACGACCAGATGTCCGACCTGGTCTTCTCCGACGTGCCGGGCCGAGTCGCCCGCGCACTCCTGGACCTGTCGCGCCGCTTCGGCGTGCAGTCCGAGGAGGGCATCCACGTCGTGCACGACCTCACGCAGGAAGAGCTGGCCCAGCTGGTCGGCGCCTCCCGCGAGACGGTCAACAAGGCCCTCGCCGACTTCGCGGGCCGCGGCTGGCTCCGCCTGGAGGCCCGTGCCGTGATCCTGCTGGACGTGGAGCGCCTCGCGAAGCGCTCGCGCTGACGGCTTTACGCACACGCACGGGGCTTCTCGTACGACGACGGGCGGGCCACCTCCTTTGCCGGAGGTGGCCCGCCCGTCGTCGTACCCGTGGAAGATCCCCGTCGTCGTACCCGTGGAAGCTCTCAGTCCTTGCCCACGATCACCGGAGTCCTGCTCCCGGTCCCGCACGGCACCGCGTACACCGGGTGGGTCTTCGCGGCCTCCTTGTAGGCCTCGATGCACTGGTTGGCGAGGACCTTGTCGGAGAGGGAGTTGTTCAGGATGCGGTTGGCCTGGGCGATGCCCTCGGCCTCGATCTTCCTGGTCCTGGCTTCGGCGGTGGCCGTCTTGGTGGCCTCGTCGGCCCGCTCGGTGGCCTGCTGCTGCTGGATCTTGCGGTCGATCTGGCTCTGAAGCTGGGCGGAGGGCTTCACATTGCGCAGGTTGACCGCGGTGACGGCGATTCCGCGCGGGGCCAGCCGCTCCTTGATCAGTTCCCCGATCTCGGCGTTGATCTTCTCGCGGGCCGAGGAGTAGCCCTGCTCGCTCGTGTGCCGGGCGAACACATTGCGGATGATCTCGCGGCTGTCCGGCTGCACCAGACGCTGCTGCACGGACTCCTCGCTGCCCGCCAGGCGGTACAGCTCCACCACCTTCTCCGGGGTCACCGCCCACTTCACGGTCACCTCGACCTCCATCACACCGCCCTGCGAGGACCGCACCTCCACCACGTCCTTGTCGGACAGATTGAGGTCCACGGGGCGGGTGGAGAAGGAGGTGACCGTGGTGAAGGGCGAGCGGATGTGCATCCCCGACACCATCGGCCCACCGACCTTCCCGAAGGTGACCGGCACTCCGACCTCGTACGCGCTCATCACGTACAGCGAACTCGATATCCCCGCGATCAGCCCGGCAAGCAACGCCCCGACGGCCCCGAGCTTCAGCCCGCGGGAGTCCTGCGACCGCCCCACGAAGAAGAGCACCACCGCAGCTATGACCAGCAGGACGGACAGTACGAACACGATGGTTCCCCCCGAGGAAACGCGACGCCAATGTAGGCGGAGCGTAAGCCATGAGCGGCGATGGAGTGGTGGGAACGATGAGGCATCCGTTCATCGAGCGGGAAGGTTCCCTTGCGCCGAGGTGTTCGGGCGCTACTGCCCGGAGCGCGGCGGGCGGATGAGGAAAGTCGCGGAGAACGCCGGGAACCCTGTGGGTGATCCGTCCGTTCTCCAGATGTACACCGAGGATCTCGGTCCGTGGATGGCAGGTGAATACCTCGCGCTGCACGGCACCAAGGCCCCGCGGGCGTAATGAAGTTCAGCAGGTCGAAGGGTCTTCGAGCCCCCGCAGCTTGTGAACTGCACAGGGAAGATTCAGTGGTACGGCGTCAGATCAGGCCGTGCTCGCGCAGATACTCCAGCTGCGCCCGTACGGAGAGTTCGGCGGCCGGCCACAGCGAACGGTCCACGTCCCGGTACACATGCGCCACCACCTCGGACGCACTCACGTGCCCGTTCTCCACCGCCGTCTCCACCTGCGCCAGCCGGTTCGCCCGGTGTGCCAGGTAGAACTCGACCGCGCCCTGGGCGTCTTCGAGCACGGGTCCGTGCCCCGGCAGGACTAGCCGCACCCCGTCGTCCACCGTCAGCGACCGCAGCCGCCGCAACGAGTCGAGGTAGTCCCCCAGCCGCCCGTCCGGGTGCGCCACCACCGTCGTGCCGCGGCCGAGGATGGTGTCACCCGTCAACACCGCCTGGTCGGCGGGAAGATGGAAGCACAGCGAGTCCGCGGTGTGCCCCGGTGCGGGCACCACCCGCATCTCCAGCCCGCCCGTGGTGATCACGTCCCCGGCCCCGAGCCCCTCGTCGCCGAGCCGCAGTGCGGGGTCCAGCGCCCGCACCGGGGACCGGGTCAGCTCCGCGAACCGTGCGGCGCCCTCCGCGTGATCCGGGTGGCCGTGCGTCAGCAGGGTCAGGGCAACCCGCTTGCCCCCCTTCTCGGCCGTCGCGAGTACGGCTCGCAGGTGTACGTCGTCCAGGGGGCCCGGGTCCACGACGACGGCCAGGTCCGAGTCCGGCTCGGACACGATCCAGGTGTTGGTGCCGTCGAGCGTCATCGCGGACGCGTTGGGGGCGAGGACGTTCACCGCGCGTGCGGAGGCGGGGCCGGAGAGCACCCCGCCCCGGGGCTGGCCCGGCAGGGCGGCCGCGTCCGTCACTGGGGGCCTCCGGCGGGGATGTGCTTGGTGAACTCGTCGTGGCCCGGCCAGCTGAGCACCAGTTCGCCGCCCTCCAGCCGCGCCTGTGCGAGCACGGGCGTCATGTCCCGGCCGGCCGCGCCCGCCAGGACCTCTGGCACCGTGCCGTACGGCTGGAGCTGGCGCAGGGTGGAAATGGTGGGCGGCATCATCAGGAGCTCGCCGCGGTCGTAGCCGGCGGCGGCCTGCTCGGGGGCGATCCAGACGGTCCGGTCCGCCTCGGTGGAGGCGTTGCGGGTGCGCTGTCCGGCAGGCAGGGCGGCGACGAAGAACCAGGTGTCGTACCGCTTGGGTTCGAACTCCGGGGTGATCCAGCGCGCCCACGGGCCGAGCAGATCGGACCTGAGCACCAGCTTGCGGCGGTCGAGGAACTCCGCGAAGCCGAACTCCCGGGCCACCAGGGCCTGCCGGTCCGCCTCCCAGTCGTCGCCGGTGGTGTCGTCGACCACGGTGTCCGGGGTCGGTCCGGCGAGCAGTACACCCGCCTCCTCGAAGGTCTCGCGCACCGCCGCGCAGACCACCGCCTGCGCGCCGCCCAGGTCGTCGCCGAGGCCGAGCAGTGCGGCCCACTCGGTAAGCGAGGGTCCGGCCCAGCGGACCAGCGAGTCGTCGTCCCTGGGGTCGACGCCGCCGCCCGGATACGCGTACGCGCCTCCGGCGAATGCCATGGAGGCGCGTCTGCGCAGCATGTGGACGGAGAGTCCGGTGGTGCGGTGGATGCCGCCGTCACTGACGTTGCCGCCGGCACCGACGTTGCCGGCGTCATCGCTGGTACCGCTGTCACCGCCGCCTCCGCTGTGGCCGCCGTCACTCAGCAGCAGCACGGTCGCGGCCCGCTTCGGGGTCGCGGCGGTGAGCTCGCCGCTTGCCAGCGCGCGGATGCGGTCGGGCCATTCGGGCGGGTACCACTGACCATTGGACATGGCCGGATGCTACGGGCAACCGCCTCGATGTTCGAGAGGCAGTTGTATCCCGCATCCATCCGGCCCCGTCCGGTCACTCGGAGACGAGTTCCACCTGGATCTCGACCTCGACCGGGGCGTCCAGCGGCAGCACGGCGACACCGACGGCGCTGCGGGCGTGCACGCCCTTGTCGCCGAGGACCTCGCCGAGCAGCTCGCTCGTACCATTGATCACGGCGGGCTGGCCGGTGAAGTCGGGGGCCGAGGCCACGAAGCCGACGACCTTCACGACGCGCGCGATGCGGTCCAGGTCACCGGCGACGGACTTCACGGCCGCCAGGGCGTTCAGCGCGCAGATCCGCGCCAGGTCCTTGGCCTCCTCGGGGGTGACCTCGGCACCGACCTTCCCGGTGACCGGCAGGGAGCCGTCCACCATCGGGAGTTGGCCCGCGGTGTAGATGTACACACCGGACTGCACCGCCGGCTGGTACGCGGCGAGCGGCGGGACCACTTCCGGAAGGGTCAAGCCGAGCGAGGCGAGCTTCTCCTCGACGGCACTCATGCGGCGCGCTCCCGCTTGAGGTAGGCCACCAGCTGCTCGGGGTTGTTCGGTCCGGGCACGACCTGGACGAGCTCCCAGCCGTCCTCGCCCCAGGTGTCCAGAATCTGCTTCGTCGCGTGTACCAGAAGCGGCACAGTGGCGTATTCCCACTTGGTCATGCGGCCGACTGTATTTCATTGCGTACGCGATGAAGGACGGCCTCCTGATTGGACCGCGGGGTGACTGGTTAGGCTCGGAGACGTGAGCAGGCTCCAGGTCGTCAGTGGCAAGGGCGGTACCGGCAAGACCACGGTCGCCGCCGCACTCGCGCTCGCCCTCGCCACCGAGGGCAAACGCACCCTCCTGGTGGAGGTCGAGGGCAGACAGGGCATCGCGCAGCTCTTCGAGACGGAAGCCCTTCCGTACGAGGAGCGCAAGATCGCTGTCGCGTCGGGCGGCGGGGAGGTGTACGCCCTCGCGATCGACGCCGAACGCGCACTGCTCGACTACCTCCAGATGTTCTACAAGCTGGGGGGCGCCGGACGGGCGCTGAAGAAGCTCGGCGCGATCGACTTCGCGACCACCATCGCGCCGGGGCTGCGGGACGTCCTGCTGACCGGCAAGGCCTGCGAGGCGGTCCGCCGCCGGGACAAGAAGAACGCGTACGTCTACGACTACGTGGTGATGGACGCCCCGCCCACCGGCCGGATCACCAAGTTCCTGAATGTGAACGACGAGGTCGCGGGGCTGGCCAAGTTCGGGCCGATACACAACCAGGCGCAGGCCGTGATGCGGGTACTCAAGTCGCCGGAGACGGCGGTGCACTTCGTGACGCTGCTGGAGGAGATGCCGGTCCAGGAGACCGCCGACGGCATCGCCGAACTTCGGGCCGCCGAACTGCCGGTCGGCAACGTCATCGTGAACATGGTCCGCCCGCACCTGGTGGACGGGGACGCCCTGCGGACGGCGGCGGGCGAGCGACGGGCAGACGTGGCGCGGGCGCTGTCCCGGGCCGGCCTGGGCGGTGCGCGGCGCGGCGGGCTCGCGGAGCGGTTGGTGGACCCGCTCCTGGAGCAGGCGGCGGAGCACGCGCAGCGGGTAGAGCTGGAGCGGGAGCAGCGGGCCGCACTGGCCGGGATCGGGCTGCGGACGTACGAACTCCCGTTGCTGGGCGAGGGGTTGGACCTGGCCGGGCTCTACCGGCTGGCGGCGGCACTCCGTACCCATCTGGGCACGGACCGGGCGCAGGGAGCGGCATGAGCAAGGACGCGTCAGCGGCACCGGCAGCGACGGCAGCAGCAGCGACGGGGACGAGGGCGACGGCAGATGCCCCCGCCGGGATGAATGTGTCCCCGGCGCTGGACGTCGACCCGCTGCTCGACGACCCCACGACCCGCATCATCGTGTGCTGCGGCTCCGGCGGCGTCGGCAAGACCACCACGGCGGCGGCGCTGGGCGTGCGGGCGGCGGAGCGCGGGCGGCGCGCGGTGGTGCTGACCATCGACCCGGCGCGCAGGCTCGCCCAGTCGATGGGAATCGACTCGCTCGACAACGTGCCCCGGCGGGTCAAGGGCATCGACGACGCGGCGGGCGGCGAGCTGCACGCCATGATGCTCGACATGAAGCGCACCTTCGACGAGATCGTCGAGGCGCACGCGGACGGGGACCGGGCCCGCGCCATCCTGGAGAATCCCTTCTACCAGTCCCTGTCGGCCGGGTTCGCCGGTACGCAGGAGTACATGGCGATGGAGAAGCTGGGGCAGCTACGGGCCGGCGACCAGTGGGACCTGATCATCGTGGACACCCCGCCGAGCAGGTCCGCACTCGACTTCCTGGACGCCCCCAAGCGGCTCGGTTCCTTCCTGGACGGGAAGTTCATCCGGGTACTGATGGCTCCGGCGAAGGTGGGCGGCCGGGCCGGGATGAAGTTCCTCAACGTCGGCATGTCGATGATGACGGGGACGCTCAGCAAGCTGATGGGCGGCCAACTGCTGCGTGACGTACAGACGTTCGTGGCGGCGATGGACACGATGTTCGGCGGGTTCCGGACCCGCGCGGACGCGACGTACCGGCTGCTTCAGGCGCCCGGCACGTCGTTCCTGGTGGTCGCCGCCCCGGAACGGGACGCGCTGCGCGAGGCTGCGTACTTCGTGGAACGGCTCGCGGCGGAGGAGATGCCACTGGCCGGTCTGGTGCTCAACCGGGTGCACGGCAGCGGCGCCCCTCAGCTGTCGGCACAGCGGGCGCTCACCGCCGCGGAAAATCTTGAAGAGACCGGCATTGTGGATCAGCCGGACGGGAATGCTGGTCCTCGTGGCTCCACGGCCACTCCTCCCGAGCACTCCGCGGTCTCCCCCGCGGGCACGACTCCGACCGTGGCCCACGGCACCATCGATCCCGCCGACGGTGCCGAAGAAGCCGACATCAAGGATGCCGAAGAGGCCGAGAACACCGCCGACGGCAGCACCGAGGACGAAGTCGCGCAGCTGACCGCGGGACTGCTGCGGCTGCATGCCGAACGCATGCAGGTGCTCGCGCGCGAACAGCGAACGCGCGACCGCTTTACCGCGCTCCACCCCGAGGTGGCGGTGACCGAGGTCGCCGCCCTGCCCGGAGACGTACACGATCTGGTCGGTCTGCGGGCCATCGGTGAGCGGCTGGCGACCGGCCAGGCATCCCCGCCCGCGCCGTAGTCGTTTGCCACGGGCCATCGCTCAGCACGCTGCGGCGATCGCCTGTCGCACCGTCACCTTCGGTTCCACAGAAGGCAGTTCGTGCACTTCTCGTCCGGCTCCGCACTCGCGGGGCCGGCCGCCACGATGTGACCCGGCCACCACAATCGGCCCGGCCAACCCGCTTGGCCCAGCCGACACGATTGGCCCAGCCGACCTGCTTGGCCCGGCCGACACGATTGGCCCAGCCGACCTGCTTGGCCCAGCCGACACGATTGGCCCAGCCGACACGATTGGGCTAGCCCACCGCGGCGTACGCCTCCTCGAAGACTTCGGCGTCCTCAAGGACCGCGGGCAGGATTCCCGCACTGCGCTCGTATTCCGTGCGCGCGGTCTCCAGGAGCCTGCGCCACGAGGTGACCGTCGGACGCCTGCGCAGCAGCGCGCGGCGTTCCCGCTCCGTCATGCCACCCCACACGCCGAATTCGACGCGGTTGTCCAGCGCATCGGCCAGGCACTCGGTCCGCACCGGACATCCGGTGCACACCGCCTTGGCCCGGTTCTGCGCTGCTCCTTGTACGAACAGTTCATCCGGATCGGTAGTGCGGCAGGCTGCCTGCGCACTCCAGTCGGTTACCCAGCCCATCCCGGCGCCGTCCTCTCCCGAATTGAGGCTCCCCCACGGCGGTAGCGGCATATTCACCGCTGCCAGTTGAGGACGTTACGGAAGGTGGGCACAGCGCAACACCCCCTTCGGGCCCAATCTTGAATGGCCCGAACGGACTATGCGTATGCGGCAGATCACCCAGGGGAGTGACCTGGGGACATGCGTCATCTACCCGACGAATCAGGACAGTTCAGCTTTGTCGCGGTGGACTCGGGACCGACCGCGGGGTCACTCGGGGCGCCCGCGGCACTGATGCGGGACGGCACTGCCGTGACAGTTGAGAGCAGCTTAGGCCAGAGCCTTTACATGTGTCCGGCGAATGGACACGTAGGCTGCCCCCATGGCAAAGAAGCGCTCGGGCGGGGGTCTCACGGGGACCCAGCAGGCCGCCAAATTCCTCGGTGTCAGCGTGCTCTCCGGAGCCGTGCTGGCAGGTATCGCCCTGCCCGCCGCCGGCGCGCTCGGTCTGGCGGCCAAGGGCACGGTCGAGGAATTCGACACCATCCCCGCGAACCTCAAGCGTCCGCCGCTGAGCCAGCGCACCACGATCCTGGACAGCAAGGGCGGCAAGATCGCCACGGTGTACTCCCGGGACCGCACGGTGGTCCCGCTCACCGACATCTCGCCGTACATGCAGAAGGCGATCGTCGCGATCGAGGACAACCGCTTCTTCCAGCACGGAGCGGTCGACCTCAAGGGCGTGCTGCGCGCGCTCAACCGCAACGTGCAGCAGGGCGGCACCGCCCAGGGTGCCTCCACCCTGACCCAGCAGTACGTGAAGAACGTCTTCGTCGAGGAGGCCGGTGACGACCCCGACAAGGTCGCCCAGGCCACCCAGCAGACCCTCGGCCGCAAGATCCGCGAGCTGAAGTTCGCGATCCAGGTCGAGAAGGAACTGGGCAAGAAGAAGATCCTGGAGAACTACCTCAACATCACCTTCTTCGGTCAGCAGTCGTACGGCGTCGAGGCCGCTTCCCAGCGTTACTTCAGCAAGCACGCCAAGGACCTGAAGCTGGAGGAGGCCGCGATGCTGGCCGGTCTCGTCCAGTCGCCGACCCGGTACGACCCGGTCAACGACTCCGCCGAGGCCACCAAGCGCCGCAACATCGTGCTCCAGCGGATGGCCGACATCCGCGCGATCTCGCCCGACGAGGCAGCCCGGGCGAAGGCCGCCCCGCTGAAGCTGAAGGTCAGCAAGGCGAAGAACGGCTGCATCACCGCGGTGAACGGCGCCGGCTTCTACTGCGACTACGTGCGCGAGGTCTTCCTCAACGACCCGGTCTTCGGGAAGACCAAGGAGGACCGCGCCAAGGTCTGGAACCAGGGCGGTCTGACGATCCGCACGACCCTGGACCCCAAGGCGCAGAAGTCGACGCAGGCCTCCATCAAGGAGCACGTCTACAAGAGCGACAAGGTCGCCACCGCGGTCACCCTGGTCGAGCCCGGCACCGGCAAGATCCTCGCGATGGGCCAGTCGAAGCCGTACGGCTTCAACACCAACGAGACCCAGATCAACTACTCGGTCAACAAGCAGATGGGCGGCTCGAACTTCGGCTTCCCGACCGGTTCGACCTTCAAGCCGTTCCTGGCCGCGGCCGCCCTGGAGCAGGGCAAGCCGCCGACGCAGGGCTACCCGGCGCCGTACCAGATGCCCTACCCGGCGAAGGTCTCCACCTGCAGCGGAAAGCCGTGGGTCAACAACGGCGGGTACAAGCTGGAGAACGAGGACGAGAAGGAGGTGGGACCGTACGAGCTCAAGGAAGCGATGAACCTGTCGGTCAACACCTACTTCGTCCAGATGCTGGAGGACATCGGGATGTGCCCGGTCTCCCAGCTGAGCGACAAGATCGGTCTGGTGCAGGGCGACGGCTCGAAGATCCCCGAGGTGCCGTCCTCGCTGACGCTGGGTTCCACCGGTATCTCGCCGCTGACCATGTCCAGCGCGTACGCGGCCTTCGCCAACCGGGGCACGTACTGCACGCCGATCGCCATCGAGGCGATCACCGCCCCGGGCGGTAAGACGCTCCCGGTCCCCAAGACCTCCTGCTCGCTGGCGATGGCCGAGCAGACCGCGGACACGATCAACTCGCTGCTGCGCGGAGTGGTCGACTCCGGTACGGGTAAGCAGGCCGGCCTGGAGAACGGCCGGGACAACGCGGGCAAGACCGGTACCACCGACGCCCGCCGCAACGCCTGGTTCGTCGGCTACACCCCGAACCTGTCCGGCGCCGTCTGGGTCGGCAGTGCGTCGCAGCAGGTCAAGATGGAGAACATCACCATCGGCGGCGAGTACCAGGAGAAGGTGTACGGCGGTCAGGTGCCGGGTCCGATCTGGAAGGACGCGATGACCGGCGCGCTGGACGGCAAGGAAGCGCCCCGGTTCAACACCATCGACATCCCCGACCCCCAGAAGGACAAGGGGAAGGACAAGGACAAGAACCGTCCGGGCGGCGACAACAAGCCCCCGGGCGACAACCGCGGCCAGGACAACGGCGGCGGCAACGGCGGCGACCGCGGTCAGGACAACGGTGGCGGCGACGGCGGCTGGCCGGACATTCTCGGCGGCAACTGGCCGTAGGCGACGGCGGTCGGCCCCTGGCCGTAGGCGACGGCAGTCGGCCCCAGAGGGGGCCGGGGCAACCGCACGCACAGCAGAAGGGGGCTCCACCCGGATCGGGTGGAGCCCCCTTCTGCGTGTACCTCAGCTACCTCTACGGTCCCTGTACGTGTACCTCGGCTGCCTCTGAGGCCCCTGTACCCGGGCCACCTCAGCCGGCAAGCAGCTGCTTCACCGACGCGGCCACCCGGCCGCCCTCGGCGCGACCCGCGACCTTCGGGTTGACGATCTTCATGACGGCGCCCATCGCACGCGGACCCTCGGCACCCGCGGCCTTCGCCTCGGCGACGGCGGCGGCGACGATTCCGTCCAGCTCGTCGTCACTCAGCTGCTGCGGCAGATACGTGGCGAGGATCTCGCCCTCCGCCTTCTCCCGCGCGGCCTGCTCGGGACGGTCACCCTTGGCGAAGGCGTCGGCCGCCTCGCGGCGCTTCTTGGCCTCCTTGGCGATCACCTTCTCGACCTCGGCGTCGGTCAGTTCGCGGGCCTCCTTGCCGGAGACCTCCTCGACCTGGATCGCGGCGAGGGTGAGCCGGAGCGTGGAGGAGCGGAGTTCGTCACGCGCGCGGATGGCGGCGGTGAGTTCGTCCTTCAGCTGGGACTTGAGCGTGGTCATGACGCAAGTGTGGCAGGTCGCGGCGGCGTCGCGCCCGCCCATTTCCACCGCGGCCTCTGCCCCCGCGGCAGTCTGCGACGATGGGGCGCATGCGCGCACGTTACGGAGTACCCCTGGCAATCACGGCTGTTGGCGCGGCCGGCCTCGCCTACTCAGCAGGGTTCGAGGCCCGCTCCTTCCGGCTCCGACGGGTGACGATCCCCGTACTTCCACCGGGCGCCCGCCCCCTGCGCGTACTCCAGGTCTCCGACATCCACATGGTCAGCGGCCAGCGCAAGAAGCAGCGCTGGCTCCAGTCGCTGGCCGGTCTGCGCCCCGACTTCGTGGTCAACACCGGCGACAACCTCTCCGACCCCGAGGGCGTCCCGGAAGTACTGGACGCACTCGGTCCGCTCATGGAGTTCCCCGGCGTCTACGTCTTCGGCTCCAACGACTACTACGGGCCGAAGCCGAAGAACCCCGCCCGCTACCTGCTCGAAAAGGTCCACGGCAAGCACGGCCTGAACGGCAACCCGCCCGTCGTCGGCGCCGTCCACAACCCGTGGGAAGACCTCCGCGACGGCTTCGACTCCGCCGGCTGGGTCAACCTCACCAACACCCGCGGCAGCCTCAAGCTCCCCACCGCCGACGGCTTCGACCTCGCCTTCACCGGCCTGGACGACCCCCACATCAAGCGCGACCGCTACTCCGCCGTCGAGGGCGGCCCGGACGCCAACGCCGACTTCTCCATCGCCGTCGTGCACGCCCCCTACCTCCGCAGCCTGGACGCCTTCACCGCCGACAACTACCCGCTGATCCTGGCCGGCCACACCCACGGCGGCCAGCTCTGCATCCCCTTCTACGGCGCCCTGGTCACCAACTGCGACCTCGACACCGACCGCGTCAAGGGCCTCTCCACCCACACCGCCGGCGGCCACCGCTCCTACCTCCACGTCTCCGCCGGCTGCGGCACCAACCGCTACACCCCCGTCCGCTTCGCCTGCCCCCCGGAGGCGACGCTCCTGACCTTGGTGGAGAAGAAGGGGTAAGGGGTACGGGGGCGGGGCGACGCGGCGTAGGGGGGCCACTTCGGCGGGGTGAACCCACCCTCGGCGTACTGGCCCCACCCCGGCGGTGTGATCCCCACCGCGCCCCTCCACCCCCACTCCCCTACCGTGGGGATCATGACCGCCCCGATCCCCACGGGCGTGCCCGCCTCAGCGGTCGTGCCGCCCCGCCGCCGCCGCTACGCCGCCGCCTTCCGCGCGCTGCTGTGCCTGGCCGCCGTCACCGGCATCCTCATCGACCTGACCCTCGGCGACCCACTGCGCGTCCCGGTCTACTTCACGATCCAGTCGAACGCGATCCTCGCCGTGGTCACCGGCTGGTCCGCCGCCCGCGCCTGGCAGGGACGCCCACCGCTCTCCCCCCGCCTGACCGGCGGCGCACTCCTCTTCATCGCGATCACCGGCCTCGTCTACCACCTGATCCTGGCCAACGCCTCCAGCGGCTTCTCCATGACCGACGACCCCGACCACGCCCTCACCGGCTGGCGCCAGCTCTCCAACCAGCTCCTCCACACCGTCACCCCCCTCGGCGCGGTACTGGACTGGCTCCTCCTCACCACCCCCGGCGCCCTGCTCTTCCGCTACGCCGCCCAGTGGCTCGCCTACCCCGCCGCATACCTGGTCTTCGCCCTGGTCAGAGGCGCCGCCCTGTCCCCCGGCACCCCCGCCCGCTACCCGTACCCCTTCCTGGACGTCGCCCAGCACGGCTACGCCTCTGTCGCCACGAACTGCCTGCTCCTGGGCCTGGCCTTCTACGCCCTGGCCCTGGCCCTGGTCGCCCTGGACCGCGTACGCCCCCACCTGCGAGGCCCCGAAAACCGGATTTCGCCTACGCGCGCCGGTGGGCTAAAGTAATCGATGTCGCCACGGCAACGCGGTGGACATCGGGGTGTAGCGCAGCTTGGCAGCGCGCTTCGTTCGGGACGAAGAGGTCGTGGGTTCAAATCCCGCCACCCCGACAGCCAAAACAACAGGTCAGGCCCGGTACTGAGAAATCAGTACCGGGCCTGACCTGTTGTGTGGGGCGCTCTTGGAAGATACCTGGGAGAAGATCATGGGCTCTCAGTGTCGGTCAGGTCAGGCAGGTCAGGACCGGCCGGAGCAACATTCGAGCCCGATGTGTTGCTCCAGCCGGAGGGGGACGTCGTCCTGAAGTCCTGGACCCCTGAAGACGATGAGCGTCGCCAGAGGTCAGGTGATCAGCTGTTGTTGATCAGGTTGATCAGTTGCTTGATGCCTTCGGTGCCCAGGGCCGCGAGGGCAAGCCGCGCAGGGTGGTACCACGGCAGACCGTCCATCCACTTCTTGAAGGAAGTGAAGCCCTTGGCCGCGGCCGACTTGGCGCCGGCCCAGACCTTGCCGCCCGCCTTTTTCAGGACCGCCAGGGCTGCCTTCGCGGCGGCCGAGGCGGCGCTCTTCTGGATCTGCGGGGTCGTGGCACCCTGCGCGACGGCTTGAAGATTCGCCTGTGCGGGAGCGGTCAGGTGCGGGCGCAGTTCGGGTGAGGCAAGGACGGACTGTGCCTGGTTCGCGGTGAGGGACGCAGCCGGCGCGCGGGTGTGACGCGTCTCTGCCGCCGAGGCGGCCGGAGCTGCCACACCGAGCGCGACGGCGATGGTCGCGGTCGCGGCGGCGGCGCGGAGATGGGAGATGTTCATGTGGCGAGTCCTCATGTTCGGGTGAGCCAGAACACGGCACCGAGCAGGACATAGAGGAGGGGGACGACTGCACCGCCGACTCCAGGCGACGTCCTGCGCGCGGCGAACCACCCGTGGGCCAGGAGCAATGCGGCGACACCGCTGAAGTACAGGATCCATCCCGGTGTCGCGTTCTTGGGCAGCATGTGGAAGGTGATCCATCCAGCCAGGAGAGGCACTGTGACAGCACCCCAAATGCTGTCGGTCCGCTTCCGCTCGGTGGTCTTTTCCATGATCAACCTCTTGTTTCCTGTCGGTCCGCGTCCGGCCCGGCTGCCTCGGCGACGGCCGGGCCAGGTTTTCGTGCGGAGGTCTGGTTAGCCGACCTGCTTGGCGAGCCAGTCGATGAGCTCGTACTGGACGGCCCCCGGCAGCGCCTTCAGCGTCCACTTCACCGGGTTGAAGTTCGAGAGGCTGTCGACCCACTTGCGGTAGGAGTCAGCGCCCTTCTTCGCCGCCTTCACGGCGCCCTTGAGCAGCGAACCGGACTTCTTGAGCAGCGCCTTGGCGGCCTCGACCTTGGCGCTTGCCCGCAGAACCTGCTGCTGGTCCTGCAACTCTGCGACAGCAGCGGCGTTCAGGCCGGCCTCGCCGTTGGTGGCGGCTGCCGGATTGGCGGTGATCAAGGTCGCGAGCCGAGCCGCGTCGGCGTACTGCACGCTTGCCGCAGAGGCAGTGATACGGCCGGACTCCGCGGCCTGGGCCGCGGGGGCAGCGACGCCGAAGGCGACGGCAGCCAGAGCAGAGGCTGCGGCAATGCGAATCTTCTGACGGTTCACGTAAACTCCGTTGTGCATCATGCGGGCAGGACACACGGGAGCGCGACGAGGCGTCGAAAACTTGGTCGTTCTCCGTGTGTCCTCGTCCCCCGAGGAATGAAAGAAGAGTTCTTCCGCGACGCTCATCAGGTCTGAGGTAAGGCCTTGAAGCAGGCCTGTAAGGCAGGTCTATGAGGCAGGTCTACAAGGCGGGTCCATAAGGCCTGGCGTCGTCAATGGATGACCCTCTTCTCGGTGAATCCTTTCAGCCGTGAAGAGAGCTCCTCGTCATTCCGGAGGATGATCGGCGAGCGCCGTACCCCGCCAGGCGGCGGGGGCCGACTGGCGCTCCAGAACGGTCAGTTGTCGGATGCCGTCTGAAGCGGCAGCAACACCTGGACGGAGAATCCTCCATCCGGAAGCGGCTGCGCCCGCATACTTCCTCCCAGACGGACCGCTCGCTCACGCAGGCCGATGAGACCGAGGTGGGACGACCTTCCCGACTCTTTCTCCAGCTGGTCCTTCGGGGTGCGGGCGGCAGTGCGGGGCGAGTTGGCCACTTCGACTCGCAGGGACGAGTACGGGGCCCGAGTGGACACCTCCACGCGGATTTCGCTGCTCGGTGCGTGCTTCGCGGCGTTGGTCAAGGACTCCTGGACCGTCCGGTACGCGGCCAGTTCGACCTCAGGAGTCAGTCCTGGAAGACCGGGCGAGACGGTGATCTCGGCCCGTACCGGCAGCCGGCTCGCGCTGATGAGTTCGGGCAGCTCCGAGAGGCCCGGCAGCCGCCCATGTGCGCCTGTCCCCCGCAACACCCCCAGAACTCCCCTGAGTTCGTCCACCGCTTTACCGCCGAGCTCTCCAATACGCTGGGCTCGGAGCCTCGCTTCGTCGTCCACCGACTTCAATGCGAGCAGGGCAGCTTCAATATTGATCAAGCTCACATGGTGCGAGACACCGTCGTGCATTTCACGAGCGAGCCGAGCACGCTCCTCAACCACGGCCATTTCCACGTGGAGACGCCGCTCCCGCTCCTCGCTCTGCCTGAGCTCCCTTAGCTTGACCGCCAGTTCACGGCGCGTACGTGCCGATTGACCCAAAGCCGTCGGCCCGATACTGAAGAGTGCCGGACCGATCAACGCCGCAGCCCACTGATCTACGGTCCGGTCGCGCGCCTCCATCAGGGACTTGGGCGCGGCTCCGACGAGGAACACCAAAGCGGCGCAGCTGTACACAGCCAACCGGGCCGGTGCCAACGCGGCAGCGGTACCGAGGGCGGACAGCGGAGCCAGCCAGAGGTAGCCGCTCGCGGCGGCGGGCACTGTGGCGAGGGCGACTGGCACGGGCCATTTCCTGCGGAACGCCAGCGCGACGACGGCCAGCAGATAGGTGGCATTGGCCACCGGCCCCACGTGGGACTGAACCGTGAAGAGTTCAGCAGCGCACAGCATTACCAGTGCGGCGTCGATTACCCACGGTGCAGGGCGGGTTCTCATGTACGGGAGGTCTGAACGGCGCTCGCGGCGTGCCGGGTCGCCACATCAGCGGGGGGTGCGCCGCGGTGTGCGGCCATCGCGGCCTGAACGCGATTGGACACGCCGAGCTTGGCGAGAATCGAGCTGACGTGGTCCTTGACGGTGGACCGGCTCATGGAAAGCTGCTGGGCGATTTCGGAGTTCGACATCCCTGTGGGCAACAGCCCAAGAACATTCCGCTCCTTGGGAGTGAGAGTCCCACTCGCTGCCTCCTCCGGCGCCGACACCGAAGAGCGATGGCGTCCTGCGGCTGCCTGCGCGTGGTTGTTCGCGAGCGAGCGCGCGACCACGGCTGACAGTGCGCTTCCCCCTGCTGCGAGCAGCCGGACGCCGGGAATGAGTTCATGCGGAGAAGCATCCTTGAGGAAGAACCCGGCGGCACCGGCAGAAAGTGCCCGCGCAACATCCTCGTCGCTGCCAAATCCCGTGAGCATGGCTACCGTCGGCGGCTTGTCCAGCTTTCCCAATTCGGTCAGAACATCGAAGCCGTTGACATCCGGCATCCGAATATCGACCAGCGCGATATCAGGGGAATGCCTGGTTGCCATTTCGACAGCGTCTCGACCGTCACATACGGCAGATACCTGAATGTCTGCCGCAGATTCGAGGATCTGTTGCAGTCCGTACCGGAGAAGCTTGTCGTCATCGATAATCATTACGGTCACGGCAGTCATGGCCGAGTCCGCCCCCCCATAGGTTCTCTGCTGATGATGCACGTGCACCATAACTGACAGATCCACATCCAGCCGCGCAGTAGATCTACGTCACACCACAGGCCGTAATTGGAATATCAATCAATCCCGTCGAACCCCCCTGGGCTGTGCCCAGGGGGGTTCGGGGGAGCTGAGACAGGGGTGGGGTCAGGAGAGTGTGAGGGTGGCCATTTGGTGGATTCCGTCGTTGAGGGGGAGGACGCCGCCGCCCAGTTGGTGGGCCATGCGGTTGATGCCGAAGTGGTCGTAGCCGAGGGAGATCATCTCGTCGGTGCCGTCGGCGTCGAGGTCGGCGGCGACGTAGCTGCGGCCGCTCATGAGGGTGGCGCCGCCGATGCTGGACTGGAAGGCATCACCGTTGGTGAGCTGTGACGGGTCGTGGGCGGCGAGGCCTGCCTCGGTTCCTCCGGCGAACAGGCGTCGTCCGGCGGGGCCGTTGATGAAGCCGGCGGTGCGCAGCGGCGCGATGACCGAGGCGTAGGTGTCTTCCTTGCCTTCGCCCGGGTAGCCCTTCATCACACCGAAGCTCATCTGGTAGAGGACGCTGTTCTGCTCGTCGACGAAGTAGTTGCCGTGCGACCACGGGCTGCCGCCGAGGATCTGGCGGATCACCTCACCGGTGCGCCCGTCCCGGATCTCGGTCACGACGCGCGGCGAGGCGGTCGCGAGGTCGCCGGCCACCGTCGGGTCGGCCTTGACGATCCAGGTGTAGACGACCGCGTGGCCGTCGGCGTACGGGATCTTCGGCGAGGCGACGATGCCGTTGACCAGGACCGCGCCGCGCAGCTTGCCGTCGGCGGCGCGGTCGGGGGCCTTGGGGTCGGCGGTCCACCGGACGGTGCCGTTGCCGTTGAGGGCGGCTCCGCCGACGACCGGGTCGGCGGCGTTGAGCGCGCCGAGGCTGCTGTACTGGGTGAAGACCTGCCCGCCGGAGACGACCGTGTCGGAGAAGACCACGTCGCCCGCGCTCGCCGGGGCGGAGTAGGTCCACAGCTTCGAGCCGCGCGCGTCGTACACGCGCAGGGCATCGGTCGGGACGAGGATCTCGTCCTTGCCGTCGCCGTTCACGTCAGCGGTCGCGATGTTGTGCACCTCGCCGGGAACGGTCGCCTGCCACAGCTTCTTCGGGGTGCCGTCGACCAGCGACGTACCGGAGTACGCCCATACACCGTGCGAGGAACCGCCGACGACGACGTCCTTCTTGCCGTCGCCGTCGAAGTCCGCGGCCTTGCCGTGGTTCAGCTCGCCCTGGAGCGGGGTCAGACGCTTCTGGCTGCCGCTGCCCAGCTTGTACTCGCGGATGTTCTGCTGCTGGTCGACGGTGCGGATGTAGTCGCCGCCGGAGGCGGAGTACACCTGCTGGTACATCTGCGACGCGTTCAGGCCGTGTCGGCGCCACTTGACCGTGCCGCCGCCGGTGAACGCGGTGAGTGAGCCGTAGCGCAGGCTGCCGGGGTTGAGCGCGCCCTCCGAGTCCTGGTCGTCCTGCGCGGAGGCGTAGAGCGAGCCGTTCCTGGCGGTGAGGTTCCAACTGCTGGCGCCGTCACCGGAGTTCTCGGCGAAACGCTTGGTCGTGTACGTCCACTTGACGGTCGAGCCGTCCGCCCCGTTGAGGACGCGGATCGTGCTGGAGTTGATGGAGAAGGACGAGGTGTACGTCGACTCGCTGACGGCGATCTCGTTGCCGCCGCCCTTCGCCGCGTCACCGACCGTCAGGGCGGTGGGCAGCACGTTGACGCGGCTGTCGAGCGTGGTGCGCCTGCCGTCGGCCAGGTCGTACTCGGCGAGTTCGTACATCACACCGTCGGTGGCGTCCGCCTGCTCCAGGGCGACGACCCGCCCGCGGGAGGCGTCGAGGCGCAGCTGGCGGCCGTAAAGGGCGCGGTCCGTCTGCGACTTGACCGATCCGTCGGCGGTGTCGAGGACGAGGGTGCGGCCGCGCGAGGCGTTCGTGGCGGTCTTGCGCAGGTCCCAGACAGCGGCGACCCTGCCCTTGCCGATTGTCTCCAGGGCGCCCCAGCTGACGCCGCCGGCCGAGCCGGTGTCGTACGTCCAGGTCTTGGCCGGGGTCAGCGCTCCGTCGGCGTACGAGAAGCGAATGCCGGTGAGGGTGGCCGTGTCCGTGGCGGGCGCGTTCGAGTTCAGGCGCGGCGCGTTGGCGATGAGGAGCGTGCCGTCGGCCACCTTGATGTTGGAGGCGAACGCGTACAGCTTTGACCAGAAGGTCTTGCCGGTCTTGCCGTCGAGGACCGTCACGAAGGTGCCGGTGGACAGCGAGGAGCCGGGCGAGGTGAACGGCCGGGGTGTGGGCGGGGCGCCGACGTTCGCCGAGAAGACGATGTCCTTGGTGCCGTCACCGGTCAGGTCGGCGGTGTCGAACCCCTGGTCCGAATAGGGCGCGTACGGGGCGACGGCGTCGTAGCCCATCACGATGCGCGCCGGGTACGGCTCGGTCCGCCACGGCTGGAGCGGCTTGACCTGCCAGTCCGTGTAGTACGAGGTGTTGGTGCGCGCCCAGGCGGTGGAGCCGTCGGCCTTGTGCAGCTGGACGTTGCCCAGGCTGTGCACGGTGAAGTAGCTGCCGTCGGAACCGGCCGGGACGGTCGCGGCGAGCCCTCGGACGCTTTCCATCGAGGACTTCTTGGTGAAGGTGACCGGGGTCCTGGGGTCGGTGGCGGGGTCCTGGGGTCGGTGGCGGGGTCCGCGGCCCCGTCCGCGGAGGGCTCCGCCGAGGGGTCCGCGGCGGTGTCGTCCTTCGCCGCGTACGCGTTGTCGTCCCCGTACACGTTGACGTTGACGTGGTCGGCGAGGGTCTTGGCCTCGGTGGTGCTCAGCGTCGTCGCCCCGGTCGGGGTGTCGGCGGCGAGCGCGTGCGGGGCGGCGGTCAGTGTCAGGCCCGCCGCGGCCATGGCGGAGGCGAGCGTCAGGGCCCGCCGGGAAGTGGTGGTTCTCATGAGGTGGCTCCCTGCGCGATGCGGATCGCCGAACCGGCCTTGAGGACGGCCTGGTCGTACGAGTACGGGAGGGCGTCGGTGCCGGCCTGGTTCTCGATGCCGACGGTGGCCGAGGAACCCGTGCCCGCTACGGACTTGTACGGGAAGGTGATCGCTCCGTTGGCCTCGTCGAAGACGGCCTCGAAGGTGGCGCGGTCGCCGCTGCCGTCCGCGAACAGGACGTTGTTCCAGACGACCGCGAACTTACGGCTGCCGGCCCTGCCGGTGGTGGCCGTCTGCACGCTGGACTTCTTGTCGAGCGTGAGGTCGTCCCAGAGCGGGGCGACGATGCCGTTCGGCTGGGTCTCCGTCGGCAGTTCCTCGTTGGTGTAGTCACCGATGCGCGGCGAGAGGAAGTTGATCAGGCCGTTGGTGGTGACCGCGGCGCTGGAGTACTTCACGCCGTAGAAGGTGACCGGGAAGGGCAGCGCGACCGTCTTGGCGTCCTCGTCACCGGACAGGGCGACCTTGCTGGAGCCGGAGATCCAGGAGTAGGAGGCCGGGGCGCAGGAGTTGCCCGAACTGTCGGCGCGGTTCGGGAGCTGGACGGTGCGGGTCTCGTTGCCGTCGATCTTCAGCTCGCCCGTGTACGCGCCGTTGCACAGGAGGGGCGCGGTGGGCGTCACGGAGAGCGTGTACGTACCCTCGGCGACCTTCGGCAGCGTGAACGAGCCGTCGGAGCCGGAGGTGACGGAGACGACCGGGGTGCCGGCGGCGACGGCCGGTATCGCGCCGGTCACCAGTGCGGTCGCGGTGAAAGCGGCCGCCACCCACGTGGCGGATCTCCGCCGGGGCGGTCGGGGCAGGGGCATCGGGGGCACTCCTCCGAAGGGGGTACGGGGGAGTTCGCACGCTAGAAAGCCGCCGTTACTGAGGAATTACTGATCCCTTGTCCGGGAGGACGGGTCCAGGCACCCGGGGCCGCACCGCCGACGCCCGGTAAGCCCAGGCGACCGGCAGATCTGTATCGGGAGACACCAGTGGGGCCGGTCCCGGAACTGGGGCCGGCCCCACGGCCTTTCCGCCTCGCGGAGGGCCAGGACCTCGCGGAGGGCCAGGACCTCGCGCAGGGTCAGGACCTCGCGTCAGGGGCTTCGAGCCACTCCGCGGCCGCACCGAGCAGCAGGCGCACGCCGGTGTCGAGAGTGGGTCCGGCCACCGGGGCGAAGCGGGGTGAGTGGTTGCCGGGGATGCCGGCGGGCATCCCCGAGTCGATGAGGTCCTCCAGGCTGAACCCTTCGAAGAGCGCGGGGTCCAGGCCGCCGAAGTGCCAGAACACCGAAGGGACGCCGAGGGCCGTGCCGAACGTGCCGAAGTCCTCGCTGCCGGTCAGCGGCTGGGGCAGGGTGAAGGCCCGCTCCGGTCCGAGCACCTGGGTCAGCGCGGTCAGCACCTTGTCGGTCGCGCCGGGGTCGTTGGCGGTGACGGGGAAGCTGTGGAGTGCGGTGATCTCGGGTTCCCTGGGCGCGGCGGAGGCAGCCGATTCGGCGTGAATGATCCGCTTGACGGCCGTGAGGATCTTCTCGCGGACGGCGGGCGAGGCACTGCGGATGTTGATCTTCAGGTCGGCGGTGTCGGGGATGATGTTCTCCTTGGTGCCCGCCTGGAGCGCGCCGACGGTCACCACCCCCATCTGGGTGGCCCCGACCTCGCGGGAGACCACCGTCTGAAGGCGCATGACGATCGCCGCGGCCATCACGATCGGGTCCACGGTGGTCTCCGGCGCCGAGCCGTGGCCACCGATGCCGAACAGCCGTACGTGCAGGCTGTCGGAGGCCACCATGACCGTGCCGTGCCGGGTGCCCGCGAATCCGACCGGAACGGGCGCCACATGCTGGCCCAGGCAGACATCGGCCCGCGGGAAGCGCTCCAGGAAACCGTCCTCGATCATCGCCGGTGCACCGCCGACCTCCTCCGCCGGCTGGAAGACCGCCACGACCGTGCCGCGCCAGGACTCCCGGTTGGCGGCCAGCAGCGCGGTGGCCCCCAGCAGGCACGCCACATGGACGTCGTGCCCGCACGCGTGCATGACCGGTACCGTCTCGCCCTCGTCGTTGAGCGCGGTGGCGGTGGAGGCGTAGGGCAGGCCGGTCTGCTCCTTGACCGGCAGCCCGTCCATGTCCGCGCGCAGCAGCACCGTGGGCCCCTCACCGGAACGCAGCACACCGACCACGCCGGTCCCACCGACGCCCTCGGTGACGTCCCAGCCCTGGTCGCGCAGCTTGGCGGCGACGACCCCGGCGGTGCGCTTCTCCTGGAAGGAGAGTTCGGGGTGGGCGTGGAGGTCCTCGTACAGGTTCCGCAGTTCCGGCAGGAGTGCGGACAGTCCGCCGGTCAGCGAACGGGCATCCAGCAGGTGCGAGGTGTCGGTCACGACAGTTCCTTCTCGATCGGGGAAGAGGGCTCCCGGCTTGCTTCGGACAGGTGCCCTGGAGCGCCGGCCAGCAGTGCGGGGGTGCTCTGGGGAGTCAGGCAGGCCAGTACGGCGGCGACGACCGCGCCCAGGACGAGGAAGGCGAACGCGGCCTGGAAGGAGAAGGCGTCGGCCAGCACGCCCATCACCGTGGGTGCCACCACACCGGCGAGCTGGCCGCCGAAGATGATGATCCCGGTGGCCACCCCCATCTGCTCGGCGGGAAGGCTCCGCATGGGCACCGCGAAGATCGGCATGTAGCTCAGGGAGGTCGCGAAGATCGCGACCGTACCGAAGACGACGAACGCCGCGAGTCCGGAGGCGTAGGCCATGAGGAGCAGGGACGCGGCGGCCACCGCCATACCGGGGACGATCACCTTCCAGTGCCGGCCGGCCAGGCGGTCGGAGAGCTGGCCGCCGATGACGGTGCCCACGGTGGCGGCCAGCGCCGGAATGGCCAGCAGCGCCCCGGCCGACTCGATCGGCACCCCGCGCTCGTCGTTGAGGTAGGTCGGCACCCAGCTGTTGAGGCCCCAGATGATGATGCTGTAGCCGAACATCATCCCGGCGAACCCCCACAGCGCCTTCCACTTGAGCAGGGCCTTCACATCCGCCTTCGCGGCCGTCTTCACATCCGCCTTCGCGGCCGGAACGCCCATCGGCGCCCTGCCGCCCGACGGCGGAGGCAGCCGCAGCCGGATCGCGGTGTGGACGAAGACGCCGAGCGCCGCGACGGAGATGTAGGCCGAGCGCCAGCCGAAGGCCGCGACCAGGGGCGCCACGGCCAGCGGGGTGAACACGGCGGCCAGCGAATTCGAGCTGAGCACGAGCCCGTTGGCCCGCATCCGCTCCTCCTTGCCCGTGCGCTCCACCAGCACCTTGGCTGCCGCCGGCGGGAAGACCCCCTGCGCCAGACCGAACAGCACGCGCATCACCAGCAGTACGGCGAACGACCAGGCAAAGCCCGTCAGTACGGTGAACACGGTCCAGGCAGCCAGCGCCCACAGGACCATCCTTCGCCCGCCGAACCGGTCGGCCAGCATGCCGCCGGGAATCTGGCACAGCGCATAGGCGAGGAAGAAGACCGAGATCACCAGGCCCTGCTCGCTGCGGCTGAGATCGAACTCCGCACCGATCGACGGCAGCACCAGGTTGATGATCAGCCGGTCCGCGTAGTCGATGAACCAGGCCGCGAACAGCAGGACCACGGTGAGACGCACCGGGCCGCTCAGCCGAGGGCGCGAACCGGCGCGAGGGCGGGAAGCAGGCATCGCCGTTCCTTCCAGCAGTGGCCGATACTCGACCGTGGCGGTGACGCCTCCATGGTCCGGTTCCGGAAGGAAGCAGCCGAAGAAATGCAGGAAAGCCTCACCAACCAGCCTGCGGAGCCGGAATACGAATCCCCCTCGTTCTCGAAGGGCGGCCCGTCGTTCTCGGGGGCCGACCTGTCGTTCTCCGAGGGCGACCTGGAACTCGTCGATGCCCTGCAGTCCTCACCCCGTGCGACCTGGGCCCAGCTGGCCCGCGTTCTGGGGGTCGACGCGACCACCGTCGCGCGCCGCTGGGAACGCCTGCGGAGCCTCGGCCTGGCCTGGATCACCGCCTACGAAGCACCGCACGCGGCCACCGTCGCCTATGTCGAAGTACGCTGCCGGCCACGCTCCTTCGACCAGGTCAGCCGTGCCCTGGCCCGGACGCCCTGGATCTTCAGCGTCGATGAGACCGCCGGTGACTTCGACCTCTTCCTCTCCGTCGCGGCCCCCGACCTCCACGCCCTGGGCAGCGCCGTGCACGGCACCATCGGGGCGCTGCCCGGCGTTCACTCCACCAAGACCCGCCTCGGCATCACCGTCTTCGGCGAGGGCAGCGACTGGCGGACCCGGGCCATCGACGCGGCGGCACGCGCCCGGCTGCCGGAATCCCGCAGCACGGTGCGTGACACCTACACCTCCCACATGGACACCCGGCTCACCGCGCAGGATCACGCCCTGCGCGGCGCACTGGGCGTCGACGGCCGGCTCAGCTACAAGGCGCTCGGCGAGGCAGCCGGACTGAGCGAGCACACCGCCCGCAGGCGCCTGCTGCGGATGCTCCGCGCCCGCGACCTCACCCTGCGCTGCGACATCGCCCAGCCGTTGGCCGGTTACCGCGCCATGGTCATCTATCGCGCCTGCGTACCGCACAGCCACCTCGAACAGACCGGCATCGCCCTGGCCCAGATGGAACAGGTCCGCCTCGCCGTCTCCGTCAGCGGACCGCACAACCTGATCGTCATGGCCTGGCTGCACGACCTGAACGGCATCGGCCCGTTCGAGAGCCTCCTCACCGAGCGCTTTCCCCGACTCGAAGTAAGGGACCGGACCGTGGCGCTCCACTCCCCCAAACGCATGGGGTGGCTGCTGGACCGCCACGGCCGCGCCGTCGAGCACGTTCCGTTTCCGTTGAACCTGTAGCCGCGGACCGCGCTCGCAGTTGCCGGACCGCGTTCACGGATACCGGCCTGCCGCCCCCGTCACCCCAAGTGCCGCTGCGCGAAGTCGATTTCGAGGCGGACCTGCTTGATGCGTTCCTCCACCACGAGGGAGCCGTGGCCGGCGTCGTAGCGGTAGACCTCGTGGACGGCGTCGCGGGCGGCCAGGCGGTCGACGTAGTTGTCGATCTGCTGGAGGGGGCAGCGGGGGTCGTTGACTCCGGCGGAGATGTAGACGGGGACGCGGACGTCGTCGACGTAGGTGAGCGGGGAGGAGTCCCGGAAACGGTCCGGGACCTCTTCGGGGGTGCCGCCGAAGAGGGTGCGGTCCAGCGCCTTGAGGGCCTCCATTTCGTCGTGGTACGCGGTGACGTAGTCCGCGACCGGTACGGCGGCCAGGCCCAGCGCCCAGGCGTCGGGCTGCGTACCGAGGCCGAGGAGGGTGAGGTAGCCGCCCCAGGAGCCGCCGGACAGGACGATGCGGGCGGGGTCGGCGAGACCGGAGGTCACGGCCCATTCGCGGACGGCGGCGATGTCTTCGAGTTCGATCAGGCCGACCCGGTGCTTGAGTGCGTCGGTCCATTCGCGGCCGTAACCGGTGGAGCCCCGGTAGTTGACCCGTACCACCGCAAAGCCGTGGTCGACCCAGGCGGCCGTGCCCGAGGTGAAGACGTCGCTGTCGTGGTGGGTCGGTCCGCCGTGGATCTCGAAGACCGTCGGCAGCGGGCCCCGAGTGTTCTCCGGGCGCTGTACGAGGGCGTGGATACGGCCCGCCGGACCGTCCACCCACACCGTTTCGACCGGTACGGAGTCGGGGGCCTTGGCACCGGGCGGGTCGAGGACGACGCCGCCGGCCGTCGACCGTACGACGGGGGGCTTCGCGGCGGACGACCACAGGTACTCCACCGAGCCGTCGGGCCGGGCAGTGGCGCCGGAGACCGAGCCGGGAGGGGTGTCGACCCTGGTCAGCAGGGAGGTGGTGATCTCGTAGCGCCAGAGCTCGTCGCGGGCTTCGAAGCTGTGGCCGATCAGGAGGGCGGAGCCGTCCGGGTACCAGTCGGCGCTCACGTCGCCGGGCAGGTCGATGGCGAGTTCGGTCTCGGTGCCGGCGACCGGGTCCCAGATCATCGGCTCCCAGCGGCCCCGCCGCTGGTGCCCGACCAGCAGCCGCGTGTCGCCGTCGACGGGTGCGAAGCCGAGCACCGCGAGGCCCAGTTCCGCCGTGCCGCCCCGGGTGTCGTCGAGTTCGGCGACCACGCCCGTGTCGGAGGTCCGCAGCACCCGCAGCGAGGAGTGCATGGCGTCGCCGTGCTCGGTGTGCTCGACGGCGATGAGGGAGGAGTCGTGGGAGAGGTCGCCGACGCCGGCGGACTCGCGGTGCCGGTAGATCTCCACGGGGTCGGCGGCGCCGGCCCGCAGCAGGTGGATCGTCGAGCCGTCGTCGTCGGTGGACCGGCCGATCACCAGGGTGCCGTCGAGGCCGAGTGCGAGACCGGCCGGGTAGGAGGCTTCCAGCGCCGGTACGGCGGGCACGTCCTCGCCCCCGGCGAAGGGCTGGCGCATCCAGACGCCGAACTCGTCGCCGTCGGAGTCGCTGAACCACCAGATGCTCTCGCCGTCCGGGGTCAGCACGCCGTCGGTGGTGCCGTTGGCCCGGTCGGTCACCTGGCGCTGCTCGCCGGTCTCGCGGTCCCAGGCGTACAGCTCGTACGTGCCGGTCGCGTTGGACACGAAGAGGGCGCGCTGCGGGGCTTCCTCGGCCCAGTCGGGGAGGGAGACGCGGGGGGCGCGGAAGCGCTGCTCCCAGGCGGGGGTGGCGGATGCCGGGGTGTCGGTTGCCGGGGTGTCGGTCGTGCGCTCTGGATTGCTCATTCCTCCATCAAAGCGGACGTGGGGGGTGCGGTGCGGCGGGGCGGGAGCGGGGAGAGGTTCGCCCCGCCCACGGGCGGGGCGGCCGGGGAACGTACCTTGGGGGTGTGTACCGGTTTCTGCTGACCCCGCGGTGGTGGGGGATCAACGTGTTCGTCGTGCTGGCCATTCCCTTCTGTATTTTCATGGGGTCCTGGCAGCTCGGCCGTTTCGAGGACCGGGTCGACTCGCACCGCAGCGCGGAGGCGGCACCCGATCCGGCGAAGCAGAGTGCGGTGGCGCTGGACGAGCTGCTGCCGGTGTCGACCGAGACGTCGGGCAAGCCCGCGAAGGTCTCCGGGCGGTACGGGGAGCAGTTCCTGGTGCCGGGGCGGACGCTGGACGAGAAGCAGGGCTACTACGTCCTGGCGATGCTGAGGACGTCGGCCGGGGGCGGCAAGGCGCTGCCGGTGGTACGGGGTTGGGCCGCCGGGGACGCGCGGAAGGCGACCGTGCCGCCCGCGCCGGCCGGTGAGGTGACCGTGACCGGGGCGCTCCAGGCGTCCGAGAACTCCCAGACGGACGGGGTGAACGCCTCGGGCGGGCTGCCCGAGGGCCAGGTCGGGATGATCAGTTCCGCGACGCTGGTCAATCTGGTTCCGTATCCGGTGCAGGACGCGTGGATCACCCAGAGTGCGGCTGAGAGCGGTCTGAAGCCGGTACCGGCGGTGGCGCCGCAGGGTAGTGGGCTGGACCTGAAGGCGTTCCAGAATCTGGGTTACACCGGTGAGTGGTTCGTCTTCGCCGGGTTCGTGCTGTTCATGTGGTTCCGGTTGATGCGGCGTGAGGTGGAGGCCGCGCGGGACCTGGAGTTGGGGATTCCGGTGACGGAGGCGGTCGCGGTTCCGGGGCCGGCCTCGGGCGCCGTGCCGGCCTCCGGTGAGGCGCCGGCCTCCGGTGACGTACCGGCCGAGGGAAGCGACGTACCGGCCGCGAAGTAGCCGACGTACAGGACGAGGCGGCCATCAACCGGCCGACCGACCGCCCCGACCGACCTCCCCGCCTGACCGCCCCGACAGACCTCCCCGCCCGGCCGGCCGGCCGAGATCACGGTGCGTCCAGCACGCCCGTCCGGTAGATGGTGCCCGCGCAGGCGTTGGGAATGGTGGCCGCCGCTTCCGGGGCGCCCGGTTCCGCGGTGTGGGTCACCGCGACCTTGCCGTCCGCGGGGTCACCCTCGGCGGTGCCGAGCTGCGGAGCCATCTTGGTGGTGTCGGAGTCTTCGCCCGGCGGCTCGGGAACCTTGCCGGCGCCTTCGCCACCCGGGGTGCCGCCGGTGACCTGACCCGAGGTGTCACCCGCGCCGGTGGTCGACGTGGGGTCCGGGGACGGGCCAGTGGTGGGGCAGTTCGCCTCGGGGACCCAGGCGAACTTGACCTCGTACGCCGCCGACGGCGGAAGCACCAGGCTGCGCGCCTCCTTCGACGGGTCGGGCAGCAGGCCTTCCGCGGGGTCGCCGGACTTGTGGTCGACGACCTTGATGCGGCCCGGCTGGGCGGCGCCCAGCGCCTCGAAGTTCATCTGGCCCTCGCCCGGTACGGCGCACTCGGAGCCCGACTTGTTGGCGATCCGGAAGGTGCCGTAGACGCGGCCCTTGCCGTCCGGGTTGCCGGTGGTCGCCTGGACGACCTTCAGCTGGGAGCCGTCGCAGGCGGGCCTGTCCGGTTCGGACGCGTCCTGCTCATAGGCGCCCTCGCCCGGGATCTCCTGGTCGCCGGCGCCGGTCCGGCCCGCGTCGGGGCTGCCCGCCTCGGACTCCTCCTGCTTGTCCTCGGGGTCCTTGCCGGGGGTCGTCCTGTCGGGGGTCTTACCGTCGGGGCTGCCGTCGGTGCCCCCGCCGTCGGTGCCGGTACCGGTGCCCGCCGGGTCCCCGTCGGTGCCCTGCGGGTCCTCCGCGTGGCCCGCGTTGGCGGGGTGGGCGGCGGCGGTGTCGCGGGTCTGCGAGACGTGCAGGAAGGCGGGGACCGCGGTGCCTATCAGCAGTACGGCGGCGGCCACGCCGACCACCGCCTGCCGGCGCCTCGCCCGGCGAGCCGGAACGGCCCTGCGCAGGTGGTCGAGGGCGTGGTCGGAGGGGATGAGGTCCTCGACCGCGCCGTGCATCAGGCGGCGGATGACGAGTTCGTCGGGGCTGAGGGCGGGCGTGTCGGTGCCGAAGGGGCTGCCGGGGGTGGAGTTGCCCCGGCTGCCGGACCCGGGGCCGAACGCGGGTCCCGAGCCGAACGCGGAGCCGGATCCCGGCCCCGAACCGGATCCCGACCTGAGCGCCGAGCCCCCCGATCCGTGCCCGAAGCCGCTTCCGTTCGGCGGGTTCCCGCGCCCGTGGCGCTCCTCGCGCCCGTTGCACCCGTCGTTCACAATGCCGTTTCCAGTCCGGTCGTTTCGCGGGCCGTCCGGCCCGTACCGCCTCTGACGCTCGAAGCCTTCGCCACGCCCGTCACACCCGTCACGCTCGCTGAGCCCGTCGCGCTCGCCGCGTCCGCCCTGCTCGTCCCGCCCGTCGCGGTCACTTCCGTGCCCGCCGCCGCTCGTGCCGCTCATGAGGCCGCCTCCATCGCGACCCGCAGTGCGGCGATCCCGCGTGAACCGTACGCCTTCACCGAGCCCAGGGATATTCCGAGCGTCTCGGCGACCTGCGCCTCAGTCATGTCCGCGAAGTACCGCAGACTCAGCACCTCGCGCTGCCGCCGTTGCAGCCCGCGCATCGCCTTGATCAGCGCGTCCCGCTCCAGGCTGACGTACGCGCCCTCCTCGGCACTCGCCATGTCCGGCATCGGCTTGGACAGCAGCTTGAGCCCGAGGATCCGGCGGCGCAGCGCCGAACGGGACAGGTTCACCACCGTCTGGCGCAGATACGCCAGGGTCTTCTCGGGCTCGCGGACCCTGCCCCGCGCACTGTGCACCCGGATGAAGGCCTCCTGCACGACGTCCTCGCAGGAGGCGATGTCGTCGAGCAGCAGTGCCGCGAGGCCGAGCAGCGAGCGGTAGTGCGCCCGGTAGGTCTCGGTGAGATGGTCGACCGTCGTGCCCTCCGCGAGGGTCTGCTCCTCAGCGGCCACGAGCGCGGGACCGTACGTCGCGGAGTCCTGTGCCGCAGCCTGAGCCGGTGCCACCTGAAGCGGCACCGTATGCACCTGCACCGGCATCACCGGCGGCAGGACCGGCGGCGTCACCACCGGCGGTATCGATGCCACGGACGCCACCGGCACCACAGGTGCCACTGGTGCCACGGACGCCGCTGGTGCCACGGACGCCGCTGACGCCTGCGCCACTATGCGCGCCGGCCGCGCCGCCGGCATGGGCGCGATCACCGGCATGCCGCCGGGCGCGCGGGACGTACGCCGCGGGCGCACCGAGGCGCCGCGCAGCGAGAGCGCCGTGATGTCGAGAACCTCTGCTGCCACGCCTGTTGGACACGCTTCTCCCCGTCAGGGTTGTACGCGCAGGACGCCGCTTTTGACGGTGTACTCGGTGCACCGATTCGCCCCATGCGTAACCGCCCCTCCCCATTGCCCCGATTTCGCCGTGGCCTCATCCGAGGGCGACCACAGAGACGCCACGGACCCAACTCCCGGTTCCCGTAAGGTCGGTGGCTCATCAATCAAACACGATCACGCCCCGCCACAAGCAATCCAGTGCGGTCCAGACCTGTTATCCGCTCACAGGGCGTTCACAGATTCTACAAACAATTCCGCTCAGCCCGTGGCGAGTTCAGAAGCAATCAATTCGCCTATCTGCACCGCATTCAGGGCAGACCCCTTACGAAGATTGTCTCCGCACACGAACAATTCCAGCGCCTGTGGATCATCCATCGACCGCCGGACCCGTCCCACCCAGGTCGGATCGGTGCCGACCACGTCAGCGGGGGTGGGGAAGTCCCCGGCCGCCGGATTGTCGAAGAGAACCACGCCGGGGGCGGTGGCGAGGATCTCGTTGGCCCGCTCGACAGTCACCTCGGACTCGAAGCGGGCGTGCACGGAGGCGGAGTGGGTGGAGATGACGGGCACCCGCACACAAGTCGCGGTCACCCGCAGCTCCGGCAGCCCCAGAATCTTCCGGGACTCTTCACGGACCTTGAGCTCCTCGGACGACCAGCCGCCGTCCCGCACGGAGCCGACCCACGGCACCACGTTCAGCGCGAGCGGCGCCGGGAAGGGCCCGAGGTCGTCACCGACGGCCCGCCGTACGCCGCCGGGTGCGGTCCCCGCGTCCGGCTCCCCCGCGAGCAGCGAGAGCTGGGCCCGCAGGGTGTCGATTCCGGCCTGCCCCGCCCCGCTCGCCGCCTGGTACGAGGACACCACCAGCTCGGTCAGCCCGAACTCGGCATGCAGGGCGCCCAGCGCGACGATCATCGAGAGGGTGGTGCAGTTGGGAGAGGAGACGATGCCGCGCGCCCGTACCCGTACGCAATGCGGATTGACCTCGGGGACCACCAGCGGAACCTCCGGATCCATCCGGAAGGCCGCCGAGTTGTCCACCACGACCGCGCCCTTGGCGACGGCGACCGGCGCCCACTGCGCGGCCACCTCGTCCGGCACGTCGAAGAGCGCGACGTCGACGCCCTCCAGGGCTTCCTCGGAGAGCGCCACCACGGGCACGTCCTCGCCGCGCACGGACAGCGTGGTGCCGGCCGCGCGCGGAGAGGCGAGCAGTCTGATCTCGCCCCAGATGTCGGCGTGCTGCGACAGGATCTGGAGCATGACCCGGCCGACCGCTCCGGTCGCCCCGACGACCGCGAGCGTCGGCTTGTGGGTCACCTTCCGGTGCCCCCGTAGACCACGGCCTCGTCGGAGTCCGTGTCGAGTCCGAAGGCGGTGTGCACGGCGCGCACGGCCTCGTTGACGTCGTCGGCGCGGGTGACCACCGAGATGCGGATCTCGGAGGTCGAGATCAGCTCGATGTTCACGCCCGCGTCGGACAGCGCCTCGAAGAAGCCCGCGGTGACGCCCGGGTTGGTCTTCATGCCGGCGCCGACCAGGGAGATCTTGCCGATCTGGTCGTCGTAGCGCAGCGACTCGTAACCGATGACCGCGCGCGCCTTCTCCAGCGCGTCGGTGGCCTTGCGGCCCTCGGTCTTGGGCAGCGTGAAGGAGATGTCGGTCAGACCGGTCGACGCGGCGGAGACGTTCTGCACCACCATGTCGATGTTGATCTCGGCGTCCGCGATGGCGCGGAAGATCGCCGCGGCCTCGCCCGGCTTGTCCGGTACGCCGACGACCGTGACCTTGGCCTCGGAGACGTCGTGCGCGACGCCCGAGATGATGGCCTGCTCCACCTTGGTGTCTCCCAGCGGCTCGTTGCTGACCCAGGTTCCGCGCAGTCCGGAGAAGGACGAACGCACATGGATCGGAATGTTGTAGCGGCGTGCGTACTCCACGCAGCGGTGCAGCAGCACCTTGGAGCCGGACGCGGCCAGCTCCAGCATGTCCTCGAAGGAGATCCACTCGATCTTCTTCGCCTTCTTCACCACACGGGGGTCGGCGGTGAACACGCCGTCCACGTCCGTGTAGATCTCGCAGACCTCCGCGTCGAGGGCGGCGGCGAGCGCGACGGCCGTCGTGTCCGAACCACCACGACCGAGCGTCGTGATGTTCTTCCCCTCCTGGCTGACGCCCTGGAACCCGGCGACGATGGCGATGTTGCCCTCGTCGATCGAGGTCCGGATGCGGCCCGGGGTGACGTCGATGATCCGCGCCTTGTTGTGGACCGAGTCGGTGATGACACCGGCCTGGCTGCCCGTGAAGGACTGGGCCTCGTGGCCCAGGTTTTTGATCGCCATGGCCAGCAGCGCCATGGAGATCCGCTCTCCTGCGGTCAGCAGCATGTCGAATTCGCGCCCGGCAGGGATCGGAGATACCTGCCCGGCGAGGTCGATCAGCTCATCCGTCGTGTCACCCATCGCCGACACCACGACAACGACCTGATGGCCGTTCTTCTTGGCATCCACGACTCGCTTGGCGACACGCTTGATGCCTTCGGCATCGGCGACGGAGGAGCCTCCGTACTTCTGCACGACAAGGCCCACGTGCGCTCCTCGTTAGGTCATTACTGCGGTCGGCTCAGTCTAACGAGCAGTACGTTTACGCCGGACGAGTATCGCATCGCGAGACGATCCGCTCACGACGCGGACGTGATCCGGCGTCCGTGCTGCTCGAACGGATGCTGCCCCGACCGGCCGGGGGTACGCGAAAGGTGGGACGGGTCACATCGGCGCCACGAGCCCCCGCGCCCGGCCCGCGACGGTTGTCCTCCCTCGTTCGGGGGACTCCGGGTGGCGGTCCGCCGGTCGGGCGTAAACCTTTGGTTGGGTCATGGAACGGTGTCGTGATCGACGGCAGCGGGGGCCTTCCACCGCCCGTAACGAAAGCAGAGGACTCCCCTGTGGACCACGTGGAATCCGCCACCTCGCGCCCCTCGCACACCGCCTGCCCCGCTCCCGCCGCGCACACCGCACGCACCACGCTCACCTCGGGCTCCGGGCGCGGTCTCCGCCGTTCCGTCCTTGTCTCGCTCGCGGCGCTCACCGCCACCGCCGTACTGGCCACGGTGGCGCCGTCGGCCTCCGCCCGGCCGGCCTCCGCCCCGCCCCTCTCCGCCCCCGCCGCCGGTGCCGCGCTCTCGCGCCCGGCCGCCCAACCCGCCGACAACGACCCCGAGTTGACCGCCCGGATCCTCGACGGAATCAACCGCGCCCGGCAGACCGTCCGGCCGGGCGGCGAGGCGGTCGTCTACCGCAGCCACGGCGCGGACCTGGTCTACACGAAGCCCGCCCGGGGACAGGGGCAGGGTCAGCTCGTCGTCCGTACCCACCAGGACAAGCGGGGCATGGCCTTCTGCCACGCCGCCGCGATGGCCGCCGTGTACGCGATCGGCTCGGCCGCGCTGGCCGCCGCTGCCCTGGCGGGCGGCATCACGATCGTCGGCATCGCGATCTCCGCCCAGGCGGCCGGTGCGCTGTCCACGGCACTGGCCGTCGGCTCGGGAGTCTCGGCCCTGGTGTCCCAGTACGTCTGCTGAAGCCTCGGCACCGCTGAACCGGCGGAACCCTGCCGAGCACCACCGTCACGATTGCTAGAGGTTCCATGGATTTTCTCGCCGTCTGCACCAGCCTCCTCGCGCTCCTGCTGATCGCCCTCGGGGTGCTGGGGTTCTCCCATGTGCGGCGGGAGGGTCAGGCGCCCCGGTGGCTGCTCAAGGCGTTCCTGCCGGTCTGCCTGCTGCTGGTGATCTGTCTGCTGGTGCGCGCATTCCAGTGAGCCCCGAAAGCCCCGCCAGGCCCACGCGCCCCACCCGGACCGAAGGCCCCGGCCGCCCCGCTCGCCTCGCCCGCCTCGCACTCCCCGCCTCCCGGCTGCTCGTCGTGATCGCGGGGGTGCTGGCGCTGGTTCGCTTCGCGGCCCATCTGGCGTCCGGCGCCGGGGTGGCCCGGGCGCTCGCCGGTTCGGGGCGGATCACGCCCGGGGAGCGCACCGGGGCTCTCACCGTGTCCCACCTGGTCAACGTGCTCTGGCTGGGCAGCGGGATCGCGCTGCTCGTCCTCGCCGGGGTCATGATCCTGTCCGGGGCGGGCGGCGGCTTCCTCGTCGGCGGGACGCTGGCCTGGTTCGGGCCGCTGGCCCTGACCACCTCCGAGCTGCCGACCACGCCGTTCCTGCACCGTACGGACACCGCCTTCCTGTACGTGGTGGGTACGGCGGCGGCACTGGTGCCCGTGGCCCGGCTCGGCACGCGCCCCGGCCGCAGCGGTGCGCCACCGGCCCCGGCCCGCCCCCCGAGCCGTACTCCACCCGTACCTCCTGTCTCACCCGCCCTACCTGCTGTCTCACCCGCCCTACCTGCCTCGCCCGCCTCCGTATCCGCTCCTCCCCCGTCCCCCCTGCGCGGAGCCCTCGCGCTCGTACGGGCCGACTCGCGGCGGCGGTTGAACTTCGTGTCGCGGGGCGCCGCAGGGCCACGCGCCGGGCGGCACACCGCCTGGTTGCTGCTGTTCGGCACGCTCGCCGCACTCGTCTTCCTGGTCCTGCTGAGCCGGCAGGCCGCCACGTCCCTGACCGGCCGGGCGGACGGCTACTCGGCACCGGACCTGGCCGCACTCTGCTGGTTCCCGCTGGCACTGGTGGTGCTGACGCAGTTGCACGGGGCGCGTCCCGCCATCGCCGTGGCCCTCGCGCATCCCAAGGACGCCGAGGTGCTGGAGAGCTTCCAGCTGACCCGCCCGCAGACGGTGCTCGCCCGTCTCGTGCTGCCGTCGGCGGCCTCGGCCGTTGCCCTGAGCGGCGGCCTCGCGGCACTCGCCGCGCCCGCGCTGCTGGCCACCGGGGCGACCGGGCCGCAGGTGGCAGCCGTCCTCCTGCACCTGACCGCCTTCCTGGCGCAGGCCGTACTCCTGAAGATCCTGCTGGTCACCACCTTCCTGCGGCTGCCCGGCACCGGGGCCCGGCTGCGCGGCCTGTTCGACGGGGCGGCGTACTGCCTGGCCGGGGTGGTCACCGGGATCGCCGCCGCACCGCTGGTCGCGGCCCGCTCGTCGCTCGGCGACTCGCCGGACCAGGCCTGGCAGTCTCTGGCGCGCCGGGCGGTCGTCGCCGCCCAGCCGGACCGGTTCAGCACGCTCTTCGTGCCCGCCGGTCTGCCGGTCACCGTGGCCGTGCAGGGCGTCGTGGTGGCCGCCCTGGTCTGCGCCTGCCGCTGGTCCCTCGCGCGTCTCCCGCAGGGGGTACGCCGGAACGGCCGCCCGCACTCGGAACGCCCACGCGCGAAACGACCACGCGCCGACCGCCCGCTCGCCCTGGTCCGCTTCGGTACCGGGATGGCGGGCATCATGGCGCGCAAGGACCTCGCCCTGCTGAGCAGGGGCGGTACCCGCCGCACCGATCCGGCCCTGCGCCACCTCCGGATGTCGCTGTTCCTGGGCTGCGCGGGGCTGGCGGTCACGGCGGTCTCGGGGCCACTGTGGCACCTCTCCGGTTTCGCCGCCCTGACCACGCTGGTGTCGGCCGCGCTCCTCGCGGCCGATCCGGTCGTACGGATCTGCGGCATCGAGGCGGAGGCCGGGAGCTGGGAGCTGCTGCGCCTGTCGCCCCGGCCGCTCGGCTCCCTGGTCACGGGCAAGGTGCTTTCCGCCGCCCTCCAGCTCGCCCTGCTGACCGGCCCGCTGTACGCCGGAACCGCCGCCCTCACCGGTTCTGCGGGGGCGGCCCCGCTGACGGTGCTGCTCGCGTTCCCCGCCGTGCTGCTGAGCGTGGCCGTGGGCATGGTCACGGGTTACGCGGCGGTGCCCCGGACCGAGGTGTTCCGGGGCGGCGGCACCACCCGTCCCGTGTCCGCCGGGGTGGTGGAGGCCCTGACCGCCTGCCTCCTGCTGGCCCCGGCCGCCCTGCTGGCCTGGCACTTTCCCACCGATGACGCCCTGATGGGTTCCGGCCTGCTGCTGACCACAGCGGTGCTCGCCGCTCTCCTGTGGGGGGTCGGCCGGAGCGACCGGCTGCCCGGAATGAGGTACACGTGAACACGGACGAAGCCCCCGCGTTCGAAGCCGTCGCGCACGAAGCCCCCACGGTCGAAGCCGTCGCCCTGAGCGTCACACCGGACGCGGGCGGCGCGCTGTACCCGGTCTCCTTCGTCCTGCCCGCCGGTGAACTGGCCCTGCTGACCGGCCCCAACGGCGCGGGCAAGAGCACCCTGCTCCGGGTGCTGGCCGGCCTGATCGGCCCCTCCGCCGGCACCGTGACCGTCGCCGGTCTGCCGCCGGACCATCCCGGGGTACGCCGCCGCCGGGGCTTCCTCCAGGACGAACCACCGCTCTACGACCACCTGACCGTGCGAGAACACCTGCTCCTCGCGGCGCGGCTCTGGCAGGTCCCGGTCCCCACCGCCCGCCTGGACCGCTACGGCCTCACCCAGCACCTCGACCGGCCGGCCCACGCCCTCTCGCTCGGCTCGCGCAAGAAGCTGGGGCTGCTGATCGCCACCGCGCACGAGCCGGGCCTGATCCTGCTCGACGAGCCGTACAACGGGCTCGACCACACCGCCGCCGACCTGCTCACCGCCGAGCTGGCCGCCTGGCGCGCGGGCGGACGCACCGTCCTGATGTCCACCCACGCCCCGGACCGGGTGGCCCGGCTGACCGACCGGAGCATCGCCCTGCGGCTCGGCACCGGACAGCCGAAAGCCCCGGCCAGTCCGTAACAACGCCCCGGCCGGGGCTCATGGGGTGGAGGTGAACACTCCCACCGGTCGGCTCAGCGGCTCAGCGATTCAGCCCGCCGTACGGATCCCCAGCGGCTCAGCGATTCAGCCCGCCGTACGGATCCCCAGCGGCTCAGCGATTCAGCCCGCCGTACGGATCCCCAGCGGTCCCGCGATCTCCTCCAGCATCACGCGTCCCGCCTCCTCCTCCAGGTCGCTCTCCGCCAGGTCCTCGTCCGTGTCCAGGCCGTCCAGCTCCTGGAGAGGCTGGTCGAGGCGGACGTGGGCGACCAGGGACTGGAGGGCGCGCAGGGTGGCGGAGGCGGTGGAGCCCCAGTTGGAGAAGTAGGAGAACTGCCACCACCACAGGGCCTCGGTGGTGCGGCCGGCCCGGTAGTGGGCCAGGCCGTGGCGCAGGTCCGTCACCACGTCCGCGAGGTCGTCGGAGATGCGGCAGGCGACGGGTGCCTTGCGCGGTTCGTACGGGTCGAAGACCTCGTTGTACACGTCGATCGGGTCGAGCATCCGGGCGAACCGGGCGCGCAGATCGTCGACATCCGGCTCCGGGCCGAGGTCAGGCTCGTACCGCTCGTCCGGAATGATGTCCTCGTGCGCGCCCAGCCGCCCGCCCGCGAGCAGGAGTTGGGAGACTTCGAGGAGCAGGAACGGCACCGCGCTGTCCGGCTCGTCGCCCTTGGCGACTTCCGTGACGGCGAGGATGAAGCTTTCGACCTGGTCGGCGATCTGGACCGCGAAGGTGTCCGGTTCGTCCCCTGGCGTGTGCACGGTGGCGTCGGGCATGTCAGACATCCAGCAATCGTCTCCCCTCGAAGGCACGCCCGAGCGTGACCTCGTCTGCGTACTCCAGGTCTCCCCCTACAGGAAGACCACTGGCCAGCCGGGTGACCTTCAAACCCATGGGTTTGATCATCCGGGCCAGGTACGTGGCGGTGGCCTCGCCCTCCAGGTTGGGGTCCGTCGCCAGAATCAGCTCGGTGACGGCACCGTCCGCGAGACGGGCGAGCAGCTCGCGGATCCGCAGATCGTCCGGTCCGACGCCCTCGATGGGGCTGATGGCGCCGCCCAGTACGTGGTAACGGCCCCGGAACTCCCGGGTCCGCTCGATCGCGACCACATCCTTGGACTCCTCCACCACGCAGATGACGGTCAGGTCGCGGCGCGGGTCGCGGCAGATGTTGCACCGCTCCTCCTGCGCGACGTTCCCGCACACCGCGCAGAAGCGGACCTTGTCCTTGACCTCAAGGAGTGCGTGCGCCAGCCGTCGTACGTCGGTGGGCTCGGCCTGGAGGATGTGGAAGGCGATCCGCTGCGCGCTCTTGGGACCGACGCCGGGCAGCCTGCCCAACTCGTCGATGAGGTCCTGAACCACGCCTTCGTACAACGGATTGCCTTCCCGGTTCTGCTTGATACGTACGGTAGTTGGTGCGAGGGGTTACGCAGAAGAGCCGGAGCCCTTCTCGCTTGCGGCGCTGCTCAGAAGGGCAGGCCGGGCATGCCGCCCAGGCCCTGGGTGAGCGGGCCGAGCTTCTGCTGCTGGAGGGTCTGCGCGTTCTCGTTCGCGGCCTGTACGGCGGCGACGACGAGGTCCGCCAGGGTCTCGGTGTCCTCGGGGTCAACGGCCTTGGGGTCGATCACCAGGGCGCGCAGCTCGCCGGAGCCGTTGACGGTGGCCTTCACCAGGCCGCCGCCGGCGGTTCCGTCGACCTCGGTCCTGGCGAGCTCCTCCTGCGCGTTGGCGAGGTCCTGCTGCATCTTCTGGGCCTGCTGAAGCAGCTGCTGCATGTTGGGCTGGCCACCACCGGGGATCACGGCATGTCTCCTAGTCGTCGATCAGAGTCCTTTTCTGAGCCTACGTGGTCGTCCAGGGGCGTGCCCCATGCCGTCACAAGTGACTCTTTCGAGTGAAGGCCTGCCCACTCCTCTCCTGATCACGACACCCCTACAGGGGGAAATACCGGGACAACGGCCCACATGGCCCACCATTCGGCGGTAGGAAGGGCAAGCGCACCCGTACGGAGCAGTTTTGCGGGCCACCCGCGTGGGCGGACCACCCGCGGACATCGACCACTCGCGGGGCGGTGCGCGCCGCCCGTACGAGTCCCAGCCGCTAAGGCCAGATGCTAAGGAGTGCCCGGTGAGTCAGCCGGAGATGCAGCCCGAGAGGCCGCCGGCCCGGCACGACGCCGGTTCCGGTCCACATTCCGGTGCCGATGGCGATGCCGGTGGCGGTGACGACTGGGGCTGGGACGCGGAGGACCTCACCGGGCGGCCGTTCCCGCTCGGCGACTGGGGCGAGCCCGCCGAGCGCCTGGACGAGCTGTACCGCTGGGTCGAGGAGGGCGCGCTGCGCACGGCCCGCTGGTACCTGGCCGACCGCGGCTGGAAGCGCCGCACCGCGAGGGCCTTGCGCCTGGGTACGGCGGTGACGGTGGTGGCCGGCGCGGCGCTGCCCCTCCTGGACCTGACCGGGGCGGTTCCCGGCGGCGCGGGCTGGGGCTATCTGGGGCTGCTGCTGGCCGCGGCGTGCGTGGCCTGCGACCGCTACTTCGGCCTCACGTCCGGGTGGATGCGGGACATGGCCACGGCCCAGGCGGTGCAGCGGCGGCTGACGGCGTTGCAGTTCGACTGGGCGTCCGAGAGCGTGCGCGAGATCCTGGGCCCGACGGACGGCACGGCGAGCGAGGCGGCGGAACGGTGCCTGGGGGTCCTCCGCCGCTTCACCGAGGACGTCACCGAACTGGTCCGCGTCGAAACAGCGGACTGGATGGTGGAATTCCGCTCCGGGCCCGCCCCCCTGGTCATGCAGACCCTGGGCGCCTCCTCCCACCGCCCCGATCCCCCCACGGGTCACCCCAGCAGGCTCCCCCTCCCCCCGGGAACCCGCCCCAACATGCCCAGACAGCGCCCACCGGAGTCCCCGAGGTAGCCCACGGGACGGCGGGTCCCGCCGCCCCGGCGTGCTCAGGCGGCGGGGTCGGCCCGGAGGGTGCCCCTCAGCCCCTCAGCCGCACGGCGGCGACGTGGCGAGGTGGCGACCGATCAGCTGAAGATGATCATGGAGCCTTGGCCCAGGCTTCGGGTGGCTGCGGCGTGCAGGCCCAGCCAGACGTGGCGTTCCCGGGCGAAGGGGGACGGGTCTGCCGGAGCCGGAGCCGGCTCCTCCAGAGTGGTGGGTCCGGCCGGAGGGGCCGGTGGTGCCGGAGGGTTGGCCGGGTCGATGCCGAGGGCGGGGGCGACGTACTCCAGCTCGCGCAGCAGCCCCTGGGCGGAGCCGAGAGGCCCGCCCCCCGCGAGGAGCTCCTCGTTGGAGAGCGGCGCCGCGAAGTCCACCGGGACATAGGCGCCCGCGTGGTCGAAGTGCCACACCAGGTGCGACCCCAGCGCCGTCTCCTCGAACACCTCCAGCAACTGCTCGTAATCCCCGCCCAGTTCACCGACCGGAGTGACCTCCAGCCCGCGCACCGCGAGCAGATACGCCCGCCGCAGCAAGTGCAGCGCGTCGTAGTCGAAGCCCGCGACCGGGGCGACGTCTCCGGACAGCCCCGGCATGTACGGGAAGATCGGCACGGTCGGCAGCCCCGCCTCGGTGAGCGCCTTGTCGTACGACGCGATCTCCTCGGCGAAGGGGTTGTCGGGGCTCTGGCACAGCACGTCGACCAGGGGTACCAGCCACAGGTCACAGGCCAAGGGGGCTCCTCCACGGTCCAAGGCGTTGCGACCCCATGGCCGACGCCGGTTCAGGCAGCGTAATGCCCTGCGCACGCAGGGCGAAGAGTGCCGGTCAGCTATGCCCCAAGGTTGTGCCGACGCACCCGTCGCCCGCCTCTCGCCAGGCCCCCTGCCCGGCAGGCCCGGACAGCCCTTCCGCCCACCTCAGCGCCGCCTCGTCGTGCGCCGCCAGCACCTCGTACACCGCTTCCACGTCGCACCGCACCAGCGCCGCCACGACCTCCTCGTACCCGCTCCACAGCAGGCCCGAGCCCCGCAGATCGGGCGACTCGCGCAGGTGCGGGACCGAGAACACCCAGCACCTGACCCGCAGTTGATGCAGGAATTCGGCTATGTGCGGGTTGCCGATGATCGAGGCGAGCGAGTTCCAGAAGCGCAGGTCGTAGCCGATGAGGACGTCCAACTCCCCCGCCCTGGCTGCCCGTCCGGCCTCCTCGGCGCGGCGTCGCAGTACCACGAAGCCGTCCGGCGGAAGGTCGCTCGCGGCGAGGGCGAGACGGTGGTGGACGCCTTCGACGATCAGCCGACGCGCCTCGACCATCCCCTTGAACTCGGCCGCGGTGTACGCCCGTACCCGAAATCCCCGGTGCTGAGCCGAATCGAGGAGCCCCTGCGCGGCGAGCTCGACGAGCGCCTCGCGCACGGGCGTCGCGGACACCTCGTAACTCTCGGCTATCTGCTTGACGGTGAACTCGCGGCCCGGTTGCAGCCGTCCGGCCAGTACTTCGTCACGGAGTGCGTCGGTGAGTTGCTGACGCAGCGTGCTGCGGTTGACGGTCCCGCGGGTGTCGGCGCCGCTCGCGGGCATGGTGGTTCCCCCTTCGTCCGCTCCGGACACCTTATGGGGCATCCGGAGCAGGACAAGGGGGAAGATCACATTCCGTTACGTGGCCGGAATGGTGACGCGGCGTACACGCACCCGGAACACCTCCCAGCGACAGCCCGGTTACACGGTGTACTCGTCCGCCACCGACAGCGCCACGTCCAGCGCCGCCAGGCCCTCCTTGGCCTCGGCCTCGGAGACGTTGCAGGCGGGAACCACATGGGTGCGGTTCATGTTGATGAAGGGCCAGAGGCCGTTCTTCTTGCAGGCGGCACCGAAGGCGGCCATCGGGGCGGCGGCCGCGCCGGTGGCGTTGTACGGAACCAGCGGCTCGCGGGTCTCCCTGTCCTTCACCAGCTCCAGCGCCCAGAACATGCCGGTGCCGCGCACCTCGCCGATGCTCGGATGGCGCTCGGCCAGGTCGCGCAGGCCGGGCCCGATGACCGTCGCGCCGAGGGTGGCGGCGTTCTCGACGACCTTTTCCTCCTCCATCACCTGGATCGTGGCGACGGCGGCGGCACACGCGAGCGGGTGACCGGAGTAGGTGAGTCCGCCCGGGAAGGCGCGCTTCTCGAAGGTCTCGGCGATCGCGCCGGAGAGGGCGACGCCGCCCAGCGGGACGTAACCGCTGTTGACGCCCTTCGCGAAGGTCATCAGGTCCGGTACGACGTCGTAGTGGTCGGCGGCGAACCACTTGCCGGTCCGCCCGAAGCCCGCCATCACCTCGTCCAGGATGAAGACGATCCCGTACCGGTCGCAGATCTCCCGCACGCCCTGGAGGTAGCCCTCCGGCGGCGTCATGATCCCGGCCGTGCCCGGCACCGTCTCCAGCACGATCGCGGCGATCGCGCTCGGCCCCTCGAAGGCGAGGGTGTCCTCAAGGTGCTGGAGCGCACGCGCGCACTCCTCCGCCTCGGTCGACGCGTAGAACGCGGACCGGTAGAGGAAGGGGGCCCAGAAGTGGACCGTGCCCGAGGACCCGTTGTCGGAGGCCCAGCGGCGCGGGTCACCGGTCAGGTTGATCGCGGTGTTGGTGGCTCCGTGGTACGAGCGGTAGGCGGCCAGCACCTTGTGACGGCCGGTGTGCAGCCGCGCCATCCGCACCGCGTTCTCGATGGCCTCGGCGCCGCCGTTGGTGAAGAAGATCTTGTCGAGGTCGCCCGGCGTGTGGGAGGCGATCAGCCGTGCGGCCTCGGACCGCGCCTCGACCGCGAAGGCCGGGGCGAAGGTGGTCATGGTGGCGGCCTGCTCCTGGATCGCCGCGACGACCTTGGGGTGCTGGTAGCCGATGTTGGTGAAGACGAGACCGCTGGTGAAGTCCAGGTAGCGGTTGCCCTCGTAGTCCCAGAAGTACGAACCCTCCGCGCCGGCCACGGCCAGGGGGTCGATCAGGCCCTGGGCGGACCAGGAGTGGAACACGTGCGCCCGGTCGGCGGCCTTGACGGCTGCGCCCTTGGCCGGGTCGGGGGTGAAGTGAGGGGTCATGCGGGCAGGCTAGATCACCGCAGGTGGGGGGCGCGATGGCCATCTTGTACGGGATGGGGTCGGCGGATCGGCAGGGTGTCGAGCCCTCGACGGGGAAGGCGGATCGGCGGCGTGCGGAACTCTTGACGGGGCAGCGGATCGACAGGGTGCCGAGCCGTGGGGGATCAGGGTTCCCGCCCCTCCCGTTCCCTCGGCAGCCCCCGCCCACTCCATTGACAGCCCCCTGTCATTTCGACAGAATGCTGTCATCGGGTCGCGACCGGGATGGTCCGAGACCCCACGATCCCCAGGAGACCCTCATGTCCCCCAAGACCGTGCACCTCGCCGTATACGACGCCTACGCCGACTGGGAGTCCGGCCACATCACCGCCGAGCTCACCGATCACGGCTACACCATCCGCACCGTGGCCCTCACCGACCGGTCCGTCGTCACCAAGGGCGGCCTGCGCGTCCTCCCCGACATGACGCTCGACGGCCTCCGCGCCGAGGACAGCGCACTCCTCATCCTCACCGGCGGTGAACTCTGGGACAGCGGCGAGAAGTTGGCCCCCTTCGCCGCCACCGCCCGCACCTTCCTCGAAGCCGGGGTCCCGGTGGCCGCCATCTGCGGGGCGACCGCGGGGCTGGCCCGCGAAGGGCTGCTCGACGAGCGCCGGCACACCAGCAATGTGTCGTTCTACCTGGCTGCCACCGGCTACCGCGGCTCCGCCCACTACGCCGACGCGGACGCCGTCACCGACGGGGACCTCATCACCGCCAACTCCACCCAGCCCGAGGCCTTCGCCCGCGAGATCCTGCGGCGGCTGGACGTGTTCCCGCCGGAGAAGCTGGACGCCTGGTACCGCCTGTTCCACGACTCCGACCCGACCGCCTACGAGGTGCTCACCGCATGACCGAACCGACGCCCGCCACACCCGAACCCCCCGTGCAGCAGCTCCTCACCCGTACCGCCCTCGGCGTCTTCCACCTCAACGGGCAGTTCATCTCCGTCTCGGACGCGATGGCCCGGGGGGTGGGCCTCACCGCCGCCGGGTGGCAGGTGCTGGGGGCCGTCAACCGCATCCCCGCCCCCGTCGCCGCCATCGCCCGCACCATGGGCATCACCCGCCAGAGCGTCCAGCGCACCGCCGATCTCCTGGTCGAACGCGCTCTCGCCGAGTACACCGACAACCCCGCGCACCGCCGCGCCAAACTGCTGCGCGCCACGTCCACCGGCCAGTCCGCCATCCGCCAACTCGATCCGGCACACGCCCAGTTGGCAGCACACCTCCGTGCCGAGCTGGGCGACGACGCCTTCGCCGAAACCGTCCGCGTACTCGAACGTCTCTCCGAGGTGATGGACAAAGCGCCAAATCCAGTGACGGATCCGTAGCCGTCCCCGCACCCTTTTGTCGTACGCCGGCCCTATCCTCGATCCATCGCGGTCACATCGGGGGAGGGTGGCGCAGCAGTCATGGCCATGGAGAAACTGGGTTCCACGGATCCCCAACGCATCGGCGCGTACCGCCTGTTGGCACGTCTGGGCGCGGGCGGAATGGGTCAGGTCTTCCTGGCCAGGTCCGATCGCGGACGTACCGTCGCGGTCAAGCTCGTACGCCGTGAACTGGCCGAGCAGGAGGAGTTCCGCTCCCGCTTCCGGCAGGAGGTGCAGGCGGCGCGCCGGGTCGGCGGCAGATGGACGGCCCCTGTCCTGGACGCGGACACCGAGGCCGAGGTCCCCTGGGTGGCGACGGGTTACGTCGCCGGGCCGACCCTCCAGCAGGTCGTCTCCGGCGGTCACGGACCGCTCCCCGAGCGCTCGGTACTGGTCCTGGCGGCCGGCCTCACCCACGCCCTGAAGGACATCCACGCCGCGGGCCTGATCCACCGCGACCTGAAGCCCTCCAACGTCCTGATCACCATCGACGGACCGCGCGTCATCGACTTCGGCATCGCCCGCGCACTGGAAACCGTCACGGACAGCGGCCTCACCCGCACCGGCGCACTGGTCGGCTCCCCGGGGTTCATGGCCCCGGAGCAGATCCGCGGCGACCGGGTCACCCCGGCCTGCGACGTGTTCTGTCTGGGGTCGGTCCTGTCGTACGCCGCCACCGGCAGGCTTCCTTTCGGTACGACGCACAGTGGTGTCCACGCGTTGATGTTCCGTATCGCGCAGGAGCCCCCGGACCTCACCGACGTACCCGAAAGCCTGCACGACCTCATCCGCGACTGCCTCCACAAGACCCCGGCGTCCCGCCCCACCCTCGCCCAGCTCCTCCCCCGCACCGGGCCGGGGCCCGTCCCCGGCGATCCCTGGCTGCCGGCCGCGCTGGTCGCTCAACTGGGCATCCACGCCGTTCAGTTGCTCGACCTGGAAAACCCCACGACGTCCTTCCAGGCCCCGGCCGCGGCGCTCGCGCCGACCACCGAGGGACCCTCCTCCGACGCCTCGGACACCACCCCGCTGCCACCCGTGGTCGCGGGCACCACGCCGCCGCCCTCCGCCGACCCGAACGCGGACGCACCCGCTGCCGCCGCACCGCCGTCACCCCACCCGGCGACCCCCCACCCCGCCTCCGGCGCGCCGACGCCGCCGCCCCCCAACGCCCCCGGCGACGGCATGCACTCCCTGCCCACCTACGTGGTCCCCCAGGGCGCGACACCCCCGCACACCCCTCCCACCCCGCCCGCCCCTGGGACCCCTCACGCCCCCACCACCTACGGCTACCCCAACACCCCTGCCCCACAGGGCAGCTACGGCTACCCCGACAACCCGGCACCGCAGGGCAGCCTCGGCTACCCCAACTCCCCCGCACCACATGCCGGTTACGGCTACCCGAACAACCCCCGCCCGGCCCCGGACCCCTACGCCTACCCCACCCCGCCCGGCAGCTACAGCTACCCGCCCCCCATGGGCCCGGGCGGTCCGGGCGGTCCGGGCGGTCCGGGCGGTCCGGGCGGTCCGGGCGGTCCGGGCAGCACCCCCGGCGCCAACCCCCGCCGCAACCGCTCCACCCTCGCCCTCGTCGCCGTGGCCCTGGTGGTGGCCCTGGCCTCCGGCGGTGCCGTCTACGCGTTCATGAACAGCGGCGACGACTCGAAGAAGGACACCGCCGCCACCAGCACCCCCTCCCCCCGGGCCACCACCGACGGCAAATCCCCCACCGGACAGGGCACTTCGGGCACCCCCGCCGACACGCCGCCCCCCTCGGCCGAACAGCCCCCGGGGGAATCCGTCCCCTCCGGCTTCCTCGGCACCTGGAACGGCTACGTCAACGGCGACCCCCGCGTCCTCACCCTCAAGCAGGGCGAAGTCGGTGACCTCGTCCTCTCCCTGACCGCCGACGGCGCCGGCTACCACTGCCTGTTCGAGGCCCGACTCGACGCGCGGCCCGACGCCTCGGGCCCCCTCGACATCTCCCCCTCCCGCGTCGTCACCGGCCCTGCGGCCTCCTGCAAGCCCGGCAACGCGTCGACCGTCGAACTCCTCCCTGACGGTTCCCTGCGCCGCACCACCACGGACGGCAAGTCGGTGACGTACACCAGGTAGCCCCCGGACAGCCCGAAGGGCCGGAGTCATCAACTCCGGCCCAACCAGCGACTGTTGCCACATCCGTCACGCTGCCGAGTCGTCCGCGAACACCAACTCGATCAGCCGTGCCACCAGCTTCGGGAACTCCAGAGCCGGATTGATGTCCGCGTCGCCCATGGTCAGTCCCGCCGACAGCGCCCTGCTGCCGTCCGCAGAGCTGTACATCAGTGCCCCGTATCCGCCCGGCGCACCGCCGTTGTGGTGGTAGATCGTGCCGTCCGGGCCCTCGCCCACCTCCTGCACGAACAGTCCCAGCCCGTATCCGAGCGGTCCGTACGGCTTGCGCATCTCCTCCATCAGCTCGGCGGACAGCAGCTTCCCGCCCATCAGCGCGGAGATGAACACCTGAAGGTCCCGGGTGGTCGAGATCATGTCCCCGGCGCCGATCAGGATGGTGGAGTTCTGCCGGCTGACGTCGTCGGTCTTCCACTCCTCGCCGTCCTGGTAGCGGCAGTACCCGTGGGCGTACGGCGCGGGCAGTTCACTGTCGTTCCCCGGCACCAGGGTGTTCTTGAGCCCCAGCGGCCCCAGGATCCGCTGCTCCATGACCTCGGCGTAGGTGCTCCCCGTCAGCTTCTCGATCAGCAGCACGGCAAGCGCGTAGTTGGAGTTGGAGTAGCTGAACTCGGTGCCCGGCTCGAACTTCAGCGGCTCGGCCAGCGAGATCCGTACCAGCTCCTCGACCCGGTAGCTGTGCAGGCGGTTCTCCACCCAGTCCTTGCCGTTCGAGGCGATCCGCATCTCGAAGGTCCCGTCGGGGCGCGGCTCACCGGTGTAGTTGAACAGTCCGCTGGTGTGCTGGAGCAGCATCCGTACGGTGATCCGCTCGTCGATCCCGTACTCGGGCAACAGCTCACCCACCGGCGAGTCGAGGTCCAGCGCCCCGTCGTCCACCATCTTCAGCACCAGGGTGGCGACGAAGGTCTTCGTCGAACTCCCCACCCAGAAGTGCCCGTTGACGTTGGGTGGCTCACTCTCCCCCAGCTTGTGCACGCCGGCGCTGCCGACCCATTCGCCCCGCTGGGCGTCGTGCACCCGCAGCTGCACTCCGGCGAACCCGCCGTCGACGGCTGCCTGGATGGCTTCCTGAAGTTCGGTCCTGTGCATCACGTTCGTGGTCATGAGGGTGCTCCTTCAGAGGTGTTCAAGGGTGGGGGTGGAGTGGGGGACGGCCGAGCGCCGGCCGGGAGGATCAGAGGCTGCGGGCGGTGATGTCGCCGTAGGAGGTGGTGGCGCGGATGTTCAGCGCGGCGCCCGCACCCTCGGTGTTGTTGAGCGAGTTGCTGACGCGTCCGTACGAGGTGCCCGCGTCCAGCGTGGCGGAGACGCCCCGGCCCGCGCCGACCTCGATCAGGCCGGACTCGGTGCGCAACTCGACCGAGCCGGCGATCGCCTCGGTGATGCGGATGTCGCCCTTCTGGATCTTGACCTCGGCCGAGCCGCCGAGACGGCCGACCGTGACATCACCGGAGAGGACGGTGAGGCGGGCGCTCGCGGCCTCGTCCAGCTTTACCGGACCCTGTGCGACCTCAAGGACGACGTCCCCGAGGCGGCCGACGCCCCGGATCTCTCCGGCAGCGGCCTTGCCCTCGAAGCTGGAGCCCGCCGGAAGCTGGACGGTCACCTCGACCGAACCCGAGCCCTGGCCGAGGATCCGGTTCTTCGCCGTGGCGGCCACGATCCGCAGGACACCGTCCGCGTAGTCGACCGAGATCTGCTCGGCCGCCTTCACGTCCTTGCTCTGCGAGGCGTTCGCGGGAAGGACCTCGACGGTGGTGTCGGCGCGGTCGGCGGCGATCAGGTTGATGCGGGCGGCGGGGATGTCGAGGACGACGGCGATCGGGGTGGTGGTGTTGAACTGCATGGTGTGCTCCTTCGTCATCCGGATCGCGGTCCGCGTGTGCGGCCCGTCGTTTCCGATGGACGAAAAGCTACGTTGCATTGCCACCCTCGGCAACTACTTCGTTGCACCCAATCTCTATAGCAGCAGCTCAGAGCCCACAAAGAGTTGCAATGGTTCTAAAGTCAACGCAACACACGCCTGCGCTACGTTGCAATGATTTGAAAGTGAAAGCTATGCTCGGGGCCTCACGCACTCACGTACTCACCCGAACCACCCGAAACACGCACCGCCCAAAACACGCACCGCCCACTAGGAGACCCGCCGTGCCCGGAGGCCGACTCACCCAGCAGGAACGCCAGCAGATCGCCCTGGGCCTGGCCGACAACCTCGCCTATGCGGAGATCGCCCGCCGCCTGGACCGTCCCACCTCGACCATCACCCGCGAGGTGATGCGCAACGGCGGACCGCACGGCTACCGCTCCGACCTCGCCCACCGCGCCACCGAGCACCGCGCCACCCGCCGCAAGCCGGCCGCCCCCCGGGCCCCTCATGCCCCCGACCCCTCCGACGGCCGCGACCCGGAGTCCGTACGCGGCTTCGAGGAGGTCTTCACCACCGTCTTCATGGCCTCGGGCCTGCCCAAGATGACCGCCAGGATCCTCGCCTGCCTCTACGCCACCGACTCGGGCAGCCTCACCGCCGCCGAACTCGCCCAGCGCCTCGACGTCAGCCCGGCGTCCGTCTCCAAGGCCGTCGCCTTCCTGGAGGCCCAGGGCCTTATACAGCGCAGGCGCGACGAGGGCCGCCGGGAGCGCTACACCGTCGACGACGACATCATGTACGAGTCGACGCTGGCCAGCGCCCGCGCCACCGCCCACCTCCGCGACACCGCCCGCCAGGGCGTCGCCGTCCTCGGCCCCGACACCCCCGCCGGTGCCCGCCTCGAAAACCTGGCCCGCTTCGTCGACTTCGTCTCCGAGGCCATCACCCGCGCGGCCAACCAGGCCCGCGAAATCCTGCACAGCGGACCGGGGACTGGGGCGGATACCGGTACGGGACCGGGGTCGGGGTCGGGGCCAGCGGCACGCTGATCCCCTCAACGGGACAGCCTCCGCATAGGGACGGAAGCCTCAGAGGTGACGTGGCCTACGCGGGCAGCCCGCCCAGCGTCCCCAGCTGGAGTACGTCGCCCCAGCGCATCGCCTCGCCCGCGCAGCCCTTGCAGCGGCCGGGGCGGGGCAGCTTGGCTCCGCAGACCTCGCACGCGGCGGGCAGCCGGGGCTCCGACCTCCGCACCGGCACCGCCGCGTCCTTCCCTGCGGCTTTACGGGTCAGCCGGTTGGCCAGCAGTTTCGGCGCCGACAGCACCTCGTCCGGCAGCGCGGCCGTCAGCGACTTGCGCAGCGCGGCCTCACCCACGCCCTTGTCCCAGCAGGCCACCACCAGCGGCGCGAGCTTCAGCGACTCCGAGATGCCGAGGGAGAGGGCGGGCGCGTCCTTCCCCAGCGTGTGGAGGAAGCGGGCGGCCCGGCCGTGGCGTTCGTCGGCGCGCTCTTCGGGAAGTTCGGCGTCGGCTTTGACCGCCGTGGCCGGGGGCGCCTTGCGGGGCGGCGGAACCTTGCACTCCACGCGCGCCGTAGGTGGTTCTTTTACAGGGGTGCTTGAAACCGAAGGTTTCCGGCCCGGCGCGCCGGACGCCGGATCACCGGGGGCCGGTTTCCGGCCACCCTCCGGCTCACCCGTCCCGACCACTTCGTCGTACCGGTGATCGAACACCTCGTAGACGGTACGGATCTGGCCCGTCGCCGCGTCGTTGGAGGTGACCCGCTTGAGATACCGGGCTTCCTCCAGCTCACGCAGTGCGGAAGCGATCCGGGCCCGCCCCTCCTTCCGCTTCCCCGCCAGCGAACGCACGGATGCGCTGGCGGCTTCGGGGAGGCTGACGAGGTACTGGAGTACGCCTGACGCACACCAGGAGATGGTGTGGTCCTGAAGAAGGGCGTTCTGGAAGATGGTGAACGAGCGCGTGGGCACGGTACGGTAAATGCGCATCGGGAGGTGATGTCTCCTGGTGTCAGACCCCCGGGTGTTCTAGCACCGCGGGGGTCGCTGGTTTCATTAAGTTGTTGTCGTGGACCATTACGCGACCATCAACTCGGCGCGATGCAAGCCGTGTTGCCGATCTCCACTCATTTGAGTGACTGCCCCTTTCTGGGCGACAGCAGCGCATCGGCGACCCCCGCCAAGAGCCTCACATGCACGAATCTGCCTGCCTCCACCGGCGGACACCACCACGCCGGCGGCCAGGTGTTCCTGAGGTCGAACTCGCAGGGATGGGTTACTGACGTTCCTTTACCGGTCGGAACCGATCGACGGCTGCCTCGCCGGTCTTCGCCGACGCGTCGAAGAAGTCGACGATCCGGGGCACGGCCTGTCGCACCGAGCCGTTGTGGTCGTAGTCGCCCACGTCGGTGACCCGGCTCGCGGCGCCGTTGCTCGTCAACTGGTCGGCGCAGTACGCCGCATGGCTGGAGTTGACGTCCTTGTCGCCCATGGCGTGGAAGATCTCCACCGGTACGTTCGGACGCCAGTCGCACGTGGTGTCCAGCGCGCGCAGCTTCTCCTTCAGGATGCCCTCGGGCTTGCGGATCTTGTTCAGGAAGTCCTCCTGGAACAGGAGCGCGGACCGCCCCGGGAGCGCCTTCGCGATGTCGTCGGTGGTGGTGTTGCCGTTGAGGAGGCCCTCCACGATACCGGCGTAGTCATGCGTGAAGGCCTCGCTGGGGGACTTGTACAGGCCGTACGTCTTGTTCCACGCGGTCGCGAAGTAGACGAGGTAGAGGGCGGACTTGTCCTCGATCTCGTCGTTGGCGGCGGCGGCCTCGAAGGCGGAGAGGTTGAAGGGGCCGCCGACCGGGGCGAGTGCGCCGAGGCGGAAGTAGCGGTCGGCGGACTCCTGTTGGAGGGCCCGGCCCACCATCATCGTCGCGGGGCCGCCCTGCGAGAAGCCGCTGACCTGCACCTTCCGCTTCAGCTCCCGGCCGCTGCGGTGCGCGACGGTCCTGGCCGCACGCAGGCCGTCCACCGAGGCCGAGACCGTGGCCAGGGGGTCGCCGTACGGGTGGAAGCCCTCGCCCGCACCGAGGCCCACGTAGTCGGGTGCCGACACGGCCCGGCCGGTCGAGGCGAAGAGGAGGGCGACGAGGCGGTCGGTGGACTTCGGGTTCTCCGAGGCGACGTCCTTGCGGTAGACGGTGGTGCCGTGCAGCCAGGAGACGGTGGACAGGTGGCGCGCCCGGTTCTTGGGCAGGACGAGGAGCTGGCTCGCGGTGGTGGGGGCGCCCGCGCTGTTGGTGGTGCGGTAGAGGACCTGGTAGGCGGTCACGCCGTAGCGGACCCGGGACACGTCGATCTCGCCGCTGAGTTCAGCGGCCACTTGCTCGGCCGTGAAGTCGGCCACCTGCTTGACGGAGACGAGGGTTCCGCCTTGCGGCTGCCCGACGCGGGAATCGGCCGAGGCCGAGGCCTGAGCCGGAGCCGCTACCGAGGCCGGAGACGCTACCGACACCGAGGCCGACGCCGACGCCGAGGCCGGAGCGAGCAGCGCGGAGACTCCTCCAAGTGCCGCCGCACCAACCAGAATTCGCGTTTTCGTTCGCTGTATGTTCATGGGTGGATCATGCCCATCGGCCGCCCCGCCGGGACATGGGACGACCCCCCGGACCTCACAGGGGGAAGGCCCCCTCAGCGCGCATGGGACTCGCCCCCGTTCCGCATCCGGCAGCAACTCCGTGCAGGATCACGCCCCGAGGAGATCCAAGACATCAGCACACTGATCGACGATCCCGCAGCAGTCAGTATCTACTCCCAGAGGTATGCGAAGATCCGGGAACAGGCCCTGGGTCCTCGTGAATCGCTGGGTCTCATCGAGCGGTTGGCAGGAGAGCTGAGATGAGCAAGTCCCTCCACTGGTTCAAGTCCAGCTACAGCGACAGTGGCGGCGGCCAGTGCATCGAGGTCGCCTACAACTGGCACAAGTCCTCCTACAGCGGCGGCGACGGCGGCGAATGCGTAGAAGTAGCCACCTGCCCCCACACCGTCCACATCCGCGACACCAAACTCAGCGGAACCGGCCCCATCGTCGCCGTTCCCGCCCCCAGCTGGGCCGCCTTCCTCGCCTGGCAGGAAGGCTGACGCCCGACCCGGCCGCCCACCGCACCCTCGGCGCCGCACTCCGCGCCGTGGCGGCGGAGAGCGGTATCGGGCTCGCCTCCACGGCCCACGACTCCGACTCGCCGACCCACGCCACGATCGCAAGCCTGGTCCCGCACCGTCGCCCCCTGCGCATCAACGCATGGCCGGACGGGGCCCGTTGGTCCGTCGTGGCCGAGGACGTATGCGAAGACCTCACCCTCAGCAGCGGCGACACCGACGATCTGACCCAGGTGGCCCGCGCCGCCCACGCCTGGCACACCGGCGCCGACCTCCCCGAACTCCACCGGGCCGCCCCCTTCCTCCGCCCCACCGGACGGTACGAGGTCCCCGACCACGACCCGCTCCACCTGGTCGAGTCGGAGTGGCGGGCCCTCCTCGCGGAGTCGCGCAAACCGGCCGAGGCGGGCCGCCGCCACCGCGCCCTGGTCAAAGCGGCGTACGCCGAGCCCCGCCTCCGTAACCTCTTCCCCTTCACCAGCCACTGGGCGCTGCGATTCTCCACCACCACCCGGCCGTTCATGACCCTCACCGGCCCGGCTCTGCTCGCCTTCGACGACCACTACACGGTCAGCGCCGCCTTCACGGGCACCCCCGCCCTCGTCGAGACCAGCACCCCCGAGGCGGCGGTGGCTGCCCTGCTCCCCCACCTGCCCTCGCCCCTTCCTCCGATCGCCCTTGGCTGCAAGCACGGGTAACACCGAGGCGCCGGTGTCACAGCAACGGTCGTACCACCGCCCTGGCCAGGCCCTCGGCGAAGTCGCGGGGGGCAGCGGGTGCGTCGACCCCCTGGGCGTAGTAGCGCAGGAACGCCTCCTGGAAGCACGCACCCACCAACAGGCCCGCCGATGCACCGGGATCGGCGTCCGGGGCGATGCGGCCGAGGTCCTGCTCCGCCCGCAGGTAGGCGGTGAAGCCGACGAGCGCCTGTTCCGGTCCGGCGCCGTGGCGGCCCATCGCCTCCCGGTGGGCGGCCATCCGCCGGGGATCGGCGAAGAGAGCTCCCAGCATGGGGATCGCCCGTTGGTAGAAGTCCAGGGCGGCGTGGGCGAGCGCCGCAAGATTGTCCTCGACGTCGCCCTCGCCCGGACGGACGGTGACGCGGGACATGCCCGGCAGCCGCTCGTCGAGAACAGCGAGCAGCAGCCGCTCCTTGTCCCCGAAGTACTTGTACAGCGTGGGCTCCGACACGCCGGACGCCTGCGCGATCTCCTTCGTCGTCGCGTGCACCACGCCACGGCTGCGCAGAATCCCGGCAGCCGCGTCGAGGATCTTCTCCCGGGTGCTCATGACCTTCCGTCCTCCTCGGTTCGCCCACCCCGTTGACAGGTTAGTGAACACTAACGCATGCTGCGGTTAGTGTTCACTAACCCACTCCTGTCCGGAGGTTCGGCATGCCCGAAACAGCCAACTCGTCCAACATGTTCACGAAGAAGCGCGTCGTCATCGCCCTGACCGCCCTGCTCCTCGCCTTACTGGGCGCGGCCGGCACCGTCAGCTACCTCACCTTCGTACGCTCGCCCGCCAACGCGGCGGCCGACGCCTGCGCCGATGGGCGCCCACAGACCTCCGGCCAGGTCGTCGTCGCGGCCGGCGCCAGCATGGTTCAGGGCACCCTCGGCCACGACTGGGTCGGCGCTCTGCGCGAGAAGCCCGTCTTCCGGGACCACGCGTTCATCAACGCCGGCGACAACGGCAACACCAGCGCCGACCTGCTGGAGCGCGTCGACAGCGACATCGTGGCGTGCGACCCCGACCGGGTCGCCATTCTCGTCGGCGCCAACGACGTCCGCGGCGCAGTGCCGGTGAAGGACTACCGCGACAACCTCCGCGCGATCGTCGACCGCATCAGAAGCAGAACCTCCGCCCGTATCGCCCTGATGTCCCTGCCTCCCCTCGGCGAGAACCCCGACACCGGCATCAACCGCCAACTCCGCGCCTACAACGCGGCGATCAGGGAGACCGCCACCCGCGCCGAAATCGACTACGTGCCCGTCAACGAGCGCTTCACCGCTCACCTCGCCGACCTCGGCGACCGGCCCGCCTACGACTTCAGCTTCACCACGTCCTACCTGGCGGCCGCCGAGCACTATCTGCTCGGCCGCGACTGGGACGACATCGCCCGGAACAACGGCCTGGAACTGCTCGTCGACCACATCCACCTGAGCGACCGGGGCGGCGCCCTGCTCACCGACCTCGCCACGGACTGGCTGTCCGGCACCGGAGCGTCCGCGAAGCAGTAGGTCCGGTCCCGCGGCTTCACGGATCGGCACACCGCCGTACGGACTACGTTGTCGCCGTGCATCCCCTTCACTTCGAGCCCGCCCAGGTCACCCCGGCCGTCGACGGCACCCACGCCGCCGGGGCCGCTGGCGTGCAGGTCTTCCACTACCTCCCCGGGGACGAATCGCCCGTGCTCCGGCACTGGCCGGGGCTCTACCAGGACTGGCCCGAGGACGAGACCCCCTTCACCGAGTGGGCGGTGAACAACAACAACTCCGAGGAAGTCGCCCTCTACATCGGCCTGGTCTGGCACCTGACGGCAGGGCTGGCCCGGTACGCGATCCCCGCGTACTACCGCGATGAAGCCCAGCGCACTGTGGGCCGCACGCCCACACTCATCGACTGGCAGTACGAGGTCGACGCCGAGCAACCGACCCCCGCACTCCGGGCCAGGGGCTTCGTCCCCGGGCGCGCGGCGGTACCGTCCTCGCCGCGCGGCACCGCATGGCAGCGTGCCAACTCCGGCCGGGCGGGCCTGTTTCCGCTCAGCACACCGAGGGACCTGGTGTCACTGCTGCACGCCGTGATCTTCGACGCCTCGTCGGAGATCACGGTGTTCGCGGTCGCCCCGGGGTCCGAACGCCTCGCCCGCCTGGCTGCGGCACTGCGCGGCCCGGACCGCCCGGAACTGTCCGACGTCCTCGGCGACGAAGGCGTATGCGTCGACCTGACGCTCGGCTCCGACCTGGGCTGTGACGACTCGCTCATCGCCGCGTCCCGCACCGACCTGCGCCCCCGGCTCACCGCCTTGACCACCGCCTGCGCGCACCGCATCCAGGCATACGACCAGGCCGTCGACAAACTCGTCACCGTCCCCGAATTCCTTCTCGCGATGCGCGCACTCGCGGGGGTTGCGCTGGACACCCCCTGATCCCGCTGTGCCGAAAATACGTGCGGACGGGTTGTGTGATCATGCTGCGACAGACGGGGCGGGCCTGGGGAGGGTCCGCTGCACGGCGGTGAGGGTGGGGGTGCCACATGGGCGAGAACGGATCCATATCGGACGAGGAGTGGGACCGGTTTCTGCGGGAGGCGGGCACGGGGAGCGGGGACGCACCCAAGGAGCCGTCCGCGCGGGCCCGGATGGTGACGCGTCGCTTGCGGGAGGAACCGGCGGAGCCGGAGGGGTGGCGGGTGCACCGTCCCAAGCGGCGGAGGCGGCTCACCGGGTGGTACGCGGTGGGGCTGGTGGCCGCTGTCGCGGTGCTGGTGGTGGCGCTGGTGGGGCCGGGGCGGGTCGGTGGGTGGTTCGGGGTCGGTACGGGGAATTCCGGTACGCCGCTGGCGGCGGAGACCTGGCAGCCCGGGGCGGCGGCGGATCCGGCTTCGGGCCAACGTGGCACGCTGGACGCGCCGTTCAGGGGTTCTCCGGCCGCGCGGTGGAGTGATGGGGTGGCCGGGATCTACGTACCCGAGGCGAAAGCGACCGGGTGGATGAGCCAGGCACAGGTGGCCGACGCACTCGCTCGCTCGCGCGACTTCCTCGTCGCGTCGAACCTGGAGGCGGGAGTGCTTCGCGGGGAGCGGCCGGGCAGGGCGATCGCCATGATCAGCCCCGACCAGCCCGACATGCAGCGGTACTTGAAGTCCGCGTTCCGCCCCTCCCCCGCGGAGCGGGACGATCCGCTGCTGATGTTCAGCCGGTTCGACGGAACGAAGGTGCGGCTGGTGGGCGACGTCGTCAAGACACGGGGCCGGCTGTCGCTCAAGGAGGGCAAGCTGGGCGCGGTCGAGGTGACCGCCGATGTCAGCTACGTCTATCCGATGGTGCGCACGGCTGCGGGCAGCGATGAGGTCGTGCGGACGATCGTGCGCCGCGAGACCGTGATGAGCTGGGACGATCCGGCGAAGGTGAAGACCCGGGCAGGGACGTTCTCCCTCGTGTCCTACCAAGTCGACACCACGAACGCGGGCTGCGACAACCACGACGGCTACTTCTCCCCACCGTTCGGCACGGAGAGCCGCTCCTCGGAGCAGAACGGCACCGAGGTCGACCCCTACGACCGGAACAAGCCGATGGACGAACGGATGCGGGAGGGCACCGGCGAGGGATGCGGCAAGGCCACGCGGTCGTAGCCCCGCAGCCGTAACCGCACCCCCCTGCCCTGCGCCCCGCGCGCCCTCAGGACGGCGCCAGCAGCTGATCGACGTGATGGCCGAGGACCTTCCTGGCGACCTCGGGTTCGCGGTAGCCGAGGGCGACGTCCATGCCGAGGCTGGTGGCGAGGGACCAGCAGATGTCGGCGTCGGTCATCACCGCGGCGCGCGCGGCCAGACCCCGGGCCTCGCGGGCGCCGGTGATGAGGGTGGCGGTGAAGGTGAGGAGTTCGTCGTCGGTGGGGGCCAGCACACGGGCCATCGTGGGGTCGGAGACGGCGCGTCCGGCCACCGCCAGGGAGAACCGCATCAGGCGCGTGCTCTCCTCGTCCGGGGTGACCAGAGCGAGCAGACAGGTGCGGAGCAGGGCTTCGGGAGTGGTGTCCCCGGCGGCGGCGACCGCTTGCTCGATACGGGAGTTGACGGCGAGAACGGCCCGCTCCATGGCGTCCTTGATCAGTGTGTGCATCGAGGAGTAGTAGTGCTGCACCTGCCCCATGGACACGCCCGCCTCCTCGGCGACCTTCCGTAGCGTGACCTGCTCGGTGCCACCGCGTACGGCCAGCGCCCAGACGGCCTCGACCAGGCGTCCCCTGCGCTCCTCGTGATCCACGATCTTCGGCATGCCGTCCCTCTCCGCGTTCCTCCCGCACTTTTGCCATGCGATCGCATTGCATAAGCACTCACCCCGCTATTACAGTGCAAGTGCATTGTAATCGCTGGACGCGACGTCCCCGGAGGGCACAGCTCATGAAGTACGACGCCATGCAGGTACTCGGGATGATCCTGCTCGCCCTCGGGGCGCAGGGTGCGATCCGCAAGATCATCGACCATGAGTACGGCGGACTGCTCAGCTGGATGCCGGGCGGCCTCGGCCCCGCCCTCGCGGTCTACGTGCTCGCGGCGATGGGCGGCCTGGCGGCCGCGGGCTGGGCCCACAGCAAGGCGAAGGCGGCGGGGCGCAGGGGATGACCGGTCACCAACGGACGTGCGGCGCCGAGTGGGCAACACTGTGGCTCGTACCACCACATTCCACCCGACACCGCCCACGCTGTGGGGCCAGGAACCTCAGGGCTCTCAGGACCCTCAGGACCCTCAGGACCCCGAAGTCGGTACCTCCGGGGCGAGCGAGTTGCCCGCCGGGATGCGGCCGCAGTCCGACGGGGCCTTCTTGCCCGCGAACCTGTCGTTCAGCCAGCCCAGGGCGGTCGGCGCCCACGGCACGGCGGCCCCGACGTGGCTCAGCAGCTCGAACTGCTGGTACTTGATGGCCGTGTCGCCCTTGTCGCAGTACTGGCGCGCCAGCGCCCGTACGTCTCCTGCGACCATGACGCCGTCGCCCGTTCCGATGCCCGGAAGGTTGCTGAGGGTTCCCTCGAAGACGCCCCCGTTGCCCTGCGCGATGTAGCCGGGGATCTGCGGGGCGGCGGCCGAGCCGAGGTTGAGCTTGTTGACCGCCTCGATGAAGGGCCGCACCGAGTTCGGGTTGGCGTACTGCGGCTTGACCATCTTCTTCCAGGTCAGCCCGGGGTACTGGCCGAGCGCGTTGACGATCGACCCCTTCTGCAGCTTCTTGAAGACGTCGAGGCCGTAGCTGTTCAGATAGGGGGTGAAGTCGATGTCGTAGGCGCGGGCCGCCCCGATGATGGCCATCGGCGCGACACCGGCCCAGATCGAACTGCCGCTGATGTACTTGAGGTTGTGCGCCGGATTCACCAGCAGCCCGCCCTCGGCGTAACCGACCAGCCGCCTGTTGACGTCCGGCGCGTAGCTCGGCGCGAGCACCGCCGCCCAGTGAGTGGCGATCGCGCCGCCGGAGTAACCGGCCATCCCGAAGCGGGTGCTGGCGTTCAACCCGGTCTCCGGCGCCTGGCCGGCGGCCCGGATCGAGTCCAGGGTGGTCGTCCCGTACTCGGGTCCGGCCGCGAAGTTGGCGGTCTGCCCCTCGGTGTCCGGGATGACGACGTTGTAGCCCGCCAGCAGCAGCGGCGCCATCAGCAGCGACTCGCCGTTCGCGATCACCCCGCCGAGCGAGACGTCACCCGCGATCGCTCTGGACGGGGCGTGCTCCGGGTCGAGGGAGTCGTAGAACGACTGGTACGACACCGCCTTGCTGCCGTCGCTGCCGGGACTGCGCACGATCGAGGTCACCCCGGCGGACGGGCGGCCCTGCGCGTCCACCGTGCGGAACAGCAGCTGGATCGCCTTGACCGGGGTCGCGATGCCGAGCACGTGGTACGAGAGCGTCCGGGTCTTCAGTACGGCGCCGGGGGCGTACGAGGCCAGCGGCTTGCTGCCGTCATAGGTGTAGAAGGAGTCCTTCGCGGCGGCGGCAGCCGACTGGGCGGACGGGGCTGAAGGGGCGGCCGACGCCGACGCCAGGGGAATGGCGGTGACGGCCAGAACGGTGACGACTGCGGTTGCCAGCTTGCCCTTTGCGGTGCGGTGCATGGTTCCCTCGGATTCGTCTCGTGCATCACGGGGATGATGGGGGGGGTGTTACCTAGCGGTAACAGCGCCGCAAGTTACCAATAGGTACTGCCTGTTGACCAGACTTCTCACAAGACCCCGGGCAAACACAAAGGGACCACCCGGCACGTTCGGCCGGATGGTCCCTTTGTGTGACGGCTTCTGCTGAAGCCCTAGATGAACGAGTTGATCTCGATCGTCTCGGTACGGCCCGGTCCCACGCCGATCGCGGAGATCGGAGCGCCGGACATCTCCTCCAGAGCCTTCACGTACGCCTGCGCGTTCTTCGGCAGGTCGGCGAAGGTCTTGGCCTTGGTGATGTCCTCGGACCAGCCGGGAAGCTTTTCGTAGATCGGCTTCGCGTGGTGGAAGTCGGTCTGGGAGTACGGGAGTTCCTCGACGCGCTTGCCGTCGATCTCGTACGCGACGCAGACCGGGATCTCCTCCCAGCCGGTCAGCACGTCCAGCTTGGTGAGGAAGAAGTCCGTGAGGCCGTTGACGCGCGTCGCGTACCGCGCGATCGGTGCGTCGAACCAGCCGCAGCGACGGTCACGGCCGGTGGTCACACCACGCTCGCCACCGATGCGGCGCAGCGCCTCGCCGTCCTCGTCGAACAGCTCGGTCGGGAACGGACCGGCGCCGACACGCGTGGTGTACGCCTTCAGGATGCCGATCACGCGGCTGATCTTCGTCGGTCCCACGCCCGCACCCGTGCAGGCGCCGCCCGCGGTCGGGTTCGAGGAGGTGACGAAGGGGTACGTCCCGTGGTCGACGTCGAGCAGGGTGCCCTGGCCGCCCTCGAAGAGGACCACCTTGTTGTCGTCCAGCGCCTTGTTCAGGACCAGCGTGGTGTCCGTGACGAAGGGCTTGATCTGCTCCGCGTACTGGAGCATCTCCTCGACGATCTTGCCGGCCTCGATGGCACGGCGGTTGTACAGCTTCGTCAGGAGCTGGTTCTTGGTCTCCAGCGCCGCTTCGACCTTCTGGATCAGGATCGACTCGTCGTAGAGGTCCTGGACACGGATGCCGGTGCGGTTGATCTTGTCGGCGTACGTCGGGCCGATGCCACGGCCGGTCGTTCCGATCTTCCGCTTCCCGAGGAACCGTTCCGTCACCTTGTCGACGGTGACGTTGTACGGCGTGATCAGGTGCGCGTTACCGCTGATCAGAAGCTTGGACGTGTCGACGCCGCGGTCGTTGAGACCGCTCAGCTCGGAGAGCAGGACGGCGGGATCGACGACGACACCGTTTCCGATGACGGGCGTGCACTCAGGAGAGAGGATCCCGGAAGGGAGAAGATGCAGCGCGTACTTCTGGTCGCCTACGACAACCGTGTGGCCGGCGTTGTTGCCGCCCTGGTAGCGCACTACATAATCAACGGATCCACCGAGCAGGTCGGTGGCCTTTCCCTTGCCTTCGTCACCCCACTGAGCACCGAGCAGCACAAGTGCGGGCACAGGCGTACACCCCTTCCGGGCGGGGCATGTCCAAGGTCAGGGGCGTGCGCGAGGACGTACGCCGACGACTGTGTCGGCGGGTGTCGCGTGCCTTGACCGTTGAAATCTGCCCCGGAATAGACCAAGCCCCTGGCGCAATAGCGCAAGGGGCTCTTGCACAAAGATGCTACCCGAGGAAGGACCGAGGTGTCGGCTCCCGACCAGCTGATGGTGGTCATCGACCCGGTCGCCCGGCGGACGGACGGCGAGTCCGTGCGTATCGCGAAGGATGTTCTGTGCGCCGGGGCGCGCGCCAAAATTTGTCTTCCCGACAGTGCGGAGGAGTTTGCGCGGGCCCTTGCCCGCCGCGGCCGACGCAGGCCGGTGGTGATCGGCGACGACCTCGCACTGGTCCGTGCGGTGGGGGTCCTCCACCGGGAACGGGAGCTGTCCGACGGCTGTCCGGTGGCGGTGGTTCCGGTCGGCGTGGAAGTGGCACTGGCGTGTTCCCTCGGCGTGCCGGAGGGCGCGGTCGCGGCAGCCCGCGCGGTCCTGGAGGGGGCCGTGCGCCGGATGGACCTGCTGGTCGACGACCGGGACGGAGTGGTGCTGGGCGACGTCCGGGTGCCGGCCCTGGGCCCCGGCCCCGGTGTCCCCGCGGGCGCGGCCTCGATGTGGACCGCGTGCCGCTCACTGGTACGGACCCTGGTGCGCCCGGCCCCCTCACCCGCACTCCGCACGTACCGGCTGCGGGTGGAGGCGGACGGGGCCCTGCTGAGCGACCTGGACCTCCCGGTGCAGGGCGTTTCGGTGCGTACCGGGGCCGACGGGCGCGCGGAGGTGGTGATCGCCCGGGGCACGGAGGACGGCGGCCCACTTTCCGCACGGGCACTGACGGTGACGGTGTCCGGCCCGGACTTCAGATACCGCTCCGACGGAGTGGTGAGCGGACCGGTACGGACACGGACATGGGCGGTGCGGGAGGGGGCTTGGGGGCTGGTGGTACCGCGGGGATAGGAGCCTGCGGGAGCGGGCCCGCGACTGCCGGTCCCCGGCAGGGGCGGTACGCGCGCGCTGCCGGTGCGCACCCTGCTCGCAGACCGTTCGTCCTGGTTGGGTGACCCGCAACCTAAGGGCCGATCGCGTGGGTCCGCAAGCGCCGGAGGGGCGGCGAGTGGCGGCTGCCGCGGTTCCGGTGGCTGCTGATGGTGGCCGCCACCACCCTCGGAGCCGCGTCAGTGGTGTGGGGGGCCGGTCCTCGGAACGGCCCCGACGACCCTCAGGTCGATCTGACCGTGCTGAGCGAGGAAGCCGACGGCGGTTGCCGGGTCGCCTGGACCGACCCTTGGGGCGGCGGTCGACGCACCGCGGACCACTGGTGCGACCCGACACGGGACCACTTACTCATTGCCGACAAGTGGGAGACCGGGATCGTGAGGGCGTCCGGCACGGCCAGGGGTGAGCTCTACCCGGTGCGCGAGGACGGCCGCGGCATCGATTACTCGCCCGAACCCGAGGCAGCGGTGTTCGTCGGCTACCTCGCGCTGCTGCTCGGCGCGGGCGCGGTCATCGGCGGCACCGTCACGCGTCTGCGGCGGGGACCCGCTCGGCGTTGAACTGGGCACCGAGGTGCTCCAGCAGATGAGCGCGCTAGGGGGCTGGCGGCGACGGGTTTCCGTACCGCTGGGCGCGCCAGCGGTCCATCATCAGGGGGATCTCCTTCTGGACGAAGGCGAAGAACTCGGCCGATTCGGCGATGCGGCGGCCGGCCGGGGTGTCGGTGCCGAGGAGTTCGGCGCCCTCCAGGAGGACGGCTTCCCAGCGGACCATGATCTGGTCGCGGCGGCCGAAGGCCTCGTACCAGAGTTCGTCGTGCAGGCGGTAGAGGTCACGGCGGGTGCCGGGCTCACGTTCGCGGCGGATCATGCTGACGTGGGTCAGGTAGCGGACGGCGCCGGAGATGGCGGCGGGGCTGATCCGGAGCTGTTCGGCCAGCTCGGGAGAGCTGAGGGCGCCCTTGTCGGAGGCCAGCAGGGCGGCGAAGACCCGGGACGCCATCCGCTGCATGCCGGCCTCGGTCATCTCCGAGGCGAAGCGCTCGACGAAACGGGAGACCACGTCCTCATCGCGCACCGGCTCACTGTGCGGGCTGCTGTTGGTGGTGGTGTTCTCGCTGGTCACTGGCTCATCGTCTCCCCGTGCTCGGCCTTGCACCGGAGTTTATACGCTTTCTTAACTTCACAAATTTGTGAAGTGAGCGTACTTTCAGAACCATGACCAAGGCAATCAGCGTGGCCGGGCTGCACAAGTCCTTCGGCCGCACGCATGCACTGGACGGCCTCGACCTCGACGTACGGGCGGGCGAGGTCCACGGCTTCCTCGGACCCAACGGTTCGGGCAAGTCCACCACCATCCGGGTCCTGCTCGGGCTGTTGCGCGCCGACTCGGGCGACGTACGGCTGCTGGACCAGGACCCCTGGCAGGACTCGGTCGAACTGCACCGGCGGATCGCGTACGTGCCGGGCGATGTGACCCTGTGGCGGAACCTGTCGGGGGGTGAAGTCATCGACCTGTACGGGCGGTTGAGGGGCGGCCTCGATCCGGCGCGCCGGGCGGACCTCGTCGAGCGGTTCGAGCTGGACCCGACGAAGAAGGGACGGACGTACTCGAAGGGGAACCGGCAGAAGGTGGCGCTGGTGGCCGCCTTCGCGGCGCGGGACGTCGATCTGCTGATCCTGGACGAGCCGACGAGCGGGCTGGACCCGCTGATGGAGTCGGTGTTCCAGCGGTGCGTGGAGGAGGCGCGGGACGCCGGGCGGACCGTGCTGCTGTCCTCGCACATCCTCAGCGAGGTGGAGACGCTCTGCGACCGGGTGAGCATCATCCGGCAAGGGCGGACGGTGGAGACCGGATCCCTCTCCGAACTGCGGCATCTCACCCGCACCTCGATCACGGCCGAACTGGCCTCCGCGCCGAACGGGATCGCCTCCCTGCCCGGGGTCCACGACGTCGACGTACAGGGCACGCGGGTCCGCCTCCAGGTCGACACCGACAAGCTGGACGCCGTGCTCGGAGCCCTCACCGCGTCCGGTGTGCGGTCCCTGACCAGTTCCCCGCCGACCCTGGAGGAGCTGTTCATGCGGCATTACGGCGAGGAGGGCGCCCAGCAGCGGCAGGAGGTGGCGGCGCGATGACCGCCGTCGCGGCGGGTCCCCGCGTGCGTACGGAGTCCTCTCAACTCACCGGAACCGCGACCCTGTTGCGGCTGGCGCTGCGCCGGGACCGGGTGATGATGCCGGTGTGGGTGCTGGTGCTGGGGGTGATGGTCAGCAGTGGGGCGGGGACGATCAAGTCGCTGTACGACACTGCGCAGGAGCGGGCGAGTGCCGCCGCCTCGATGGCGTCCAACGGCTCGCTGCGCGCGCTGTACGGTCCGGTCTTCGACCCGTCGGTGGGCGGGCTGGTGGCCTGGCGGTTCGGGGTGTTCGCGGCGGCGCTGGCCGGGGCGATGAGCCTGATCATCGTCGTACGGCACACCAGGGAGGAAGAGGAGACCGGGCGGCAGGAGATGCTGTCGGCGGCCCGGATCGGGCGGCACGCACCGTTGGCGGCGGCGCTGATCGCCGCGCTGCTCGCGAACGCGGTGGTCGCGCTGCTCGTGACCGGTGGGCTCGCCTCCGCCACCGGGGACACGGCGGGCTCGCTGGCGCTGGGGCTGGCGATCGCGTCGAGCGGGGCGTTCTTCGCGGGGGTGGCGGCCGTGATGGCGCAGCTCACCGAGAGCGCACGGCTGGCGAAGGGGCTGACGGCGGCGGTGCTCGGGGCGGCCTTCGCGCTGCGGGCGGCCGGGGATGCGGGGACCCAGGACGCTTCCTCGGTGCTGAACTGGGTCTCGCCGCTGGGGTGGGCGGAGAACGTCAGGCCGTACGCCGGGGAGCGGTGGTGGCTGGTGGGGTTGCTGCTGGTCGCGTCGCTCGCGCTGATGGCGGGGGCCCGGGTGCTTTCGGGGCGGCGGGATGTCGGGATGAGCTTCCTGGCGACCCGGCCGGGACCCGCTGCGGGGCGCATTTCGACGGCGTACGGGCTGGCCTGGCGGTTGCAGCGCGGCAGCGTGCTGGGCTGGACGCTGGGATTCCTGGCGGCCGGAGTGCTGTTCGGCGGAATGACCGGTGGGGTCGGTGACCTGGTCGCGGGCAATGAGCAGACCAAGGAGATCTTCCAGCGGATGGGCGGCCAACAGGGCCTCAGCGAGGCCTTCCTGGCCGCGATGGTCGGCATGCTCGGGATGGTCGCGGCACTGTACGTCGTCGCCTCCGTCCTGCGGTTGCACGGCGAGGAGACCTCACAGCGGGCCGAACCGGTCCTGGCGGGCGCCGTCGGACGGCTCCGGTGGGCGGCCGGACATCTGGTGATCGCCTTCGGCGGCGCGGTGCTGCTGATGCTGGCCGGCGGCCTCGGGCTGGCGCTCGGGTACGGCCAGGACTTCGGTCCGGTGCTCGGCGCGGCGCTGGTGCAGCTGCCGGCGATCTGGGTGCTGGGCGGGGTGACGGTGCTGCTCTACGGGGCGTTTCCCCGCGCGGCGGCGGCAAGTTGGGGCGTGGTGGGCGTCTGCCTGGCCCTGGGCTGGATCGGCCCAGCCCTGAACCTCCCCCAGACAGCAATGAACCTCTCCCCCTTCGGCCACCTCCCGAAGCTGCCGGGCGCGGACATGGAGTGGGGAGCCGTAGGGATCCTTGCCGGGCTGGCGGCGGTGCTGGTGGGCGGTGGCCTGACGGGGCTGCGAAGGCGGGACGTGGGGTAAGCCCCTCCCCCGGTAGCCCGCTCGGACGGCGGGGCCGCGTCCCCTCCCCGCCATACCGCCACCCACTTGGGCGGCGGGGCCGCCCCCCCTGCTGTGCCGCCGTCGCCTTGGGCGGCGGGGCCACCCTCCTGCTGTGCCGCCGTCGCCTTGGGCGGCGGGGCCGCCCCCCGGGGGCGGAACGGGCGGGCAAGGGGGCGGCCCCCGACGGAGTCGCACCCCACCCACCCCGGCCCACCCACGCCACCGGTTCACCCCCAGGCGCCCGCCTCAGACCGTTTCCGTCAGGTCGCGTGCGTAGTACTCGATGGCCGGGCGGTACCGCCGCACCCCCGGGTCCTCGCTGCTCTCCGCCAGGAGGCCGAGAAGAAGCTGCATGGCCTCGTGCGACTCAGCCACGTTGTACAGCGCCATCGCAAGAAAGGTGCGAAGTGCACCGTCCGCAGGGAATTCGGCAAGGCCCGAGCGCAGAGTGGCGACGGCTTCCTCGTACCGGCCAAGAATCCGGTAGGTACTACCGAGGCCGATGAACGCGCCGAGGCGGTCCTCCCGGCCCAAATCGCCCTTGAGACACACCTCGTAGAAGGGTGCGGCCTCCGCCTCCAGACCGAGCCGGTCGTGCGCCCAGGCCGTCTGATAGGCGATCTCCGCGTCCGCCGGAAAGCGTGCGGACAGCACGAGCAGGCGTTCACGTGCCTCCTCAGTGCGGTCCGCCGTGCGCAGGGCGACGGCTTCGGCGAGGAGGGAGTCGCGGTCATCGTGGGTGGTCATGAGAGCCATGCTCGCAGGGGCACCCCGGGCGGCCCTACCCCGGTGTCACCAGCCTCGCCTCGTACGCGAAGACCGCCGCCTGGGTCCGGTCCCGCAGTCCCAGCTTCACCAGGATCCGGCTGACATGGGTCTTGATGGTCGACTCTGCGACGAACAGGTTCGAGGCGATCTCCCCGTTGGACAGCCCCTGGGCGATGAGAACCAGCACCTCCGTCTCGCGCTCGGTCAGCTCGCCGAACTGGTCGAGCCCTCGTGGCCTGGGCATGTCCGCCTGCTTGGCGAACTCGGTGATCAGCCGCTTGGTGACGGTCGGCGCGAGAAGTGCCTCCCCGGAGGCCACCACGCGTACCCCTTCCGCGAGTTGGAGCGCCGAGGCGTCCTTCAGCAGAAAGCCGGACGCGCCCGCGCGCAGCGCCTGGTACACGTACTCGTCCAGGTCGAAGGTGGTCAGCACAAGCACCTTCGCGTCCGCGTCGGCGGCGACGATCTCCCGGGTCGCCTCGATGCCGTTCAGCTCGGGCATCCGGATGTCCATCAGAACGACGTCCGGCCCGAGGGCGGCCACCTGCGCGATCGCCTGCCGCCCGTCGACCGCCTCGCCGACGACCTCGATGCCGGGCATCGCGTTCAGCAGGACGGAGAAGCCCTCGCGCACCATCATCTGGTCGTCGACGATCAGGACACGGATGGGCGGGGCGGTCGTCGTCATGAGGCGCTGTCCTTGGTGAGGTCGATCGGGGCGGGGCCGCCGAGGGTAGCGGGGGCGGCCGGCACCGGGCTTTCCGCCCCCCGCGCCTGCGCGGGAACGGAGCCCTGCACCGGAACGGAGACCTTCGCCGGAGCGGAGCCCGTTGCCGGAGCGGAGCCCTGCACCGGATCGGAGCCATGCGCCGCCGCCCCGCCCCCCTGCACAGGTACGAACACCGTCACCTCGAAGCCCCCGTCCGCAGTCGCCTCCGCCGTCATCTCCCCGTTCAGCATCCCGATCCGCTCACGCATCCCGGTCAGCCCGTGCCCCGACCCCGCCGACGGCCGCGCCTCACCGGTCGCGGGGCCGTTGATCACCCGCAGCCCGAGCCCGCCGAGCACATGGCTCACCTCCACCCGCGCCCGCGCACCCGGCGCGTGCCGCAGCACATTGCTCAGCGCCTCCTGGACGATCCGGTACGCCGACAGCTCCACGCCCTGCGGCAGCGCCCGGACCGCACCCGTGGTGACGTGCTCGACCTCCAGGCCCGCGTCACGCACATTGGCGACCAGCTTGGGCAGGTCGTCCAGGGTGGGCTGCGGGGCGTCCGGGGCCTCGTAGTCGGCGGCCCGTACGACGCCCAGCACCCGGCGCAGCTCGGTGAGCGCGGCCACCGCGTTCTCCCGGATGGTGACGAACGCGGCCTGGAGTTCCGGCGGCGGGTTCTCCACCCGGTACTGCGCGGCCTCCGCCTGGATCGCCACCACCGACATGTGGTGTGCGACCACGTCGTGCAGCTCACGGGCGATGGTGGTGCGCTCTTCGAGCAGGGTGCGACGCTCACGCTCCACGGCGGTCACGGACTTCTGGGCGACGACCTCACGGGTGGCGTCCAGGCGGATGCGGACCACGCTCACGAGGAGCAGCAGGACGCCGGAGCCGACCAGCATCGGGGCTGAGTTCGGATGCTGCGAGGTGGGGTTGAGTACCACTGCGAGCAGCAGCAGGCACACCCACATCTGGGCCGCCGTACGGGCCCGGGTCCGCGCCGTGACCACGGCGATCACCGCCAACTGCATCACGGCGGTGGCGGGCACCCATGGGCCCCCGCCCGCCCCCGGGTCCACCACCCGCGCGAAGGGCACCGCCAGCACCGACAGCCACCATGCCGCCATCGGCCGCACCAGGGTGAGCGCCACCGCGCCCGCGCAGACCAGCCCGATGAAGAGGAACTGGAGATCGGCCGCGTCGGTGCCCGCGTAGGTGAAGGCGACGATGAACGTGATCACCGCCGTCAGCAGCACAAGACCGTGCGGCAGCCGCGAGACGAACGTGCGCAGCGGGCCGGGCAGCGCGCGCGCCACGGGACGGTCCGTCGACAGCGGTGCCAGCGGCCGGTAGGCGAGCGGGTCCCGCAGCAGGTCCTCGCGCAGGTTCGCCACCATGCGCTTCAACAGCTCGGCTTCCGGACTGCCACTCATCCGGGACTGGGTCTTGGTCATACCCCCACGGTAAGGACGCACGGGCCCCGGGTCGTCCCCCGTGTCACCGACCTTCGGTGTCCGTCCCAAGTACTACCCGCACTCCACCCCCGCTCAGTACGCGAGCTGCGCGATCTCCTCCGCCACCACCGCGCACGCGTCCGCCGCCGGGTCGATCAGCGGGAAGTGGCCGACGTCTTCGAGCAGGGTCAGGCCGACCACCTCGCCCGCCTTGGCCGCCGCGTCCGCGTACGCCTCCGACACCTCGTGCGGAACGGTGGTGTCGGTGCGGCCCTGCACGACGGTGGTGGCGATACCGGTGGGGAGGAGGGCGGACGGGTCGGCGTACGCGAGGCGTTCCTCGTACGAGCCGTCGCCGCCGAGGAGTTCGGTCACCGCTCCCCCGCACACCCCCCTCTCGACCGCCGTCGCGAAGTCCGCGATCGGGGCGAGGGCGACCACGCCCCGCAGCGGCGGCGGGGACGGCAGCCGCCAGGGGGAGCCCTCCGGGAGTACGTGCCGGGCGGCGGCCCACAGGGCGAGCTGGCCGCCCGCCGAGTGTCCGGTCAGCACGGTGCGCCGGACGTCCGCCTCGGGCAGCGCCTCCTTGACCAGTTGCGGGAGGGCGTCCAGGGCGGTGGCGATGTCGTCGAAGGTCTCCGGCCAGCGGCCCGCGACCGGACCGTCGGCCCCCTGGTGCGGCAGCGAACTCCCGCGCCGGTACTCCACATTGGCGACCGCGAAGCCGCGCCGGGCGAGGAGATCGGCGAACGGGGTGATGTGCTGCCGGTCGTAGGGGGCCCGCCAGGCGCCCCCGTGCAGGACCACCACCAGCGGTGCGGCGCCGCCGCGTTCGCCCTTCGGGGCGTAGAAGTCAATGACCTGATCGGGGTGTTCGCCGTATGCGGCACTGCTGTCCGGCGCGACGGGCGGGTGCTCGGGCGGCTCGTCGGGCGACGGCGCACTGCTCGGCAAGCTCGGCATACGGCTTCAACCTCCGGGCACTGCTGGGGTGTTCACACGGACCGATGTTTCACGTGAAACACCGCGCCGGGCCGATGTTTCACGTGAAACATCCCAGCGGATCACTTGATGTGGATCATTCAGCGGGGACGCTACCAGCCACTTTGCGCACGCGTGGCCACGCCGGGAACCGTTCCCTCCGACGTGGCCACGCTCCGTGCACGCGCTACAGCACTTCAGCGAGCACCCTGGCCGCCCGCTCCACGTCACCGAACCCGACGTACAGCGGCGTGAACCCGAAGCGCAGCACATCCGGGTGACGGAAGTCCCCGATCACGCCCCGCTTGATGAGTTCCCGCATCACGTCCCCGGCGTCCGGGCAGCGCAACGCGATCTGGCTGCCCCGTTCGCCGTGCGCACGCGGGGTGACCAGCTCGACGCGCCCCTCGGGGACGTACCGCTCCACGCACTCCACGAAGAAGTCCGTCAGCGCCAGGGACTTCGCTCGTACGGAGTCGATGGCGACCCCGCCCCAGACCTCCAGGGACGCTTCGAGCGCCAGCATGGAGAGGATGTCGGGGGTGCCGACCCGGCCGCGCGTCGCCCCGTCGGCCGGAGTGAAGTCCGGTGTCATCCCGAAGGGGTTGGCGTGCCCGGTCCAGCCGGGGAGCGGTGAGTCGAAACGGTCCTGGTGGCGGGCCGCGACGTACAGGTACGCGGGCGAACCGGGGCCGCCGTTCAGGTACTTGTAGGTACAGCCGACGGCCAGGTCCACGCCGTGTTCGTCCAGCCCGACGGGGAGTGCGCCCGCGCTGTGGCACAGGTCCCAGACGGCGAGGGCGCCCGCGTCATGGATGGCGGCGGTCAGTCCGGGCAGGTCGTGCAGGCGGCCCGACCGGTAGTCGACGTGGTTGAGGAGTACGCAGGCGGTACGCGGGCCGAGGGCGTCGCGCACCTCCTCCGGGCGGACCGGGCGCAGGGTGCGGCCGGTCATCCTGGCGGCGGACTCGGCGATATAGCCGTCGGTGGGGAAGGTCGTCGCGTCGACCAGGATCTCGTCGCGGCTGAGGTCATCGTCCTGGGAGACCAGCCGTACCGCGCCCACCAGCGCCTTGAAGACATTGACGCTGGTGGAGTCGCCGACCACGATCTGGCCCGGCGCCGCACCGACGACGGGAGCGATCAGATCGCCGATCCGTTCCGGTGCCGTCCACCAGCCGCTCTCGTCCCAGGACCGGATCAGCAGCTCGCCCCACTCGTGGGCGGCCACCTCCTGGAGCCGTCCGGGGACGGAGCGCGGGAGGGCGCCCAGCGAGTTCCCGTCAAGGTAGGTGATGCCCTCGGGAAGGGCGAACAGCTCGCGGAACTCGGCCAGTTCATCGGCCGCGTCCAGGGTCCTGGCCCTGTTCTCACAGGACTCGGACCTGTCTGCCGTCCCGGACCTGTCTGCCGTCTCGGACATAGCTGCCGTCTCAGACATAGCTGCGCGCCGTCCACAGTTCGGGGAACACGTTCTTCCGTGCCCGCTTCTCCAGCCAGGCCACGCCGGCCGAGCCGCCGGTGCCGACCTTGGAGCCCATCGCGCGGCGGGTGGCCACCAGGTGGTCGTTGCGCCATCGCCAGACGAGTTCGCCGACCTCGGTCAACGCCTCGCCGAGTACGACGAGTTCCTCCCGCCCCACCCCGATCTCCTCGGTGCCGTACACCTGCGCCCAGACCGCTTCGACCTCGGCCGAGGGCTCGTACTTCTGCGAGAGATCGCGCTCCAGGACCGCCTCGGGCACGGGCAGACCGCGCCGGGCGAGGAGCCTGAGCACCTCGTCGTACAGGCTGGGCTGGTGCAGCGCCTTCTCCAGCTCGTCGTGGACGCGCGGGGCGCCCCGGTGCGGGACCAGCATGGACGCGGCCTTGTCGCCGAGCAGGAACTCCAGCCGCCGGTACATCGCGGACTGGAATCCGGAGCCCTCGCCGAGCGCGCTGCGGTAGGAGTTGAACTGCGCGGGGGTCAGGTTGGCGAGCGGCTTCCAGGAGGCGTTCAGTGCCTCCAGCTCACGGGTGGAGCGCTTCAGGGCGTCCAGTGCGACGGGGATCCGCTCCTCGCGCAGCGCGGCCGCGGCGGTCTCCCACTCGTGGACTATGACCGTGAACCACAGCTCCATGACCTGGGTGGTGACCAGGAAGACCATCTCGCCGGGGTCGTCGGAGAGAGGGTGCTGGAGGTGCGTGAGGACGTCCGCCTGGACATAGTCCTCGTACGGTGTGGTGCCCGCGAAATCGAGGTTCGGCGTCTCCGAACCTTCGCTTCCGGGGGCCTCGGGGGTGTGCGTCATCGCATGCTCCTCGAAACGAACTTCCAGGTAGCGGTCCGCCCCTTCCTGCTAGGAATACGGAGCCCCGGTCCCCTGCTGCGCAGCATAGTCCGGGGCCCGCCGGGAGGCCTCTCAGAGGGCGGGGCCCGAGAGATACGTCCGGTTCGCGTCGAATGGCCAGGCGTTGGAGCGGCAGCCTTCCAGGCCCTTGATCTGCTGCATCATGACCGGCGCGGGGCGGCCGGGCCCCGGGCAGCCGAGGTGGCCGAGGCCGAGGGCATGACCCAGCTCGTGGTTGATGATCAGGTGGCGGTACGTCGCCGGGGTCCCCGCGAACTGTGGTGAGCCCAGCACCCAGCGGCGCAGATTGACCACCACGCCCTTGCCCGTCTCGCAGTTGAGCTCGCCCTCGGTGTCCAGTCCTGCCTCGCCACAGAGCTTGTCGGCGGTGTCGGGGGAGGCGATCCGGATCACGAAGTCGGGTGCTTCGGCGACGAGTTGGAAACGCCCGCGACCGTTCCTGGCCCAGCCCTCGGGGTGGGCGACGATGGCCTGGATCTCGGTGGCGGCCTGGTCGGGGGCGATGCCGCTGCCGTTCTCGACCTGTACCTGGTAGCGGCGGAGGGTGCCGGTGCCCACGGGGGTGCCGGTGAGGCGGGCGGTGGCGAAGGTGCCGGTGCCGGCGCGCGGAACGGAGGACTCGTCGCGCTTGCGGCTGGGCGGGCTCTCGGAGACCTCGCCCGGACTTTCGGAGGCATCGCCGGGGCTTTCGGCGACGGGCACCTTGGGTTTGCCCCCGTCGGTCCAGGGGAGCCGGACGGGGTCGCCGCCGTTCTGCCAGGCGGCCCAGGCGAGGCTGCCGCCGCCGAGCAGGACGGCCAGGCACAGCACGGCCACCAGGGCGCGGCCGCGGCGGGTGAGCCTGGTCCCGTGCCCGGTGTCGTACGGGGCTCTCGTTCGGCGTCCATCACGCTGGCCCACTGCAGAGCTCTCCCCCGGTTCGGTGTCTCCGGCGGGTGGGGGGAGCGGGGCGGGGTGCCTCGGCGCCGGTCACGATCATTGCTGCGGTCGCGAGAGATCGTACAGGCGTACGGGGCTGGGGCCGGGGCCCGCGACCCGGGCCCGCGTGTCGGCCGGGCCCCCACGGGGGGGCGGCCCCGACGAGGGGGGCAGCCCCGACGCCCAAGAGGCCCGGGGCCGCGCCCTGTACTCGTCTCAGCCCAGCGTGTCCGCCGCCGCCGCCGACGAGTCCCGCAGGAACGTCGAGCAGCGCTCGTACTCCTCCTGGTCGCCGATCGACTGCGAGGCGCGCGCCAGCGCGTGCAGCGCGCGCAGGAACCCACGGTTCGGCTCGTGCTCCCACGGCACCGGGCCGAAGCCCTTCCAGCCCGCACGGCGCAGCGAGTCGAGACCCCGGTGGTAGCCGGTCCGCGCGTACGCGTACGACTCGACGACGTTGCCCTTGTCGAAGGCGTCGTCGGCGAGCTGCGCCCACACGAGCGAGGACGCCGGGTACTTCGCGGCGACATCGGTCGGCGCGGTGCCGGAAGCGAGCAGCTCGCGCGGCTCCGGGTCGTCGGGCAGATGGGTCGGGGGCGGTCCCCCGAGCAGGTCCTGGTGAATAGCCATGCCCTAAGTCTGCCTGCCCGGCGGACCGGCCGACGCCGCTACCGCGACTCCCGGCCCGACTGTCCCCGTTGCCCCGGCGCCCGCTCCGGTTCCAGTGGTGGCGCCGCCACCCCGCAGTGCGTGCGGCACTCCGGCGTATCGGCCCCCGCCCTCGGATTCCGTACCGTCGTCACCGCGATCAGCGCCCCCAGCACCAGCACCCCCGCGCACATCGGCATCGCCCGCCGGAACGTCGCCCCGAACTCCGCCGCCGACCTGTACGCCTCCGGCCCCATCCCCGCCAGCAGCGGCAGCGCCGCGACCGCGACAAGTCCGGCGGCACGGGCCGCCGCGTTATTGATGCCGGAGGCCAGCCCGGCCCGCCCGTTGTCGACCGAGGCCAGCACGGTGGCGGTGAGCGGCGCGACCAGGGTGACCATCCCCATGCCCATCACCACCACCGCGGGCAGCACCTCACCGACGTACGACGCCCCCTCCCCCACCCGGAGCATCAGCAGCATTCCCGCCGCGCACAGCAGTGGACCCACCGTGAGTGGCAGGCGCGGCCCGATCCGCTGGGCCAGTTGGCCGGAACGGGCGGACAGGAACAGCATCAGTACGGTCGTCGGCAGGAGTGCGGTGCCCGCTTGGAGGGCCGAGTAGCCGACCACCACCTGCAATTGCAGCGCGGTCAGGAAGAAGAAGCCGCTGAACGCCGCGTACACGCACAGCGTCACGACATTGATGGCGGTGAACTGCCGGGACGCGAAGAGGGTGAGCGGCATCATCGGATCGGCCCGGGTCCGCTCCACGTACAGGAACGCCCCCGCCACCAGCACCCCCAGCACCGCACACCCGATGACCAGCGGCGACGACATCCCGAGCGCGGGCGCCTCGATCAGCGCGTACGTCACCAGGCCCAGCGCGAGGGCCGCCAGCACCGCCCCCAGCACATCGAACCGGCCGTGCGCCTGCGGATCCCTCGACTCCGGTACGTGCCGCAGCGCGACCGGCACACAGACGGCCGCCAGCGGCACATTGAGCAGGAACGCCCACCGCCAGCCGGGCCCGTCCACCAGCCAGCCGCCCAGGAAAGGACCGATCGCCGCCCCGATCCCGCCGAGACCGGACCACAGACCGACCGCCTTCGCCCGGTCGTCCGGGTGGAAGGACGCCTGGATGAGGGCGAGCGAACCGGGCGTGAGCAGCGCCCCGCCGACACCTTGCAGGGCGCGGGCGGCCACCAGCACCCCCGCGTTCGGCGCCAGCCCGCACAGCAGCGAGGCGGCGGCGAACCACACCACCCCGATGACGAACACCTTCCGCCGGCCGTAGCGGTCGCCGAGAGCGCCGCCCAGCAGGATCAGCCCCGCCAGGGTGAGCATGTACGCGTTGACCGTCCACTGCAGCCCGGCGAGATCCGCGTCCAGGTCCTGCCCGATGCGCGGCAGCGCGACATTGACGATCGTCGAGTCCAGCATCGCCATGCTGGATCCGAGAACGGTCGTCAGCAGCACCCAGCGCCCGCTCGCCGTCCCGGTCCTGAGCCCGCCCGCGGTATCGGCCATAACTGGATGCTCCCCGGTTCCGCACCCGGCGGCCAGTCGGCGGCAGGACGGATGACAGACGGGTCGGAAGCGAGGGGAAGGCAGCACGCGAACGGGCCCGGCCCCGCCCCCTCGGAAGGAGGCCGGACCGGGCCCGCACAGGCGGCCCCGGAGGGTTACTTCATCTTGGTGCCGGTGGAACGCAGCGCCGCACACGCCTCGACCACGCGCGCCGCCATGCCCGCCTCGGCGGCCTTGCCCCAGGTGCGGGGGTCGTACTTCGACTTGGTGCCGACCTCGCCGTCGACCTTCAGCACCGCGTCGTAGTTGCGGAACATGTGGTCCACGACCGGACGCGTGAAGGCGTACTGGGTGTCGGTGTCGAGGTTCATCTTCACGACGCCGTTCTCCAGCGCGGTGGCGATCTCCTCGGCCGTGGAGCCCGAGCCGCCGTGGAAGACGAAGTCGAACGGGGAGGTCTTGCCGTACTTGGAGCCGACGCCCTCCTGGAGGTCCTTGAGGAGCTCCGGACGCAGCACGACGTTGCCCGGCTTGTAGACGCCGTGGACGTTGCCGAACGAGGCGGCCAGCAGGTAGCGGCCCTTCTCGCCCAGACCCAGCGCCTCGGCGGTGCGCAGCGCGTCGTCGACGGTGGTGTACAGCTCGTCGTTGATCTCGTGGCTGACGCCGTCCTCCTCGCCGCCGGTCGGGGTGATCTCGACCTCAAGGATGATCTTGGCGGCGGCGGCCTTCGCGAGCAGCTCCTGGCCGATGGCCAGGTTGTCGGCGAGGGTCTCGGCGGAGCCGTCCCACATGTGGGACTGGAACAGCGGGTTCTCACCGCGCGCGACGCGCTCGGCGGAGATCTCCAGCAGCGGACGGACGTACGTGTCCAGCTTGTCCTTGGGGCAGTGGTCCGTGTGCAGCGCGACGGTGACGTCGTACTTCTTGGCGACGATGTGCGCGAACTCGGCCAGGGCGACCGCGCCGGTCACCATGTCCTTGTTGTGCTGGCCACCCAGGAACTCCGCACCACCCGTGGAGATCTGGATGATGCCGTCGCTCTCGGCCTCCGCGAAGCCGCGCAGCGCAGCGTGCAGGGTCTGGGTCGAGGTCACATTGATCGCCGGGTAGGCAAACTTGCCTGCCTTCGCCCGGTCGAGCATCTGGGCGTAGACCTCGGGGGTTGCGATGGGCATCTGTCCGCTCCTTGGGATATGCGGGTGTGCGTGCTGGTCCCTGACCTGGGGGCGACGTCATCGTCGTCGCCCATCTTTCCAGACTCTTCACGGGACTCCACCCCGGCGGACCCCGACCTCGTGCGCCCCGCACTGCGCAAAGGCCGGAGTGTTTCACGTGAAACACTCCGGCCTTTGAGGAAACCGCAGGTCACAGCGGTTCAGCCCGTCACGGCGGGACCTAGGTCACCACTTGCGCGCGTTCGCCTCAGGCGAGATCAAGGTCCGCCAGCTGGTATCCGGTCAGGTACGGCAGGCCCGCGTCCGCGATGGCCTTGGCCGCTCCCCGGTCCACGATGGTGGCGACCGCGACGACCTCGCCGCCCGCCTCGCGGACCGCCTCGACGGCGGTCAGCGGGGAGCCGCCGGTGGTCGAGGTGTCCTCGACGACCAGGCAGCGGCGGCCCTTGACCTCGGCGCCTTCGATACGGCGCTGCATGCCGTGCGCCTTCTGGGCCTTGCGGACCACGAAGGCGTCCAGCCGCTGACCGCGCGCGGCGGAAGCGTGCAGCATCGAGGTGGCGACCGGGTCGGCGCCCAGGGTGAGACCGCCGACGCAGTCGAAGTCGAGGTCGGCGGTCAGGTCGAGCATGACCTGACCGACCAGCGGGGCGGCCTCGCCGTCCAGGGTGATCCGGCGCAGGTCGATGTAGTAGTCGGCCTCCAGACCCGAGGAGAGGGTCACCTTGCCGTGCACCACGGCCTTGTCCTTGATCTGCTGGAGCAGCTCAGCACGTGTGCCTTGCGGCATTACTTCGTAGACGTCAGTCATGGCCACGAGCTTAAGTGGCCGTCAGGAGAGCCGCCGCCACGACCACGTCATCGACGCTTCCAGCGGATCCACCGGCGTGACCAGGCGCGGCAGGGTGTTCAGCCCGTTCGGCGGCCCGGTCTGCGGCTCCACGCAGACGGCGGCGGCCTGCTCGTCGTAGACGACCACCCACTCCTCCCGGCTGGTCACCCTGAGCTCCAGCTGCCCCGGCCAGGTCAGCGTGACGTCCACGCCGTCCGGCATCCCGAAGCAGTCGTCCCAGGGGCTGGGGAGCGGGTCGATGCGGCGGCCGGTGGGGAGGTGGTTGTCGCCGCGCTCCTCCTGCCAGGCCGCGTCGAAGGCGATCTCGACGTCCGCGCCGCCGCCGTCCGGACCGCCCAGGCCTCGGCGGAACCACGGGTGCCAACCGACCTGTGCCGGGAAGGAGTTGTCGTACGTCTCGACGCCCATCGTCAGCGTCACCGAGTCCGCGGTGAGCGCGAAGGTCTGGGTGACGCGGCCGGCGTACGGCCAGGGGCTGGTGAGGTCGTACGTGAACGAGGCCGACGCGGTGTCGCGCTGCACGGTGCGCCAGCGGACGTCGCGGCCGGTGCCGTGGATGGCGTGCGGGGCCGCGTTCACGGGCAGTTGGTGGACCTTCTCGCCGTCGCGGAACCGGCCGTTCTCGGTCCGCCCGCACCAGGGCACCATCGGGAAGCTGCCGAAGTGCTTGCCGTTCTCGGGCTGTCGGAGCACTTCGGTGCCGCCGATGCGCAGGCTCTCCACCCGGCAGCCGTCGGCCGGGTCCACGGTCATCTCGACGTCGCCCGCGCTCAGCAGGACGCCGGTTTCCTTCTTCTCATCGCTACTCACACCGTGACACTACTGGCGTCGGTGAGCCTTCCTACTTACGACGCCGCAGCACCCTGCCGACGACCACCGCGGACGCCACCGCGAGTGCCGCCGCCGGGGCGAGACGCCGCAGGGTGAAGGTGCCGGAGGACGGCATGGGCGCCATCACCGGGGCGTACCTGCCGCGCGGCGGGGCGTGGTCGACCTCCTCGGCGCTGCGTCCGATCATGGTGCGGCGGGCGTGCGCGGCCTCGGCCGCCGGCTCGTCGGGGAACGCGTCGGGAATCTCTCCCGGCAGCCCTTCGAGGGCCTCGCGCAGGGCCTCGTTCTCGTCCTCCTGAGTGGGCCCCGGGCCCGGGATGGGGTCTTCGAAGGTGAGCTCCTCGTCGCTGAGCCGGTCGAGCGAGGGCGGCGGCACCTCGGTTTCCAGGAGGGAGGCGCGCGGCTCGACGGGAGCGTCGGCGGGGGTCTCGGTGGGGCCTTCGGTGACGGCGGTGGAGGTCTCACCGGCGTCCTGTTCGGCGGCCGCTCCCAGCCGTTCCGCGAACCTGTCGAGGAGGCGGTGCACCGCCGACTCGACGGCGGGGGCGTCGAGTTCGGTGATCCGGCCCTCACCGTGGCCGGTGCCGGTGAAGTGCAGCGACGCTCCGCCGTCGGCCTCTTCGACCCGTACGGTCAGCGCGAGCTTGACCGAGCCGTTGCCACGGGCCTCGGCACCCTCGCCCTCGATGCTGAAGGTGGCGGCGGTGGAGTCACCGCCCTCGGCCTGGGTGAGGCTCAGCGCTCCCCGGTAGGTGATGGTGTGGCCGCCGACCCGGACCTTCATCCGGCCGGCCAGCGGCGGGGACGTCTTGTCGGCGTCCTGCTGCAGGCCGGGCACGCAGCGCGCGACCCGGGCGGGGTCGGCGAGCGTCTGCCGTACGGCCGCGGGCAGAACCGGAACGAACACCTCATGCTCCATGGTTCCCGAGCCTACTCACGCGGGCCGGATTCACACCTGGACTCCGCGAGATATCTGGCGCGGGTCACAACCTCGCACGGGCACGGGCACGGGCACGGGCACGGGCACGGGCGAATCCATGACGGCACGGGCCCGGGCGAATCCATGACGGCACGGGCCCGGCCTCAGGGCGCCGCCCGATCACTGCCCGTACCGCGGGTGCACCAGTGTCGACGCCGCCAGCCCCCGTACCCGGGAAGCCTCCGCCGAGCGGGCTCCCTCCAGCAGCAGCGGGGTGGTGAGCGAGCGCAGGCTGGGGGCGTCCGGTGCCAGGCCCAGACCGGGGCGGCTGCGGGCGGCCAGGATGAGGCCCCAGTCGCGGGGCGCCCTGGCGTTGCCCGACGAGCGGTCGGGGCCCGCGCTGAAGTCGGAGAGCCTGCCGGTGGCGCGGTACGGGCGGGTGGCCAGGCCCGCCGAGCGGAGGGTGGCATCCACGGTCCAGTACACCTGCGGCCTGACGCCGAGCGGCCCGGCGTGCACCACGATCCGCCCGCCCGGTGCCAGCACACCCGCCGCGAGGCCGTAGAACTCCTGGGAGTAGAGCTTGGTCGAGGCGGTGATTCCGGGATCGGGGAGGTCGGAGATCACCACGTCGTACGGCAGGTCACCGAGCGGCGCGGCACGCAGCCACTGAAAGGCGTCCGCCTGCACGAAGCGCAGCCGGGGGTCCTGGTGCACTCCCCCGTTGAGCGCCACCAGCGCCGGGTCCGTCCGCGCCAGTCGCACCACCTCCGGATCCAGGTCCACCAACGTCACCGACCGCACGTCCTGATAGCTCAGCACCTCCCGCGCGGCCAGCCCGTCGCCCCCGCCCAGAATCAGCACCCGCGCATGCCGCCCGCGCATCGCCGGATGCACCAGCGCCTCGTGGTACCGGTACTCGTCCCGCCCCGAGACCCGCAGCCGCCCGTCCAGGAACAGGTCCAGCGGCCCCTGCGGACCCCCGGTGATCACCACTTCCTGTACGTCGGTCTGCACCGCGACCCGCACCCGGTCCCCGTACACCGCACGCCTGGCGGCCCGTTCGAAGTCGTCGACCAGGACGGTCGCGGTCGCCAGCGAGGCCAGCACGGCCACATTCACCACGATCAGCAGCCAGCGCGCCCGCCGGGTGAGATCGCGCCGGAACAGCCACAGCACCAGCGATCCGCCGGCCGCCGTGTTGATCGCACCGGTGACCAGCGCACCGGTCAACTGCCCCAGCATCGGCAGCAGGAAGAACGGGAAGGCGAGACCGCCGACCAGCGCCCCCACGTAATCCGCGGCGAACAGATCGGCGACGTCCCCACTGGTGTCGTCCTCGCCCTCACCCTCGTCGGAGTCGGCCGGGACACCCGGGCCGCCCGCGGCGCCCGCGGCGCCCGAAGTCCTGGCAGCACCGGAAATGCCGCCCGCCGCCGCCGAGTTCCTCCGCTCCTGCCGCCCGATCCACTGGATCAGCGTCATCAGCAGCGGGATCTCCGCGCCGATCAGAAGGCCGATGGCCAGCGAGAACGCCACCAGTACGTACCGCGCGCCGCCGAACCAGGCGAACGACGCGTACAGCACCAGCGCCGAACTCCCACCGACCGCCGCCAGCCCCGCTTCGAGCAGCCCGAATCCGACCGCCGCCCGGCATCGCAGCCGCTTCGCGAGCAGCGAGCCGACGCCCATCGCGAAGACCATCGTGGACAGCACCACGGACGCCTGGGTGACCGAGTCGCCGATCAGGTACGAGGCAAGGGCGACCAGCTCCAGTTCGTAGACCAGCCCGCAGGCGGCGCAGATGAACACCACGCCGAGCACCAGGAACCGGGCCGCCCGCGGACTCACCGGCAGCCGGGCCGCCTTGCGGCTTCGCGGCCCGCTGCCACCGCGCGCGGGCGGCACCGACCCGCCGCGGGAGGTGCCCGGGGCACCCGTGGAAGCGGCGGAATCGGCGGAGTTGGGCCCGGCTGAGGCGGAGGCCGGTTGGATCATGCTGGGAACGCTACGTCACGACATGCTTGCAATCTGTCACCCACAAGGGTGCAACTGGGGTGCGCTCGGCATACAACCCGTTGCCGCGATCCGGCGCACGGGCACCTGCCGGGTCCCCACCGGGTGCGGGCGGGCACCCGCCGGGGCACGGGCAGGCACCCCGGCGAGATCCCTCACAGCACGGCAGGCATCCGCCCGATCCCTCACAGCACGGCAGGCACCCGCACCCCCGAGGCAGCTCCGGAAACCGGCCCCGGCCGCGAACCCGGCACGGCGAGGGCGTCCGCGGCCGACAATCCGCCCGCCCGGCCCCTGGTCAGCACCCGGGTCCTGGTCACCACCAGTTGACCCTCCTGCGGGTACGCGTGCCAGGTCCGCCAGCTGAACCGGCCACCGCCCTCGTACTGGGCGAGCAGCGCGGTGAAGGCGTGCGGGCTGCCCGGGAACGTTCCGGCAAGGCCGTTGGGGTGGTCGGCGACCAGGGCGAGCAACTCCTGCGCCCGGCCCGCGAAGGCGGCCTCGCCGAGGGTCTCGACGCGGGCGGCGAACTCGTAGTCCCAGTCGCCCACCTGCTTGGCGACGCCGAGCGGAAGGGGTGTCCTGCTGCCGGGGATGCAGGCGACGGTCTCCGAGCAGCAGCCGCCGTCCTCGTCGAGCAACACCTGGTGGGAGGCGCCGAGGAGCCGCAACTGGAGCTTCGCACCGGCCAGTTCGAGATCGAGTACGGCGAGGGCCGGCAACGGCTCCCTGCCGAGTGCCCAGGCCAGATCGGCGGCACACGTATCGGTGTAGTCGGTCTTGAGGGTCGTGAGCATGTGGGGGCTCCGCAAACACGCAGTGGGGGGTGGACCAGGGGCACGCCGGAGGCTTACGGGTGGAGCTGGGGGACCGCCCGCTCGGGGGCCGGCGGGACCGGCTGACTCCGGGGGCCGGGGAGTCAGGGGGCCGGGATTTCCGAGGGGCATCGAGGTCTTCCGAGGTCTTCCGAGGTCTTCGGCTCGGCGTGGTCTTCGGAGTCTTCGGTCTGACGAGGTCTTGCGGGGGTCCTGCGAGGTCTTCCGGTACTTCCGGTGCTTCTGGTGGTCTTGCGAGGTCTTCCGTGGTCGAGGGATCGCTGGGGGTCCCTGGGAGTTGCTGACGAACTTTGCTGCTGACGAACTTTGCTGCTGACGAACTTTCATGGGAGTTGCTGAAGAATTTTCAACAGCGAGGGAATCACGAAGTGCGCGAGGCTCCTAGCGTTTTTACCCAACTTGGCGGGGTTTCCATCCCCCCGGGGGCCACACGGTTCATCTGTTCAACAAAAGGACGCCCGGCGGGAGTCGAGGAGGTTCGCCCTCGACTCCCGCCGGGCGTGCGGTACCGGTCGGGTGGACCAGCTGCCCCGTGTCAGCTGCCTCCGCCACAACCGCCGCCACCACCACCGCCGCCGCCCCCGCACGACGAACCTCCCCCGCAGGAGGAACCGCCCCCGCACGACGAACCTCCCCCGCAACCGCCGCCTCCGCCGCCACCCGCCCACCAGCTGCTCCGCCTGCGGCTGCGGGCGGCGGTCCTGCGGCGCGGGGCGCTCTTGCTGAGTGAGGTCCTGCGCGCCGCCTTCTTCGACGACGCGTTCGCCCCGGCCACGAGCAGCGCGATCATGACTACGGCCAGAATGCCGATCCCGATGGGGCCCATCGCCCTCACCGTCCTTCCGTTCCCCCGAAGCGAGGAGATTCGCTTCTCGCGTGGAACGGGGATTCCCGGACCCTCGTACGCCCAAAGCACACTTGAGCAAGTCCAGAGGTTACGCCGGGTCAAGTGCCCCGGACCGCTCAGCCGCCGCACCCTCCACAGCCGCCGCACCCGCCGCAACTGTCGTTGCCGCCGCTGTCGTCGCTTCCGCTGCCGGCCGCACCGACCCCGCCGATCACACCCGCCCCACCGGCCGCGCCGCCGACCCACCAGCTGTCCGAGCTGCTGGAACTGCTGGGCACCGCTTTCCGGGACGGCCGTTTGAACACCGCCCGCACCATCGCACCCACCACGATCACGGCTATCACCGTCATCACAACCCCGAGGAAGCTCATGCCCTCACCGGCCTTCCGTCCGTTCCCCGAAGCGCAGGGTTTCGCTTGCCGCGCGGTCCTGCGCAGGATGGCGCCATGACACACCCGCGCACACCGCACACGCCAGACCCCGTACCGCACCCGGCCCGTCCGCTCCTCAACCGGCGGCTCGCCGAGTTCGGGACGACGATCTTCGCGGAGATGTCCGCGCTGGCCACCCGTACCGGTGCCATCAACCTCGGTCAGGGCTTCCCCGACGAGGACGGCCCGGAAGAAATCAGGGAGGCGGCGGTACGGGCGCTGCGCGACGGACGCGGCAACCAGTACCCGCCGGGCCCCGGCGTCCCCGAACTCCGCGGGGCCATCAGCGCACACCAGCAGCGCAATTACGGCCTGGCGTACGACCCGGACACCGAGGTCCTGGTCACGGCCGGCGCCACCGAGGCCATCGCCGCCGCCCTCCTCGCGCTGGTCGAGCCGGGCGACGAGGTGATCGCCCTGGAGCCGTACTACGACAGCTACGCGGCGTGCATCGCGATGGCCGGCGGGCGGCGCGTCCCGGTCACGCTGCGCCCGCGCGACGGGGCGTACCACCTCGATCTCGACGAGCTGCGCGACGCGATCACCCCGCGCACCCGGCTCCTGCTCCTCAACACCCCGCACAACCCCACCGGCACCGTCCTCACCCGCGCCGAGCTGGCGGCCATCGCCGAAATCGCGGTGGAGCGCGACCTTCTGGTGATCACGGACGAGGTGTACGAGCACCTGGTGTACGACGGGGAGCACGTCCCGCTCGCGTCCTTCCCCGGGATGCGCGCGCGCACGGCGACGATCTCGTCGAGCGGGAAGACGTTCTCGTTCACCGGCTGGAAGGTCGGCTGGGTGACCGGCAGCCGGGAGATGGTCGGCGCGGTGCGCTCCGCGAAGCAGTTCCTGACGTACGTCTCGGCGGGGCCCTTCCAGTACGCCGTCGCCGAGGCGCTCGCGCTCCCCGACACGTACTTCGAGGGCCTGCGCACCGAACTGCGGTTCCGGCGCGACCTGTTGGCGGATGGGCTCACTCAGGCGGGGTTCGAGGTCTACCGGCCGTCCGGCACCTACTTCATCACCACCGACATCCGTCCACTGGGCGGCACTTCGGACGGTTTCGCCTTCTGCCGGGAGCTGCCGGAGAAGGTGGGAGTCGTCGCGATCCCGAACGCGGTCTTCTACGACCACCGGGAGGAGGGGGCGCCCTTCGTCCGGTTCGCCTTCTGCAAGAAGCGTGAGGTACTGGAGGAGGCGGCGTCCCGGCTGAAGGGGCTCGCGCAGGGGTAATCCCGGGCGCGGCCCCTCCCTGCAAGTGCCTTGCGGTACCTACTGCTTGGCCCGCTTGAGGGCCGCACCGGCGAACCCGGCGCTCACCACTATCCCGAGGCCCGCGACGGCCATCACGACGGTACGGACCGTGCCGTCGAAGACGGTCATGCCGACGGCGAGGGCGATGACGAGCAGGGCCATCGCCAGGACGGGCTTGCTGATTTCCTGGCCGGTGCTTCCGGTGCTGGACATGGTGGTGCTCTCCCCTGATGTTCCGCCGCGGCCTCGCCAGCGGCGTGACCTGCGGCTTTGGTGGTGCAGTCGGCTGCATCCTATGCATCGCCAAGAGGTATGTCCCGTGGCGCAAAAGGTGTCCGGGCGGACACAAGGGGCCTACGGGGTCGGGCAATTGGACCCCGTACGCTTCCCGGTACACCAGCGGCCGTTTCACGTGAAACATCGCGTTTCACGTGAAACATCGCCCGGCCTCGACCTCGACCCTGGTCTTGGCCCTGTCCCTGACCCCGCGCCCGGAGGTAGCCCGTGTCCGTCGACGCCGCCGCAGTCGACACCCCGGTCATACCCGCCACCCGGGCCGCTCCCCCTCCGTCGGCGCTCCGGCGCGCGGCTCCCGCCCTCGCACTCTTCACGGCGGCCCGCCTGACCGGCATGGCGCTGATGGCGCTCTGGGCCTGGCACCTGGGCAAGTCGCCGCTCCATCTGCTCGGCCAGTCCTGGGACTCGATCTGGTACACCCGCATCGCCACCGACGGGTACGGCCACACCGCCGTCCTCGAAGGCGGCAAGGTCATCCAGAGCGACCTGGCCTTCTTCCCGCTCTACCCGGCGCTGATACGGGCCGTCTCCGCCGTCCTGCCCCTCTCCCCCGGCGGCGCGGGACTGCTGATTTCCTGGACCGCCGCGCTCGCCGCCGCCTGGGGCATCTTCGCGGTCGTCGACCGGTTGCACGGCCGCCGCATCGCCATACTCGCGGTGCTCCTGTGGGGCCTGCTGCCGCACTCCGTGGTGCTGTCGATGGCGTACACAGAACCGCTGCTCGTCGCCCTCGCGGCCTGGTCCCTGTACGCGGTACTGACCCGGCGCTGGCTGTGGGCGGGCGCGCTGGCCGCCCTGGCCGGACTCTCCCGGCCCAATGCGGTCGCGCTGGTCGCGGCGGTGGTGGCCGCGGCGGGCTGGGAGATCGTACGGGGGCGGAGACGGAAGCAGCCGGAGTGGCCGGGATGGCAGGTGTGGGCCGGGGCGGCGCTGGCACCGGTGGGCTGGGCGGCGTACGTCCTGTACGTCGGCGTGCGCAAGGGAGATCCACTGGGCGGGTACTTCACGGTGCAGGCCGGGTGGTCTTCCAAGTTCGACTTCGGCAGCGGCACCCTGGGCGTCCTGCGGCGGCTGGTCAGCAGGCCGGAAGAGTTCGGCTCCCCCATCGCAATGGTCATCCTCTTCGTTTCCCTGCTGCTGCTCGCCCTGCTCCTCTGCGATGCCGAGTCCCGCCCACCGCTGCCCCTGCTGGTCTATGCGGGGGTCCTGGTGCTGATCACGGTCGGCGGCGCCGGCTACTTCGAGTCCAAGCCACGCTTCCTGCTGCCCGCGTTCCCCCTGCTGCTGCCGCTGGCCTGCGCCCTGGCGAAGGCCCGGCCGAGGGCCGCCGTCGTAGTGACCATCGCCCTGGCCGGACTGTCCATGGGCTACGGGACGTACCTGGTGACGGTGGCCCCGATGCCGATGTGAGCGGTACCCGCGTCGCAGAACGGCCCCACCCGTCCTGGACGGCGCCGGTCATGGTTCTCTCGGAACTCTCAGCGGGGCCGACGGGGGATCGCGCAGGCCGCGGTGGAGCCGGGCATCCGGTGCCGGTTGGCCGCCACCCACCGGTAGACCCGGTGTGCGGTCCAGTTGACCGGCGGCAGTCGCAGCACGAACGCCATCACACGATAGCGACGGGCCGGGGACGACCCGAGGAATCGGCTGAGTGCGTCCACCCCGCCGTGGCATGCCAACCCGCCCCGGAACAGGATGACTTCACGGTCCAGACGCTGGAGATGCGGCCGGGTCAGGTCTTCGGGGAGGGTCTGCCAGGTCACTGCCGTGATCCGGGGCCTGGCGCGATCGCGGATCTGCCGGACCGCGCTCTGGCAGAAGCCGCAGTCGCCGTCGAAGGCCAGGACGGTGTGCTGTGCGGGATCGTAGTGGTTCATGGCACGGGTTCCTCTCGTTGTGAGGAGCGGGGGTCGGACATCGGCCCTTGGAGGTGGCGGGCCACCGCTGTGTCGCCCCGGCGTCAGCCACTCCTCCAGGATCCTCTCCCCGCTCACGACCGCACACGCGACCCCGCTCACAGCCCCGCTCACGACCGCACACGCGACCCGGCTCACAGCCCCGCTCACGACCGCACACGCGACCCCGCTCACAGCCCCGCTCACAGCCCCGCTCACGGCCCCGCGATCGGTCCCTGCATGTGCTCGCTGATCCACTGGATCGAGCCCTCCGCCATGCCGCCCACATAGGTCCTGGCGTTGTGGCTGCCGTTCTGGATCACGTTCAACCGGGTTTTGACCTGGCCCTTTCCGTACTTCTCGATGAACCGCCGGACGTTCGTGACGCCCGACTCCCTGCTCCCGACCTGGAAGGCCAGGTAGACGTCCTTGCCCGGCTCCGCGGGCTCCTCGGCCAGTACGCCGGCCAGCTTCCCGGGGTCGTTGGCCGCGCGCTGGGCCTCGTGGCCCTGCCAGAGCGGGGAGTCCGGGACGGTGTCGGGGCCGGACGCGATGACCGCCTTGAACTTGTCCGGGTGCTTCAGCACCGACTTCAGGCCGACGAAGGCGCCGGACGAGGAGCCCATGAACGCCCAGCCGTCACGGGACTTGAAGGTGCGGAAGTTGGCCCGTACGAAATCGGGGACGTCCTGGGTCATCCAGGTGCCCATCTTCGGCTGCCCCGGGATGTCGCTGCCGTCGTAGTAGTGCGTGGCGTCCGGGTTCAGCACCGGCATCACCACGATGAAGGGGAGGCTCTTCTTCTCCTTGGACCACGCGGCGATGCTGCTCTGGAGCTTGAGGTCGGTGCCCATCCAGTAGTTGTTGGGGTAGCCGTTGCCGCCGGGCAGCGCGATCAGCACCGGGAAACCGCTCTGCGCGTACTTGGGGTCGAAGTACTCCTTGGGCGCCCACACCCAGACCTTGCCGGTGAACCCGGACTTCTTCCCCGCCAGGGTGGTCACCGCGATCTTGGTGCCGTCGCCTATCGAGTTCTGGGTGGTGAACTCGGCCTTGGGTCCGGTCGGCAGCAGCGTCTTGGCGACCGCCTCGGAGGGGGTCCGGCCCGGCTCGGGGTTCTTCGGGCCCGCGCCCTCCCCCGTCGGGTTCATCTGCCCGCCCGCCGCGTCGAAGGAGACCGGCTCACCCCGCTCGAACCACCCGGTGCGGTACGCCCAGGAGCCCGCCACCCCGATCCCGACGCCGAGCAGCATGCTGACCACGACCAGCAGCACCAGCCATATTCGGGACCTCCGCCGCGGGGCCGGGCCGCCAGGGTGACTCATGTGAACTCCGTTCGGATGCGCCCGGGGTGGGCGCACAGAGAGAGGCGACTTTCGCCCACTTGGTTCGCCCACCCACCCCCAACGTGCGCCATCCCACACAAACCGGACACGCCAGAACCTCAGACACGCCGGAAGCCCGGCCGAATCGGCCGGGCTTCCGTCAGTCAGCGCGGCGCGCTGCGTGCGTCAGTCAGCGCGCTGCGTGCCGCCGAGGCTCAGGCCTCGCCGTCGCCCTTGTCCTCGATGTTCGGCTCCGCGGAGTCGACGTCCTTCTCCAGGCCGAGCTGCTCGATGACCCACTTGTCGAACTCGATGGAGGCGCGGACCCAGCTCACCGTGGAGGACACGAAGTGCTCCAGGGCGACGCCGGTGCCGATCAGCATCTGCGCCTCACCGATCAGACGGACGGAGCCGTCGTCGTGGGTGTGGCTGTAGACCTTCGGCCACAGGGTGCGGCGGTTCCAGTCGTCGAGAAGTTCCAGGAGCTGGAGCTTGTCTTCGATGCTGTGCGGCCGGTCGTAGAACGTCCGTACCGAGAAGACCTCCTGGTCGTCCTCGCCGCGGAACATGAAGTACGTGCGGAATTCCTCCCACGGCGCCGCGAGGTCACCCTCGTCGTCGACGACGTACTTCAGCTCCATCTGATCGAGAAGCTGCTTGACCAGGTCCTGGTCGGGGACGACGGGGCCCGCCGGTCCCTCGGGCTGCGGTTCGGGCTGTCCCCCGAAATTCGGAATCGAGGACGGGTCGATGCTCACCGTGTATTTCCCTTCGTACGGTTCCGGTCATCCTCTCCCATCCCGGGAGGGGGATGGCAACCCCCGCAGGGTGCGATCCGCTGCGAGCTGACACATCCGCCCAGATCGCACCCCTTACCGACCACTCGTACCCGTTACAGCTTCTTCTCCACGGAGACCTCCGTCTCCTCGGGAGCCGTGCCGTCGTCCGTGACCGGACCCACGATCAGCCCGTCCTCGAACCGCTCCACCCGCACCGTGTCCCCGTCCTTGACCTCGCCCGCCAGGATCTCCTTGGCGAGCCGGTCACCGATCGCGGTCTGGATGAGGCGGCGCAGCGGCCGGGCGCCGTACGCCGGGTCGTTGCCCTCCTCGGCCAGCCACGCCAGCGCCTCGGGCGTGACGTCCAGGGTGAGCTGCCGGTCCGCGAGCCGCTTCGCCAGCCGCCCGATCTGAAGCTCGGCGATGTGCGCCAGTTCGTCCTGGTTGAGCGCCGAGAAGACCACCAGATCGTCCAGCCGGTTCAGGAACTCCGGCTTGAAGGAGGCCCGGACCACGTCCAGGACCTGCTGCTTCTTGACGTCCACGGAGGTCGTCGGGTCCATCAGATGCTGGCTGCCGAGGTTGGAGGTCAGGATCAGGATGGTGTTACGGAAGTCCACCGTCCGCCCCTGGCCGTCGGTGAGCCGCCCGTCGTCCAGGACCTGGAGCAGTACGTCGAAGACCTCCGGGTGCGCCTTCTCCACCTCGTCGAGCAGCACCACGCTGTACGGACGCCGCCGCACCGCCTCGGTGAGCTGGCCGCCCTCCTCGTACCCGACGTAGCCGGGCGGGGCGCCGACCAGCCGCGAGACGCTGTGCTTCTCGCCGTACTCCGACATGTCGATCCGGACCATGGCCCGCTCGTCGTCGAAGAGGAAGTCCGCGAGGGCCTTCGCCAGCTCGGTCTTGCCGACACCGGTGGGACCGAGGAAGAGGAAGGACCCGGTCGGACGGTCGGGGTCGGCAATGCCGGCACGGGTGCGGCGTACCGCATCCGAAACCGCCTGCACGGCCTCGCCCTGGCCGATCAGCCGCCTGCCGAGCTCCTGCTCCATCCGCAGCAGCTTCTGCGTCTCACCCTCCAGCAGCCGCCCGGCCGGAATGCCGGTCCAGGAGCCGACCACATCCGCGATGTCGTCCGGGCCGACCTCCTCCTTGACCATGGTGTCGACCTCGCGCACCTCGGCCTCGGCCTCGGCGGCCTCCTCCAGCTCCCGCTCCAGGCCCGGGATCTCCCCGTACAGCAGCTTGGAAGCCGTGTCGAAGTCACCGTCGCGCTGGGCGCGCTCGGCGGTACCCCGCAGCTCGTCGAGCTTCTCCTTCAGCTCACCGACCCGGTTGAGGCCCTGCTTCTCCTTCTCCCAGCGGGCGTTGAGGCCGCGCAGCTCCTCCTCCTTGTCGGCGAGGTCGCGGCGCAGCTTCTCCAGGCGCTGCACGGAACCGGCGTCGGTCTCGTTCTTCAGCGCCAGCTCCTCCATCTTCAGCCGGTCCACCGACCGCTGGAGCTCGTCGATCTCGACGGGCGAGGAGTCGATCTCCATGCGCAGCCGGGACGCGGCCTCGTCGACCAGGTCGATCGCCTTGTCGGGGAGGAAGCGCGACGTGATGTACCTGTCCGACAGCGTCGCCGCCGCCACCAGCGAGGAGTCCGCGATCTGCACCTTGTGGTGCGCCTCGTACCGCCCCTTGAGCCCACGCAGGATCGCGATGGTGTCCTCGACGGTCGGCTCGGCCACCAGCACCTGCTGGAAGCGCCGCTCCAGCGCCGGGTCCTTCTCGATCCGCTCGCGGTATTCGTCGAGCGTGGTCGCACCGACCATCCGCAGCTCGCCACGGGCCAGCATGGGCTTGAGCATGTTGCCCGCGTCCATGGCCGAGTCCCCGCCGGCGCCCGCACCCACCACGGTGTGCAGCTCGTCGATGAAGGTGATGATCTGGCCGTCGCTCTCCTTGATCTCGGAGAGCACGGTCTTCAGCCGCTCCTCGAACTCACCCCGGTACTTCGCACCGGCGACCATCGCCCCGAGGTCCAGCGACACCAGCTTCTTGTTCTTCAGGGACTCCGGCACGTCCCCCTTCACGATCCGCTGGGCCAGTCCCTCGACCACGGCGGTCTTGCCCACACCGGGCTCGCCGATCAGCACCGGGTTGTTCTTGGTCCTGCGCGACAGCACCTGCACCACGCGCCGGATCTCCTGGTCACGGCCGATGACCGGATCCAGCTTGCCCTCGCGCGCGGCGGCCGTGAAGTCGGTGCCGAACTTCTCCAGCGCCTTGTACTGACCCTCCGGGTCCGGAGTCGTCACCCGGCGCCCTCCCCTGCTCTTCTCGAATGCGTCGAGCAGCTTCTGCGCGCTCGCGCCCTGGTTCTTCAGTACGTCGGCGGCCTGACCGCCCTTGGCGGCGAGACCGATCAGCAGATGCTCGGTGGACAGGAACTCGTCACCCAGCTCCTTCGCCCGCTGCCCGGCGTCATTGACGACGGCCAGCAGATCACGGTTGGGCTGGGGCGGCGAGACCGTGGAGCCGGTCACGCTGGGCAGCGCTCCCAGCAGGCGCTCGGCCCCTGAACGTACCGCTACCTGATCCGCGTCGACAGCGGCCAGCAGATCGGTGATGTTCGCGTTGTCCTCGCCCTCCAGAAGGGCGAGGAGCAGGTGCGCGGGGGTCAGATCGGGGTGGCCGTCGGAGACGGCCCGATTCGTGGCCGCGTTGATCGCGTCCCGGCTCCTGTTGGTCAGCTCGGCTTCCACGTCTGCTCTCTCCTCCTCATGCGCACGGGGCTCACGCGTCCACGGCGACGGCGCTTCCCACTCCTATGACTCTGCCACTTCCTATGACTCTTCCAACGTGCACAAAGTTGAGTCTATTCCACTCAGCTTTGCCGGGGCGCGACAGGGCTAATCTGCCGGACATGGCCATCGACGTACGCGACCCGTCCCCGGAGTACCGCGCCTTCTGGACCGGGTACCACTTCTCCACTCTGACTACCCTCCGCCCGAACGGCACCCCGCACGTGGTGCCGGTGGGAGTGACCTTCGATCCCGAGGCGGGCACGGCCTGGGTCACGGCGGACGGCGGCAGCCGCAAGGTCCGCAACGTACGCGCGGGCGGCGAGGAGGGAGTGCTCGCGGCGGTGTGCCAGGTGATCGGCGCGAAGTGGGCCACGCTGGAGGGCCGGGCCCGGGTGCGCACCGAGCCGGAGATCATCGAGGAAGCGGTACGCCGCTACAGCGCCCGCTACAAGCCCGCCCGGATCAACCCGAACCGGGTGCTGATCGAGATCACCCTGGCCCGTGCAATGGGCAACGCCGGCTAGGGCTGCACCCGGCCGTCCGGGCCGACTCGTTCCCCCAAGGCGCTTGACCTCAAGTCAAGTTGAGCTTCTACGTTCTTCCCATGACCACTTCGAGCAGCACCTCAGCCCCCTTCGCCCCCTCCCACGACGACGCCGGCCTCATCGCCCAGCCCATCGGATACTGGGCCAACGCGGCCGGCCAGGCCGTCGTCCAGAACATCCGGACCGCGCTCGGCGCCCTCGGCCTGACCCAGCCCGCCTGGTGGGTCCTGCACCACCTCAGCGAGCGCCCGAAGGGCTGGGGCCGAGCGGAACTGACCGAATTCCTCAGCTACTACCCGAGCCCCGCCGATGACCTGCCCGGCGACATCGACAGCCTCGTCGCACGGGGCCTGGTCCTTCAGAACGAGGACGGGCACCTGCTGCGGACCGAGTCGGGCGCGGAGCTGTACTCCCGTGCGGCGGCGCGGCAATTGGAGCTGCGCCGCCAGGTACACGAGGGCATTCCGGACGAAGAATACGCCCGCGCCCTCAAGGTCCTTCAGCGCATGATCCACAACGTGAAGGGTGACGCGTGGCACCACTGATCCGGGCGGGCGGCCCCGGTTCACCGCTCGCGCCGCCCGGCTGGCCGGGCACAGCACAGCGGCGCCCTCGTGTTCAGGTTCACGAGGACGCCGCTGTGTGGGGGAAGCGCCTGAGGCGATCTGGTTACGACGGGGGAATCGCGTCAGGCACTGCGGGGGGTGGCTGCAACGGTCCGTGGGGCGGACCTGGGGGTGGAGCGAGGGGTGGAGAGGGGCGAGGCGGAGTGGGGGGTGGCCCGGGGACTGACCCTGCGGGCGCTCTCCGCCTCGACCAGCTGGTGGTCGCTCTGGTCCAGATTGACGAAAATGTTGCCGTACCGGATCTCGCACCGGATCGGCTGGGGCGCCCCCCGGGGCCTGCGAAGGCACCGGTAGGCCCGGACGTCCTCGTCCTGTTCACGCACGATCAGGATCGGGTCTCCGAACAGCGTCACCAGCAGCGAGTCACCGGGCTCGGGCACTGCCGAGACAAGATCGACGAGGTGCCAGCCGCCGCGAATGACCCGTGCCATCTCGCGTCTGAAGGAGGGGTCGTCCGACGGCATGTCAGGCGGCCTTGCCATGGTGGATGCCCCAGGCAACGTCGTTCGGACCACTGTTCAGCGCGGCAGAGCCCCAGGCAACGTCTCCCTGACCGTCCAGCGTGCCGCCCAGACCGGCACTGGCGCCCACGGCGAGCGCCGCGGTGAAGGCGGCTGCAAGCACTGCGCGAAGCATTCTCTTACGCATAGTCGGCTTCGTCCTTACCTGATGGTTTTCGTCGACCCCGTGTTCCAGACGATGTCTTATTCAGGCACGTCAGCACCACCGGGACGATGCATCATGTTCCTGCACGCACAGGACCTTGGGGGGTGGACGAATGGCCACTAGTGGTGCGAAAACGTCACATAATCATGGCGTGACCGAGCTGTGTGAAGAGGGCAAGCGACTCTACGCCAGCGCACTGCGCACGGGACGGCTACCTCGTGCGGAGATCGAGCCTGCCCCCTGCCTGCTGGAGTTCGCGCTTCTGCATCCCGATCCGGACGACGCCAACTGGCTGCGTCCGGTTCCCCCGCACGCCGCACTGTCGCAGCGGATCCACCCCATCGAGCGGGAAATACAGGACCGCCGCAAGATCTCCGCCGAACTGGCAGACGCGTTCGAGCCATTCATGGCTATCAGCACGCATATCCCGGCGGCCACCCATGCGATCACCGTGCTCGAAGGCATCGGCAGGATAAACGCGGCACTCGACGCCGCCATAGCCGAAAGCCAGAAGGAAGTCCTCACGATCCAGCCGGGCGGCGGCCGCAGCGAGCACCTCCTCATAGAGGCGATCCAGCGCAGCGAGCCGCTGATCAAGCGGGGTATCAGCGTGCGGACGCTGTACCAGCACACCGTCCGCCACAACCTCAACACCTATGCCTACGTGGAGCAGATGGCAGGTGCCAAGGTCGAGATACGCACCCTCGAAGAGCTCATAGGCCGGCTCATCATCTGCGACCACAACGTGGCGTTCATCCCCGCCCGCGCCGATGACGGCATGGCGCTCGAACTCCGCCACCCCGGCCTCGTCGGCTATCTCGCCAATGTCTTCGAACACCTCTGGAACCGCGCCGACCCCCTCATCGAGCCGGTCGCCTACGAGCCCACCCCCGAGGGCATCTCCGGCGTGCAGCGCTCCATCGCCAGACTCCTCGTCGAGGGGTACGTCGACGAGGCGATCGCCCGGCGCCTGGGCATGAACGTCCGCACCTGCCGCGCCCACATCGCCAAGCTCGCCGCCGCCCTCGGCAGCGGCAGCCGGGCCCAACTCGGCTACCTCATAGCCAGGTCCCACATCCTCGACGGCTGAACGCAGACGCGTACCCCCCTCGCAGAACGGATCACTTTTGATCTCGGACACCCGACCCGCGATCACCGTCCTGGAAGGACTGGGCCGCATCAACGCCGCCCTCGACATCGCCACGGCCGCGTGCCACACCGAAGTACGGACCCTCCAGCCCGGCGGGTTCCGCGACGAGTCGCAGCTCGTCGTAGCTCTGCAACGCGCGCTGCCGCTGCTCTCCCGCGGCGTGCACATGCGCACCCTCTACCAGCACACCGCCCGGCACGGTCATGGGCTGCTGGCCTACGTCGACCGGCTGCCGGCCGAGATGCTGGAGGTCCGCACCCTGGAGGAGCTGGTCGAACGCCTCATCATCTTCGACCGTGACGTCGCCTATCTCCCGGTCACCGCCGACCGGAGAACCGCCCTGGAAATCCGCGACCCCCACCTCATCGCCTACCTGGCCGGAGTCTTCGACCACCTCTGGTACGACGCCGTCCCCATGGACGAACCCCTGCCCGAGCCCCCGCCCCCCGCACACCTCCCCGCCCTCACCTCCATCCGCCGCCGCATCGCCCACCTCCTCGTCGAGGGCCACGTCGACGAAGCCATCGCCCGCCGCCTCGGCCTCCACATCCGCACCACCCGCGCCCACATCGCCAAACTCGCCGACATGTTCGGCAGCACCACCCGCGCCCAACTCGGCTACCTCATCGCCAAATCCGGCGTACTCGACACCTGACCTGCCTGCCCCCCCCCACCTGACCTGCAACCAAACCACCACCCCACGCACCCCCCCCACCCCCCGGCAGAGTCTCCCTGGGTAGCGACCAGCCCCACCCCTCCCCAAAGGCCACGGCATGACCGAACGCACCTCCTCCCCCGCTGTCCCCTCCTCTCCCTCCGCCCCCGCCAACCTCGTCAAGGACCGCGCCCCGGACCCCCAGCCGTCCCGCCCGCCCCTCGACGACACCCTCTTCGGCGCCGTCACCGTCACCGTCCAGACCCACACCCGCATCACCGTGTCCGGCCCCGGCATCCCCCGCACCACCCTGGTCCGCACCCCCGGCGACGCCGAGCCCGACGCCCACATCGCCATCGGCACCCGTGCCCCCGCCTCACTCGCCCTGACCGTCGCGGACACTCCCGCCGACATCCGCCCCGGCAAGGGCCGCTTCCGCCGCTCCACGTACCGGGTCGACGCCACCCACGACGGCACCCGCTACCGCCTCACCCCCACCTCGATCGGCACCAGCACCCTCACCCGCGACGGCGTCGCGCTGGCGGAATTCACCGCCGACGGCGACGAGACGGTCCTGGTGGACTGGCGCGAGGACGCCACCCCGCACCCCGTGGACGCCTCCCTCGGCTACGCCCTCGCGGCGGCGTACGGCACCGGCGGCCAGCCGATGTGGCTGACCCTGATCGACGTCATCACGGACTTCATCCCCTGACCCGGGCCGGGCAGTTCCCCGGAACCGCGGACCCTTGCTCGTCCGTTCCCGCAGGCATGACCCGCACCTTGCCCGCCGGAACAGGAAAGCTCTCCTGGGTACTGGGATCCCACAGCGTCAACTTTCCGTCCACAGCTCCGAATGAGGCGTACACCTTGTTCGGCTCCAGAAGCTGCCCCTCGAACGGGAGCGTATGCAGCGGTACGACGGGGGTGACGCACACGGGCTTCGGCGCCAGCCCCAAGTACGACGCCGGGACACGGTGGGCGGTCAGATCCGCCCTGGCCCGGCCGCCCGCCTCGGACGACGGCTCGACCACCAAGTACACCCAGGTCAACAGCCCGGCCAGGACACAGAAGAAGGCGATGACCGGAGTCACCTTCCGATCCATCAGCCACGGTCGGTAGTGCCTGAAATAGCCCCAGACAGCGAGGAACCCACCAGGGTCAGACCGAAGAAGCCTCCGCAGAGCGACGCGGTCGCGACGCATACGTAGCGGGGGCGAGCGGGCTCCAGGAAGACAAAGCGCCGGAAGCAGATCCACCACGCAGCACAGAGCAGCAGAAGCGGCAGCAGCGACCCGGTCGCCGCCCAGGGGCCGCAGGCACCGGCCGCCAACGCGGCGGCGAGACCCTGGAAGAACGATCTCCCGGCCACCACACTGCCCCGACGCACCACACCGTCGTTATCGGACTCGCTGAGAGGGTACGGCGGCCGCAGCGACTGATCTTCCGCGACCGTGGTCCGAGCGACCGCGTGGGAGCCCCACCGCACGCCACCGGTGTCCCGGAAGCCCATACGACGAGCCTGATTGGAGGCCTTCCGTTTGACCCGGTCCCCCAGCCCTTCGCCCCCCGCCCGCTCCTTGGGCGGGTCACACACGAACCAGACGGGTGCCTGCTCGTGGTCCTTCCAGAGAGGGTCCGCCTCCAACGGCTGCAGCGCCAGACCAGCTTCCGCTGCCAGGCCGTTGACCATCTGTCCGGCCACACGGCCCGAGCGGCGTGGCCGACCCTCGGGGACGGCGAGTTCGAGCACGTACCGCGCGCTGCGTTCCTCCACCGGGTGGAAGACTGCCGGGTCAGGACGACTGGTGATCTTCCACCGGCGCTCCTCGAAGAGCGCTTCAGCGATCTCGCGGTGCCGCTGCGTACCGGTCAGGTCAACTTTGACTCTCACCGAGTGGACATGGGGGCGTGGTTGTTCACCTGTCGGGTTCATGCGTGCCATGGTGCCGAAACGACCGGGGAGGGCCTTCCGGCCCCCTTTTCGAGGGCCTCTCACCCCGCCAGCTCGAACCACACCCCCTTCGCGTAGCGCCCGCCCCGGTCCGCCGCCACCCCCCACGCGTCCGCCGTCCCGGCCACCAGGGCCAGCCCTCTCCCCCAGCACGCCTCGTCGTCCATCGGCGGCAGCTCGCGCAGCGCCACGGGCGTCGGATCCTCGTCGTACACGCTGATGCGGACACTCGCGGGCCCGACCTGAACGTGGAGCATGGCGGTTCCCTTCGTGTGCAGGTGGACATTGGTGACCAGCTCCGAGGTGCACAGCACCGCCGGAGTGACGGCCTCGCTCCATCCGAGCGTGAGCAGGACGACGCGCACGAAGTCACGGCAGATCTTGGGCGACAGCTCATCCGCATCGGAGAACAGGCTGTAGGAGTAGGCCAGTTGGGGTGCCCGGTGGGCGGCGGTGCGGTTCATCGGTATCCGTTCCTCCATGGGGAGTTGGGTACGCACCACCGCGATGGCAATGCCCGCCGCGCCGGCCGGGTGCACTTTCGTCTTACGGGTACGGGGAACCAGGGCGACCTCACAGGGTGACTGCCGCAACACCTACGGTAGAGACTGTGGGTTCTCATGCGCAACCAGAACTAGGGTGCGAGTGGACCAACTCCCGCGCTCCGTGCAGACTTTGGCCGTACCGGCGAGGAGAGAGCCTTGGGACTGCGCACCACCATCAGTGAACGTCAGCGACGCTTGGGGCATGAGCTCAAGCGGCTGCGCGAGGCCGCCAATCTGACGGCCGGTGAGGCCGCCGCACGAATCGGCATGGGCCGTGGCCAGCTGAGCCACATCGAGCTGGGTCGGACCTCGATCCTGACTCCGCGCCTGCGCGAGCTGTGCACCGTGTACGGGATCGAAAGCGAGCCCTATATCGAGGCGCTGGTAGGCATTTCGGAGTCGACCGGCAAGGGGTGGTGGAGCGACTACCGGAACCGGATCGGCCCCGGCGCGCTCGATCTGGCCGAGCTGGAGTCGACCGCCACTCAACTCCGCTCGCACGAATCGCTGTTCGTCCCCGGCCTGTTCCAGACCGAGGCCTATGTGCGCGCCATCCTCAGCAGCGCCAGGCCGACCCGGGGGAGCGTCGACGACGCGGTGGCCTTCCGCATGGACCGGCAACGGATCCTCCGCGCCGACAACCCGCCCTCCGTGCACGCGGTCATCCACGAAGCAGCGCTGCACATGCGGTTCGGCGGGCCGGCCGTGATGCGCGCACAACTGCTGCACCTCGTTGAGTTGGCGCAGTTGCCCCAAGTGACCATCCAGGTCTTCCCGTTCGAGGCCGCCGCCTATGCCGCGTACACGGGAAACTTCCTCTACTCGTCACCTGCGGTGCCGGAACTGAGCACGGTGCTGCTGGAGCACCCCATTGCTTCGATGCACCTGTCGGACGCTGCACACCTTGCCCAGTACGACAGCCTGTTCGATGCTCTTACCGGGCACGCGCTCGCGCCGATCGACGCGAGCACAGCCCCTGCCTCACACGAGGCCAAGGACTCGCTGGCCCTCATCCAGCACCTCCTGTACACGCTCTAGAGAGGCCCTCATGCACGCGCTCGACTGGCAGAAGTCCACCTTCAGCGGCGGCGCCGAAGGCAACTGCGTCAACGTCGCCGCCTCCCCCCACGGCACCCTCCACCTCCGCGAGAGCGACGACCCCGACACCGTCCTCACCACCGGGGGCCCGCAACTGGCCGCCCTCCTCCGTCACCTCTCGGGTGCCGCATGACGAAGGGGCCGGCCAGCGTGTTTTACGCTGGCCGGCCCCTTCGCGGTAACCCGTAACCGCCCTATTCCTGCGACCTCTTCGGCCGCCACACCACCAGCGCACTCGCCTGCTGCACGTCCTGGTACGGGACCAGGTCGCGGCGGTACGAGGCGTGGACCTGGGCCTCGCGCTGCTGGAGGGCGAGGGCGGCGCCGTCCACGGCCGCGGCCAGTTCGGCGACGCGGGACTGGAGGGCGGCGACCTGGTTCTCCAACTCGATGATGCGTTTGATGCCGGCCAGGTTGATGCCCTCGTCCTGCGACAACTGCTGGACGGTGCGCAGCAGTTCGATGTCGCGGGCGGAGTAGCGGCGGCCGCGCCCGGCCGTGCGGCCGGGGGAGACCAGGCCCAGGCGGTCGTACTGGCGCAGGGTCTGCGGGTGCAGGCCGGAGAGCTGAGCGGCGACCGAGATGACGTACACCGGTGACTCGTCGGTCAACTCATAGGGATTGGTGCGTCGTCGGCCGTCCATCGCTCTCCTATGCTCCCTTCGCGTCCTGGAAGAGTGCGGCGCGCGGGTCCTCGCCCGCGACAGCCTCACGGTAGGTTTCCAGGGCTTCCCTGGCCTTGTCGTTGAGTTGGGTGGGTACGTCGACCTCGACGGTGACCAGGAGGTCGCCGCGGGTGCCGTCCTTGCGCAGGGCGCCCTTGCCGCGGGCCCGCATGGTGCGCCCGTTGGGCGTGCCGGCGGGCAGCTTCAGGGTGACCGGGGGGCCGCCGAGGGTGGGTACCTTGACCTCGCCACCGAGGGCCGCCTCCACGAAGGTGACGGGCACGGTGACGGTGAGGTTGTCGCCCTTGCGGCCGAACACCGGGTGGGCGTCGACGTGGACGACGACGTACAGGTCACCGGCGGGGCCGCCGCGTTCGCCCGGGGTGCCCTTGCCGCGCAGGCGGATCCGCTGGCCGTCGGTGACACCGGCGGGGATGCGGACCTGCATGGTGCGGGAGGACTTGGCGCGGCCGGAACCCTTGCAGATGTCGCAGGGGGTCTCGGCGATCAGGCCGCGGCCCTTGCAGTCGACGCAGGGGTCGGTGAGCGAGAAACCGCCACCGCCGCCGCGCGAGACCTGACCGGTGCCGACGCAGGTCGGGCACACGCGGGGCGTGCCGTTCTTGTCGCCGGTGCCGGAGCAGGCCTTGCAGGCGGCCTGGGAAGACATGCGCAGGGGAACGGTGGCGCCGTCCACGGCCTCGGTGAAGCTGAGGGTGACCTCGGACTCGATGTCCTGGCCGCGGCGGGGCTGGGTGCGTGTGCCCGTGCCGCCGCGGTTGAAGAGGCCGCCGAAGACATCCCCTATGCCGCCGCCGAAGCCGCCGGTCTGGGTGCCGCCGGCCTGGCCGCCGCCGAACAGGTCACCGAGGTCGAAGTTGAAGGAGCCACCGCCCGCCGCTCCGGGACCGGGGCGGAAGCCGCCGTTCCCGAAGAGGGCGCGGGCGTCGTCGTACTCCTTGCGCTTCTTGGCGTCACCGAGGACGTCGTTCGCCTCGGAGATCTCCTTGAAGCGCTCCTCGGCCTCGGCGTTGCCCTTGTTGGCGTCCGGGTGGAACTCGCGGGCGAGCTTCCGGTACGCCTTCTTGATCTCGGCCTCGGTGGCGTCCTTGGGGACGCCGAGAACCTTGTAGTAGTCCTTCTCGACGAAGTCCTTCGTGCTCATTTCCTCGACGTCCCTCCTCTCGGACCCGTGACTCCGAGCGCGGTGCTTCTCCTATTCGGAGGAGTCGCCGCTGTCCTGGTTGTTCTTGTCGTCGGAGGGCGTGGAGTCCTCCGCCTTGTCGGCCGCCGCGCCCGGCTGGGGCTCGGCCACCGCTACCCGTGCGGGACGGATCGTACGCTCGCCGATCCGGTAGCCGGGCTGCAGGATCGCGACACAGGTCGTCTCGGTGACGTCCGGTGCGTACGAATGCATCAGGGCTTCGTGGACCGTCGGGTCGAAGGGCTCGCCCTCCTTGCCGAACTGCTGGAGGCCCATCTTCGCGGCCACCGTTTCCAGCGACTCGGCCACCGACTTGAAACCGCCGACCAGCTCGCCGTGTTCCCGCGCGCGGCCGATGTCGTCGAGGGTGGGGAGCAGTTCGGTCACCAGGTTCGCCGCGGCGATCTCCTTGACGGTGACCCGGTCGCGCTCCACCCGGCGACGGTAGTTCTGGTACTCGGCCTGGAGGCGCTGGAGGTCGGCCGTGCGCTCGGAGAGCGCCATCTTGGCCTGGTCCAGCTGGGCCGTCAGTGCGACGTCCTTCGCGGCACTCGCGTCCCCGGCCGGGGCCGCCGAGCCCTCCTCCTGGGTGGAGGAGGACTCAGCGGCCTTCGGCTCGGCGTCGTCCGTGCCGGGAGAGACGTCGGGCTTCTCGTCGAAGCCCGGAGTCTCTTCCGACATCAGGCAGCGCCGCCCTTCTTGTCCTTCTCGTCGTCGACGATCTCGGCGTCGACCACGTCGTCCTCGGGCTGGCCCTGAGCCGCACCCTCGGCACCCGGGGCGCCCTCGCCCGCGGCCTGCGCGCCCTGGGCGTCGGCGTACATCGCCTGGCCCAGCTTCTGCGAGACGGCCGCGACCTTCTCGGTCGCCGTGCGGATCTCGGCCGTGTCCTCGCCCTTGAGCTTTTCCTTCAGCTCGGTGACGGAGGTCTCGACCTCGGTCTTGACGTCGGCCGGAACCTTGTCCTCGTTGTCCTTGAGGAACTTCTCCGTCTGGTACACGAGCTGCTCGGCCTGGTTGCGGGTCTCCGCGGCCTCGCGGCGCTTGTGGTCCTCGTCCGCGTACTGCTCGGCCTCTTCGCGCATCCGGTTGACCTCGTCCTTCGGCAGCGAGGAGCCACCGGTGACGGTCATCTTCTGCTCCTTGCCGGTGCCGAGGTCCTTGGCAGCGACGTGCATGATGCCGTTGGCGTCGATGTCGAAGGCGACCTCGATCTGCGGCACGCCACGCGGGGCCGGCGGCAGACCGGTCAGCTCGAACATTCCGAGCTTCTTGTTGTACGCCGCGATCTCGCGCTCGCCCTGGTAGACCTGGATCTGCACGGACGGCTGGTTGTCCTCGGCCGTCGTGAAGATCTCGGAGCGCTTGGTCGGGATCGTGGTGTTGCGCTCGATCAGCTTGGTCATGATGCCGCCCTTGGTTTCGATACCGAGGGACAGCGGGGTCACGTCGAGGAGCAGAACGTCCTTGACCTCACCCTTGAGGACGCCCGCCTGGAGCGAGGCGCCGATGGCGACGACCTCGTCCGGGTTGACACCCTTGTTGGCGTCACGGCCACCGGTGAGCTCCTTGACGAGCTCGGCCACGGCCGGCATACGGGTCGAGCCACCGACGAGAACGACGTGGTCGATCTCGGAGAGCTGGATGCCCGCGTCCTTGATGACGTTGTTGAACGGGCTCTTGCAGCGCTCCAGCAGGTCGGAGGTCAGCTGCTGGAACTGCGAGCGCGTGAGCTTCTCGTCCAGGTGCAGCGGGCCCTCGGCCGACGCCGTGATGTAGGGCAGGTTGATCGACGTCTCGGTGGAGGACGACAGCTCGATCTTCGCCTTCTCCGCGGCTTCGCGCAGGCGCTGGAGAGCCATCTTGTCCTTGCCCAGGTCCACGCCGTGGTTGCCCTGGAACTGCTTCACCAGGTAGTCGACGACGCGCTGGTCCCAGTCGTCACCACCGAGGTGGTTGTCACCGTTGGTGGCCTTGACCTCGACGACGCCGTCGCCGATCTCAAGGAGCGACACGTCGAAGGTGCCGCCACCGAGGTCGAAGACGAGAATGGTCTGGTCGTCCTTGTCGAGACCGTAGGCCAGGGCGGCGGCGGTCGGCTCGTTGACAATGCGCAGGACGTTGAGGCCCGCGATCTCACCGGCCTCCTTGGTCGCCTGGCGCTCGGAGTCGTTGAAGTACGCCGGGACGGTGATGACCGCGTCGGCCACCTTCTCGCCCAGGTAGGACTCCGCGTCGCGCTTCAGCTTCTGCAGGATGAAGGCGCTCATCTGCTGCGGGTTGAAGGACTTGCCGTCGAGGTCGATCGACCAGTCGGTGCCCATGTGGCGCTTGACCGAGCGGATCGTCCGGTCGACGTTGGTGACCGCCTGACGCTTGGCGACCTCACCTACGAGGACCTCGCCGTTCTTCGCGAAGGCGACGACGGACGGCGTGGTCCTGGCGCCTTCGGCGTTGGTGATGACGGTGGGCTCGCCGCCTTCGAGAACGCTGACGACGGAGTTAGTCGTGCCCAGGTCGATGCCGACCGCACGTGCCATTTCGATTCCTCCAGATACGTACTTGAGTGGATCTGACTCAAGGATGCATCACTCGGCGCTCGCCGTCAACAGAGCTGAGTGGAGGGGGCTCAACTCTTCGGCCTTTATGTCACTCATACACAGCGCACGCGCCCCACTCGTACCACCTCACCCGCCGCCTCACCTGCACTCGTACCGCTCCCTTGGCAACCGCCCCACTCGCACCCGCACCCGCATCCGCCACCCGCGCCTGTCCCACCCGCACCCGTCCTACTCGTACTCGTCGTGGACCGGCTCGTACTCCGGCTCGTCCGGCTCCTCGTCCGGCTCCTTCCTGGCCGCCGCCAGCGCCCTCGCGACCGGCTGGTCCTTCTTCACCGCTTCGAACACCCTGCGCGCCTCGGGCTGTTCCAGGTCGAGGCGGTACCAGTGGTCGGATTCCTGGTTGGGCAGCGTGGTGAAGGTGAGGGCGCCGGGGGGCAGCCCACGCAGGTCGTCGGCCAGTCCGTAGAGCTCGCTCAGGGAATCGAGGCCGGCGTCGGCGGTGAGTGCCGAGGTCGCCGCGTCGAGGACCGGGTAGAGGCGGGCCGGGTTGGCGAGGGTGCCGTTGCTGCGGATCTTCTCGGCGAGCCGGTTGACGAAGTCCTGCTGACGCTCGATCCGGTTGAGGTCGCTGCCGTCGCCGACGTACTTCCTGGCGCGGACGTATCCCAGCGCCTGCTCGCCCTGGAGGAGGTGCTTGCCCGCGTTCAGGTCGAGGCCCACGTTGGGGTCGTGCTCGGGCCGTTTGACGTCGACCTCGACGCCGCCGACCGCGTTGACGATCTTCGTGAAGCCCTTGAAGTCGACGGTCAGGTGGTGGTCGATCCGGATACCGGTGAGCTTCTCCAGCGTACGGATGGTGCAGGCGGCGCCACCGAACTGGAAGGCCCAGTTGAACTGGGCGTTCTGGGCGAGGCTGTACTCCCCGTCGGACCGCAGACAGCTCGGCATGTCGACCCTCAAGTCCCTCGGCACACTGAGGACTTCGGCCCGCTTCCGGTCGGCGGCCAGGTGCAGCAGCATCACCGTGTCCGAGCGCTCGCTGCCCGCCGCCTGCCGCCAGTCGGAGCCGAGCAGCAGAATGTTCAGCGCCTGGCCCGGGTGGCGTGCGGGGCGGGCGGCCCCGTGTTCGGCGAGGGCCGCCGCGGTCGCCTCGTCGGTACGGATATTGCCGTCGATCTTCCGGTACGCCAGCCAGCCGGTCACCGCGACCAGGCCGACCATCAGCGCGAGGCCCGCGCACACCAGCTTCCAGAGGGGCCTGGCCCGCAGCCACACCCACGCCCGACGGGGGCCGGCCGCCGCCCCGGGCTCCCGCACCTCATGGGAATCGTCATTGGTTTCCGGCATCGGTCCCACCCCTCAGACCTCCAGTGCCGGCGCCGGAGCCCTGTCCGTCACACGGTCGAGACGAAGCGCCTCGTCGCATCCGGGCCCTCCTGTCACCACGGCACGCATGCCACAACCACCTCTCCGCCCTCTGCGGCCCGACCACCGCGGTCCGACCGCTCCTGTCCGGCCTCTGCTGTCCGGCCTCTGCTGTCCGGCCGAGCGGCACGCGTGGCGCACCCGCCGACTGGTGTTCATCGTGCGAGAGTCATAGCCACAAAATCGACTATTCGCATGAAGTCAGACAAAGATCCCACGAAAGGATGCGGAACATGCGGGAGATGCCGGTTCCGCTGGCGCGGGTGGCAAGGGCTGCGCGTGTTCCGTCGGCGAAGCGCGTACTGGACCTGGCGGGCGGCCTGCTGCTGCTGACCCTGCTCTCCCCCGTGTTCGCCGCGGTCTGCGCGGCCGTGGCACTGACCTCGCCGGGCGGGGTTTTCCTCCGGCAGCCCCGGGCGGGTCGCGGGGGAGCCCCGTTCTCCATGTGGACGTTCCGCACCCTGCGCACCGCCACCGCCACCGCCACCGACCGGGCCACGCTCGCCCTGCGCGACGACTCCCGCAGTCACCTCCTCACACTCCGCGAGGACCCGCGCACCACCCCCGTCGGCCGGCTGCTCCGCCGCCTCTTCCTCGACGAACTCCCCCAGCTGCTCAATGTCGTACGCGGCGAGATGTCACTGGTCGGCCCGCGCCCGCTGCCCGTGGCGGATTCCGGCTACACGGGCCTGGCACGCGGCCGGCTGACCGTCCGCCCCGGCATGACCGGTCTCTGGCAGGTGAGCGGCCGCTCCGAACTCCCGTGGGACGAGATGGTGTTGCTGGACCTGGAGTACGTCGACACCCACTGCCTGGCCGTCGACCTGGGGATCATGGCCCGCACGGTGCCGGCCCTGCTCACGGCACGCGGCGCCCACTGAGCTCACCGCACGGCCGCCCACGCGACACCCGCCGTCACGCCCGGCGTACCGCAGCCCGCCATGCCCGGCGTAACGCAGCCTCCATGCCCGGCGTAATGATCGTCACTCAGGGTTGCCTCAGCGACGCAGATCACCGACCGCGAAGCTACTGTGCGACAGCGCGAGCGAGTAATCTCAGCTCGACTGGATAAGTTACCGCTTAGTAATCAATAGCTTCGTCTTCCCCGTTACCCACCCTCGCAGGCCCGAGGAGCCCCCAAATGCAACTCGCCGCGATCATCGTGTCGCTGGTCCTCATGGCTGTCGGCGTCGCGCTGTTCGGCCGTGCGATCGTCCAGATCTACCGGTTCGTCACGCTCGGCCAGCCCGTCCCCGCCGGCACCCGCACCGACTACCCCTGGCAGCGCGCGGTCACGGTGGCCAAGGAGTTCCTCGGCCACACCCGGATGAACAAGTGGGGCGTCGTCGGCGTCGCGCACTGGTTCGTGGCGGTGGGCTTCTTCTCGCTGCTGCTGACGATCGTCAACGCCGTCGGCCAGCTCTTCAAGGCGGACTGGCTGCTTCCGATCGTCGGCGAGTGGGCGCCGTACAACATGTTCGTCGAGTTCATCGGCACCATGACGATCCTCGGCATCCTGGTGCTGATCGTCGTGCGTCAGCTGAGCAAGGCGAACAAGCCCGGCCGCAAGTCCCGCTTCGCGGGCTCCAACGCCGGTCAGGCGTACTTCGTCGAGTCGGTCATCCTCATCGTCGGCGTCTGCATCTTCACGCTGCACGCCCTCGAAGGCGCCCAGCACCACGTGAACTCCTACGAGGCGTCCTTCTTCCTCTCGTACCCCTTCGTCGCCTGGTTCCGCGGCATGGACCTCTCCACGCTGCAGAACCTCACGTACTTCTTCGCCGCACTCAAGATCGCGACCTCCTTCATCTGGATGATCACGGTCGCGCTGAAGACCGACATGGGCGTCGCCTGGCACCGCTTCCTGGCCTTCCCCAACATCTTCTTCAAGCGCCGTGCCGACGGCGACGTCGCACTCGGCGCGCTGCTGCCGATGACCAGCGGCGGCAAGGAGATCGACTGGGAGGACCCGGCCGAGGACGCCACCTTCGGTGTCAGCCAGGTCGAGCAGTTCTCCTGGAAGGGCATCCTCGACTTCTCCACCTGCACCGAGTGCGGCCGCTGCCAGTCGCAGTGCCCCGCCTGGAACACCGGCAAGCCGCTCTCCCCCAAGCTCCTGATCATGTCGCTGCGCGACCACGCGCACGCCAAGGCGCCGTACCTGCTGGCAGGCGGTGGCAAGGACGCCGAGGGCAACGAGAAGGCCACCCCGGAGCAGCTCGCCGACGTACCGGCAGCAGCCCTCGCGGAAGCCGAGCGTCCGCTCATCGGCACCCTCGAAGAGAACGGCGTCATCGACCCCGACGTCCTCTGGTCCTGCACCAGCTGCGGCGCCTGCGTCGAGCAGTGCCCGGTGGACATCGAGCACATCGACCACATCGTCGACATGCGCCGCTACCAGGTGATGATCGAGTCCGCGTTCCCGTCCGAGGCGGGCACGATGCTCAAGAACCTGGAAAAGAAGGGCAACCCCTGGGGGCTCGCCAAGAAGGCGCGCGTCGAGTGGACCAAGGAGGTCGACTTCGAGGTCCCGATCGTCGGCAAGACCATCGAGGACCTCACCGAGGTCGAGTACCTCTACTGGGTCGGCTGCGCCGGCGCACTCGAAGACCGCGCCAAGAAGACCACCAAGGCCTTCGCGGAGCTGCTGCACATGGCGGGCGTCAAGTTCGCCATCATGGGCGGCGACGAGAAGTGCACCGGTGACTCGGCCCGCCGCCTCGGCAACGAGCCGCTCTTCCAGCAGCTCGGCGCCGAGAACGTCGCGATGCTGAACATGGCGTACGGCGAGGACGACGAGGACGCCTCGACGAAGAAGCCCAAGTCGTCGAAGAAGATCGTCGCCACCTGCCCGCACTGCTTCAACACCATCGCCAACGAGTACCCGCAGCTCGGCGGCGAGTTCGAGGTCATCCACCACACCCAGCTGCTCCAGCACCTCATCGACGAGGGCAAGCTGACCCCGGTGACCCCGGTCGAGGGCCTGATCACGTACCACGACCCCTGCTACCTGGGCCGTCACAACAAGGTCTACACGCCCCCGCGCGAGATCATGTCCGCCGTCCCCGGCCTGCGCCAGCAGGAGATGCACCGCCACAAGGAACGCGGCTTCTGCTGCGGCGCCGGCGGCGCGAGGATGTGGATGGAGGAGCGGATCGGCAAGCGCATCAACACCGAGCGCGTCGACGAGGCCCTCTCCCTCAACCCCGACATCGTCTCCACCGCCTGCCCCTTCTGCCTCGTCATGCTCACCGACTCGGTGAACGGCAAGAAGAACGACGGCAAGGCCAAGGAGTCCCTGACCGTCGTCGACGTGGCCCAGCTGCTGCTCGAATCGGTCAAGACGCCGGCCGACCCCGCCTCTGAGGAGGAGTCCGAGGACGCCCCGGAGCCGGAGCCGGTGAAGTAGCCGCTACTTCGTACGTCCGCGAGAGCGGCCGGACCTGCCCAGGAGGCAGGACCGGCCGCTCTCGTCATGTCCCGGCACCTGCCCCTGCCTGCCCCCCAGGGTTCCCCTAGGGGATGTCACAGGTCAGCCGCAAAGGCCCCTGACTGCCCATCACCCGGCCCCGGGCCCCGTCCGGAGCGGGTACGTTCGTTCGCGTGGCTGGATTCAGGATCGGACGCGGCCGGGACAACCGCACGCAGCAGCAACCGCAGCGGCAGCAGCCGTACGGAGGGCCTCAGGCATCGCCTGAGCCGCCGCCGTACGGCCAGCAGCAATGGCCGCAGGCCCCGCAGTACGGAGGTGGTGGCCAGGGCGGATACACCGGAGGCGGCTCCGACGAACCGGAGTACTTCGGCGACCCGCACCACCAGGGCGGCGGCTACGACCCACGGGGCGGCGGGCAGGCCCCGTACGGCCAGAGCCCGCAGCACGACCCGTACGCCAACAACGCGGGTCACACCCGCGCCTTCAGCATCAACGAGGACCCGTACGGCGACGGCCAGACCTACCAGGCCGGCAACTCCCCCGCGCCGCCGCCAGGACCCCGCCTGCACTGGAAGCAGCTGCTGAGCGGGATCGTGCTCCGCCCGGGCCCGACGTTCTGGCAGATGCGCGACCACCAGGTGTGGGGCCCCGCCCTGATCGTCACCTTCCTCTACGGCCTGCTCGCCGTCTTCGGCTTCGACAAGGCCCGCGAAGAGACGATCAACTCGACCTTCTCCAGTGCCATCCCGTACGTCCTCACCACGTCCGTCGCGATGATCATCTGCGGTCTGATCCTCGGCGCGGTCACCCACACCCTGGCCCGCCAGCTCGGCGGCGACGGCTCCTGGCAGCCCACCGTCGGCCTCTCCATGCTGCTGATGTCGCTCACGGACGCCCCACGCCTGCTCTTCGCCCTCTTCCTGGGCGGCGACAACGGCCTGGTCCAGATCATCGGCTGGGTGACCTGGCTGGCCGCCGGAGCCCTCTTCACCTCCATGGTCAGCAAGTCCCACGACCTCCCCTGGCCGAAGGCGCTCGGCGCCTCCGCGATCCAGCTGGTCGCCCTGCTCTCGCTGATCAAGCTGGGCACGATCTAGCACCGGCCGTACGCACGCCGAAGGGCCCGGAGCACTCGCTCCGGGCCCTTTCGCACTGCTCACGCACTCAGCCACTCACGCACTCGCTTGTAGCGCGGGACTGCTCACGCACTCACGCACTCACGCGTCGAGGATCTGCCCCGCCCGCCGCACGACCGGCTTCTCCACCGACCACGGGAAATTGATCCACTCGTCGGTCCGCTTCCACACGTACTCGCACTTCACCAGCGAATGCGACTTCTCGTACACCACCGCGCTGCGCACCTCCGCCACGTGCTCCAGGCAGAAATCGTGCACCAGCTTCAGCGTCTTACCGGTGTCCGCGACATCATCCGCGATGAGCACCTTCTTATTGCTGAAATCGATCACGTTCGGCACCGGTGCCAGCATGACCGGCATTTCCAGCGTCGTCCCGACCCCGGTGTAGAACTCCACGTTCACCAGGTGGATGTTCTTCACGTCGAGCGCATAAGCGAGCCCGCCCGCGACAAAAACCCCACCGCGCGCGATGCTCAGAATCACGTCCGGCTCGTAGCCGTCATCCGCGACCGTCTGCGCCAACTCGCGCACCGCGTGCCCGAACCCGTCGTACGTCAGGTTCTCTCGTACGTCACTCATACCGCTGTCACACCTGCGTCCGATGGAAGTTGAGGAAGGACCGCGAGGCCGTCGGCCCACGCTGCCCCTGATAACGGGACCCGTACCGCTCGGATCCATAGGGGAATTCGGCCGAGGAGCTCAGCTGGAACAAACACAGCTGCCCGATCTTCATGCCCGGCCACAACTTGATGGGCAACGTCGCGAGATTCGAAAGCTCCAACGTCACGTGCCCCGAGAAACCCGGGTCGATAAACCCTGCGGTCGAATGCGTCACCAGCCCGAGCCGCCCCAGCGAACTCTTCCCCTCCAACCTCGAAGCGAGATTGTCGGGCAGTGTGATCGTCTCGTAGGTCGAAGCGAGCACGAATTCACCCGGGTGCAGGATGAAAGCCTCGTCCCCCTCCGGCTCCACGAGCCGCGTCAGGTCGGCCTGCTCCACGGCGGGGTCGATGTGCGGGTACCGGTGGTTCTCGAACACCCGGAAGTAGCGGTCGAGCCGCACGTCGACACTCGACGGCTGCACCATGGAATCGTCGAACGGATCAATACGTACGCGTCCGGCGTCGATCTCGGCCCGGATGTCCTTGTCTGAGAGAAGCACCCACCGAGGATACGCAGAGCGCGCGGGCCCACCCCAATCGGCAGCCCCACGCGCCCACGCCACTACCTACAGCTACTCCTGCACCTGGCCCTGCTCCGCACTCTCCCCCTACCCCTACTGCTCCCGCTTCTCCTGCCCCACAGGCACCGCATGCCTCAACCGCGCACACCGCGGACAACGAACAAGCCGGCCAGGCCCGATCCGCCCCTCCCCGAGCTGCCGCAACGGAAACGAAGAGGTGCTGAACACGTGCCCCTCGGCACAGCGGACGACGGTGTGATCCATCAAGTCCCTTTCCCCAACCACGCGTGGACGAAGCTGCCACATTAGGGGATATACAGGACGCCACACCAAGCGGCACTCCGCACTCCGCTTCCCCGCCCCAGGCGCCGGGATCCCGACATGGGGTACAGTGTCCGACGATGCGGCAACAGCTCAACGGCCGTCTCTGCGGGTGTAGTTTAATGGTAGAACATGAGCTTCCCAAGCTCAGAGCGCGAGTTCGATTCTCGTCACCCGCTCCAGCAACTCAGGCCCCGGTCAGGGACATGATCCCGAACCCGGGCCTTTGTGTTGTCCAGACCAATTCAGGCGTCGCGCACCACTTGCGCACCACTTGGCGTCGATTCGGCCACGTCAGCGGCCTTCTCGCGCGCAGTGCGCACCATCTTGTCGAGTCCGCTCGCAACCTCCTTCTGACGTTCAAGGTCGGAGTGCTGGTAGATCATTGCCGCTTTCTCGGAGGACTGGCCAGCGCGCACCATGGTGTCCTTCAGCGTGGCACCGGACCGGGTCGAGAGGGTGTGGCCCGTGTGCCGCAGATCGTAGAACCGGAAGGTCTCCGGCATCCCGACCAACGAACGCGCCCGGCGCCACCTCCGGCCAAAGGATGACCGCCGGAAGGGCGCCCCTTTCTCGCCCACGAACAGCAACCCTTCCTCTCCCTTGCCCTTCTCGGCATACCAGTCCAGGTGACGGCTCAGGTCGCGCTGCAGAAAGTCCGGCAGGACGACGTGCCGCTTGCCCGCCGCCGACTTTGTGTCACCCACCGCCCGCTTGCCGGTGCTGAGTTCCGGAGCGGCCTTGCGCACCCGAATCGTCATGTTGTCCAGGTCTACGTCCCGGCGCCGCAACTCCGCCTGCTCTTCGGGACGCATCGGGCCGTACGCCCCGAGGTAGACCATGAGTCGCCAGCGCAGACCCACCGCCGCCGCAAGGGCGTCGACCTGCTCCACGGTGGCGATCTCGCGTTCGGTGGCGGACTCCTTTCCCGCGCCCTTGATTCGGCATGGGTTGCGCCGAATCAGCTCGTCATCGGTGGCGGTCTCCAAAATCGCCTTGAGCAGGCGGTACGACTTGGCGACCGTCGTGGCGCCCGTGACGGATCGCCTCCCCGTCCGCCATTCACGAACGCGGGGCGGCGTGATCTCGTCCAGGTCGTACACCTCGAAGGTGGGCAGGATGTGCAGCCGCAGGAGGCGCCGATAAAGCTCTTCCGTGGTCGGCACGATGTCCCGCTCCTCGACCCACTTCAACGCGTACTCACCGAACGGGACGGCGCCCGCGTCCGGGTCTCGCCAGTCGCCACGCGTCAGATCCGCTTCCACCTGCGAAAGCCAGATCTCGGCATCCGCCGCCGTGGCGAATGTCTCTTCCGCTCGTCGACGGACACCGGTCGGATCCAGGTACGAAGCGGTCCAACGACCGGAGCGGTATTGCCGCACCGCCCCGAACCGTCGCTTGGCGCTCTTCTTCTTAGCCATCAGGCAGCCCTCCGCATCCTGCGCCGGGGGCGAGCAGGCTCGATGGTGTGCTCGCGAATGTAGGTGGCGACCGCGCTCTCCGGGATGCGCACGTGGCGGCCGAACTTTACGAAGGTGATGCGGCGCTCGGACACGAGACGGCGGGGGAACCGCTCGGTCGTGCCCATGAGTTCAGCGACCTGCACGACGGACAGATACCTCTCGCTCAAGGCGATCTCATCCTTCTCTTCTGGGGAGCAGGCTTCGCCCCCTCCCTCTCAGGTCCGCTACTTCCGCTACCTCCGCTACCGCCCTGGTCAGGGGCGTGATCGAGGTAGCGGCAAGGGGTAGCGGTAGCGGACGTTTGCCGCTACCGGCCCCGCACGGCGGGCGTGCGGGGCCGGTCGGCGGTAGCGGGAGTTGTCCGCTACCGGGGGTGGTTGCCGCTACCTCTAAAGGGCCTCTGAGCTGCCCGGTAGCGGAAGTAGCGGAAGTAGCGGACTCTCCGGAGGGGGAGGGCAGTACCGCTGCCACGCGTCGTGGAGATCGGCGGCGTAGTAGCCCTTCATCACGCTCGTGCCGCTCTTGATGTTGCGGGCCGCCACGGGGCTGTTGTCGACCGTCATGTACTCCCGGAGCATCTTCGCCAGCCCCCGGGAGTCCAGCGGGCGCCCCGCCATGTCCGCCCACGGGGACTCGTCCAGCCGGTGGAGACGGTCAAGCACGGCGACTGTGGGCAGCCGGTCGATACCGCTGAACACCTGGTCCCGGAGGTCGGTGAGCAGGCGGACGCCGATGCTGCCTTTGTCGTTGGCCTTGGAGGCGTTGACCAGGTCGACGCACGCGGTACGGGCCCGGGTGGGCCAGTCGCCCCCGGCCGCGTCCGCGACGGCCAGCAGGGGCTCCCACACGTCCGCCGGGCGGTCGGTGACCCCGTCGGGCATCTCGGGCCACGCCCCGGCGATGTGCTTCTGTACCTGCTCGGCCCACCGGGCGAGCCGGTCACGGAGCTTGTGGCCCTCCGCTTCGTGGAGGCGGACCCGGAAGGGCTCCACCTTCTCGTTCCGGGCCTTGCGCCGCATCCGGATGATGACGGAGCGGGTCAGGATCGTGTCCGGCAGCGAACCGAGACCGGCGACGGCCACGGCCGACCACGAGGGGAAGGCTTGGACTGTCTGGTTCGCTCCGTCGCCGACGCACCGGTACATGGGTTTGCCCCGCCGGTGGCCGGCGTTGACGAAACCCCGGAGCTGCTCGTTGTCCCCGGCCTTGGGGCCGAAGATGGTGTCGATCTCGTCGAAGAGGATCGTGGGGCGCTGGCCTTCCACACCGGATACGGCCCGGAACAGGGCGGCGGCCGACGCGTCGACCGCTGCCATCGGGTGCGGCACGAGGGTTTCCACGATCTCCAGTGCCCGGGACTTCCCCGACCCCGGTTCCGGGGAGAGGAACGCGAGTCGTGGGGTGGACTCGAACGAGTCGAGCAGGTGGGCGTGTGCGTCCCACAACGTGACGGCGACGTACGCCGCTTCGGTGGGGAAGACGTTGAACCGCCGGTGGAATGCCTCCACCTCGTTGAGCAGGGCCGCCCCGTCGTGGTCGGCCGGCGTGGTGGTGGTGTGTTCGGTGGTCATGCGGCGTGCCTCCTTCCGGCCGCAGGAGCGGCGTGAGGGTGCGGGTCAGGGAGAAGAGCTGAAAGGACGCCCTGACGGGCGGCGACTTCCGCGCCCAGCTCTGTGGGCGGTGCGGTTTCGTCGGCGGCGTGCGGGCAGTGGCGGACGTTCACGCGCTCCGTCAGCTCGATGACGGCAGCTCGGCCGGTGGCGCGTTCGTGGTGGCCGCACCGGCACAGCCAGTCGGCGACCGGCGGGCGGGTGAACCGCACGTGGAGGCCGGGACGGATGCCGGTGATGATTAGCGGCAGTTCAGCGCCGTACGGCCGTCGCTCGGTGAACGACGGCTTTTCAGTGGGGCGTTTGCGGGCACTCATGCCGACACCCGGGGCCGGGCGGTGCGGATCGACCAGTTCAGGGCACTGCGGAGCGTGGATCGCACCTCGTACGGCTTGAGACCGGCCGATTCCCCCGCCGTCTGAAAAGCGTCTTCCACCACGTGCCGGGGGATGTCGCCCCACGCCACGAAGCGCCCCATAGAGCGGGCGGCCTTGAACAGCACCGCTTCCCGCTCGCCCTCCACGGCCGCAGCGACGGCCGCGCTCTCGCGTTCCAGGGCGACGTGCGACACCCGCGCCCCGTTGCCGACCGGGGCCAGCGCGGGCGGACGGTCGGCCCGGGGCGGGTCCTGGAGCTGGAGCATGAGCCACGTGGGCAGTTCCGCGACCGGCCCCGCCTCGGTGATCTCGTACGGAGTGCCGTCGATGGTGCTGCCCGGGGCGACGACGTACCCGCCCCACGCCCGGGTGTCGATTTTGGGGGCGAGCCTGCCCTTGCTGCTGGGAACCCGGATGGTCTGGTGGACCCAGAAGTACAGGTGCTGCCCGCCGCCCGCAGTCCGCACCCGGTAGGTGTGCGGGACGGGCTGCCCGGCGCGCTCGCAGAGCGCCGCAAAGGAAGTGACGCCGTCAGGCGTTCCTTTCACGTCCTTCGCCTTGACCTGATCCAGGTCCACCACCAGCAACCCCGAAGGGCCGGTCGCCAGACCGACGTTGAACGCACCAGCCGACCACGCACGGCGAATGCGGTCGGGGTCGGTGGTGGCGCGCTGCTCCCACTTCGCGTGCCCGTCCGCACACTCCCCGGTATGGGGACAGGCGGTCTCACCGTGCAGGGCGGGCCGCTTGTCGCCGGGACGCAGCGGGAAGACAGGCCAGCCGCGGGCGGCGGCATTCAGCGCGGCATTCAGCAGGTCGCTCATGCCGCCACCGCCCCGGTACCCAGGTAGGCGAGTGCGGCGGCACCGATGTGCTGGGTGTAGGCCGGCGGGATGCACTCGCGGATGCCGTCGCGGTTCATCCACGGCACACCCAGCGTCCGGCGGGCCTGCTCTACTCCGGAGAAGTTCCCGACGTACTGGCCGAAGTGGCCGGGCGGAACCGGGCGCCCCATCTTCGCCTGAGGCAGGAGGTGTTCGGGGTGTTCGGGCTGGGTGAGGGTGAACCCGCCGCCGGATTCGAAGTACCGGTGGCGGTAGGTGTGCAGGCCGAACATGGTCCCGCACAGCATCACCGGGTTGTTCAGCTTGGGCAGAGCGCCCCGCACGTTCTCCAGCACCCACGGCCGCCCGGTGGCATTCAGGGCATCACGAGTGGGGGCGATCAGGTCCGGGTGAGCGCGGCCCTGGAGACGCTGGCAGTCACTGTCCCCCTGGCAGGGCGGGGACGCGTGGATGAAGTCGAAGTCGCCGCCGTACGCGGTGATGAATGCGACGGCTTCACCTTGGTGGAAGCCGAGGGGGTAGCGGGGCTGTGCGTCCTTGTCGATGCCGGTCACGTCGAAGCCGGACCAGTAGTAGCCCATGCCGGCGCCGCCCTGGCAGCAGTACGCATCGAGCAACCGTGGCATGCGGTCTCGCCCGATGAGGGTGGGTTGGGTCATGCTGGGTGTCTCCAGTTCTCTTTGTGGTGCTGGTTGGCAAGGGCGGCCCAAGACTTTGGCGAGACGGGGGCCGCCCTTGGCGTAGCTACTCGCAGTCGGGGCGGGTGGCCCACAGCGCGTACTGCTGGCGGACGTAGGCGCGCGGGTCGGTGGTGGGGGGCGCGCCGTCGCGGTCCATGAGGTGGCGGGCCGCTTCGGTGGCGAGGTCGGCCGCGTCGCACGGGTCATCGGGCCCGTGGTCGGGGTTCTCGCTGAGCGCGATGCGGTCCAGGAGGGCGGCCTTGCGCAGCCAGCACTCCCGGCCCACCTGGTCGCCGCGCAGGTGTCCACGGAACCGGTCCACGGTCCAACCGACCTCACTGATGACACTCGGGGCGAGTGTGTACGCGATGTCCGGTGCCGGGGTGGCGGGGGTGTCGTTGGCGGTGTCCACGGTGCTCCTCAGAGTTCGGGTATGGCGTTGATGGCCTGGCGGATGAAGTCGGTGACGGGTCCGCCCGCGCCGGTGGCGGCGAGGAAGAACCCGAAGAGGGCGGCGACGATCGCGGTGCCGTATCCGCACCGGTAGGCGCGCAGGATCACGGCGAGCAGACCGGCGAAGACGAGGACAAGCGGAATGGTCACGGCCATGGCCGGACCTCCTTCCAAGCGGAGTCAGGGAGGTGCGGGCAGGGGGGTGCAAGGCGCTGTTCAACGGGGGTACGGGGTGCTTGGGGCCAGTGCCTCCCTGCCTCCCTGAACCGGTGTTTCCCCAGGTCAGATACAGGGAGGCGGGGCAGGGAGGCGGTCAGGGAGTTCTCCCTGCCTCCCTGCCGACGGGCGGGTTACCTCCCTGGCTAGGAAGCGGCGGAAGCGGAACCGTCGTCGTCCCGGTTGGCGAGGGCGCGGGCGACGTGCTTGCGGCCGACGACCATGCGCCCGTCGGACTTGTAGGGCTTGGCCCCGGCGTCCGTCAGTACCTGGGCCAGGTCGCTATTGGTCCACGCCCCGTAGGTGTCCTCGCTGAGGACGGACAGCCGCTTGAGAACGTCCTGGGTGAAGACTCGCGGGTTGTCCCCGAGCACGGTCAGGATGTCGGCGAGCGCATCCCGCTCCTCGGTCTCGGTGTCAGCCACGGCCAGGGTGGTGACGCCGTCGCGTCGGGCCTTGGCCCGGTCGGCGATCTCCTGGGCGGCGTCGGTGTCGATGTAGTGGGTGCGCACCGTGACCGACGTCTGGCCGGCGGCCAGCTTGAGGCCGTCCCCGGCGACCACAACGGTGCCCTTGTCGAGACCCTGGCGGAGCTTGTGCGGGGCCGCACCGCCGTCGATCGCCGCGTCTCCGACGGCCATACGGGCCTGAGACTCGGTGCCGAGCACGAGCGAGGAACGGATGTGGTTGCCCTCGCGGGAGCGCTTGGGCAGGTTCTCATTCGTCGGGTCCTGGGTGCCTTCCCAGGTGGTGACGTTGACCGCCCGCCCCTGGTCATGGATCGCCTTGATGGCCCGGAAGTACCGGGACGTCGCCTTCGACCCGCCCAACGGCACCTTCTTGCCGTCGATGGCCCCGGACCCGTAGGCGACCTGCGCTTCATCGATGAGGATGACCAGCGGCGGGAAGTCCTTCTCCGAGGACAGAAGCCGACGGTTCATCTCCCGGACGCCGCTCTCCACCATCTCCGTGACGGCCAGCACGTGGTCATCGGTCGGGCCCTGGATCAGGACGGACGCCAGGCCCTTGAACATGGCCCAGTCACCAACGCCCTTGAGGTCGCCGATGCGGAACTCGACCGTGGGGTCGAACGCCAGCCACAGCGCCAGCGCCCGCAGGGACGCGGTCTTGCCCTGGTTCGACAACCCGGTGATCAGGAGCATCCGCTGATAGAGGCTGACCAGCGCCGCATCCCCGCGCAGATCCTGACCCCAGGGGGCGCGGCCGCTCTTGTAGTTGGCGGTGGTGTCGGGGTCGGTGACCAGCGGGGAAGGGCCGATCGGCTCGTCCAGCGCACCCGAGTCGGCGATCCACAGCCGGACCGTGCGCGGGGACGGGGGGATGGTGATGAACACTTCGTGTTCATGGCGGTTGAGGTTTTCGGCGAGCTTGCGCCGCCGGTTCTGGATCTCCTCGGTCGACACCCCCGACGGGAGGTGGACGTCGACTTCGACGCCGCATCCGGCAATCACGATCGGGCTGAGCATCTGCGCCCCGACGTCGCCCATCTCCTTGATGGCCTTGCCCAGAGCAGCAACGCCAAGGTCTCGCATGGCGGTCACGACGATGGACGGAGTGATCGGGGTGCCCTGACTGTCGCGGTCGCGGGCGGGCAGCGCCCACTGCGGGGCAGCCTGCCGGTTCCTGCCGACACCCCACAGGGCCAGCATGGCCAGCCACGGCGCGAGGGTGATCAGCGGTCCCCAGACGACGGAGACGATCCACACCACCCATCGCACCAGCTCCACCACCGCCAGGGCGGGGGTGAGGATGTCGGCCACGTCCTCGTTGGCGATGGCCAGCACGAACCCGAGCAGCAGGGACACGCCGGTCACGGTGGCGGCCCCGTACAGGGTGGCTTTGGCGATGCGCTGCGGTGCGGCGAGCAGGTCCATACGCCGCTGGTGGCGGGCCGCCCGAAACTGCCGCCCGCGCTCCTCCCACTCACTGGCAACCTCGTACTGACCGGCCACCTCAGCGGCCCGCAGCATCCGTTCGTACCGGGAGGCGGTACGCCCGTCCCACGCCCGCTTCGCCACGATGCGGGTGCCGCCGATGACGTACAGGCTGTGCCTTGCCACGAGACGGACGGTCTTGAGGGTGCGCTCGTGCCGGGCGACGTCCCGCACCGCCTTCATCGCCTTCTTCGAGCGCGCCCACATCGGGATGCGCGGCTTGTCGGGCAGCGCATCTTCGGGGGTGTTGGTGCTGGTGGGCGGGGTCTTGAACAGGCTCACGACGTTCTCGGACATGATGGTGTTCTCCTGCTGCTCTGTTGGGTGTGCAGGGACCCGGGGACGGCCCGATTCCTTGGCCGGGACGGCCGCCCCCGGGGTGGTCACGCTTTGCGCAGTTCCTGGGTGTGGCACAGCACCGGGGCGATCAGCCAACTGATGCGGTCGACCGTCCACCGCCCGTCGGTGAGCGTGCCGGGCGGGACTTCATCGAGAATCCGGCCGGTCTTGCCGGCCGCGCGGGGATCGTCCGCGCACGAGACGATCAGGACCTTGTCGCCTGCGCGAAAGCTCATCGCTGCCCCCTGCGGGCGGCCCGCTCCTCGCGCTCAGCCCGCCGGGCGGCGCCGTCGATGATGCGGTCGACCTTGCGTTCCAAGTCGCCCTGGTAGACGTCGGGTCCGGCGATCTCCCGCTTGCACATCCGGCCGACCAGTACGGCGATCCGGGCTTTCTCCCCGCTGGTGAGACGGGGCTCTTCGCTGGACTTCCTCATGCCGCAGCCCCCGACTTGAGGTCGGCGGGGGCGGGCGCGGTGGTGTTCTGTGCGGTGCGGGTCTCGGTGAGGGCGGCGGCGGTGGCGAGCTGCGCCCACACGGCGGCCTGCGCGATGTAGTCCGGGTTCAGGTCCCACCGGGGGTGGGCGGTGAGCAGGGATTCGGCCTGCTCGCGGTACTGCTTGCTGTTCACGGCGGTTCTCCCGTCCGGGCCGGGGTGTCCGGCTCCCCGCCCGCACCACACCCGGCCGGGGCATGGGGCGGACGGGCAACCGTCAGCGGCGGCGGCCCCGACGGGCGCGGCTCACGCTCTTCGCGGCGGCCCTGCCCTCGGTGCCGCCGACGGACTTCACGAGGGTGACGACACCCCAGGTCAGGGCGACGGCGAGGAACGCGAGCAGGGCCAGGTTGGCGGCAATCGCGGTGAGCGCACCGACGAGCAACGGACCGAAGTACACACCGGCGGCGACCGTTCCCGCCCCGATCCCGGAGCCGAGCGCGATGCGCTGGATCGTGCGGTCCGGCGCGGCCTGGTGGACGTGCTGGTGAATGACCTGCGGTGGCGCCTGCTGCTGGTGGAGGGCGGGCAACTGGTCGGAGTAGACGTAGGTGCCATCGGGAAGCTGCACCACACGGGCCAGCTCGGGAGTGGAGTCCATGACGTGTCTCCCTTCCGGGGAGATCAGGCGGCGTGCGCGCCGTCGGGAAAGGCACAGGTGGGGCACATGCCGAGCGAGGTCGGGATGACGTATCCGGCGTCCCGCCCGCACTCGGGACACAGGCGGCGGGCGGCGTTCGCCCGCTCCAAGGCCGCACGCTTGGCCGGCGTCATCGGCCGGACCGGTTTGGCCAGGTCGACGCGGTAGAGGTACGCGAGCAACGGACCACGGCGGCGGCGCGGCCGGTACAGCTCCGCCTGAACGCCCTGCCCGCCGGGCCGCAGCCCGAGCGCACGCAGTTGCCGCAGCGTCGCCATGCCATCCGGCCCGCACTTCCACAGAAACCGGGGCAGCTCACCGGACGCGGCCGGGGACGCCATCACGCCGCCCTATCGCGGGCAAGGGCACGCTCCGTGCGGAGTAGGTCCCGCAGCATCCGGGCCTTGACCGGGGCAGTCCGCAGACCCTTGCGGAGCGCTTCCGCCGTCAGCTCACGATCCGACCACTTGGTAGTCAACTCGCGTGCCTCGGTAAGGAGTTCGTCAGCGGTGCGGGTCGGGCGGGACGTGCGGGCGGCATCGGGAACGCGGCCGGTCGCCCGTCGGGGCGGCTTCGACTGCGCGGCAACCGTACGGCGGATCGGCACCACCGGCGCGAGCGCCTTACCCGGCTCGGTCGTCTTGGTGAAGTCGACCGGTTCGGGCAGCGACAGCACGCGAGGGACGGGCACGGGGAACGGGGTGGGAGTCGACTCCTCCAGGTCAGGGGTAGACCGTTTCACTGCGATCTGAGTCGATTTCTCAGCATCCGTCACGATCGGGGTGCGGTGGTGCAGCACCTTCGCGACCAGATCGGACCCGAAATAGATCGACCCGACCGGCAACGACGTGGCGAGCAGCACGAGAGCCCAATTCGCCGGGTCCCACTCAGCGAGTCGACCCCAGTCGACCGATCGGGCGTGCAGGGCGGGCACCAAGCCGTGCACGTAGTTCAGGACAAGGGAGGCGATCGTGTACGTCGCCAGCACCCGCAACGCGAACTTCCGGTCCCTGCCGGCCAGGACGAGCGTGGCCACCAGGGCCAGCGCCATCAACCCGTCAACGACGAACGGGTAGAGCATCGACGCCGTGGAGTCCGCACCGACCGCGCGGGCCACGTCCCGCAACGCGTTCCAGGACACCCGGAACGCCATCGCAACGACAGCGACCAGCGCCAGAACGAGCAGCACCTTCCCCTTGCGCTTCACGCCGCACCACCCGGCAGACTCGCCGTGGCAGCCCGGTTCTCCAGGTCGCGGCGGGCCGCCAGCACCCGGTTGTGGGCACGACGAACGCGGCGGGCGTCCAGCTCGTTCGGGGTGGGGTGGTTCAGAGCGATGATCTGCGCGTCCAGCCACGCGACCTCCGCACAGATGACGGGCATCTCCGCCTCAATGGCGTCCAGCTCCGTACCGGTCGGCTCACGCCAGTCGGCGAACGCCGTAACAGCTTCCTGAACAGTGACAATGTGATCCATGGGTCCTGGTTCCTTTCACAGAGGAACGGCCCGAAGCGGCCCCGGATCTAGCCATCCGGGGCCGCGCGCCGTGGAGCAGGTGACCGGCTCCCTGCAACCCCGGCCGTACGGCGACACGCCGGACGGACGGGGGAGGCAGCCGACCGCAGCGAGAGCTGCGGCGGGATTGAGCAACGTACGAAGTGCGAAGTCCCCTTCAGGTGAGCCGCTCCCCTATCAGGTAGAGCGGCCATGCCTGGCGAAGGCGCATGGGGACGTGACCTTTCGGTCTAAGCCCTCCGGGATGACAAGGACCCGGGACCCTCCCCCCGACCGACGCGGGGCTCCTGAGCCCCGTTTCGAGGGCCCACCGACCGACAGAGCGCAGAGCTCTACAGGTCTCCAACTCCTATACTCATGTGCAGGAGTTACGTTCATCAGAGTGCCCAACTCCTGTACATGAGTCAAGCCGCCGCGAAAGATTCCTTCGCGACGGCTCGTACGAACTGGCGGTCCGTCAGTCCCCAGCAGGGATGCGGTAGTCGAGAACGAACTGGTCAGCGGCCATGATGGTGTCGCACACCTCGACCACCCGCCCCGCTTCGGATTCCGCGCTTCGCGTCAGGTGGATGACCGGAGAACCAGGGCTCAGGGCAAGGGAGCCGATCTCCTGCTTCGTGGCGAGCCTCGCGCGGACGGTCTCCGTGAACTCCTTCAGGGTGTGTCCGTTGTCCTCCAGGCGCGCATAGATCCCGCCGCCGCCCGGATTCTCCTCGAACAGCTCCGGGATGTCCTTCGCGATGTCCCACGGCAGGTAGGACGTGGCTTCCTCGGTGGGTGTGCCGTCGCTGAAGTACAGCCGGCGGCGCGAGAGAACCTTGGTCCCAGGGTCGACCCCGAGACGTTCAGCGATCTCGCCCGTCGCGTCGGCGGGCCCTACGTAAAGGACCGTGACGCCCGGAGTCTTTCCTGCCTGCTCGGACTCAGCCAGGTACGCCGCCTTGCCCGCCCGGCGGTGTGACCGCCGAAACCGGTCAGAGGACTTGCGCCTGACGGGAGGCTGGCTCTTCACGAACGAGCCCTTGCCGTGGAGCGTATCGATCAGCCCCGTGGGACGGAGTTCGGCGACGGCTTTCCGCGCTGTGCCCTGGGAGACCCCGTAGCGGCTCATCAGCTCGGACTCGCTGGGTACCTTCTCCCCAGGAGCGAGCACACCCGCTTTGATCTGCTGCGCGAGGTCTTCCGCGATCTGTAGGTACCGTGGTTTGCCGGAATCCTTAGAGGCTGTGATCCCCATGTCCTTCTGTTCCTCCTATGCTCATATACATGAGTAACGCTACCCAGGAAGGTGCGCCCATGTCGCTCCACTCGGTGTCGGTGGCGGGCGTAGTCGTCCGCGAAGACGGCCGGGTCCTTGTGATTCGACGTGCCGACAACGGAGCCTGGGAGGCTCCGGGGGGCGTCTTGGAGTTGGATGAACGCCCGGAGGACGGCGCCGCTCGCGAAGTACTGGAAGAGAGCGGCGTCAAGGTCGACATCGTTCGCCTCACTGGCGTGTACAAGAACATGGAGCGCGGTGTGGTCGCGCTCGTCTTCCTGTGTCGACCGGTGGGCGGGCAGGAACAGACCTCCAGCGAGTCGGTCGACGTCCGGTGGTTCACCCCGGACGAAGTCCGCAGCCACATGGTGGAGGCGTACGCAGTGAGGGTCTTGGACGCCCTGAAAAGCGGCGCCGCTCCGGTCCGCGCACATGATGGCCAACGCCTGCTCAGCGGTGAGTGATTGCCGCTCGGACACCCTTGTCGGGCGCACCACTTGCGCACCACTTGAGGCGGTCACTCGCGGTCAATACCGGTAAACGGACCCGATGCATGCCCTCCCCCATCCGGCGGATACCAACAGGTCAGACGGCGAGAATCCTAGATCCAACCCAGGATTCCCAAGCTCAGAGCGCGAGTTCGATTCTCGTCACCCGCTCCACCGCAAACCCCCAGGCCGGCGGCCCGGGGGTTCTTTGTTGTCTAGACCGCATCAGGCGCCGCGCGCCCGCGCCGCACCCGGCGCCCGGTCAATGGAGCGGTGCGCGGAACGCCCCTCCGTAGAGCTCGTCGAGACCGATGAGCAGCACACCATCCTCGCCCTGCACTCCGCGCGACACCTCACGTCGCAACGAGTCGCTGAAGCCGGCCGCGCTGAAGCAGGCCAGCTGACATCGGCTGGTGTCCATGCCTCGCGAGGTGAGGACCTCTCGTGCCCGAACCAGCCTCTCCAGGTGACTCACCCCCATGACGGTTCCCCATTTCGCCTCTCCGAGCAGGTGGACCGCTTGCTTGCTGCCCCCGGATCCGGGTTCCACCACGGCCACGTCGATCTGCGTCTGCCGCCGTGCCACAGGGTCCGTCACCACGCCACCGCCCACCTCCCCCAGGGAGGAGCGGAGCAGGGCCCGGCCCGGCCCGAGGATGTACTCGCGGCAAACAGTCTCGAAGTGCGGTCCGGCCACCTGCGCCGCGAAGCGTTCCGCGGACTGCGCCCACACCTCTCGCGCCTGCCCGCTTTCCAGCCGTGCCCAGGCGGGCCGCATGACCGCCTCGTAGAAATTGATCAGCGGCTCGGTGATTCGGTACTGGGACTTCCCGGCGCGGAAGACGTCCGCTTCCCGCGCCAGGAGGTGACTGTCCTCCAGGACGTGGAGGGGGTGCGAGATGTCCACCGACTTACGGCCGATGTACCCGGCGATCCCTCCCCGGGTGGAATTCCCTTGCGCCACCGCAGCAAGGACCGAGTGGTACAAGGCCGTGTCCCGGATGTCCGCTTCCTCGGCGAGCAGGTACCGGGCTTCTCGGAAGAGAGGACTGAAGGGCGAGAGGACCGTACGGCAGATCCAGTCGTCGAACTCCTCCAGCCTGGTGGGGACGTCGTCCGCGAGGAACTGCCGCCGGTAGGCAGGTGTACCGCCGAGCACGGCATGGAGACGTGCCGCGAGCGCGGGGTCGTCGGCGACCCCCCAGAATTCAGCCGCCGCCCGGTACCCGAAGGGCCGTACGACAAGCTCCAGTTGCGCCCGCCCCCGCAAGGGGGCAGTACTCGCCAACAGTCCGCCCATGACGGACATCGCCGACCCGCACAGCAGAAGCCGCATCCGGCTCTGCTCAACCTGGAACCGGTCGACCTCCCGCTGGATTATCGACGGAAGCTCCGGAGCGGTCTTCGCCAAGTACGGAAATTCATCGATGACCACAAGCAGTGGCCCCTGAGAACTTCGCGGCGACGCCAGCCCGAACAGGTAGGAGATCGCGTCGTCCCAGGTGGCAAAGGAGAAGGGAACCGGCGACCCCACATGATCGGCAAGAGCCGCGGCGAACTGGCGCAGGGATTCCGTCTCCGTCGCCGCCGTGGCTCCGAAATAGAAGCCCCCCTGCTGCTCCACCAGAGCGCGCAGCAAGTAGGTCTTGCCCATCCGCCGCCTGCCGCTGACGATCCCGAGCATGGCGTGCGGCAGCGGCCGGCTCACGAAGGCGGCGAGGGCGTCCCACTCGACGCTCCGGTCGAAGACATGGGCCGGCTTGGTCGGGTGTGCGGAACCAGACACGAAGGAACTCCTTAGGAACGTACTCCTATGGAGTGTACTCCTCAGGATTGCGGCTGTACGCGAGTACCTCCAGGCGCCCATCACCCCAGGTCAGAGGCCATTCACAGGCCGAAGCGCAGGGTGATTCCCAAGCTCAGGGCGCGAGTTCGATTCTCGTCACCCGCTCCACGACGAACCCCCAGGCCAGTGGGCCCGGGGGTTCTTTGTTGGCCGGCGCATTCGGGAATCGTGCACCGTCTCCGTGCTGCCCGGCCCTTGGCAGGTCCTAGGCGGTTCCCGGCCGCGTGGCCGGGGGCTGGGGGGCGGCGTTCTGGTTGCGGTTCGTGGGTTCGATCGAGCGGCGCTTGACGAGCACGAGGACGATCAGGACGACCTGGAGCAAGATCGGCAGGATCATGCCGGGGGATGTCTTCGGGTCCGGGCCGACGGTGTTGGAGAGGAGGCTGAAGTCCCACAGGCCGTGGACGAGCATCGGGAGGAGGAGGGTGCCCCCGACGCGCAGGCAGAGGTAGAAGAAGTAGCCGGAAGTGGAGACGATCACGGCCTGGAAGATCGCCTGGGTGCCCTCGCCGAAGGCGTTGCTGAGGTGGACGGCGCCGAAGACCACGGAGGACCAGAGGGCGACCTTGCCTTCGCTCAAGCCGGCGCGCTTGAAGACCTGCACGCCGATGCCGCGGAACATCAGTTCCTCGCCGATGCCGACGAGCAGAGTCATCGCGAGCAGGCTCAGGACGAGGGAGAGCGGCTGGTCGGCGAGGTTGGGGTAGTTCACCGCGAGGACGGCGACGACGAGCATGGAGATCGGCACGAAGCGCACCCAGCGCCGCACCGGCACGCGGTAGGCCATGACGCTGCCCCACCAGCCGAGCCAGGTCACCAACGCCGCACCGAAGAGGACCGAAAGGCCGATCGGGAGCACGCCGTTGCGGATGACCGACGCGGCGGTCGGGAACTGGCTGTCGCCTTCGCTCCGGTCAACGCCGATGAGTGCGCCAAGCCCTTGGAGGATCACGAGGTAGACGACGGCCACGACCAGGAACCACGGCCAGGTCAGCCGGCGACCGGCCGGGGCGGGGGACGGTTGTGCGGCCATGGACGGGCTCCTCGCGGTGCGGCGATGGTGTCACCCGTGTGTACGTGCGGGCGATCACATGTTCGCATAGTTCGCGAAAACGAATGATGACTACACCAAGTCGTCCAAATGGGGATGGAAGGCGGTCGCGGTCGGACAACAGGGGTCCATGCGGGTGCCGACGAGCCTGCCGAATGAGTGCACCAGAGCACGTTTCCCCAGGTCGTGGACCCGGGGGATTCTTCTTTGTCGAGACCTCTCACGATCCGCAGCAGCCGCCGGCGTCGCCCTGTTCCGTTGCCGGGGCGTCGAAAAGTCCGGCGCCGCCGCACACTCCCGTTTCGGGCAGGGTGAGTTCGACCCGGTCGGCGGACTCGGCGTCGCCCGCGAGGGCGGCGGCGATGGAGCGGACCTGCTCGTGGCCGGTCATGGCGAGGAAGGTCGGGGCGCGGCCGTAGGACTTCATGCCTACGAGGAACACGCCGGGTTCGGGGTGGGAGAGCTCGCGGTGGCCGTGGGGGTAGACGGTGCCGCAGGAGTGCTGGTTGGGGTCGATCAGCGGGGCCAGCCCGGTGGGGGCCTGGAGGCGGTCGTCGAGGCCGAGGCGCAGTTCGTTCAGGAAGGTGAGGTCGGGGCGGAAGCCGGTGAGGACGATCACCTCGTCGACCGCCTCCAGGCGGCGGCCGTCCTCGGCGACCAGGACGAGGCGGCCTGCGCCGTCGCGCTCGAAGGCGCCCGTGCGGAATCCGGTGACGGCGTCGGCGTGGCCGTTGTCCACGGCGGCCTTGGCGGCGAGGCCGAGGGCACCGCGGGCGGGGAGCTGGTCGGCTTCACCGCCACCGAAGGTGCTTCCGGAGATGCCGCGACGCAAGACCCATACACCGTGAGTGCCGACACCGTCGTCGGTCGTCGCGAGGTCGGCGAGGTAGGCGAGTGCGGTGAAGGCGGAGGCGCCCGAGCCGATGACGGCGGTGCGCTTGCCCGCGTACCGGGCACGGACGGCCGGGCCCTTGAGATCGGGGACCCGGTAGGAAATGTGGTCGGCCGCCGCCTTCTCGCCGAGAGCGGGCAGGCCGCTGCCGCCGGCCGGGCTCGGGGTGCCCCAGGTACCGGAGGCGTCGACGACCGCACGGGCCAGTACGCGTTCCTCGGTGCCGTCGGGGTGGGTGAGGTGGACGACGAACGGCTGGGCTTCGCGGTCGGCGTCGACGACACGGTCGCGGCCTGTGCGGGAGACGCCGGTGACGGTGGCACCGGTGCGGACCTTGTCGCCCAGAGCGTCGGCGAGGGGCTGGAGGTAGAGAGTGGCCCAGTCGCCGCCGGAGGGGTAGGCGGCTCCGTCGGGGCGTACCCAGCCGGTGGGGGCGAGGAGCTTTTCGGCTGCCGGGTCGACGACTTCGGCCCAGGGGGAAAACAGCCTGACGTGCGCCCACTCCCGTACCGCTGACGCGGCGGTGGGTCCGGCCTCCAGGACGAGCGGCTCCAGGCCCTGCTCGATGAGCCGGGCTGCGGCGGCGAGCCCGATCGGCCCAGCGCCGATCACGACGACGGGCAGGGCTTCGGTGGCGGTAGGTGCGGTCACGGCAGACTCCCCTTGATTCGACAGTTGTCAATGTCTTGGCGGCTCCACCATGGCACCTTGTATCGATATCCGTCAACATAGACATTTGTCGAAGTCCCACGGATGATGGAGGTATGACGACCAAGGTGCTGCCGCTGCTGGAGCCGGAAGCTGTCACCCCCTGCTGCCCGCCCCTGTCCGAACGCCCGCTCACAGCCGAGGAGGCAGAGCGGACCGCCGTCATGTTCAAGGCGCTCGGGGACCCGGTGCGACTGCGGCTGTTCTCCCTGGTCGCCTCGCACGAGGGCGGTGAGGCGTGCGTGTGCGATATCTCCGATGTGGGGGTGTCCCAGCCGACGGTCTCCCACCACCTGAAGAAGCTCCGCGAGGCCGGACTGCTGGCCTCCGAACGGCGCGGGACGTGGGTGTACTACCGGGTCGAGCCGTCCGTCCTGGCCGCCATGGGCCAGCTCCTCACCCGCGCGGCCACCGCATGACCGTCCACGTCGTCCCGCTGACCGCCGCGCACGCCGACGAGGTCCTGGCGATCTACCAGGCCCGGATCGACGAGGGCAACGCCACCTTTGAGACCAGCGCCCCCACCTGGGAAACCTTCGACACCGCGAAACTCCCCGAGCACCGCTTCGCCGCGCTCGACACCGACGGCAAGGTGCTGGGCTGGGCCGCCGCCACCGCTGTCTCCGACCGCTGCGCGTACGCGGGCGTCGTGGAGCACTCCGTCTACGTCCACCCCGGCACCCGCGGGCGAGGCATGGCCGGCCAGCTCCTGGCCGCCCTGGTGGAGTCGACGGAGGCGGCTGGAATCCGGACGATCCAATCCGGGATCTTTCCCGAGAACACCGCCGGCCTCGCCGTCCACGCGCGGGCCGGATTCCGGGTCATCGGCACCCGCGAGCGCATCGGCCGCCATCACGGGGTCTGGCGGGACCTAGTGCTGCTGGAGCGGCGGAGCCCCTCCGTTTCCTGACCCGGCTTGTCCGCCGGGCCGCCTCGGCTCGCGGATCTCATCAGGACCCGTCAGGAGGCCGTCGTCACCGCGCCGGGGGTGAACTTCCTGCGCCAGGCGAGCGCGACGTACACGAGGCCGATCAGTACGGGGACTTCGATGAGCGGTCCGACCACACCGGACAGGGCCTGGCCGCTGGTGACGCCGAAGGTGGCGATGGCGACCGCGATGGCCAGCTCGAAGTTGTTGCCCGCCGCGGTGAACGCCAGTGTGGCCGTGCGGTCGTAGGCAAGTCCCAGGCCCTTGCCCAGGAGGAAGGTGCCGAAGAACATCACGGCGAAGTACGCCAGCAGGGGGAGCGCGATCCGGACGACGTCCCAGGGCTGGGAGGTGATCGTCTTTCCCTGGAGGGCGAAGAGGGTGACGATCGTGAACAGCAGCCCGTACAGGGCCCACGGTCCGATCTTCGGCAGGAACTTCGCCTCGTACGCCTCGCGGCCCATCCTCCGCTCGCCGATGCGGCGGGTGAGGAACCCGGCCAGCAGGGGGATGCCGAGGAAGATCACGACGTTGAGGGCGATCTGCCAGACGGAGACGTCGAGGCCCTGACCGTCGCCCAGGCGCAGCCAGCGGGGCAGCAGGTCGAGGTAGAACCAGCCCAGCAGCCCGAACGCGAACACCTGGAAGACGGAGTTGAGGGCGACCAGGACGGCGGCGGCCTCCCGGTCGCCGCAGGCGAGGTCGTTCCAGATGATGACCATCGCGATGCACCGGGCCAGCCCGACGACGATCAGGCCGGTGCGGTACTCCGGCAGGTCCGGCAGGAAGATCCACGCGAGGGCGAACATCACGGCGGGGCCGATGATCCAGTTGATGACCAGTGAGGAGACCATCAGCTTCTTGTCGCTGGTGACACGGTCCAGCTTGTCGTAGCGGACCTTGGCGAGGACCGGGTACATCATCACGAGCAGGCCGAGCGCGATCGGCAGGGAGATCCCGCCGATCTCGATCTTCGCGAGCGCGTCGTTCATCCCCGGGACGAGGCGCCCCAGTCCGAGACCGACGGCCATGGCGAGCAGAATCCACACGGCGAGGTAACTGTCGAGGGTGGAGAGCTTCTTGACGACCGACGCCTCACCGGGCGGCGCTGTGGTGGGGTCCGTGGCTGCCATCAGCAGGCCCGCTTGTTCTGGGCGGCGCCGCGAGCAGACGCGGCGAGGGCCCTGCACTGGTTCTCGTCCACGGCACCGGATCGGCCGGTGCCGCTCTCAACTGGGGGCAGACCGCACCCCGGTTCGCCCCGTTCCGCACGGTGATCACTCCTGATCTGTCCGGCACCGACGCGACCGTCGACGACGGCGCCCCGCTGACCGCCGAGGGTCTCGCCGCCCAGGTCATTGCTGTTGTTGAGGACGCGGGGGCCGGCCCGGTCGACCTGCTGGGCTTCTCGATGGGCGCCTCCGTCGCCGCCACCGTCGCCGCCCTGCGGCCGGACCTGGTGCGGCGGCTGGTGCTCGTCGCGGGCTGGGCGCACACCGACAGCGACACGTACCTGCGCAGTCTGTTCACTCTCTGGCAGGACCTCGGCGTCTCCGACCCCGCCGCCTTCGGCCGGGCGGTGGCGATGACCGGCTTCAGCCGCGGGTTCCTCAACTCCCTCGGCCGCGACGCGTTCGAGGGGCTCGTCTCGAACATGCCGCCCAGCGCGGGCACTCTGCGGCACGTGGACTACGACCTGCGGGTGGACATCCGGCCCTGGCTGCCCCGCATCGAGGCCCCCACGCTCGTGATCGGAGGCACCCAGGACATCACCGTCCCGATCGAGCACAGCCGCGCCCTGCACGCCGCGATCGTGGGGAGTTCCTACGCCGAGGTGGATGCCGGCCACGTCATGCTCTTCGAGCAGGAGGACACCTTCGTCAAGCTCGTGACCGACTTCATCGAGAGCGCCGTCCTGGTCGGCGGGTGAACGACAGTCTCCAGCTGCTCCGGGGATTCGCATGTGGCGGGCGGGGTTTATTGACCGATCGTTCTGGATTGGATTAGGGTCTTGGTGTGGCCAGGACCAAGGAATTCGATCCGGATGCCGCGTTGCAGGCAGCGCTTGAGCTGTTCTGGCGGCGGGGGTACGAGGCGACGTCGATGGCTAACCTTGTCGAGCATCTCGGCATCGGCCGGGCCAGCATCTACGCGACCTTCGGCAATAAGCATGAGCTGTACTTGAAGGCCGTGGACCGGTACTCCGGCGAGCGGGATCCGCTGCTGCTCACCGAGTTGTCGCAGCCGGGCTCCGCGTTGCCCGCGGTGCGGGCCGTGGTGCGCCGTTTCGCCTCGGAGGCCGCCTCGCCCAGGCATCGGCTGCATGGTTGCCTGATCACCAACACCGCGGCAGAGCTGGCCCCGCACGACCCGGCGGCGGCTCGGCGGGTCGAGATCAGCTGGGAGCACTTCGAGACCTTGCTGCACTCCGCGCTCGTACGGGCTCAGGCACAGGGTGAGCTTCCCGAGGGCCGTGATCCCCGGGCGCTGGCCCGCATGCTGCTCGTGCTGATGCAGGGGGTGCGGATCGTCGGCAAGGCGTCCGACGACCCCGCCCGGGTGCGGGACGCGACCGAACAGGCGCTCAGCCTGCTGGGGTGAATCACCCTCGCCGGGGGTTGAGAGCGTTGGCCCGGAGCTTTGGATGGTCTCTGGCGTGTCCGAATAATGGAACGATCGGTCAAATATGGGGAGGGTAATGACCGCCGAAAGATTCGGCCGCGACGTCCCTGTGCGGCACCGTTACGCCTTCGCGCTGCTCGGCAGCATCCAGGTCACGCTGATCTTCACGCTCTCCGCAATCGCCGTACCGCTGCCTCGTATCGGGCGCGAATTCGCTCTGGAGCGGGCCGACTTGATTCTGCTCAGTGCCGCGTACGGGCTGACATTTGCCGGGCTGTTGCTCTTCGGGGGGCGTCTCGCCGACCGTTACGGCGGGCGACGCGCCCTCGCCGCGGGTCTCGTGCTCTTTGCGGCTGCTTCGGCCGCCGCCCCGTTCGCTCCCGGCATCGGGGCGCTGGTCGCGGCTCGCTTCGCGCAGGGCGTCGGGGCGGCCATTGTGGCGCCCGCCGCGATGGCGGTACTGCGTGTCAGCTTTCCCGGCCCCGACGCGTATCGCAGGGCGATGGCCACCTGGGGCGGGCTCTCCGTGCTCGGGGCCACCGCCGGCAATCTGCTCTCCGGGGTCATCCTGTCGGTGCTCTCGTGGCGTTGGACGTTTGCCGTGCCGGTCGTTGTGGCGGTCGCGGCACTCGGCTTCACGGCGCGGTTGCTGCCGCCCACGGCTGAGAATCGGGGCAGGGCGCTTGACCTGCGGGGGGCTCTGCTCGCGACCTCCGGGATCACGCTCGCCAGTTACGGGCTCGTGGTCACCGAGAACCGGTCCTGGCCGTCGGGCGGTGTTCTCGTGCCGCTGCTCGGGGGGAGCGCGCTGTGCGCCGCGTTCCTGTACGCCGAGCAGCGCGCCCGCGACCCGCTGCTGCCGAGCCGGTTCCTGGTCGACCGGCGGCGCGCTCCCGCCCTCACGGCGATCGCGCTGAGTGCCTGTGCGACCTCGATGACCTTCGTGGTCCTCTCGCTCCACCTCCAGCAGGCACGCGGCTGGTCACCGCTGCAGACCTCGGCCGCCTTCGTGCCGTTCGCTCTCGCGCTGATCGTCTCGGGCCGGGCGGCAGGGCCGCTGATCATGCGGTACGGGGCCCGGGCCGTGACGACCGCCGGGCTCGGCACCGGCGCGGCCGGGCTCGCTCTCCTGGCCTGCACCGGACTCGATGCGCACACGCCGTACGCCCAGGGACTGCTGCCGGGCCTCGTGCTGTTGGCGGCCGGCGCAGGGGCTTCCTTCGGGGGAGCGGCGGTGCTCGCTGTCGAAGGCGTACCGCAGGAGCAGACCGGGCTCGCGGGCGGTGTGCTGAACAGTGCCATGGAGCTCGGCCCCACCGTCCTGTTCGCCGTGCTGCTCACGCTCGGCAGCGACGGCCTCTCTCTCGGCGCGACGGGGATCGCCCTTGCCGCCGTCGCCCTTGTGAACCACAGGTCCAAGTAGTCACTCGATCAAAGGAATTGATGAGATGAACCGCTTCACTGGCAAGACCGTGCTCGTCACCGGCGCGGGATCCGGCCTCGGACGTGCGATCGCGATCGCCTTTGCCGTCGAAGGCGCGTCCGTGGTCGTCGCGGGCCGCACCGCGGCCTCCCTGGACGAGACGGTCGGCCTCATCGAGGCGGACGGCGGCACGGCTGTCGCAGTCACCGCCGACGTGACCGACTCCGGTCGGCTCCGGGACCTCGTACAGGCGAGTGTCAGCCGTTTCGGCGGGCTCGACATCGCGGTCAACAACGCCGGGATACTCCGCGGCACCGTACCTGCCGGGGACGTGAGCGAGGAGGACTGGGACGCGGTGCTGCGGACCAATGTCACCGGTGTCTGGCTGGCCATGAAGCACGAGATCGCGCACATGAAGGAGAACGGTGGTGGAGTCATCGTCAACATCTCCTCCAACCTCGGTGCACACCAGCGCATCCCGAACGCCGCCGCGTACATCACCTCGAAGGCAGCCGTCTCCGCACTGACCCGGGCCGCCGCTCTCGACCACGTCCACCAGGGCATTCGCATCAACGCCGTCAGCCCCGGCGCGTCCGCCGCACCCATGTCGCTGCGGCCGGGCGAGACCGAGGCCGACCGCACCGAGCGGATGAAGTCGGAGAACCCGCTGGGCCGGCTCGCGCAGGCCGAGGAAGTGGCGGCCGCGGTGCTCTACCTCGCCTCGCCCTTGGCCGGTGCGACGGTCGGCACGGACCTGGTGGTCGACAGTGGGTCCTCGGCCTGACGGCGAATGGCACCAGGCGAATGCGGGGTCCGCGGAACCGGGTAACGTCCTTGTCATGACCGTGAGCAAGAACATCAACAACCCCGTGGGCCAGGGCGGCGGCCAGCGCAAGCGGCAGTCGCGTGCCGAGCGGCAGGACAACGGTCCGCACCGCAACCTCGACCGCAGGAGCGCCGCCGACCAGAAGGCGGAGCTGGTGCGCAAGATGCGCGAGAAGGCGGGTGTGGCTGGAGGTGCGGCAGAGAGCGCAGCGGACGGTGCGGCCGAGGGTGCCGAGGGTGCTGGGCAGACCGGCGGCGAGACCGCACAGAGCTGACGCACAGCCCGGTCCTGGCCTGGCCTGACCCGGCCAGGCCAGGGCCGGGCCATCACCGCCCAGCCCGCCCGCCCCCGCCCAGGCCAACGCAGCCCAGGCCGTACCTGCCCAGGCCAACCCCAGCCGGGCCATCCCCGCCCAGGTCGCCCCCGCCCTGCCTAGACTCCGGCACATGTCGATCTCCGCGTCCGCCCTGCCGCCCGAGTCAGCCGCCCCGACCGACCCGCACGCGCCTGTGCTCCCCCTCTCCTCCTCCCCCTCCCTGGCGCTGGCGCAGCGCTCGCTCGGGGATGCGGAGGTGACGTATCCGCTGTGGCCGCCGTTGACGCGTGGGTGTCCTCGGACGAGTACGGCGCAGGTCTCGTATCCGGTGGAGGTGGCGTACGACTACGCGCGGGTGCCTGCCGATTTCCTGGACGGGGGCGGGCGGAAGGGTGTTCGGGGGCTCGATCGGTGGGCACCGCTGCTGCCTCCGTTGCTGGCGCCGGGGCTCGGGGAGGGGGCTACGCCGCTGGTCGAGATCGAGGGCGGGGTGTTTCTCAAGGACGAGTCGCGCAACCCGACGTGGAGTCACAAGGACCGGTTGAACCGGGTCACCGTGAGCGCGGCGCTCGGGGCGGGTGCTCCCGGGGTGGTGGTCGCGTCGTCCGGTAATCACGGGGCTTCGGCGGCGGCGTACGCGGCTCGGGCGGGATTGCGTTGTGTGGTGCTCGGGTCGGCCGGGATGCCGCCCGCGGTGGCTTCCTTCCTCGACGCCTACGGGGCCGTGGTGCTTCCGGTGCCGAGTGACGAGCGGTGGCCGTTGACCGAGCGGATCGTGGAGGAGTTCGGGTTCCATCCGGTCAGCAACCTCACGCCGTTCCACACGGGCAGCGCGTTCGGGCCCGAGGGGTACAAGACCGTGGCGTACGAGATCGTCGCGGACATCGGCGCACCGGGGGCCGTGTTCGTGCCGACCGGGTACGGGGAGCTGCTCTTCGGTATCGGGAAGGGGTTCGGCGAGCTGTACGACCTCGGGCTCATCAACCGGATTCCGGCCCTCTACAGCTGCGAACCGGCCACCGGAGGGCCGCTCGCCTCCGCCGTGCGGCAGGGGGTGCCGGTGACGCGGGTGGAGGTGGGCGCGACGGACGCGTACGGCATCAACTGTCCGGTGAACAGCTTCCGGGGTGTGGTGGCCATCGAGCGGAGTGGCGGACGGGCACTGGTGCTTGATGACGGTCAACTACGGGCCGCGCAGGCCGAATTGGCGGGGCAGGGGATGTGGGTGGAGCTGTCGGCGGCGGCCGGGCTGGCGGGGTTGCGCGAGCTGGCAGGGGAGGTCGAGGGGCCGGTGGTGTGCGTGTCCACGTCCAGTGGGTTCAAGGATGTCCACACGGGGGCGGGACAGGCCCCGGCAGCGGTGGATCCGTCGTGGGAGTCGGTCAGGGAGCGCCTGGTGGAGGCGGGTATCGGGGCTGGCTGAGGGAGAGCTGCCTTCGATTGGCAGGCGGCAAGGACGCCGGTAGCGTCTCTCTCACGTCGAATGGGGGGAGCGGGTCATGACTAGAGGTACGGGGGCTGCGGGTACGGGGCTCTGGGTGTCGGAGGAGTCGTTTACGCAGCCACTGGTGACACCCGAGTGGCTGGCGGGGCAGTTGGGGCGGGCGGGGCTGGTGATTCTGGACGCGTCGGTGGGGAAGGACCGGCTTCGTGGGCCGTGGATTCCTGGGGCGCGGATCTTCGACATCGACGGGGAGATGTCGGCGCACGGGGACGGGCTGCCGCCGCACACCATGCCGGAGCCGGGCCAATTCCAGGCTTCCGTAAGGAATTTGGGGATCGACAGGGACACCTGTGTGGTCGTGTACGACGCGGCCGGGATCTACTCCAGCGCCCGGGCGTGGTGGATGCTGCGCGCGATGGGGCATCGGCGGGTCGCCGTACTGGATGGTGGGCTTCCGGCGTGGCTGGATGCGGGTCTGCCTGCGGTGGAGGCGCCCTACGTGCCGGATGACGGACGCCCGGACCACCCCGATACCGACTTCACCGCGCGCCCGGTGGAGGGGGCTTTCGTCGGGAGTGACGAGGTGCGGGAGGCCCTGGAGGCGGGTGGGGCCGTAGATGGGGTCGGGGCTGGGGCTGCGGCTGGGCCCGTGGTGATGGATGCGCGGAGTCGTGGGCGGTTCGCGGGTACGGAGCCTGAGCCGCGCGCGGGGCTGCGTGGGGGGCACATGCCGGGGTCGGTGAATCTGCCGTTCGGCGAGTTGATGGGTGCCGGGGGGCGGATGCGGCCGGAGGAGGAATTGCGAGCCGTGTTCGGTCAACTGGCCGAAGAGCAGCGGACGTTGATCGTGAGCTGCGGGTCCGGGGTGACGGCGTGCGTGCTGGCGCTGGGGGCGGAGATCGCCGGCTACCGGGAGGTGTCGGTGTACGACGGGTCGTGGAGCGAGTGGGGACGGGAAGGGGCGGAAACGCCGGTGGCGTCTGCCCCGTAAGCCAAAGTCCAGAACCCCGAACTCACAGCCCAGAGCTCGGAGCTCACAGCCTCAAGCCGACTCCGGACAAAGGGACTCAGCTGCCGCTGCCGCTGCCGCCGTCACCGTCGCCCGAGCCGTTCGACCTCGATCCGCCGAGCAGGGGGCGCTTCTTCTTCCGGTTCCCGCTCAGCAGGATAGTGACGAGCTCGGCGAGGCCGGACAGGGCGACGAGGGCCATGCGGCCGAGGCGACGGGGCCTTGAGATGGACATACGGCCAGATTAGGCGGACGGCGGGTGCGGGCCCCAGAGGGGACCCGCACCCGCCGTCGTTCACTTCCGGCGTCCGCGCCACTCAGCGCTTCGAGTGCCGTCCGCCGCCCAGCCCGTCGCCGTCCTCGGAGTGCTTGCTCCGGGTGCCGCCGTCATCGGCGTACTTCGCCCGGACGCCCTCGTCGAACTCGAACTGTTCCTTGCGGACCTGGCCCGAGAGCTCCTGCTGCTCGGTCACCTTGTAGACCTCAATGCGCACCCGCTCCACCGGGACGGTCTCCTTGCTCATGACCGCGCGCTCCTCGTGGAGGACCACCTCGACCTGACCGTCGGCGATGTTCGCGCCGGTGCGGTTGACCCTGCGCTCCTCGTCGGTGATCGGGACCCGGCTGACCCGGACCTCCTCGTGGCTCACCTCGACCGACTTGGTGACGTCCTCCGTCACCACCCGCTTGCGGAGCTGCGCACGACCGCTCTCGTGCTCCTCCTTGGAGACGTTCAACCGCTCCTCGGATATGACCATTTCCTCGAACTGGCCCTTGGTGCCCGTGGTTCCGGGGGCCGAACGGCCCGCGTCGAGGTCCGCCGCACCGCGCGACGGCGCACCCGCACCGGCCAGGGTGCGCGCACCCGTGCCCGCGTCGGCCGAGGAAGTGGCCGACGACTTCGCGGCCGCACCGGACGCCGCCAGTCCGCCGGCGACGCCCGCTGCTCCCGCCGCACCTCCCGCGGCGGCCATCTTTCCGGTGTCGGCCATGCCCGCGCTCGCCGCGCCGCCCGACCCGGCCACGTCCGCGACGCCCGCCGCGTAACGCCCGGTCGCGTTGCGGTCCGCCATGCCGCGGCCCGTGTCCCCCGGGCCCGACATGCCGTAGTGCTGGTAGAGCGCGCCCTCTTCCGAGCGGTCCAGATGACCGTCGACGTCGATCCTCGGCGCGTCCTTGATCACGTCCTTGGCGTGCGGAACCCGCACGCCGTTGTCGGTGCGGGTCGCACCGGCCAGCGGCACGAACGTTTCCTTGGTGCCGAACAGCCCGGTCCGGACCGTGACCCACTCCGGTTCCCCGGTGGTGTCGTCGCGGTAGACCTTCTGCACGGCTCCGACCTTGTTGCCCTCGGCGTCGACCACATTCGCGCCGGAGAGCTCCTCGGGGGTGTAGCCGCCCGATTCGGGATGGATGTTGGGAGAGGTCATGGGCTTCTCGTCTCCTTTCGCGCAGCACCGTTTGGTGCGGTGCCCGTTGCGCATACGTCCACAGTGCGCACGCCCCCCGGCAGGTCCGCGACCGCAGTGATCGTCCCGGGGCCGCCTCCCGTACGGGCCGCGCGCCGCTCCGAGGCCGTACCCCCGCCGCAGCACGGCCTTAGCAGGCCCACCGCACCTCATTGGGCAGCTTCCGCGCCGCGTACTCCGTTCGGGTGAACCACCGGAGGCGGGCGGTCTTGCCCGGAGCCGTCACCAGCTGCCACCGTGCGGTCGTGACGCTGACACGTGCTGCCCTAACGCGCCACACTGGTACGCACATTGAGCTGGACAGAGCTGCACACATGGAGAACCGCGTGTGGGGGGCGACATGGCATTCGGCTACACCCGACGCACCGGCACGCTGCCCGTCGAAGTGACCGGCTTCGTCGGACGGGTCTCGGAGCTTGAGCACGTACGTGAGCTGCTGCGCACCTCGCGGCTGGCCACGCTGACCGGCCCGGGCGGGGTCGGCAAGAGCCGCCTCGCCCTGCGCACCGCACTGTCCCTGAAGGGGGAGTACGACGACGGGGTCGTCCTCGTCGAACTGTCCGCCCTGCACGATCCGGAGCTGCTGCCCGGCGCGGTGGCGAGCGCGCTGGGGCTGCCCGAGCAGTCGGGGCGGGTGATGCTCGACGTGGTGGTCGCACATCTGGAGGACCGGCGGGTCCTGCTCGTCCTCGACACCTGCGAGCACCTGCTCGACGCGTGTGCGCTGCTCACCGATCTGCTGCTGCGCGAGGCGCCGGGGGTGACCCTGCTCGCCACCAGCCGTCAGCCCCTGGACGTGCCGGGTGAACACACCCTGGCCGTACCGCCGTTGGACGACGAGGACGCGATCGCGCTGTTCGCCCAGCGGGCGGCGGCCGTGGTCCCCGGCTTCGCCCTCACCACGGAGAACCGGGCCCACGTACTGGCCCTGTGCCGCCGCCTGGACGGCATCCCGCTCGCCATCGAGCTGGCCACGGTACGGCTGCGGGCGCTGCCCCTCGATCAGCTGGCGGCCCGCCTGGAGCACCGCTTCCAGGTGCTGACCGGCGGCCGGCGCAGCGCGGCACTCCCCCGCCACCAGACACTGCGCACCGCCATCGACTGGAGTCACGACCTGTGCTCGCCGCAGGAGCGGCTGCTGTGGTCGCGGCTCTCGGTGTTCGCGGGCTCCTTCGACCTGACGGCGGTCGAGGAGGTGTGCGCGGACGAGGAGGACAGGGAGGAAGGGCCCGGCGCGCCCAGAGAGCCGGGCAGGCACGGCGGAGAAGGCAGCGGGCTTGCCGGGGAGGAGATCCTGGAGCATCTGATAGGCCTCGTCGACAAGTCCGTGGTGCTGCGGGACGGGGACGAGGACGCCCGCTACCGGCTCCTCGACACGATCCGCGAGTACGGTGCCGACCGGTGCGGCGACGCCGAGCGCGAGCGCTGCCGCAGACGTCACCGGGACCATTACCTGGCCAGGGCCTCGTACTTCTTCGAGATGCTGCTGACGGCCGAACAGGTGCCGCTGTACTGGCAGTTGCACCGCGACCTGGCGGACATCCGCAGCGCGCTGGACTATTCGCTGTCGCGGCCGGACGGGGTGCGCTCCGCGCTGGTCATAGCGGCCCGGCTGTGGCCCTTCTGGTCGACGGCCGGGCTGCTCGGGGAGGGCCGGTACTGGATGGACAAGGGGCTGGCGCTGGACAGCGGGATCTCCAGGGAGCGTTCGCAGGCGCTGCTGTGGAACAGTCTGCTGGCCGTCATGCAGGGCGACATCGGCCCGGCGCAGGAGGGGTTCCAGGAGACGGTGCGGGTCGCGGCGGAGTGCGGTTCCGAGCTGGACGCGGTGCTGGCCCGTGGTTATCTCGGCGGCATCGCCTGGCTGATGGGCGACGAGGAGGGCGGCCGCCGCAGTCTGGCGGAGGCGCTGGCCGGACACCAGCGGATCGGCGACCCGCTGGGGCTGGTCGTGCACCACTACCAGAGCAGTTACGTCCAGTCGCTGATACGGCGCTCCGACGACGCCACCGCGCACGCCGAGGAAGCACTGCGGCAGATCGCGCTGGCGCCCGGCGGCGGGGTCGGCGAATGCATGATCACCGGCCAGCTCCTCGGCATCAAGGGACTGGCCGCCTGGACGCGCGGCGACACCGGAGAGAGTGTGCGGCTGGTCCGTGAATCACTGCGCGCCAGCGGGGAGTTGCGCGACTCCTACGCCACCACCAACTCCCTGGAACTGCTGGCCTGGGGCTCCGCCGAGACCGGAGCCGGCCGGATGGCCGCCTGGCTGCTGGGCACCTGCGGCGAGCTGTGGAGCAAGATCGGCTCACCGATGTTCGGGCTGGCGATCTACGAGGACGACCACTCGCGGGTGGAGGTGGGGCTGCGAAAGGCGCTGGGCGAGTCGGAGTACCGGCTGCTGTACGAGCAGGGGGCGCAGCTCTCCATCGATCAGGCGGTGGAGCTGGCGCTGGCCGGGGCGGCCCGGCCGGGGCGGGCGGCGGGAAGCGGGGACCGGGTGCCGTCCGTGGACCAGCTGACCCGGCGGGAGCGGGAGGTCGCGGGGCTGGTGTCGGCGGGGCTGACGAATCGCGAGATCTCGGAGCGGCTGGTGATCTCCAAGCGGACCGCGGACGCGCATGTGGAGCACATTCTGGCGAAGCTGGGGTTCTCCTCGCGCACCCAGATCGCGGCGCTGGCCGGGGCGTCGGAGGCGGGACCGGGAGCGGGGGACCTGGGGGCGGAGTGGCCGGGGCGGCCCACTGAGTGAGCGGTGGCCGGGGCCGCCCAGTGAGTGAGCGGTGGCCGGTCAGTCCTTCTCGGGTGGGGTGGTCGGGCCGCGCCGGGCCGCGACGCTCAGGGCGGCCACCACGAAGACGAGGGCCAGCACCACCTGCCCGCCGACGGGCAGCTCGGGGTGGTTGGCGGCGAGGGCAACGTCTGCTGCGTTCATGCCCCCCGTGTGCCCCGCCCACGGGGCGGCGAACGTCGGCAGCCGGAGAGTCCTCCCTCCGGGGGACCACCGCCCGGCGCGTTGACCGCTCGGGCGCACCGGGGCCTCCGGGCGCACCGGGCCGGGGCCTCCGGGGCGCGGAGGCATTCGGGTGTACGGGGCAATGGTCGCGGCTCAACGGGGCAAAAGGGCTGCATGACCACGAAACAGAACAGCACCAGCAGCAGCTCCGCCTCCTCCGACGTCGTCGAGCTGATCCTCAAGGACCACCGGAGGATGGAGGACCTGCTGCGGAGGATGCGCAGCGTCGAGGCCGACCGTGCCGGTGCGCTCGCCGAGTTCGCCAACCGGCTGATCGCCCACGCGCAGGCGGAGGAGGCCGAGGTCTATCCGGCCCTCAAGCGGTACAAGAAGATCGACGACGAGGAGGTCGAGCACGGCGAGGAGGAGCACGCGGAGGGCAATGCCGCGCTGCTGGCGCTGATGGAGGTGGACGAGGTCGGCTCCGACGCGTGGGACCAGAAGCTGGAGGACCTCTCCGAGGCGATCTCGCACCACACCGACGAGGAGGAGCGCACCATCCTCAACGACGCCCGGCTCAACGTGACCGACGAGCGCAGGGCGGAGCTCGGCGCCGCGTTCACCGAGGAACGGGACCGGCTTCTCGAAGCGGGGGCCGGCAGCATCGACAACGTACGGAAGATCGTCAGGAAGTAGCTGTTTCGACATCTCTGACCTGCGGTTTTCCTGTCGTTTCCGAATTCTTTCCGGCAGCGCGAAATTCCTATGACTGAAAGTGCGCTTTGGGGGAAAGCGCGACAGCAGAGCACACCGGGCATCACGGGGGACGTCAGGTGTCCAACACAGACGGGTGGTGCGAACGGTGCGCGAATCGACGATGGCTGTGGCAGTGACCATTCCCTTCAGTGCCAGTGCGACGTACGACGGTGAGCCCGGCACGATCGGGGAGGCGCGGGACTTCGCAGCGGACTTCCTGATACGTGCCGAGGCGCTGCACGGCGTCTCCGTTTCCGGGCGCACGTCGGGCACCGTCAAGCTGGTCGTCAGCGAGCTGGTCACCAACGCCGCGAAGTACGCCCCTGGCCCCTGCCTCATCGACCTGGCCATCGACCGGGACACCCTCAGGATCACCGTGTGGGACACCGACACCAGCCTGCCGACGCCCGGATCACCCGACCCCGAGCGGATCGGGCAGCACGGACTCGAACTGGTCCTTGCGCTGTGCAGCAAGTACGACATCCAGCGGCTGGCCGGCGGCAAGCGGGTCCGGGTGCACCTTCCGCTGGACTGAGCGGGCCGTGCACGGGTCCCGACTACTCACGCAGTCCCCGCTACTCACGCAGTAGGGGCGCGAGCGAAGCGGCGTACGCCCGTACGGTGCATCCGGTCCGGTTGGTACGGGCCTCGGCCGGGAACCCGTCTGCCATGCGTAACGACCACGGCAACCCCCCGCACCAAGACCCGCCGGACCCCGACGGCACCTCCGGGCTGCCCGACCCCGAGTCCGGCTGGATTCAGGGGTCCGTGGCGCGCACGGTGCTGGCCGCCGCGGACGCGGAGCCCGATCCGGGGCGGATTCCGAAGGTGCTGTGCCGGACGATCCGTGAGGGCATGACCGTGGACGGCTGCTCGATGTCCTTCTTCACCGAGTCACCGAACCGGCAGCTGGTGTGTGCCTCCAACGAGGTGGCGCTGCGGCTGGAGCGGGTGCAGTTCGAGACGGCGGAGGGGCCGTGTGTGTCGGCGGCGGCGACCGGTGAGGTGGTCGCGGTACGCGATCTGCACCATCACTTCCCCACGCCGTGGCCGGTGTTCAGCAGCAGGGCGGTGGAGGAGCTGCCGGACGTGGGGGCGGTGTACGGGTTCCCGCTGACCTTCGGGACGCATGTGATGGGCGCCATCGATCTGTACCGGCGGCTGCCGGGCGCGCTGACCGAGGAGGAGGTGGCGCGCGGCCGGGACGCGGCGGGGGCGGCGGCCCTCGTCCTGCTGGCCACCTACCACCGGATGCTCGCGGGCGAGGCGGTCCCGGTGTGGGAGCCGGAGGAGGTGATCCGTGCCCACTGGGCGGACGCGCATACAGCGGTCGGTGTGCTGGCGGCGCGGCGGGGAACTTCCCACCTGGAGGCCCTCGCCCATGTACGGGCACGGGCCTTCGGCAGCGGGAGGGCGGTGCCGGACGTGGTGCAGGAGATCCTCAGGGAGGCTTAGGGGGAGGCACCGCCCCAAGTGGGCTGCCGGGAACCGGAGTTCAGCGGCTGCGGTTCACAGGCTCTCAGCGACTGGTCAGCCGGAGCGAGAGCTCCTGCTCCTGGTCGCCCGCGGCCGTTCCCTCGTCCAGTACGGAGAAGGCCTCGGCCAGCAGCTTGCGCGCGGTGGCGACCTCGTTCGGGCCGCCCTGGAGCGTGACCGAGACCGGGCCGGAGAGGGCTTCCGAGGCGGTCGCGGCCGGGGCCGAGTCCTCCGGCACCTCGAAGACCGAGGTCCAGACCGTCGGCCCGGCGCCCGGCGTCTCCTGCGGTACGTCGCCCGGGCCGCGCTCCGAGGACGGGAAGCCCTCCGCCAGCGCCTGCAAGACGGTGCGGGCGTCCTGCGCGGGGCAGTCCGTGACAGTGACAGTGACCTTCATCAGGTGATCCATTCCGTTCCGTTGAATTACGTCGGACAGGCCGCGCACTCCGGCCGAAGCGGCGGGCCAAGCCGGTCGGGGCGCCTCACAACTCCCTTAGCGCGGGCAGCAGTTCCTTCTCCGCCCACTTCAGGTACGGCTCCTGGTGGTCGCCGCCGATCTGGACCAGGGCCACCTCGGTGAATCCCGCCTCCGCGTACGGCCGTACCGCCTCCACGAAGTCCTCCACGTCCGAGCCGCACGGGATCGTCCCGGCCACGTCATCGGGCCGCACGAACTGTGTCGCCCCGGCGAAACCGGCCGGCCCCGGCAGTTCCGAGTTGACCTTCCAGCCGCCGGCGAACCACCGGAACTGCTCGTGTGCGCGGGCCACCGCCGCGTCCCTGTCGGTGTCGAAGCAGACCGGCAGCTGGCCGACCCGGGGCTTGCCGGACCCGCCGTGCCGGTCGAAGGACTCGATCAGCTCGCCCTTGGCCTCGGTCGCGATCACCAGGTCTCCGAGCCGTCCCGCCAGTTCGCAGGAGCGTTCGCCGGAGACCGCGATGCCGATCGGTGGCACCGGGAACCCCTCGTCCTTCGGCAGGTCCCACAGCTTCGCGTTCTCGACGTCGAAGTGGGTGCCGTGGTGGTTGACGTTGCCGCCCGCGAAGAGCTCGCGGATGATCACCACGGCCTCCTCCAGCATTTCGAGCCGGACGTGGGCGGCGGGCCACCCGCCGCCCACCACGTGCTCGTTGAGGTTCTCGCCGGAGCCGAGGCCGAGCCGGAAACGCCCCTCGGACAGCAGCTGCACCGTGGCGGCCTTCTGGGCGACGACCGCGGGGTGGTACCGGGTGGTCGGGCAGGTCACATAGGTCATCAGCGGGATGCGCTCGGTGGCCTGCGCCGCTGCTCCCAGCACGCTCCAGGCGTACGGGGCGTGGCCCTGTTCCGCCAGCCACGGGAAGTAGTGGTCCGAGGTGACCGAGAAGTCGAACCCGGCTCGCTCGGCGCCCACGACGTGGCCGACGAGCGCACGGGGTCCGGCCTGCTCGGTCATCATCGTGTATCCGATCTGCACCATTCCGTTCGCCTCTCCGTGCATCACGCACTGAAACGTCTGAAACCCCCACGATCGCGATCACCCCACCCTGACACACACCTGCAAAGCCGGGCATCTTGGAGCGGAGTAAGGTAATGGAATCTTAAAGAAGATCACTTTTCGCTGCTCCGACACTTCGGTTCCCGCTTTTCAGGAGGACCCCATGGGGACACGCCGTTCCACCCTGCCCGGCATCGGCACCCAGTACGACTACACCACCGAGGGCGGACGACACGTCTCCGTCGTGGTGCACGACGACGGCCGGCGCTTCATCGGCTTCTACAGCCAGGAGGACCCGGACGCCTGCCAGACCCTCATCCCGCTGACCGCCCAGGAGGCGACCGCGCTGGCGCACCTCCTGGACGCCGCCCCCACCGACGCCGTCCGCACCGACGGCATCGACCTGGTCACCGAGCACATACCGGTGACCTCGAAGTCTCCGTACGGCGGAAAGCTCCTCGGCGACACCAAGGCCCGCTCACGCACCGGCGCCTCGATCGTGGCCGTACTGCGCCGCTCCAGCGCCCACCCCTCCCCCGAACCGGCCTTCCGCCTCGCCATCGGGGACACCCTCGTGGCGGTCGGCACCCGGCAGGGCGTGGACGACCTCGCCGAACTGATCGCGGGCGCCCCCAGCGGCGCGACGCTCGCCGACGACTGACCGGGCGGAGGACCAGAACACCGTGCACAACACCACCGCTCTCCTCATCGAGCTGGGCGCCATCATCCTGACGCTCGGCATCATCGGCCGGATGGCCGGGCGCATAGGCCTGTCCCCGATACCCCTGTACCTGCTGGTCGGACTCGCCTTCGGCCACGGCGGGCTGATACCGCTCGGCGCGAGCGAGGAGTTCACCGCCGTCGGCGCGGAAATCGGCGTCATCCTGCTGCTGCTCCTGCTCGGCCTCGAATACAGCGCCAGCGAGCTGGTCACCAGCCTCAAGACCCAGTACCCCTCCGGCATCGTCGACTTCCTCCTCAACGCGATCCCCGGCGCAGCCGCCGCCCTGATCCTCGGCTGGGGCCCGGTCGGCGCGGTCGCCCTCGCGGGCGTCACCTGGATCTCCTCTTCCGGCGTCATCGCCAAGGTGATGACCGACCTCGGCCGTCTCGGCAACCGCGAGACCCCCGTCATCCTCGGCGTCCTGGTCATGGAGGACCTGGCGATGGCGGTCTATCTGCCGCTGCTCACCGCGATGCTGGCGGGCGTCGGCTTCGCGGGCGGCAGCGTCACGCTGCTCATCGCGCTCGGCACGGTCGGTCTCGTCCTGTACGCGGCGCTGCGCCACGGCCGTCTGATCAGCCGCGCGGTGTCCTCGGACAACCCGGAGATGCTGCTCCTGGTGGTGCTCGGCCTGACCGTCCTGGTCGCGGGCCTCGCCCAGCAGCTCCAGGTCTCGGCGGCGGTCGGCGCCTTCCTGGTCGGCATCGCCCTCTCCGGCGAGGTCGCCGACGGCGCACACAAGCTGCTGGCGCCGCTCCGGGACCTGTTCGCCGCCGTCTTCTTCGTCTTCTTCGGCCTCTCGACCAATCCGGCGGCCATTCCGCCGGTGCTGGTCCCGGCGCTGATCCTGGCGGTCGTCACCACCGTGACCAAGATCGGTACGGGCTGGTACGCCGCCCGACGGGCCGGCATCGGGAAGAAGGGCCGCTTGCGGGCGGGCGGAACTCTCGTCGCTCGCGGGGAGTTCTCCATTGTGATCGCGGGACTCGCGGTGGCGACGGAACCGAGAATCGGGCCGCTGGCCACGGCGTACGTCCTGATCCTCGTCATCATCGGCCCGCTGGCCGCGCGCTGGACCGAACCTCTGGTCCTGCGACTCCAGGAGGGCGGCAAGCGCAAGCCGCCGTCCGGGCCCGCGTCACTGGAGGCGATGATCGCGGCGGAGGCGGGACCGCAGACGCACAGTCAGCAGACGCGGCCCCAGACGCACACCCAGTCGTCTTCGCCTCTTTAGAGCATCTTCACCCCACACCCTGTTAGGTTCTACAGGGTTGTAGATCTAGATACCCCCGGACGACGGAGACTCTTCATGGCCCTGTGGGACCGCTTCAAGGAAACCGCCTCTTCGATGCAGACCCAGCTGGAGTCGAAGAAGAACGAGCTGAAGAGCGGCTCGTTCCGGGACGCCAGCATGGCCATGTGCGCCCTGGTCGCGGCGGCCGACGGCTCCATCGACCCCGCCGAGCGTCAGCGCGTGGCAGCCCTGATCGGCTCCAACGACGTACTGAAGAACTTCCCCGCCGACGACCTCCAGCGCCGCTTCAACGACTACGTCGGCAAGCTGGAGGCGGACTTCGCGTTCGGCAAGGTGAGCGTTCTCCAGGAGATCGCCAAGGCGAAGAAGAAGCCGGCCGAGGCCCGCGCGGTCATCCAGATCGGCATCGTCATCGGCGGCGCCGACGGCGACTTCGACAAGGACGAGCAGGCCGTGGTGCGCGAGGCGTGCTTCGCGCTGGACCTGCCGCCGCACGAGTTCGACCTGTAGGCGGTAAGCAGTACGGAAGCGGGGGGGGGGGGGGGGGGGGGGGGGGCCCCGCCCCCCGCGGGGGGGGGGGGGGCGCCCCCCCCCCCGCCGCCCCGCGCGCCCGCCCCCCCCCCCCCCCCCCCCCCGCCCCCCCCCCCCCCCCCCCC
>NZ_JBITDM010000004.1:0-215607 GCF_044454195.1 Streptomyces sp. NPDC051561 | reverse complement strand
GCTGTCGCTTCTCCTTTTTTTTTTCTTTGTGTTTGTTGGCTGGCCGGGGCGGGGGGGCCCCCCCCCCCCCCCCCCCCCCCCCGCTTCCCTGTTCAGGGAGCGGACTACCGCGCCCGGGTGCCGGCGACCGGGATGCGCCACCACAGCAGCCAGGCTCCGGTGCCAAGCACCAGGGCGTTGAACAGTTGGTAGTGCGGCAGTCCGGCGAGGCTGCTCAGCAGGCCGAACCCCTGGAACACGAACAGCAGCACCAGATTGAGCAGTACGGCGCACCCCCAGACCCAGGCCGGGTGCAGGCGAGGGCGGGGCAACGCGTTCACGGTGGCGAGCACGAGCGCGGTCAGGATGCTGATGAGGGTGACGCCGTGCGCAAAGTTCCACGGCAGGAATCCCGCCCCGACCACCAGGGCCAACGCCCCCAACAGCCGCCACCCCCGCGCCAAACCCGGACTCAACCCCGTCCGCGCAAGCTGCGGGAGGGGAGGCGCCGTGGGCGCGGGTGAACGGCCCGGCTGTACGGGCATGCCCGCCGCACCCGGCCAGCCGGTAACGGCCCCCGATCAGCACTTCGTTCGCTTCAGCCACGCGTCTCACAGTAGAGGAGCGGTGCGGGACGAAGTGGGTTGTTGGGTACGGGAGTTGGGAGGATCAGTGGGGCAGCGGCGCCGCGAAGCAGTGCACCGGTACGAGTTCGCCGCCGCCCCACTCCTGCTCCCCCGACCCGACGGCCTCCCAGCCGGTACGGGAGTAGAAGTCGACCGCCCCGGTATCGGCGGACACCACGTCGAGCACCGGGCGCACTCCCAACTCCCCTGCCAGCGAACAGACTTCCGCCAGCAGCACCCTTCCGGCGCCCAGCCCCCGCACCCGGGGCGACACGAACAGCCGCGCCACCACCGCGACCGGCCCCGCCACCAGCCCCGGGGCCACATCCCCCTGCCCCGGAGCCGTCAACGCCACATGGCCGACCGGTTCCCCGCCCCACACGACCACCCAGGCCCCGAGCGGCGCCGGAAGCCCGACCCACTCCTCCGGGGAGGCGGGCCAGTCCCGGGGATAGCCGTCCTCCTCGTGCACCTCACCCAGCACCCGCGCCAGCACCGGAAGATCGGCGGGATGGCGAAGGCGCACTTCGAGAGCATCGGCAGGAGCAGGCGGGCCGGGGCGGGCAGGCGGGGTGGCGGGCGTCATCGGCGTATGAAAGCACGCCCGCCGGCCACCCCTCCCCACCAGCCCACTCCCCCTCCGACACCGCCTCCGAAGCCCCCAGCCCCGCCCCCTTCCTCAGAGCCGTACGCCGCGCTCCCGCAGCCACGGCAACGGGTTGATCCCCGAGCCGAGTTGGGGGGTGATGCGGACCTCGAAATGCAGATGCGGGCCGGAGACGTTGCCCGTGCTGCCGGACAGTCCGATGATGTCGCCCGCGACCACGGGGCGGCCACGACCGACGCCGAAGGCGGAGAGGTGGGCGTACTGGGTGAAGTAGCCGTTGGGGTGGCGGAGGACGATCTGGTTGCCGAAGCCGTCGCCGCAGCCGGTGAACTCGACGACCCCGGCGCCCACGGCCCGTACCGGCTCACCGTCGGGGACCGCGAAGTCCTGGCCGGTGTGCCGGTGCTTCCAGCGGCTGCCGGACTCGGCGAAGCCGGCGGACATCGGGGCGGGGTCGACCGGCTTGACCCAGCGGGGGGCGGCCGCCCGGTTGGCGTGCGACGGGCCGCCCAGCTCCTGCGCGCCCATGGCGCAGGACGGGCCGGGGGCACCCGCCGACGCACTCCACCCGCGGCCCGAGTCCCTGGCCGATCGCGCCACGGCCGCGAGCCGTCGTGCTTCCTCGGCGAGGCGCAAACGTTCCTGCGCCTCCTTCAGCTTCTGCTCGATGAGGCGGCGGGCGCCGGACTGCCGGACCAGTTCCGCCTTCAGCCCGGTCAGCACCTTCGCGGACGCCGCCCGGTCGCGGGCGAGCCGCGCCCGGGACTCCTGTACGCGCACCATCAGGGAGGACGTCGCGTGGCTGCCCCGACCGGCCAGCGAGACCCGCCGCATCAACTGCTCGGGGGACGGGGACGTCAGGAAGCGCACCGTGTACGCGACGCTGCCACCGCCCGTCCGGTACTGACTGCGGGCCAACTCGCCCATGGCGTCACGGAGTCGGGCGAGCCTCGCCTGTTCGGCCGCCTCGGCCGCCTGGAGGCGGGCCACCTCGTCCCGGGCTCTGCCGACCGCCTTGCGGGCCGCCTCGTGCGCCTTCACCGCGGCTCCGGCCTCCCGGTACAGCCGCGCCACCTCTGTTGCCTCCGGTGCCGGGTCCGCCTGCGCGTCCGTACCCACTGCCCCGACCGCGAGGCAGACCGCCATCGACACTGCGCACCCTCGCGTGATCTCGATTAGTCGCATTGACCGACTGTGACAACCGCCCACCCGACCGGCCCCGCACCGGAGCCCGGGGCGCGCGGCAGCGTCACTCCGGTGCAGCAATACGCGGCCGACGGCAGGGCCGAGCGGGCCCGCCGAGGCCAACGGCCCGAGCCGCTTGAGCCCGTCGCGCGCCCGGGACATGCTGGGGGAGAACCGGGAACGCCGTTCGGAACAGTGCGGCATCACGAGGTGAACGGCCCGCCGGGCTGTGCGGCGTTCGAGGTGACGAGGCATGTCCGCGTACAAGCCGCAAGAACTGACCGTGCTGGTCGAAACACCGGCTCCCGGTGGAGCCGGGCCCTCCGACAGCTGGGCGGGTGACTGTGCCCGCCTGGTGCTGGTGGACGGGGTCGCCATTTCGAGTCGAGTACCGTCACCCGAACTCCTGTGGCACAGCGCCGACTTGGGTGCGGCGATGGAGGATTTGCAGTCTACTCTGGACCAGGGTCCGAGCATCGAAGCCGCACGGGACGGGTCACTGCACATGCTCGCCGGTGTCGCACGCGTCGACGACAGCCGCCGGCCGGCGGTCGTGCCCGGTGCCATCGAACTCGGCGTACGCACGGTGTTCGCCTTTCCGCTACGGAGCGGAGCCATCCGGGTCGGTTCGCTGACCGGGTACCGGCGTGAGCCGCACCCGCTCTCCGAGGAGGGGCTGAATGCATCGCTGGCGGTCTGCGAAGCCCTCACCCACTGGCTGCTGTCCGCCGTACGTTCGGGAACACTGGGCACCGGGAACCGCGGTGAGCCACCGCGCGTCCTGCACCGGGCGGTGGTCCACCAGGCAACCGGAATGCTGAGCGTCCAGCTGGACGTGGACCTGGCGACCGCTCTTGACCGATTGCGCGCCTATGCCTTCGCACGCAATCGGCCTCTCGTCGCCCTTTCCCGCGACATAGTCGCCGGACGACTGCGGTTGCCCGACGACCGACGCACGGGGCCCCGCGATGCATGAGATCGAGGGGCGAAAGGAAGACAGAGTTCTCTTGGATGTCCTGGAGACCACGAAGACTGGCGGAACAAACCGGAAGGGACGAGGCCGATCATGACACGGGACCGCGAAATGGCCCTGGCCGAAACCTTCGTCGAGCTGGCCGACACACTCGTGGACGATTTCGATTTAGTTGACTTCTTTCAGCAACTGACGGTGCGCTGCTCCCAGTTGCTGGATGTATCAGTGGCGGCCGTGCTGCTGGCCCCGGCCGGGGAGCCGTTGCGGGTGGTCGCGCCGTGCGACCCCGGCGAGGCGCTCTCCGAACTGCTGGAGGCCGCGGCGGACGAGGGACCGTGCGTGGACTGTCACACCGGGCCGGGCGCGGTCGGCAAGGTGATCGACATGGCCCTGGCGACCGACACGGTCGACGGCGCCTGTCTGGCACGGGTGGACCTCGCGAGCGCGAACGGCAGGTGGCCCGCCTTCACGCCGCACGCCCGCCAGGCCGGGTACACCTGGGCGTGCGCGCTGCCGCTGCGGCTGCGCGAGGAGCGGCTGGGATGCCTGCTCCTGCTGCGGACCGAGAAGACACCGCTGCCGGAGAGCGATGTGCGACTGGGACAGGCGCTCGCCGACGCCGCCGTGATCGGCCTCGTACACGAACAGACCCTGTCCGCCCACCGGCTCACCGCCATCCAGCTCCGTACCGCCCTCGACAGCCGGATTGTCATCGAGCAGGCCAAGGGCGTGCTGGCGGCCAGACTGGGAGTGACGGTCGACGAGGCGTTCAACGTGCTGCGCCGCTATGCGCGCAGCAACGGGCGACGGCTCACGGAAGTGGCGCGGGAAGTGGTGGAGGCCGGGCTGGTGCCCGGGACGGAGGGCGACCAGGCGTTGGCCGGGGAGCCGTAGGGATCACGGCTTACGCGAAGCGGCGGAGGTGTTCCTCGGTGGGCCGGAAGCGTTTCTGGCAGTTGCCGCACCACCAGCGCCAGTGGTTCTTGCCGGAGTCCTTCTGGTCGGCGCGGGTGTCCTTCCAGAGCACGCCCTGACGGCAGTTGGGGCAGGCCGGGGGGATCGGCGGCGGGGTCGGCACCCGGTCGTTGTGGTCCGGGATGCGTACGTCGATGCGTGTGGACATCCCGGCAGAGTGCACCTCCTGGCGAGTGCGCGTGGCAAGTTCGGCGCGTGGTCACTCCTTCGGGGAACGTAAATCGCTCGACATTCGGAGCCGGGGACGGCGATCATCCCCCCGATGCCCCGACACACCGATATGCCTCCCGCCTGGGACGAGCGATCCACGCTGACCACCTTCCTCGACTACGCACGCGGCAGCGCGATCGCCAAGTGCGCCGATCTGGCGCCCGAGCACGTGGGCGCGGCCCTGCTGCCGTCCTCGCCGCTGACGACCATGGGCGGGCTGATCAGCCATCTGCGGTGGGTGGAGAAGTCCTGGTTCGAGGAGATCTTCCTCGGCCACGGCGACGACATCGAGTGGCCGTGGACGGACGAGGACCCGGACCGCGAGATGCGGCTGGGCGCCCGGACGCCGATGGCGCAGCTGGTGGCCGAGTACGAGACCCAGAGCGAGCAGTACCGGAAGCTGGTGGCGGAGACGGACCTCGACGCACGGTCGGCGAAGCCGTTCCGCAACGGCGAGCACCCGACGATGCGCTGGATCCTGATGCACCTGGTGGAGGAGATCTCCCGGCACAACGGTCACCTGGACGCGCTGCGGGAGCTGGCGGACGGGCAGACCGGCCGCTGACGGATCGGTGTGCGTGAGGTGGGACGGAGTGGGGCCCTGCCCGGTGGAGTCTCCGCCGGGCAGGGCCCCACTCACGTACGGGGCCGTGAAGCGGACGGAGACGTCGAGTGCGTCGTCGTGGTCGCGCGGTAGTGGCACCAAGTGGTGCGGCACCGCCGGCCTTTGAGGTCTGTCCGTGCTGCCGGGACCGCTCCTGGTGGGTGTCACTGCGTGGGTGTTGCTGAGGGTGTTACTGCGCGCCGCCCTGGCCCGCGCTGCCCATCGGGCCGACCTTCACCGGGGATCCGGAGCCGTCGGTGACGGGCAGCGAGCCCTTGCCCGGCCAGTCCAGGGTGATCGACTTGGTCTCGCCGGGAGGGGTCACCACGAGGCCGGTAATCTTGACGCCGGAGCCGCCGGAGTTGTTGACCGGGTAGGTGATGCCGAAGAAGGTCGACTTGCCGTCCTTGAGGAGCACCGACTCCGCCTTCTCGCCGGTGCGCTTGGCGGACAGGTCACCCGCGTTGGTCTTCAGGTCCACGCCCGCGTAACCGGCGAGGGAACAGTCGCGACCGGCGCCGTTCTTGAACTCCACGGCCACGGTGCCCTCCGCGTCTCCGCCGACCGTCGCGTCCACGGCCGAGATGTCCAGCTCGTCGGTGCGGCAGGCGCCGATCTTGCCGTTCTCGTTGGTGCCGGTACCGGCGACGGTGCCCTGCGGCTCGTCGGACTTGCCGCCGGTGGAGCCGGTGCCCTCGGAACCCGCCGAGCTCGGCGCCTTGCTGTCCGGGCCCGAACCGCCCGAGGTGGACGCGGAGGCCGGGGACGAGGGGTCGCCCTTGCCCACGGCGTCACCGTCGTTCTGGCAGGCCGTGAGCGACAGGCCCGCGACGACGGCCAGGGTGGCGAGGGTGAGCTTGGTTGCGCGCATGGGGAGTCCTCGGATCGGTTGGCGGTACGGATGCTCGTACGCGTACTCGTACTGGCGGTGCGTACTTTCTGATCACCAGGACTCGTCCGCCACGCAGAACCGTTCCGCCCAACCTCCCCCTAATACATTCCTGTTACAGCGACCCCGGGCCTGGGACAGACCCGTAACCGTGACGATCTTGACGGCTCACTTGCGGTTGTAGAGACGCATGGTCAGCGTGCCGAAGACGACCAGGAAGAGGGCGGCCCAGCCCAGGGACCAGGCGATGTCCGCGCCGGGCCAGTTTCCTGCCATCAGTTCCCGCACCGCCGTGGCCACATGGCTGACCGGGCTGTTGTTCACGAACGCCTGGAGCCAGCCCGGCATCGTCCTCGGGTCGACGAACACATTGCTCAGGAAGGTCAGCGGGAAGATCACCATCATGCTGACGCCCATGACCGACTTCTCCGAGCGCAGCATCAGCCCGAACATGGTCCAGATCCAGGAGAAGGAGAACGAGAAGACCATCAGCAGCGCCACCCCGCCCAGGATCCCCAAGCCTCCTCCCTGCGGCCGGTACCCGATGATCACGCCCACCGTGAGGATGACCACCGAGGCGATCAGATACCGCACGATGTCGCCGAGCAGATAGCCGACCATGGGCGCCGGACGCCACATCGGCAGCGTCCGGAAGCGGTCGAAGACACCCTTGGAGATGTCGGTGTTGATGGCCACGCCCGTGTACATGGTGATCATCACGATGGACATCACCAGCACCCCCGGCAGCAGGAACTGGATGTACTGGGACACCGATCCGGCGAGTGCGCCGCCGAAGAGGTAGGCGTACATCAGCACCATCATGATCGGGAACGCCGTCACGTCGAACAGCTGCTCCGGCACATGCTTGATCTTCAGCATGGCGCGCCAGCCGAAGGTGAGCGAGGCGGAGAGGGCGCTGGGGCGACGGGGCCGGTCCTTGGCGACGAGGAGGGCGGCGAGCTCGTCGACCTTGGGTGCTTCGAGGTGGGTCTCGGCCTGGTCCTGTTTGGTGGTGGCGGTACTCATGCCGTGATCCCCTCGTCCTCGGCGGACCGCGTCTGCCCGCTCGTCCTTTCTGCCGTCTCGCTCTTGTCGGCCTTGTCGGCTCTGTCGGCCGGGCTCTTGTCGGTGAGGGCCATGAAGACCTCGTCGAGGCTGGGCTGGCCGAGGGCGAAACTGTCGACGGTGATGTCGGCGCGGGCGAGGGCGGCGAGGGCACGGGCGGCCTGCTCGGCGGCGCCCTGTTCGGTGCCGTGGCCGTCGACGGTGGCGGTCAGTGCGACGGGGTCCGGGTCGAGTTGGACGTTCGCGTTCATCTCGGCGGCGAGGATGTTCTCGGCGCGCGGGCGGTCGTCCGGGTCGCGCAGGCGCAGATGTACGGAGCCGGTGCCGACGGAGGCCTTGAGCTCGCCCTTCGTTCCCTCGGCGATGACCCTGCCGTGGTCGATCACCGCGATGCGGGAGGCCAACTGGTCGGCCTCGTCGAGGTACTGGGTGGTGAGCAGGACGGTGGTGCCCTGGGCGACGACCGCCCGGACGATGTCCCAGACCTGGTTGCGGCTGCGCGGGTCGAGGCCGGTGGTGGGCTCGTCGAGGAAGAGGAGGTCGGGGGTGTTGAGGATGGAGGCGGCGATGTCGATACGGCGCCGCATGCCGCCGGAGTAGTTCTTGACCTGCTTGGCGGCGGCCTCGGTGAGGCCGAAGGCCTCCAGCAACTGGGCGGCGCGGGAGCGGGAGTCCGGCTTGGAGTGGCCGAGGAGGCGGGCCAGCAGGATGAGGTTCTCGGTGCCGGTGAGGTCCTCGTCGACGGACGCGTACTGCCCGGTGAGGCTGACCCGGGAACGTACCGCGTCCGCGTCCTTCACCACGTCCTTGCCGAAGACACGGGCGGAGCCGCCGTCGGGGCGCAGCAGGGTGGCGAGCATTTTCACCGCGGTGGTCTTGCCGGCGCCGTTGGGACCCAGCACGCCGTAGACGGTGCCGGTGGGAACGGAGAGATCGATTCCGTCGACGGCCCGGTTGTCGCCGAAGACCTTCACCAGGCCGGTGGTCTCGATGGCGAGGTCCGGGAGGGTTTGAATGGTCATGCCGATGGGTCAACTCCCCGTGGTGTGATGCCGGTCCGTACAGACTGGTGTTCTACTCCGAGGCGGCGGGTGCGCGCAGTCATCGCACTCAACTTGCACTCAACTCGACCGTATCTGAAGGGAGTTGAGTGCATCGCGGCATTTTCGGTCCGAGGGGCGGCCGGGTGTGGTGTCAGTCGCTGTGCGAGTAGAACACGTAGTACGAGGCGACGAACATGCTCGCGGCGAGGGTCATCGCCAGCAGCACCGCAGTGAGGATGCTGCCGCCACCGAGGCTGTAGAGGAACCCCATCGCGATGCCGAAGGGCGCGGCGAACGCGGCCGCGTGGGGTCCGGCGGGGAGGCCCTTTCCGAGCTTGCCCACGAGGTACGCCACGACGGTGAGGATGACGCCGCAGAGGACGCCGAGCCAGACGTTCCGGGCGGTGAGGGGGGAGGTGCCGCGGGCCATGAAGGCGGTGTATATGCCGTAGGTCAGGCCGAGGAGGAGCGGAATGGCCCAGGAGGCCCGGGTCGCGGTCGCCGCACCCACTGCCTGACCACTCCGACCACCTTGGCCGGCCCGGCCACCCTGGCCGCTCCGGCCGCGTATTCCTCCCGCCGGTGCCGCTGCATGTGCGCCCATCGAGCCACTCCTCAAGGTCGCCCCCGGTGGTGGATCCCCCACCCCACCAGGTCACACCCTCTGAGCCCGGGCGGCAAGTCGGGGGGCTGCCGGGGGTCGAGGGCGGGGCATGGCGAGGGGGCGCAGGCCCGCCTTCCGTGGGGTGGGGGCCTGCGCCCCCTCGTTGGGTGACGCCGGTGGGTCAGTGGCGGAGGGCCTTGGCGACTTCCGCCTTGACGTCGCCGTCGAGGCTCCTGTTGCTCTTGACGGTGGCCATGCCGTCCTTGCCCGCCTCGACGTCCTTGACCGTGACGACCGCCGTGTCGAGCAGATTGCCCCCGGCATCCCGGAAGTTGACCTGGACGACGTAACTCTGCTTCTTGGACTCCTTGTTGGAGGCCGTAACCTCCGCCGTCATCCGGTCCCCGTCCGCCTTGACGTCCCCGACCTTGACCTCGTCCTTGGCGGCGGCCCCGTCCTTGACCTCGGCCATCTTCGCGGACGCGGACGCGGAGGCAGACGCGTACGCCTCCTTGGCCTTGCCGGCCGCCTCACCGGCCTTCGCGGTGGCACTGGCCGCGGCCTCGCCCGCCTTCGCGGTAGCGCTTGCGGCCGCCTCGCCCGCCTTCGCAGTAGCACTGGAAACGGCATTCGATGCCTTGTCCCCATCCCCGCACGCGGAAACGGAGAAGGAGAGGAGGGACGCGAGAACGACGGCGCCGGCGGCGCGGGTGATCTTCATGCCGACCACCCTGCGTCGCCCCGCCCCGCCCCGCGAGGCGGGTGGTCCGAAAGGGTGCGCGTCTCCCGCCGACGTACCAGCAACCGGGCCGCCCCCGCCCCGACCGCCACCACCAGCCCCGCCCCGCCCAGCACCCAGGCCGCCGTCCGCAACGGCCCCGTCAAGGTCGAGTACACCGCCTCGGCCGCCGCCCTGCTGACGTCCGCCGGCAGCGAGGACAACGCCAGATTGTGCGCGACGGCGAGCACCAACGCCAGCAGCGACGCACCCACCACCACCGCCACCCCACCCCCCGCGAGCCCGAACAGCCACCGCCCCGCGCCCTGCCCCCACCCCGCCACCAGCACGGCCGCGACCACCAGAGCGAGGACCACCCACGGCAGCCAGCCCGCCAGCGGTGAAAGCCACTTGTACACCCCGCGCCAGGTATCGAGCTGGTCGGTCCGGGCCAGCGTGATGTCGGTGTGCACCACCGGGATACGTCCCGCCAGCGGCACGTTGTCCGCCTGGAGCTGCGCCTTCAGCTCCTCGGTCACCGGGGCCAGGTCGAGGGTGACCGCGTCCCCGCTGCCGACCGGCGCGGCGAGCGCGTCGCGGAAGGCGTCGTGCGTCACGCGGTTGACCGTGTTCCACGCCTGTCGGTAGGCGTCCGTACCGGTGAAGGACTGGGCCGCGTCAGCCAGCAGCTTCCCCGCCCCGTCCTGCAGAGGACCCAGATCGATCTGCTTCATGATCTCGGTCGTCAGCCGGGTGGCAACGGCCTGCCGCACCTCGGTGTTCTCCGCCAGCGGCGCCATCTGCGCCACATACGCGTCGGTGTCATCGATCTCGCGATCAGCCCACACGGAAACTGCCGCCACCGGCACCAGAAGCGCCGCCAGCGCAAGCAGAAGCACACAGAGAACACGCCGCATCCCCCCACCCAAGGCGACCCGACCGGCCCCCGCGACCGGAACGCGGCCGTACCGGTGAGGGGCGGTGCAGGGGAGAGGACCGGGCCCGCGCCAGGGAGCGGGCCCGTCCCGCCGGGCGCGTCCGGGCCCGCGGCGTTAGGTTGAGGCGGAATGCCGGAAATGCCCGACCGCCGGCATCCCCCACTCCCCGGCTCACCCTGGCTCACCCCGGAAGGTGCTCCATGACGACCCCGACCAGCGCAGACGGCAACAGCAGCGGCAACGGCGATGGCAATGGCAATGGCAATGGCAGCGTCAACGTAGCCGTCATCTACTACTCCTCCACCGGCACCATCGCCACCCTCGCCGCCGAGATCGCCGCCGCCTCCGAAGAGGCCGGAGCCAACGTCCGCCTGCGCAAGGCCCACGAACTCGCGCCCCAGGCAGCCATCGACTCGAACCCGGCCTGGGCCGCCAACGCCGCCGCCACCGCCGACATCCCGGAGGCCGAGCCCGCCGACATGGAGTGGGCGGACGCGGTCATCTTCGGCACCCCCACCCGCTACGGCAACGTCACCTCGCAGCTCAAGCAGTTCATCGACACGCTCGGCGGCCTCTGGGCACAGGGCAAACTCGCCGACAAGGTCTACAGCGGCTTCACCTCGTCCGCGACCCTGCACGGCGGCCAGGAATCCACCCTGCTCGCGCTCTACAACTGCGCGTACCACTTCGGCGGCATCATCGTCCCGCCCGGCTACACCCAGCCCTCCAAGTTCGAGGACGGCAACCCGTACGGCACCTCCCACGTGGACGCCCAGGGTGCCAACCCGGTCGATGAGATCGCGAAGACCGCGGCCCGGGTACAGGCACACCGCGTGGTCCGGTTCACCGGCGCGATCAAGACGGGGCTGGCTCAGCAGTAGCAGCGGCCACACATCTCCATCAATGTTCCGTGCGGCAGAGAGGCTGGCAGATGGCAGGCAGGATCGTCGTGGGCGTGGACGGCTCGGACCCCTCCGTACGGGCATTGCGCTGGGCGGCGCGGCAGGCCGAACTGACCGGCGCGGAACTGGTCGCGGTGACCGGCTGGGAGTTCCCCGCCTGGAGCGGCCTGACGGCGGAGGCCGCCACCTTCAACCCCGAACACCTGGCAGCCCAGACCCTCACCGAAACGGTCACCCGCGCCCTCGGCCCGGGCGTGGCCTCCACGGTCACCCAGCAGACCGTCCAGGGCCGCCCGGCCGAAGCCCTCCTCGCCCGCGCAGAAGGCGCCGACCTCCTGGTGGTCGGCGCCCGCGGCTACACCGGCCTCAAGGCCGCAGTCCTGGGCTCCGTCTCCCTCCACGTCGTCCAGCACTCCCCCATCCCGGTCACGGTCGTCCGCGGCAACGAGGACCTCCCCTGACCACCCCCGCTCCCTCACCCCCGACGGCGTCGCACCCCACCCGCCCCCACCCCACCCCCGTTCCGGGAGAAGATGCAGGCTTCCATGCCGGCACCATGGTGAGGGGACTCCCTTGGACGCGCCACACACCCGCGAAGCGAGCGACCCCAGGGACGTGCGGGAGGACGTCGACGAGCCCCGCGCGGCAACGCCCCCAAGCAGGCGGCGCCAGACAGCCACCTGGGCATCGGCACTCCTCCTCACCGGCGCCAGCATCGTGATCGCCTGCCGCGCACTCGGCATCGACGGAGTCACCCCCCTCCCCCAACTCCTCGCATTCCTGCCCTGGTTGCTGGCCCCATCCCTCTGCGCCCTCCTCCTGGCCACCCTCGCCCGCAACCCCCTCCTCATCGCCCTGGCCCTCACCCTCACAGCGGCGAACGCCTGGTACCTCCGCCCGTACGGCACGGACACCACCCCCTCCACCCCCGCCCTCACCACGCTCCGCGTGCTGACCGCCAACGTCGAGTTCGGACAAGCCACCCCCGCTCTGATCACCGCCGTCCGCCGCGAAAAACCGGACCTGGTCTTCGTCCCGGAGTGCGACTACGGATGCGCCCGCGCCCTCGCCAAGGAGCTGCCCACCGCCTCGTACCCGTACCGCGAAGTCATCGAGGCCCACGGCCCGGAGGGTTCGGCGATCCTCAGTACGCACCCGCTGCGCGCCGCCGCCAGAATCCCCTCCACCCTCGCCATGCCGGGCGCCACCGCCGTCGTACAGGGGCAGGAGATCAGGGTGCAGCTCGCGCACCCACTGCCGCCCGTGCCACGGATACTCGGACGGTGGCGGTCCGAGCTGAGGGCCATCGAGGAGTACGCCGGGGCCGGCAGCGGGCCCACCCTCATCGCCGGGGACTTCAACGCCTCCCAGGACCACGCCGCGTTCCGCCGGATCCTCGACGCGGGGTCCGGGCTGCGGGACAGCGCGGCGCTCGCCGGTTCTGCCCGTACCCCTACCTGGCCCACCAGCACCACACCGGTGCTGGGCACCCAGATCGACCACGTACTGGTCAGCAAGCACTTCTCGGTGAGCGCCGTCCGCTTCCTGGACCTGGCCGGGACGGACCACCGGGCGGTCCTGGCCGACCTGAAGCTGCACGGCGGCTGAACACCGCCCCCCGTAGCACGCACCCCCGAAGGCCCGTCCGGGCCCCTGCGGATGCGCCGCACCCCGCCGCCCGTCGACACTGGCCGGTAACACCTGCACCAACAGAGGGGCCCGGCAGTGGCAGCGAAGGCATCGGCAGAGACGGCGACGGAGGCGGAGGCACGGACGGCGATGGCGCGCCGGGTGCGGCCCCGTACCGCGAGACCGTCCCGGCACGCCCTCTCCTCCCTCGCGCTGGGCCTGGCCGCCACACTCGCCCTCACCGCGTGCGGAGGCGGGGGCGGCAACGACGGAGGGGAGGGCAACGGGGGAAAGAAGGAGTCGACGAAGCCGAGCGCGCGTTCCTCGCCGCCCCCCGTGGAGGCGCCCCAGGCCGACTGGGAGGACTGCCCGCTGACCGGGCAGCCGACCCGCGAGTGCGCCACCCTCAAGGTGCCCGTCGACTTCACCCGGCCCGACGCGGGGACGACCGGGCTCGCGGTGTCCCGGCTTCCGGCGACCGACCGCAAGCGGCGGCTCGGGGTGCTGGTGACGGACCCGGGCGGGCCCGGCCTCCAGGGCCGCTACACCCAGGCGAACCTGCTTCCGCCGCAGTTCCGCGCCCTGTTCGACATCGTCGGCTTCGACCGGCGCGGCTCGCACGCCTCCACCCCGGTCGTCGACTGCGGGGAGCCAGGCGCGGCGGTGGAGCGGGTCAGGGAGGCCGAGGTTCTCGACCCGGCGGCCGTGGACGTCCCCGCCGTCACGGCTGGGACGACGAAGTACGCCGCCGCCTGCACCGAGAAGTACGGGGCGCTGACCGCCCACCTCGGCACCAAGGCCGTCGCCAAGGACCTGGAGGCGATCCGCAAGGCGCTCGGCGAGGACAAGCTGAACCTGCTGTTCCTCTCGTACGGGACGCTGCTCGGCCAGGAGTACCTGGCCACCCATCCGGACCGGGTGCGGGCGGCCGTACTGGACGGGGTGGTGGACCCGGCCCGTACGGGCGCGGCGGAGGCGATCAGCGGTTCCATGAACCTTCAGGACGCGGACTCCACCCGGGACAAGACCGGGGCACGGCGCCGGGCCGAGCAGATCCGTGGCGCGCTCTCCGGGTTCCTGCCCTGGTGCAAGGGTGCGGGACCGGCCGAGTGCGCCCTCGCCGACGACCCGGCCAAGGCTGTGGAGAAGGCCTTCACCCTCCACCCCGACCTGGTGAAATCGGTCAACGCGGTGGCCTATGACCCCGCGCGGTGGCCCGAGTTCGCCCGCGCGGTCGACGACGCCGACGCGGGCGGGCCGAACTCCACCGTCGCCCTCAAGAAGATCGCCGCCCTGCCGCTGCCGAAGGACCTGGCGGAGGTGCTGAAGCCGGCCCCCGCCAACCTCGCCTTCGACCTGGGCAACAAGTGCACCGATTACGCCTGGCCCAGGAACACCGAGACCCTCCTCCAGGAGGTCGCCGTCGCGGCGAAGGCAGCGGGCAACGAACCCGCGGGACCGACGACGGGCGCGGACTTCGCGGCCTGCGCGCAGTGGCCGGGGACGGGCTCACCGCTCGGCGCACTCAAGGCTTCGGCCGGACCGCGGCCGCTGCTGGTCAACACCGAGAAGGACCCGCGCACCCCCCTGGCGGGCGCGGAAAAGGTGGCCGCCCGGATGAAGGCGCCCCTGCTCAGGGTGGGCGGCGACCTGCACGGAATCACCTCACAGGGCAACGAGTGCGTCCAGAGCGCCCTGCTCAACACCCTGGTGAAGGGAAACAGGCCGGTGGCGGGGAACTGCCCGACCTGAGGGCGGCGGTGAAGCCGCACACAGCAGACCCGTCCCCGCGGGCCGGAGGGGCTCCGGCCCGCGGGGACGGGTGGGGTGATGCTGTCGGGACGCCGGGTGGGGGCTACACGCCGATGTCGTCGCCGTCCTTGCGCCAGACCGAGACGACGGCGGGCCGGACCATCTTGCCGGGGCCGTCGGGCCAGCTGGAGCCGGGCTTCTCGACGGTGGCGCCGTCGAGCTCGCCGGGGTGCTGGACCGCGACCAGGACGCGGTTGTCCTGGATCAGCGGGCCGCAGGTCTCGGCGCCCTTGGGGACGGTGAGGAACTGCTTCAGCTCGCCGCGGCGGTCGCCGGAGACGGCGACGCCGAAGAGTCCGTCGTGGGTGCCGAGCTGGTTGCCGTCGGTGGAGATCCACAGGTTGCCGTGCGGGTCGAAGGCGACGTTGTCGGGGCAGGAGATGGGGGAGACCCGGTCCTTGGGGAAGCCCGCGAAGTAGGTGGCGGGATCCTTGGGGTCGCCGGCGACGAGGAAGAGGCCCCAGGCGAAGCGGGTCTGCGACGGGTCGTTGCGGTGCTCGGCGAGTTCGAGGATCTGGCCGTGCTTGTTGAGGTTGCGGGGGTTGGCCTCGTCGGCGCCGGGCTTGCCGGGCTTGCCGCGGTCGGTGTTGTTGGTGAGGGCGACGTAGACGCGACCGGTGCGCGGGGACGGCTCGACGTCCTCGGGGCGGTCCATCTTGGTGGCGCCGACCTTGTCACCGGCGAGGCGGGTGAAGACGTACACCTCCTCGGCGGTCATGCCGGGGACGTGCGACCGGGTGCCGGTGGCGAGCGGGATCCAGATGCCGCTGCCGTCGAACTCGCCGTCGCCCGGGAGCTTGCCGGTGCCGTCGATCTCGGTGGTCGGCGAGTCGCCGGTGAGCTTGGCGACGTAGAGCGTGCCCTCGTCGAGGAGGGTGAGGTTGTGCTCGCGGGCGGCGCGGGAGCTGCCGCGCTTCATCCGCTTGGAGGAGACGAACTTGTAGAGGTAGTCGAAGCGCTCGTCGTCGCCCATGTAGACGACCGGGCGGCCGTCGTCGGTCAGGCGGGGCTGGGCGGCCTCGTGCTTGAAGCGGCCGAGTGCCGTGCGCTTGCGGGGAGTTGAGTCCGGGTCGTACGGGTCCAGCTCGACGACCCAGCCGTGGCGGTGGGGCTCGTTGGGCTCCTGCTTGACGTCGAAGCGCTTGTCGAAGCGTTCCCACTTGCGCTCGGTGGGGGCGGTGCCGATGCCATAGCGCTTGTCGGTGGCGCTGGTGGAGTGGTCGGCGTTGGCGAAGTACCCGTTGAAGTTCTCCTCGCCGTGCAGGGTGGTGCCCCACGGGGTGGTGCCGCCGGCGCAGTTGGCGAAGGTGCCGAGGACCTTGCGGCCGGTCGGGTCGGCGGAGGTACGGAGGAACTTGCTGCCGGCCGCCGGGCCGGTCAGGCGCATCGGGGTGTCGGCGGTGATACGGCGGTTGAGGTGGTGGCGGGGGACGGCGAGAAGGCCGTTGCCGCGCCGGGTCTCCTCGACCACGACCACGCCGAGGCCGTGTGCCGCCTTGCCGATCTCGACCTGCTCGCGGGTCGGGTTCTTGGCGTCGTACCCGCGGAACATCAGGTTCTCGTCGGTGTACTCGTGGTTGGCGACCAGCACCTGACGGCCGCGCTCACCGCGGAGCGGGAGCAGCGAGAGGAAGTCGTTGTTGTAGCCGAACTGGCCGGCCTGGGCCTTCGCGGTCTGGTTCTCCGGGTCGAAGGCGGGGGCGCCGCGCAGGATCGGGTCGCCCCAGCGGATCACGACGTTCTGGGTGTAGCCGTCGGGGACGGTGACCTTGTCGTCGGTGTTGGGGGCGACGGGGGTGAAGCGGAGGCCGCGGGCGGCCTTGCCCTTGTTGCCGTGACCGTGGCCGTGCTTCTTGGCCTCGGGAGTGGGTACGGGGGCGGCGACCGCGTCCGGGGCCCCGGCCGTCATCAGCGTCGTACCGGCGGCGGTCGCGACCGTGACGACGGCGGCGGCGCGCATCATCGAGCGGCGGGACAGGGCGCCGGCGATGACGTCGCCGACGTACTCGTTGTCGCTGGTGTTCGGGACTTCCTGGAAGCAGGCGTCACCGCAGCGGTAACGGCACGTCAGCGCGGAGCGGGCGCCCCCGTGCGACGACGGGTTGAGCAGCGGCAGCAGGTTGCGCACGGGTCGGGTCCCCTCCGGAGTGCGGCCAGGGCGAACGCCTGACCGGATTGCTTTCGGCCGTGACACTAGGGGGCGCACGGGGCGTGCGAGGGGCCCGCCGGATGAACGAGGGGTGAAGTCCAGCCGACCGGCCGTCTCCGGGGCTACGGGGCGCTCACGCGGCCATGACCAGGGCGGGCCCCTTCCCCACCTCCACCCACAACAGCTTTCCGCCCCGTCCGAAGAGGTCGTCCCCGAGCGGAAAGCTCCCCCAGGTGTCGGCGAGACTGCGCACGATGCACAGCCCCCGCCCGCTCTCGTCCTCGTACGGAACGGACGCACTCGGCAGCGCGCGCATCGGCCCCGACGGCCGGTCGAAGGGGGCCGGGATGTACGGGTTGGTGTCCCACACGCTGACCCGCAGCCGGTCGGCCCCGACCTCCCGGAGCCGCAGGGCGGCGGGCCCTTCCGCGTGCCGGTAGGCATTGGTCACCATCTCCGACACCAACAGCTCAGCGGCGTAGATGAGTTGCCCCATGCCGTGCGACCAGAGCACAGCACGGAGGGTGGCTCGGGCAATGCGCGGGGCGCAGGGGGCGTGGGGGAGTTGAAGTGCGTACGCCCAGGGTTCGGGCGGGGATACGGTTGCCATGAACGTCTCCTGTGGAGGGCTGACGGATCACGAACTGGCCGCCGTTGCAGTGGCGATGCCGTGTGTACACGGTGCTCTTCTGCGGTGACGGCTTCGTGTTCCACCGTAGACCGCTCCGTAGGATGGTTACGACGAAACAGCGAGATGCATCCGACAGGCCACTCGATCCGGTCACGGTTGCCATCTATGTTCGAGCGAGGAGGCAGCACGTGCCGCCAAGGTCCGCCCCGACCGCCCGGCAACTCCGACTCGGAGTCGAGCTACGCAAGTTGAGGGAGCGGGCAGGGCTGACAGCACGCCAGGCAGGCGAACTGCTGGGCGGAGGCCAGGCCCTGGCCAGCAACATCGAGACCGGCCGCTTCGGCCTGAGCGAGCAGCGCATCCGCGCCCTCACCGCGAACTACGGCTGCACCGACGAAGCGCTCATCGCCGCGCTCGTGAGCATGACGGGCAAGCGGAATCCCGGCTGGTGGGAGAAGTACCGGAACGAGTTGCCCGTGGGCCAACTCGACCTGGCCGAGGCCGAACACCACGCCACCACGCTCCACATGGCCAGTACGGTGCACGTCCTGGGCCTGCTCCAGACCGTGGACTACGCACGCGCACTCATCCGGGGCGCGATCCCGCCACCCACCCCGCCGGAGCTGGAGCACCGGGTCTCGTACCGCATCAAGCGGCAACAGGTGCTGTACCGCGAGCACCCCGTCCCCTTCCGAGGCATCCTGCACGAGGCTGCCCTGCGCATGCGCTTCGGCGGCCGGGAGACGATGGCGGCCCAACTCCGACACCTCGTCGAACTGGCCCGCAAAGAGCACATCACCCTCCGGGTCATCCCGTTCGCCGCCGAAGTCCTGCCCGGCTCGGGCCAGACCATCAGCTACTTCACCGGGCCCGTCCGCCAGCTCGACACGGCCCAACTCGACCAGTCGCACGGCACTTTGCTCCTCCACGAAGAGGCCCAGCTGACCCGCTACCGGCAAATCCTCGCCGTCATGGAATCCGCCGCGCTGAGTCCCGAGGACTCGTCCGACTTCATCGCCCGCATCGCAAAGGAGCACGAGGCGAAGTGACCCTCATATCTCTGGCCTGGCAGCAGTCCTCGTACTGCCCCGAGGGCAACAGCTGCGTGAACGTGGCCGCATCCCCCACCAGCCCCACCCTCCACCTCCGCGAGAGCGACGACCCCGACGTCATCCTCACCACCACCCGCACTGCCCTCCGCACCCTCCTGAACCACATCCGCACCGGACGCATACCCCCCGTGGCCTGAGCCCCGCACAGCCCGAAGCCCCGCCCCCACGCCCAACGGCGTACGGACGGGGCCACGGGGCCGGTGCCTACTTGCCGCCCCCACCTTGCTGCGGCTGCTGCGGCTGCTGGGGCGGCGGCTGCGGGTCACGCGGAGCCTCGGGCGGCATCGGGCCTCCGTCGTGCTTGCCACCATCCAGCAGCGCGATCTCGTCAGCGTGACGGAACGGCACACCCCGCCACCCGGTGGCATCCGGAGCGCGCGTCTCGTACGTATCGACGTGTTGCGGTCCGACATGACTCATGGGCGTGACCCCTCGCTCCCCGCATGCGGGTGATTGCGGATTTCGACGTTCAGGTCCGATACCCGCGAACCGTCCCCCTCGGCCCTCGCCGCGAGCCGCTCCCGCCCCAGGGCCGCGCACACACCGCACCCCGCCACCGGAGGCGGTTCGTCGTGGAACCTGAGCGGGAGGTCGATGGGAGCACCGGGGAATGTGGGCGGATCGGTCATGAGGGCCCCTGGCCTTGAAGTCGTGGTGCTCGTCAAGCTAGGAGTGCGGCCCTCGAACAGGCCACGAAGTTGCATGAACTTGCACCCCAATTCATTACCGTGGTCCGGATATTGACACCCAATGCACAGTCCACTGACGCTTGTGCAAGCATGCGCAAGCCCTTCAACCGAGGAGTCAGCCATGGCCGTGGAATTCGTCGGCATCGACCCCGAGACCGACCGGGAGCACTGCCCCACGGTGTGGGCGGACGCGGAGGCTCAGGAGATCCTGTTGCAGGGCTGGAAGCCCGACGCCGGCACTCAGGGACAGTGTGAGGAACTCAGCCCCGCCACCGTTCCGGTGCCCGACGGTGAAGCCATCGTCAGGCTCCCGGCCCGGATGATCCCGCTGATCAGGGAGGCATGCGATGCCGTCGAACGCGCCCGGCTTCGCTGAACTGCTCGGCCGGTGCCGACGGTCCGCCCTGCACCTGGAACTGCGCGATTCCTACGCCGCCACGGACCGGTACGAGGCATGGCGTCGCGGGGAACGGATCGACTGGGCGGACCGCTCCTCGTGGTGGCACCCGTACGACCAATTGATCGCGGACACCGTCGCACGCGGTGTCACCGTCCGCCGTGCCCGTATCGTCTCCGAGCCCGTATCGGAGTACATCCGGTGGGAGCACTACGTCACCCACGCCAACGTCACGGCGGGCGAACAGGTTCGCTGGCTGCCGCGACGACTGGCCACCGGAATCCCGCTACCAGGCAACGACTTCTGGCTGTTCGACGGCGAGTTGCTGCGCGTGCACCACTTCTCAGGTGACGGAGTGGTCGTGGAGGATGAGATAACGACGGACGCGGAGACCGTGAAGCTGTGCGCCGCCGCCTTCGAAGCCGTCTGGGAACGCGCGACACCGCACCACCTGTACACCGTCTGACGAGTCCGACGAAGGACCGCTCTTTGCCCCCGCACCCCTCATCGAGTGTCCAGCAGGCCCGCGAATCCCTGGCGGGCCGGCTCCGCGAGATCCGACGGGATGCGGGGATCAGCGGCCGGGAGCTGGCGGCCAGGTGCGGCTGGTCCGAGTCGAAGTCGTCCCGGATCGAGAATGCCAGGACGCCGCCGTCCGACGCGGACATCAGACGGTGGTGCCAGGCATGCGAAGCCATCGCCCAGGTCCCCGACCTGATTGCCGCGAACCGGCAATCGGCAGAGGCCCACGTCCAGTTCAGAAGGCTTCAGCGAAGCGGCCAGCGCCGCTTGCAGGAGTCTGCCGAGCACCTGTACCGGCGGACCGGAACCTTCCGGGTCTACGTCTCCGACGTGATCCCCGGATTCCTCCAGACTCCCGGCTATGCCACCGATCTGCTCTCGACGATCGCGGAATTCAGGGACCTACCGGACGACGTCACGGACGCGGTGGCAGCGCGCATGAAGCGCAACGCGGTGCTGCACACGGGCGCCCACCGGTTCTCGCTCGTGCTGGAGGAGTCGGTCCTGAGGTACCGGGTATCAGGCCCCGAGACCATGGCCGGGCAGCTCGGTCACCTCCTCGGAGCGATGGACCTGCCCAACGTCGCCGTCGGCGTCATTCCGCTCGCCGCGCGGCGGACCGTTTGGCCCATGCCGACCTTCACCCTCTTCGACGATCACCGAGTGCACGCCGACACCCTGGACGCCGCGTCCACGCTGACCCAGCCCAGCCAGGTCCAGCTGTACGCCAGGGCCTTTGAACGGCTGTCGCTGAACGCGGTGCGCGGTGCTGCGGCCCGAGCTCTTGTCGTGCGGGCACTGGAATCGCTGGAGTGACGTGGCGGAAGCTCCAGCCTCCTGCGGACGCCGGAAGGCCTCCGGGCCCCGGACCGTGGTGCGGTCCGGGACCCGGAGGCGGGTCGAGCGGGTGGTGCGGTCCTGCTTGTACGCGTACGAGAGCGTGTACGGACGTACGTCCTGCGGCGGCGGTACGGCGGTCAGTGCGCCGCGCCCGCCAGGTCCCGTTCCTCGGCGGCTTCCTCGGCCACCGGAGCCTCCGCCGTCTTCTTCGGGTCCCGCATCATCAGGAAGGCGACCACCGCTGCCGCGATCACACCGGCCGCGCTGATCAGGAACGTGGTGCCCATCCCGGAGGTGAAGGCCTCGCGGGCCGACTGGGCGAGGGTGCTGTCGCCGGTCCGTGCCGCGAGGGCCAGGGCCTCGCTGATCGAGTGGCGGGCCGCCTCGGGAGCGGATTCCGGCATGGAGGCCGCGTACCCGGTGGCCAGGATCGAGCCGAGGGCGGCGACGCCCAGGGCCGCACCGGCCTGCTGAATGGTGTCGTTGAGGGCGGAGCCGACACCGGCGTGCTCGGCCGGGATCGCACCCATCAGTGCGGTGATCGCCGCGGGCATCGCCAGACCGGCACCGGCACCGACGGCCGCCATGCCCGCGGCCAGCAGGACGAATCCGTCACCGGGGTCGAGGGAGGAGAGGAGGACGAAGGCGCCGGCCAGGGCGACCAGGCCGATCGCGGCCATCGCCCGGTTGCCGATCCGCTGGCCGAGGGTGGCGCCGATTCCGTTGAAGACGAGGGCGGCGACGGCCATCGGGATGAAGGAGGAGCCGGCCTCGGTCGGCGAGTAGCCGAGTACGAACTGGACGTACTGGGTGACCACGAGGAGCAGACCGCCGTTGCCCACCTGCACCAGGGTGAGGGAGAGGCTGCCACCGGAGAAGTTGCGGTCCTTGAAGAGGCGCAGCGGGACCATCGGGGACTCGGTCCTCAGCTCCCAGACGATGAAGGCGGTGAGGCCGAGGACCGCGACGGCGAGCGAGACGAGGGTGGAGGTGTGCGAGAGGCCGCCCTTGGGGAGCTCGTTGATCGTCCAGACCAGGGCCACCATGCCGACGACCGAGAGGACCGCGCCGATCGGGTCGGCCTTCTTCCAGGTGCCCTTGGACTCCGGCATCAGGACGAGCGCGGCGACGATGGCGAGGAGCGCCACGGGGACGTTGATCAGGAAGACCGAGCTCCAGTCGAAGTGCGTGACCAGCGCGCCGCCGAGGACCGGACCGCCGATCAGACCGAGCATCGAGACCGAACCCCACACCGCCATCGCCTTGCGCAGCTCATCGGCGGCGAAGACGGTCATCAGGATGGAGAGGGTGCTGGGCATGATCAGCGCCCCGCCGATCCCCATCACCGTGCGTGCGGCAATGAGTTGACCCGGGTCGGACGCGAACGCCCCTGCCAGGGAGGCGAGTCCGAAGAGCGCGAGCCCGATCATCATCACCCGGCGCCGGCCGAACCGGTCGGAGAGGCTGCCCGAAGTGAGCAACAGGCCTGCGAACACCAGGATGTAGGACTCCAGCACCCACTGGATGTCCTGCGGGCTCGCCCCCAGGTCCTCGGTGAGGGCCGGGACCGCGACGGTCAGCGCCATGTTGTCGATGACCAGCACCAGGGTGGCCAGGCACAGCACCATCAGGATGATCCAGCGGCGCGGGTCGCGCACCACGGGTGAACTTGCTTTGATCGCCGGGGACTTGAGCTTTTCCATGACCAACCTCCTTTGTGCTGCGCCCTGTTGGGGGCGAGGCGTACGACGTGCTCTCGTTGCGAACACTGTACGCACAGCGCACGGTGTGCGCAATAGGCAAACGGCGTGCGCTACGGTGAGCGGAAGAGGATGCAGTCACGATTACGAGAGGGAGGTCCCGCCATGGCCCCGGCAGAGAAGACCCCGGAGATCGCGTCGGTCTGGACGCGGCCCCGCACCAAACAGCGGGAGCAGCTGAGCAGGGAGCAGATCGTCGCGGAGGCGGTACGTCTGCTGGACGCCGACGGCATCGAGTCCTTGAGCATGCGAAAGCTCGGCACCCGCCTGGGCGCCGGCGCGACATCCCTCTACCGGCATGTCGCCAACAAGGACGAGCTCATCGAGCTGGTCGTGGACGAGGTCTACGGGGAGTTCGAAGTCCCGTCCGTGGACGGCTCGTCGGGGTGGCGTGAAGCTACCGTCCGCAGCGCCTACAGCCTGCGGTCGATGGCGCTTCGCCACCCGTGGGTCGCGTCAGTACTGGGTCAGGTGGGACTGGTCCACCTGGGGCCGAACGTCATGCGTACGTCGGAACGCCTGGCCGCTGTCATCCACTCGGCCGGCTTCGACGGCGAGGAGACGGAGATGGCCATTAGCCCGGTCTTCGCGTACGTCATCGGATACACGATCAGTGAGACCGCCTACCTGTCGATGATCGCGCGCAGTGGTCGCAGTGAGGAGGAATGGGTGGAGAGCCTGTCCGCTGCCGCAGCCGCTCGGATCGAGGAGGGTCATCCGGGTCCGATGGAGGGGCGGGATCTGGTCCGGGACAGGAAGCCCGAGCAGATCCGGGAGGACAAGTTCGACTACGGGCTCCAGCGGGTCCTGGACGGGCTGGAGTTCAAGCTCGGAGCGATTACGTCGGGTACTTCGGTCAAGTCAGGCGCTTCGGGTACTTCAGCTACTTCGGGTAAGTCAGGCGCTTCGGGTACTTCGGGGGAGTGAGCAGCGAGGTGGCGAGTGGGCCGCGTCGGTCCGAGGCGATCGTCCTCGGGTACGTCGTGAACTCGTCGTGCGCTGCTGGGCATACGCCGTGGGGCTCGTCGTGCGCCGGTGGGCATACGCCGTGGGGCTCGTCGTGCGCCGGTGGGCATACGCCGTGGGGCTCGTCGTGCGCCGGTGGGCTGGAGAGCCCGGGCACTGTGGTGCGCCCCTGAGTGTCGATACCCGAACGCCTAGGCGGCGGCTTCGAGTTCGGCCTTGGCGACACCGTTCGCGCGGTCGAGCGCCGGGACCTGACGGAACGCGGGGGAGCCACCGTGAGCCTCGGCCGTGATGCGCTGCTTCATGGTGGGCGGCACGGAGCTGCTCACGCCGGCACCGGACCAGTACCAGGAGGCGGCGGCTTCGGCGGTCCGTCCGGCCGGTGCGAGCAGTTGCCCGGCGGCGGATGTGGAGGCGGAACCAGGGGCTGAGGCCGGGGCGGGGGCCTGGGCCGGCGACTGGGGGGCGTCGGCCGGGCCGCCGTTGGCGGTGTCGGCGGGGGCGGTGGTGGCGGACGCCGGGGCGATGAAGCCCAGGGTCGCGAGGAGCGCGACGATCGCGCTGATCAGGGCGGTCCACATCGTCTTCATGAGGTGACTCCTTGAACTGGTCTTGAGTGCGGATGTCGGGCGGCCCGGAACACGTCGGAACGGTTTCCGGGATGTCCGGTTTTCGTACTTTCCTTATGATGCGGACGACGCACGGGAAGGCACGGACCGCCACTCCGATTCGCAGTTCTTCGGACAAACCCCACCCGTGCGGCCCAATCGGGCGCTGGTAGAAGGGGTGGAAAAGGGAGCGCCGCGGGCTACGGAAGCCACTGCTCCGGCCGGTGGAACGCGGCCGCTAACCTTACGTGTGACCCCTGGTCAGGGATCAATCCCGCCAGTCACGGACATACAACGCACCCCATTCACTCTCACTCGAAAGGCCTCGCCCATGGGCATTCGGAGCTTGCTGCGCAAGGTGTTTGGCGGCCGGTCGGAACAGAACTCGGACCAGACCCCCGAGTCGTCGACACCTACGGTCCCTTCCCAGGCCGAGCGCACGCAGGGGACCGGCGAGCCGGCCGGGGCCCAGGAGTCCGACGCGCGCGAATCGGTGAACTCCGGCTCTGTCGAAGCGAGTTCGGTGCGCGGGGAAGGTGACACGGGCAAGCCCGACGTGCCCCCCGCCGCGAAGGAGAGCCGGGCGAGCAAGGAGAGCCGGGCGGCGGACCTGGTGGCCGAGGCATTCGACAAGGCGAAGGCCGCGCCTGCCGCTCCGCGTGAGAAGGCGTCACGTGAGAAGAGCGTGCCGTCGCAGTTGACCGGGGCCGAGGCCGCGAAGGGCAAGGAGGTGGCGCCGGAGGAGGCACCCACCCCGGCCCCGGCCTCCGCAGAGGGTCAACTCCCGGCCCAGACGGACCGGGAGACGGCCGCCGAGGTGATCGCCGAGGTGATCGCCGAACCCGTCGACGTAACGGAGGACAAGGCTCCGGAGGCGGAGGCCGTTGCCGAGCCGGTCGTCGAGAAGCCCGTAGCGCCCGTCGTCGAGGAGCCCGTAGCGGCGGAGCCCGTCGCGGCGGAGGCCGGGCCGGTCGCTGCCGTCGAGGCCGAGCCCGTAACGGAAGAGCCGGAGGCCGAGCCGGTCGCGGCTGCCGAGCCGGAGCCGGCCCCGGTCGCCGAACCGGTCGCCGTGGAGCCGGAGGCCAAGCCCGTGGCGGCTGCGGCCGCAACCGGCGCCGGGGCCGTGTTCACCGCCGCGCAGGTCAAGGCGCGGGCGCCGAAGGTGGCGGCGGCGTACCGGGCTGCCGGGACCGCGCTCAAGAAGGCGGAGATCGACGGGGCGCGGGCGCGGGTGTACCTCGTGCTGGACCGGTCGGGGTCGATGCGGCCGTACTACAAGGACGGCAGCGCGCAGAAGCTCGGCGAGCAGGCGCTGGCGCTCTCCGCGCACCTGGACGCGAGTGGGGTCGTCCCGGTCGTGTTCTTCTCGACGGACATCGACGGCACCGGCGCTCTCTCCCTCGACGAGGTCGACGGAAAGATCGACGCGCTGCACGCCGACCTCGGGCACATGGGGCGTACCAGCTACCACCGCGCCATCGAGGAGGTCGTCGAGCACTACGAGAAGGACGACGCGTTCGAAGGCCCGGCGCTGGTGATCTTCCAGACGGACGGGGCGCCGGAGGCGAAGGGTGCCGCGACGGCCGCGCTGGCCGAGGCGGCGCGGCTGCCGTTGTTCTGGCAGTTCGTGGCGTTCGGGGAGACCGACGCCAAGGGCTTTGACTACCTGCGGAAGCTGGACGTCGAGAACGCCGCCTTCTTCCACGCGGGTCCGGCCCCGGCCGGCCTGACGGACGCGGCCCTCTACAAGGGGCTGCTGGCGGGTTCGGCTCAGTGGCTGAAGAGCTGACCCCGTAACGGAGCAGGACCAGGAGCCTGAGGGCCGTCCCCGGCGTGGGGCGGCCCTCACTTTTATGCGGGTGAGACCGCACCGTACCGGCCATTAAGATTTCCGCATGGCGGCCACTGGATTCGAGAAGCAGGGGGCGGCGGCGTTCTACGTCACGACCCCCATTTACTACGTCAACGACGCTCCTCACCTGGGCCACGCCTATACGACCGTCGCAGGCGACGTGCTCACGCGCTGGCACCGTCAGCGCGGCGAGAAGGTGTGGTACCTCACCGGCACGGACGAGCACGGTCAGAAGATCATGCGCACTGCCGAGGCGAACGGGGTCACACCCCAGGAATGGTGCGACAAGCTCGTGGAAGAGGCCTGGAAGCCTCTCTGGGAGCACCTCAACATCGCGAACGACGACTTCATCCGGACGACCGAGAAGCGTCACACCGACCGGGTGCAGGAGTTCGTCCAGGATCTCTTCGACAAGGACGAGATCTACAAGGGCGGCTACGAGGGCCCGTACTGCGTGGGCTGCGAGGAGTACAAGCTCCCCGGGGACCTCATCGAGGCGGAGGACGGGACGAAGCTCTGCCCGATCCACAAGAAGCCGGTGGAGATCCTCAAGGAGGAGAACTACTTCTTCAAGCTGAGCGAGTACGGCCCGAAGCTGCTGGAGTTCTACGAGGCCAACCCCGGCTTCATCCAGCCCGAGTCGGCGCGCAACGAGATCGTGAACTTCGTCAAGCAGGGCCTCCAGGACCTGTCGATCTCGCGCTCGACCTTCGACTGGGGCGTGCCGGTCCCGTGGGACGACAAGCACGTCATCTACGTGTGGATCGACGCGCTCCTGAACTACGCGACGGCGGCGGGCTACGGCTTGGACCCGGAGAAGTTCGGGTCGGTCTTCCCGGCCAATGTGCACCTCATCGGCAAGGACATCCTCCGCTTCCACTCGGTGATCTGGCCCGCGATGCTGATGGCGCAGGGTCTGCCCCTGCCCGGCCGTGTGGTGGCCAACGGCTGGCTGATGGTCGGCGGCGAGAAGATGTCGAAGTCGAACCTGACCGGCATCAAGCCGCAGGACCTCACCGCGCACTTCGGGGTCGACGCCTACCGCTGGTACTTCCTGCGCGCGATCGCCTTCGGCAGTGACGGCTCGTTCTCGTGGGAGGACTTCTCCGCCCGCTACACCTCCGAGCTGGCCAACGACTACGGCAACCTCGCCTCGCGCGTGGCCGCCATGATCGGCAAGTACTTCGGTGGCACGCTGCCCGGGGCCGCCGCGAGCGGTGACGCCGAGAAGGCCGTGCAGGAGGGACTCGCGAAGGCCGTCGCCGAAGCGGACCGGCTGATCGGCGAGGAGCTGGACTTCCAGGGCGGCATCCTGGCGATCTTCGACTTCGTGAAGCAGGTCAACGGCTACATCACGGAGCAGGAGCCGTGGAAGGTGGCCAAGGACGAGAGCGAGGAGGGCCGGGCGCGTCTCGCGACCATCCTCTACACCTCGGCCGAGTCGCTGCGTGCCATGGCCGTACTGCTGAACGCCGTGATGCCGGAGACCTCCCAGAAGCTGTGGGACTCGCTGGGCGCGGAGTCCGCCGGACTGGGTGCGCTCGCTTCGCAGAAGGTGCAGGACGCCGGTAACTGGGGTCAGCTGCCGGTCGGCGCGACGGTGACGAAGGGTGCGGTGCTGTTCCCGCGCCTGGAGGAGCCGAAGAAGGACTGATCCTCCGGGATGGGATTTTCGAGGGGTACGGAGAGGGGCCGGCCGGCGTGCGGAACGCCGTCCGGCCCCTCTCCCGTCTGCCACCAGTGCCACCAGACCTTGGCTGCAAGTCCCGTTCCCCCGGGAGAACTTGGGCCGTGGGGCGTCTGGCAGACTGCCAGCGGCGGCTGAGGTACGAGGGGGATACGGGACATGTGGGGTCGGGGGACCGTGCTCGGCGGGCGGTACGCGTTGGCCGAGCGCATCGGCGGCGGGGCGATGGGCGAGGTCTGGCGGGCCGAGGACAGCGTGCTGGAACGTTCCGTCGCCGTGAAGATCCTGTTGCCGAAGCTGCTGGAGGACCCGCAGTTCGCGGCGCGGTTCCGGCGGGAGGCGAAGGTACTGGCCTCGCTGGCGCACCCGGGGATCGTCGACGTCCACGACTACGGCGAGCAGGACGGGGCCGGTGCGGACGACGACCGGCTCGCGTACATCGTCATGGAGCTGGTCGACGGCCGCCCGCTCGACGAGGTCCGCGAGGACGAGGGCCCGATGCCCGGTGCCCGCGCGCTCGACCTGGTCGCCCAGGCCCTGGACGCCCTGCACACGGCGCACCGTGGTGGCATCGTCCACCGCGACCTGAAGCCCTCCAACCTGATGCTGCGCGACGACGGCCGCATCACCGTCACCGACTTCGGCATCGCCCACAGCAAGGCCGCCTCCCGGCTCACCGCGTCGCACTCGGTGCTGGGCACGGCCCTGTACATCGCGCCCGAACAGGCCGAGGGCCTCGCGATCGTCCCGGCCTCCGACCTCTACTCGCTGGGCGTCGTCACGTACGAACTCCTCACCGGGGAGCCGCCGTTCAACGGGGACACGGTCCTGGAGATCGTCCTCAAGCACATCCGCGAACCCGCGCCCGCCCTCCCCGACTCCTTTCCCGCTCCCGTACGGGACTTCGTGGCGCGGGCCCTCGCGAAGAACCCGGAGGAGAGGTACGCGGACGCGGCGGTGATGGCGGCGGCGGCGCGGGCGGCGGCGGGTTCGGCGGGAGAGGGGGCTCCGGGCCCGGCTCCGGCGCCCTCCGGTGCCGCTCCGGCGCCCTCCGGTGCCGCTCCGGCTCCCGGTCCCGCGCCGACGCCGGCCGCTGCCCGGCTCCCGGTACCGATTCCGGTTCCGGTTGCGATTCCGGTTCCTGTCGCGCCGGAGGCGACGCCTGCGCCGCCCCTCCTCGTGTCCGGGCCGACCGCCTCCGTACCCGTACCTCAGCCGTGGTGGAAGCGGCTGCCCAAGCCAGTGATCGTCGCCGTGCCCGTCGTCCTGTCGACCGCTACGGTGCTCACCTTCGTACTCCTGCCGGACGCCCGGGAGTCGGGCCTCGCCAAGCCCGGCCCGGACGCTTCGGTACCAGCGGGCCGGACGCCCGGGGCCGCACTCCCGACCGCCCCTCCCGGAACCCCCGGGCCCACCGCCACGGGCAAGCCGGCGAAGGGCGGGGACCCCAAGGACAAGGGCAAGGGCAGCAGTGCCGCGACCGGTGCCGGAGACGACACGGACACGTCCGGCACGGGAGCGGATTCCGGGTCCGGCAGCAAGGACGCGGACTCCGGCAAGAACGACGGCAGTACGGGAAGCAACCCCGGTACGGGTTCCGGTTCCGGTTCCGGAAGCGGGAACGGCGGGGGAGTCAAGCCGCCGGCCGGCCCCGGCAAACCCGACAACTGCGGCGGCGACTCCTGGGGTGCGATCACCAACGTCGGCAGCGGACGCAGGATGGGCCTCGCCGGAACCGACCACACCGGCACCGGCGGCATGGTCGTCTCCGGCGGGAACACCCAGTTCGGGTGGGTGACGGGCGGGAACCAGTTCACCGAGTTCCACGCCTGCACCCTGGCGGGCGGCGCCCTCGGACTCAAGCAGGCCCCCGCGTACAACGAGAAGACGGGCCTCGTGCTCGCCGAGGCGAGCGGCTACTCCGGTTACATCACCGCCTGGAAGACCACCCCCGCGGCGGGCGGCGCGGTCCAGATCAACTACTACGTCGGCGACGGCTGCGTCACCGACGTCGGCGCGGGCCGCCAACTGGCCCTCGACCCCTGCACCCCGGGCAACAGGAACCAGATGTGGCGGCTGCCCGGCTAGGGCCCGGGGCTCAGCGCCTGTGTCTAAACCCCGGTCGGACACCGGCTCTCACTCCGCCAGATCCGCCTTCGGCCCCATCACCACCACCGGCTTCTTCGCCGGGTCCAGCGTGCGCAGCAGCTCCCGCATCACCTCGCGCTTGAGGGCGACGCACCCCTGCGTCGGGGACGTGTGCTCGACGTGCAGCCAGATGCCGCCGCCCCGGCCCGCGCCCAGCGGGCGGCCCCAGTCGAGGGGGTTGCGGCCCTCGTGGCGGTTGTAGTTGATGGCGATGACGTAGTCGAAGGACCCCCGGAGGGACTGGCCGAAGGAGTCGGTGCCGTCGATCGTGTAACCGCGCCCCCGGTCGTACGGAAGCTTCGTACCGGGGTCGGTGAGCAGCCCGCCCGCGTCCGTGAGGCCGTACACGCCGATCGGTGAGCGCAGGTCGCCCTGCACATGGTGCTCGGTCCAGCCCTTCCGGGCGTTCTGCGCGGCCCAGGTCGCCCCGGCCTTCCAGCCGCCCTCCGCGGTCTTCTCGTACAGAACCGCCTCCGCTTCGGTGGAGTCCCGGTCCCGGCCGGTGACGACGAGCGCCTGGCGGGTGCCGGGGGCGATCTCCGCGCGCGTACGGGGCCCGAGGCCCGGCAGCTCGGCGGGGAGTACGGCGTCGGTGCGTGCGCTCTGCGGGAACGGCGCGGACTTCCCGGCGGAACCGGAACCACCCGTACTGGATGCGTGCGGCGGGACGGCTGTTCTCCCGGACCGGGCCTCCCCGCCCTGCCCGCACGCGGCGAGCACCGGAACCATCACCAGGGCGGCGACAACGCACACTCCGGTCCGTATGCGCGTCTTCACTTCGTTGCACCCTTCGTCGTGTGCTGCGTACCGGCAGGGGAGGACGGGGCCCGTGTGCCGTCCGAGGCGTCCGTCCCCCTGTCGGGGGTGCCCGATTTCCCGATGATGATCCCCCCGAGGACCGCGTAAGCCTCCGCGAGCCGCTGCTCGGAGGGCCCGGACAGACAGGCCCTCGCCTCCAGGTACGCGTCCGGCCGCCCCTCCGAGGCCGCCCGCCCGGTCCCGTACCGGACGACGAGCTCCCGGGTCCCGTTCAGCGTGCGGCAGGACTTCGAGAAGTCGGCGGCCTCCCGCACGGTGCCGAGGGGCCCGGGCGCGCCCTCGCTCTCCGAGACCTGCCACGTCCGGATCGCGATCAGCACGCCGTCGGTGGCCAGCCCCTTGCCCGGAGTGCAGTACTCGCTCCCGCGGCCGCCGCAGGACTTGCCGTACGGCAGCCACACCCCGGGCGACCCCGCGAAGGCGTACGCGGGGTCGCCCTTGGCCATGGCGGTCTTCCAGTTCTCGGGGATGCGGAGCGCCAGATCGACCGGCATCGGTAGGCGCACCAGGACCGGCAGACCGGCCTTCGGGCTCGGCGGTGGCGTCGCGCCCGGCGACTCGGGCACCGGCAGGACACCCCGGCTCGCCCCCGGAACCGTCGGTGCCGACGGGGCCCTGCCGTCCTGAAGCAGCCCCGGCAGCAGCCCCCCGGCGAGCGCGACGCCCGCCATCGCGAGGGCCGCCGCAGCTGCCGTCCGCCGCTGCCTGCGCCGTACGACCCTCTCCCGGACCCGCTCCATCCGGTCCGACGGAGCGAGGGACCGGGGCGTACCCCGCTCCAGCAGCTCCCTGATCTCCGCCTCTTCGGGGACCTCCGGCGCTTCGGGGACCTCCGCCTCTTCGGGCAGCTCAGTCACGACACTCCTCCCGCACCGGCAGAACCGCCCGCAGAGCGCGCAAGGCCTTCGCGGACTGGCTCTTGACCGTGCCGGGCGTGCAGCCGAGCACCGCCGCCGTCTCCGCCACTCCGAGGTCCTCGAAGAAACGCAGCACGACCACCGCCCGCTGCCGCACCGGGAGCGCCCGGACGGCCGTCCCGAGCAGGTCCTCCAGGTCCACGCCCGCGTACGCGTCCGGGGCCGACCGCACGTCCGGCACCTCGCCGTGCGGCAGCTCGCCGCGCCAGCGCCGCCGCCACCAGGAGCTGTGCGTGGTGACCAGCGTCCTGCGGAGGTACGCCTCCGGATGCTCGTCCTTGATCCGGTGCCACTTGGGCCACACCTTGGCGAGGGCGCTCTGCACCAGGTCTTCGGCGAGGTGCGCGTCGCCGGTCAGCAGCCAGGCCATGCGCAGCAGCCGGGGCCCGGTTGCGGCGACGAACTCCTCGAATCCGTCGTCGCGCGCACCGCCGCTGCCCTGCATCGCCGTACTCCTGTCGCTCTCTCGGGTCGGTCACACCCGGGGAACGCGCTGGGGGTCCCGTCGGGTTGCCCCCGGAAAGGAAGAGTTGCCCCGGAAAGGAAGAAGGGCCCGGGAACCTTGCGGTTCCCGGGCCCTCCCCACGAGGTGCGTCGCTACTGCGTCGCTACTGCTTCGTGACTACTTCTCGGTTACTTCTCGACCGGCTTGCGGAGCTGGATGTTCAGCTCGCGCAGACGGGACTCCTCCAGGGTGGTCGGGGCGCCCATCATGAGGTCCTGGGCGTTGCCGTTCAGGGGGAAGGCGATGGTCTCGCGGATGTTGGGCTCGTCGGCGAGGAGCATCACGATGCGGTCGACACCGGGGGCGATGCCACCGTGCGGCGGGGCGCCGAGACGGAACGCGCGGAGCATGCCCGCGAACTCCTTCTCCACGGTCTCCGCCTCGTAGCCGGCGATCTCGAAGGCCTTGAGCATCAGGTCGGGCTCGTGGTTCCGGATGGCGCCGGAGGACAGCTCGATACCGTTGCAGACGATGTCGTACTGGAAGGCCAGGATGTCGAGCGGGTCCTTCTCCTCCAGGTCGGCCAGGCCGCCCTGGGGCATCGAGAAGGGGTTGTGCGAGAAGTCGATCCGGCCGGTCTCCTCGTCCTTCTCGTACATCGGGAAGTCGACGATCCAGCAGAAGCGGAAGACGTTCTCCTCGAAGTGCCCGGCACGCTTGGCGGCCTCGACACGTACCGCCGACATGATCTTGGAGACCTCGTCGAACTCGCCCGCGCCGAAGAAGATCGCGTGGCCGGGTACGAGGGAGAGACGGTCGGTGAGCGCCTTGACGTCGTCCTCGGTGAGGAACTTGGCGATCGGACCGGCCAGCTGGCCGTCCTCACCGACACGGACCCAGGCCAGACCCTTGGCGCCCTGCTCGACCGCGTAGTCACCCAGGCCGTCGAAGAATTTGCGGGACTGACCGGCAGTGTCCGGGACGGGCAGCGCGCGGACGTGCTTGCCGGCGAAGGCCTTGAAACCGGAGTCGGCGAAGACGTCGGTGACGTCTACCAGTTCCAGCTTGGCGCGCAGGTCCGGCTTGTCGTTGCCGTACTTCAGCATCGACTCGCGGAACGGGATGCGCGGGAAGGGGGAGGTGACCTCGCGGCCGTTGCCGAACTCGGTGAAGAGCTCGGTCATCAGCTTCTCGATCGGCTGGAAGACGTCCTCCTGCTCGACGAAGCTCATCTCGACGTCGAGCTGGTAGAACTCGCCCGGCGAACGGTCCGCGCGGGCGTCCTCGTCGCGGAAGCACGGCGCGATCTGGAAGTAGCGGTCGAAGCCCGAGATCATCAGCAGCTGCTTGAACTGCTGCGGGGCCTGCGGGAGCGCGTAGAACTTGCCCGGGTTCAGACGGGACGGGACCACGAAGTCACGGGCGCCCTCGGGGGAGGTCGCGGTGAGGATCGGGGTGGCCATCTCGTTGAAGCCCAGCGCGACCATCTTGGAGCGGATGGAGGCGATGACCGAGGAGCGCAGCATGATGTTGCGGTGCATGCGCTCGCGGCGCAGGTCGAGGAAGCGGTACTCCAGGCGCCGCTCCTCGTTGACGCCGTCCTCGGCGTTGATGGTGAAGGGGAGCGGGGCGGCTGCACCGAGCACCTCGACGTCGGTCACCTCCAGCTCGATCTCACCGGTGGGGAGCTCGGGGTTCACGTTGTCCGCGCCACGGGCGGAGACCTTGCCGTCGATGCGGACGACGGTCTCCTTGGTCAGCTTCGCCAGGGCCTCGTTCGCCGGGGTGCCGGGACGGGCGACGAGCTGGACCAGACCGTAGTGGTCGCGCAGATCGATGAAGAGGATGCCGCCCAGGTCGCGACGATTGTGCAGCCAGCCGCTCAGCCGGACGTCGGAGCCGACGTCGGAGGCGCGGAGCTCGCCGCACGTGTGGGACCTGTACCGATGCTGCATCGTTCATCCAATTCTTCGCGAGATTCTTCGCGAGACAGGCGGGAATCAACTTCCACCAAGGTTACCGGCCGGGCGCGAGTCATTTTCCGGGGCGGGGGCAACCCCGAAATCCGGCCGTGGGTCTTGCAGGACAAGCGACGTTTCACGTGAAACACGAGCGCGTGTTTCACGTGAAACACGCGCTCGGGGGACCCCAACGGTCCCGGGCGGCCCATCTCCCCATGACCTGGAAGGATGTGCCCATGCGCACCGAGGACGTGCTGGCCGCGATCGACACGGGCCTGTGGCGGTGGGACAACGCCTCCGGGACCGTTGCCTTCGACGCCGAGGCGGCCCGCCTTGTCGGCCTGCCCGCCGAGCAGATCACTCTCACGGAGGCAGCCGCCAGGGCCCGCTTCCACCCCGTGGACTGGAACGAGATACACGGCATCGTGCAGCTCGCCGTCGCCGAGGGGACGGTGGCCGAGGCCCGGCTGCGGATCATGTCCGAGGACGGGCGCCAGGTGCTCCGTACGGTACGCAGCCGCTCCAGGCCGCTCGGCGCCGATGGGAGCTATCAGCTGATCGGCACCATCCAGGAGGTCGCCGAGTCCCCGCCGGGCGCGGCTGCCCGCACCCCGGTGACCGGTGACTGGCGGCGCTCGCGGGAGGCGTTCCTGCTGGACGCGGGCCGGGCGCTGGCCGAGGCGCGGTCCACCGCGGAGGTGCTGCGGGTGGCCGCCTCGCTGTCCATGCCGGGGTTCTCGCCGGACGGGCTCGCGGTGTTCGGGGTGGCGGGCGACCGGCTGACCACGATCGGGCACCACGGGCACAAGCCCGGTGACGAGGACCCGTTCCGGGACATGCCGCTGGAGACGGACTATCCGGCGGCGGAGGTCGTACGGACCGGGCGGGCCATCTATCTGCCCACTCCCGAGGAGTACCGGACGCGTTTTCCGGCGACCTGGCCGCTGGCCGAGGGGTTCGGGCGTCGGTCCTGGGCGTTCGTGCCGCTGGTGGTGGCGGGGCGGACGATGGGCGCGTGGATGGCGGGCTTCGCGCACCCGGTGGCGTTCACGCCGGACGAGCGCTCGGTGCTGACGACGGTGGCGCGGATGCTGGCGCAGGCGCTGGCACGGGCGGGCGTGGAGGAGTCGGAACGGGCGCTCTCGGACGGCCTGCAGCGGTCGATGATGCCGACGCTGGGGCCGGACATACCGGGGATGACGGTGGCCGCGCGGTATGTGCCGACCGGTGGCGGGCTTCAGGTCGGCGGCGACTGGTACGACATGATTCCGCTGCCGTCCGGACGTTTCGCGCTGGTCATCGGCGACGTACAGGGGCATGACGTACGGGCGGCCGGGCTGATGGGGCAGTTGCGGATCGCGTTGCGGGCGTACGCCTCCGAAGGGCATCGTCCCGATGCCGTGCTGTCCCGGGCCTCCCGCTTTCTGCACGGCATCACCGACACGTACGCCCCGGAGGACCACTCCAGCCCGCGCTTCGCGACCTGTCTGTATCTGGAGGTCGACCCGGCGGACGGGACGGTCGAACTGGCGCGGGCCGGTCACCCGGAGCCCGCGGTACGGATGCCGGACGGGACCGTGCTGGTCCGCACGACGGCGGGCGGGCTGCCGCTCGGTATCGACCCGGACACCGACTACCCCACGTCCCGGCTGGCCCTGGAGCCCGGTGAGACGCTGATGGTGTGCACCGACGGGCTGATCGAGACCGGCGGGCACGATCTGGACTCGGGCTGGGCCCGACTGCGTTCGATCATGGAGCAGCACGCGACTCTCGACCTGGAGAAGCTCGCCGACGAGCTGGTCCAGGCGGTGCACGGGCCGCCCTCTCACCACACCACGGGACCGCTGTCCGACCGGCGCGAGGACGACATCGCCCTGCTGCTGCTCAGCCGTGAGCCGATCGCCGCGGAGACCGGCCCGGTCCGCTCCACGGCGCTGACCGTCGCCCAGGCCGAACCCGAGCGGATCGCGGGCACCCGCCGCCAACTGCGCGAGCTGCTGCACGACTGGGCGGACCGGGACCAGGTCGACTCGGCGGTCCTGATGGTTTCCGAGATGGTCACCAATGTGCTGGTCCACACCGACGGTGACGCCCTGCTGACGGCCCGGGCCAGCGGCCCCGTCGGCGCGCGGCGGCTACGGGTCGAGGTGACCGACGTCAGCGACGAACTGCCGCACAAGCGGCGCCCCGGCGAGATGGCGTCCTCCGGGCGCGGGCTGCTGCTGATGGAGATGCTGGCCCACTCGTGGGGCGTGGACCCGCGCGGCGAGGGCAAGTCGATCTGGTTCGAGCTGTACGAGGATGCGCCGCCGGCGACGTACGACGACCTCTAGGGGGCTCGGGGTCCCTAGGCGGGGGGAGCGGCCGGTGTCTCGTGGGCGGCCCGCGCCTCGTACCGGCCCCTGATCTCGGAGAGGACGCCGAACGCGGCGGCCGTCAACGGCACCGCGAGCAGCATGCCGAGGATCCCGGCGACGGACGCCCCGGCCGCGATGGCCAGCATCACCACCGCCGGGTGCATCTGCACCGTGCGGCTCTGGATCATGGGCTGGAGGACATGCCCCTCCAGGGCCTGCACGGCGAGCACCACGCCCAGCGCCCAGAGCGCGATGACCAGGCCCCGGTCGGCGAGCGCGACGAGGACCGCGACGGCGCCGGAGAGGAACGCGCCGAGGTAGGGGACGTACGCTCCGACGAAGACGAGTGCGCCCAGACCGACCGCGCCGGGCACCTGAAGGATCAGCAGGCCGACGGTGATGCAGAGGGCGTCGATCAGCGCGATGAACGTGGTCCCGCGCATGAAGCCCTCGACCGCCTCGAAGGCGCGGCGGGCCATCGCCTCGGCCGTGTCACCGGCGCCACGCGGGGCGAGGCCGCGCAGGGACGACATCGCACGGTCGGAGTCGCGCATGAAGAAGAAGACCAGCAGCAGCGCCAGAACGGCGGTCGCGATGAACTCGCCGAGGATGCCGAGCCCGGCCAGCAGTCCGGATGCGGCGGAGCCGCCGAACTTGCCGAGGAGGTCCTTGGAGCGGCTGGCGAGGTCGTTGAGCGTGGTCCCCTCACCACCGAACTTCTCGATGAGATCGGTGGCGGCGCGCTGCACCGAGGTGACGATCTGTTCGCCGGTGTCGACGAGTGCGCTGACCACGATCCAGCCGGCACCGCCGACGACCACGACCATCGCCGCGCAGGTGAGGGCGGCGGCCAGCGACTGGTTGACCTTCATGGCGACGAGCCGCCGGTAGAGCGGGCCGAGGAGGGCGGAGCCGAGGATCGCGAGGAGGACGGGGGTCACCGCGGTCCTGAAGGTGATGCAGAGCCAGATGCCGACGGCCGCGACCCCGGCCACGAGCAGCGCGACGACGCACCAGGCGGCGATGCGGCGGGCGGGTTCGGGGAGGAGGGGCTTCTTCGACGCGGTCGGGAGCATGGGGCCACGAGAGCACGGGGGCGGGGGGCGCGCCTTCGGGCGGGGGCTGGGCGGGTGACGGTGGGTCAGATGGGGGTTGGGGGGCTGCCCCTCCCCCTCCCGGTAGCCCGCTCGGGCGGCGGGACCGCCCTGCACTCCCGCCCCCGGCAGCCCACTCCGGCGGCGGGGCCGCGCCCCCGCCGCCCTGCCTCGTCCGCTCAGGGGCGGAGCCGGCGCTGGTGGTTACATGCCGTGGACAGCGGCCGGGATTACTCCCAGGAGGCCCTTCTGGTAGTCGTCGAAGGCCTGCTGGAGCTCTTCGCGGGTGTTCATCACGAAGGGGCCGTAGTGGGCCATCGGCTCGCGGATCGGCTGCCCGCCGAGGAGGACCACCTCCAGGTCCGGAGTGTTGGCGTCCTGCTTCTCGTCCGCCCGGACGGTCAGCGAGCCGCCGTCGCCGAAGACCGCGGTCTGGCCCAGGTGGATCGGCCTGCGGTCCGTACCCACCGTGCCGCGACCTGCCAGGACGTACGCCAGACCGTTGAAGTCCGAGCGCCAGGGCAGCGTGACCTCGGCCCCGGGCCGTACCGTCGCGTGGATCATCGTGACGGGGGTGTGGGTGATGCCCGGACCCTGGTGGCCGTCCAGTTCGCCCGCGATGACTCGCAGCAGCGCACCGCCGTCGGGGGTGGTGAGCAGCTGCACCTCGCCGCCGCGGATGTCCTGGTAGCGGGGGGCCATCATCTTGTCCTTGGCCGGGAGGTTCACCCACAGCTGGAGGCCGTGGAAGAGCCCGCCGGACATGACCAGCGACTCCGGCGGCGCCTCGATGTGGAGGAGGCCGGAACCGGCCGTCATCCACTGGGTGTCGCCGTTGGTGATGGTGCCGCCGCCACCGTTGGTGTCCTGGTGGTTCATCTCGCCGTCGATGAGGTACGTGACGGTCTCGAAGCCGCGGTGCGGGTGCCAGGGGGTGCCCTTGGGTGAGACCAGTTGGGGGACTACAGTCCTCCCATGACGAGGCCAGGGGTGGTGACCGGCATGGACATTCACGCCGGAGTGTATGGACGCCAGTCGGTGGGGCGGACCAACAAGTCCGAGGTCAGCACGGTCACGCAGCGCGCTGCGGGTGTGGCCGAGGCCGAACGCCGAGGTGCGGTGAGCATCACCACGTACGAGGACCTCGGGATCTCGGCCTTCAAGGGCGACGAGCGCCCGGACTTCGACCGGCTCCTCAAGGACTGTCACGAGGGCCGGGTCAACCTGATCCTCGTCTACTACGTGAGCCGCCTGTCGCGGATGGACCCGCTCGACGCCATCCCCATCGTGACGGAGCTGCTCAACCTCGGCGTGACGATCGTGAGCCTCACCGAGGGCGAGTTCCGCAAGGGCAACCTCATGGACCTGATCCATCTGATCCTGCGGCTCGACGCGGCCCACAGCGAGAGCAAGAACAAGAGCGACGCCGTACGCGGTGCGAAGAAGACGGCGGCTGCCCTCGGCGGGTATCTCGGCGGCAAGCCGCCTTACGGGTTCCGCATGGCCCCGGCCACGCGCATGACCCCGGAAGGCAGACCCATCGTGATCCAACTTCTGGAGCACGCGCCCGACGAGGTAACCGTGATCGAGAACGTCTGGAAGACGATCAAGAAGCACAAGGACGTGCCCTACAAGCCGGGCGGCGGTCGCAGGCACCCCGGTTCCCTGACGGGCATCTGCGCGCAGATGACCGTGGACGGTGTGCCCACGAAGGGCCAGACCGTCGGCAAGGAGACCAAGGGCAGCGTGTGGGACCCGAAGACCCTCATGCGCATTCTTCGGGACCCACGCGTCGCCGGTTACGCGGCGACCCCGGTCTACAGGCGCCGCGAGGACGGCAAGCTGACGAGCGCCATCGAGAGCTACCGCATCGAACGCGAGCCTGAATCGATGAAGCCGGTCCTGGCGTACCCGCCGATCATCCCGCCGGACGACTGGCACGAGCTACAGCAGTGGCTCGAAGGCCGCGGGCAGGGCAAGGGCCTCTCGCGCGGGCACGCGGTCCTCTCGGCTATGGAGGCCCTGTACTGCGAGTGCGACGCGGTGATGACGTCACACCGCGCGACCACCCCGAACAGGGGCGCGTACCGCTGCCGCCGCCGCAAGATCCTGCCCGGCCAGCACGAGGGCGAGTGCACCATCTCCATGCGGACCCTGGACCTGCACGTGGCCCGCCGCATCTTCGCCCTGATCCAGACCGCCGAGGACGACCCCGAGACGGCCGTCATCCTCGCCGAGGCCGCCCGGCGCTACACGGCCCAGCTGGAACAGCCGGAGATCGTCGGCGAGCGCCGCAGCCTCGTCGCCGAGCGCGCGGACGCGAAGCAGGCCCTGGAGGAGCTGTACGACAGGGAAGAAGCCGGCGACTACGACGACCCCGTAGGCCGACGACGCTTCCGGGACCGCCGCGAACGGCTGCTCGGCCGCATGGAACGAGCCGAAGCACGCCTCGCCGAGCTGGAGGAAGCAGCGACACCCACACTGCCGATCCACCTGTGGCTGCCGGTGGGTGCAGGCGATGTCGACCCCGTGGGCGAAGGATCCTGGTGGGCGTCGGCGACGACACAGGAGCGCCGGGACTTCGTGAAGCTCTTCGTCCAGCGGATCACGGTCACCAAGGCATCCGGCGCGGGTAAGTCGACGCCGGTCGAGCGGCGGACGCAGATCGAGTTCGTGCGCCCCGCGCGGGAGCCGGACGAAACAGAGAAGCTGCGCGGCGAGGCCCCGGCCGCAGGCACGGTTGCCGCGTGACGTCGGTCACGCAGTAACTGGCTTGAGCCCACCAGCCCCCGGACACACCTACGCAACTAGGGGCGAAGGGTGCCGGGAATGTACACCCGGATCGCCGGTTAGCGAAACCGGCGCTTCTCCAGACTCTGGATCTGTTCCCGGGCGGCATCGTGCCGCCCCACAGCGAGGAGTCGGGAGACACCCCTTGCCCGCATCAGGCACCCGCACCGAGGCCACAGTCGGCACTCGCCGAGCCGCTCTCACGCCAACATTCGAACCGCTCCACATCCGCACGCAACCCACGTCAGCCGGCGACGTCGCAGGCGAGGTCGAGTTCGGCCGTGTCGTGGGCAACAAGCTCCATCCTCAGCCGGAATGGCGGCTGATCACTGATTCGGCGTCTACCGCCGCGAGGTTCGGACGCACCTTCGGAGGCGAGCCGGAATCGCACCTTGCCGACGGCGCCGAACAGTGGGAGGTCCTCTCCGAGCGGTCCACCCTTCCGATCGTCGTCGACGGGCCGGAGCTCGTCTTCATGGAGATGAAGTTGTGGGACTCCCGCGGCCTCGCCCACCACTGCGACGGCGACGTGTTCCTGGCATCCACGGACCGGGCCGGAACTCCGTGCGGCTGCCCACCGCTCATGACGCAGCGCAAGGAGCGAGCGAGGTTCGGCCAAGGACCACAGCCGATCACGACTGTCCTCTTCCGGCTGGCCGACGACCCGGAGATGGGCGTGTTCCGCTTCCGGTCCTCTTCGTGGCGGTTCGCTGAAACGGTGGAGCCGTTCCGCGCGGACCTCGCGACAGGGCATGGCTCTTCCCTCTGCGAGCTCTCCTTGGAGTGCGTTGTGTTCACCACGGGGAACGGGCGCCAGGTCTCGTACTACAAGCCGGCGGCCAAAGTACGTGGGCCGTGGTCGCTCGGCCTCGCGGCGTAGACCCGACGTTCCCCAACTCCCTTGCAAGGCATCCCTGTTGGGCTCAAATCGGGCCGACGGTTCTGCCGTCAGAGATCTACCCCAAAGGGGCTGGACTTGTGCGCGCCGAGTGTGGCTATGTGTGGTTCCACCTGGACAGCAGGCCCGAAATGCCGGCCTGCTCCGCGGCGAAGCCGCCCTTCTCTCCCTCCCCCCTTGAACGACGGCGAGCCCCGGGCACCCCACCCTCCGGCCGCCGAGTGAGGACCACGTCCCTTGGCACGCATACGCACCATCAAGCCCGAAGCTTTCACCTCCGAGTCGCTGGCCGAGGTGTCCATCGCCGCCGAACGGACCTTCATCGGCCTATTCACCCAGGCCGACGATCACGGACGCTTCCGCGATCAGGCCGCCGTCATCGCCGGTGCCCTGTGGTCCCTTCGCCCCGAACACGGGCCCCTGGAGGTCGAGGACGACCTCAACCAGCTCGACGGGGCCGGGCTGATCTGCCGGTACGAAGGTGAGGACGGCAAGCGCTACCTCCACATCGTCACGTGGTCCAAGCACCAGAAGATCAACCGGCCCAGCGGCAGCCGCTGCCCAGCATGCCCACGCCACCAGGGCGGGCGCTCCACCGGACTCGCAGTGCAGGCTCACAGCACCGTCGTGAGTACGCAGGGAGATCCCCGTGAAGGCTCCGGTCATCGACGGGAAGTCGCACGGAGTGACAAACCCACAGGTCAGGGCGGATTCAGTGAGCCCTCACGGCAAGCGCAGGAGAGCGCTGTGAAGGTTCACGGTCCGGATCTAGGACCTAGGACCATGGATCTTGGATCTCCCCCGTTGGGGGGCGAGAGCGCCCCCGCACCGGACACCGTCTCGGCTGGGCAATTGATCGCCGAGTACATCGCCGGGTGTGCGCACCGCCCACCACGTGAGTTCCTCGGCCACCTCGGCCGCGAGGTCAACAAGCTGCTCGACGAGGGCATCGAGGTCGGCCACCTGCGTGCCGCGCTCGACCTTCACCGGGCCAAGGGCGCGCATCCCAGTGTGCTGGGAAGCATGGTGCACGAGGCGATGAACGCCACGGCCAAGTCCAACTGGGGTTCAGGAGCTGCGGGTTCACACTCTTCCCGCCACGCTGCCTGGACCAACCCGACCGATGCCGCCGCCTACGCCGAGGAGCTCTGACCGATGGCAGAGCCGCAGCTTCTCGCCGATCGCTTGTCCCGCATCCTCGCCGACCGTGGCATCCCCGCCGGTATCGCCAGCTCCGCCCCCACCGCGCCGGAAGCGGATGCTTTCGGCGCCACGGCCCTGGAGCTGGCTGCCGCCCGCATCCCGGCCCGTTACCGGGACGCGTACGCCGAGCACTCGGGCATCAACGCGTGGGTGGACGAGATCTCCCGTATCGGACGGTCGGGCCCCGGTGGGGCGCCGGGCATCGCGGAGGGCCCGTCGCTTCTGATCGCCGGCCCAACGGGCACCGGCAAGACGTACCAGGCGTACGGGGCGGTCCGCGCACTGCTCGCGGCCGGTGTCCGGCTGCGCTGGCAGGCGGTCACCGCTGCCGACCTGTATGCCAACCTCCGCCCCCGGGCGGGCCATGACCCCGAGCGCGAGCTGCACGGGCTGATGCGCTGCCCGCTGCTGCTGATCGACGACCTCGGCGCCGCGAAGGCCAGCGAGTGGACCGAGGAGCTCACCTACCGGCTGATCAACTACCGGTACGAGCACCTGCGCCCCACCCTGATCACCACCAACCTGCCCATCCGCGACCTGCGTACAACCCTGGGCGACCGTGTCGCGTCCCGCCTCGCGGAGATGACCGACCGAGTCACGCTCACCGGCGAGGACCGCCGCCGCAGCGCTCTCCGTCTCGCCTGAGCGCCAGCCGCTTCACCACTCACTCACCTTGACCGCTCGTCCGCGCGGGTGAAAACCCATGTCCGGACGGCTATTTGGAGATCTCGTATGTCCACTACTGCAGCTCCCCCTGCCCTGACGCCAACCTCCCGCTCGCCCTGGACCGCTCCACGGGGATGCATCACGGCCGTCGTACTGGCCGGACTGACCTTCCTGCTCGCACTCGACCTCGTGTATCAACTCACCGCCACAACACGCGCCTCCGCGCCTCTGCCCTACGTGCTCCTCGGCGCCCTCGACGGGTTCATCGCCCTGGCGATCGCCGCCATAGTCCGGCTGCGCCAGGCTTCCATCCGGGACGAGGAGTATGCATGGGGGCTGGCTGTCGCCGCAGTAGTCGTACGCGCCATCACAATCGCCGTACTCCACTCCCTCGCTGACCAGCAGGGCCCGGGAGGCCCTTGGACCCTGGCCGACATCCTCGTCCTCGCTATGTCGGCAAGCGCACCCCTCATCCCCTTGGGCGCCGTCCACCTCTATGTCCTGGCCGCTGAGCACGCCGCACGCGTGGCTCAGCAGAGGGGGCCGACCGTGAGCCAGCAACGACTTCAGGGTGGTGACGCCTGACAATGCCCTGGTCTGCGTGGGACACCGCTCCCGTGATCCTCACCGCCCTGGCCTCCGTGTCCTTCGGGGCGCTCGCCACATACCTGGCCCTGCGAAGCCGGATCGGCATCAACGGCCAACCTCGTGAGCGGCGAGGAACCCTCGCGCTCCGGGTAGCCACTGTCGCCGCCACCATGTGCACGTTCTACAGCGCCGACACCAGCTGGCGATTCGCTGCCCATTTCCTCGGCTTGTACAGCACAGCGGAACGGATCGCGATGTTCGCCGCCGGTGAGCTCGCACTGTTCTCCATGGCCCTACTGGCTCGGCAGAACCTCCACAGCGACAAGCGAGCACCCGGTACACCCGGAGTGCTGGTCTGGGTCATCACAGCGGTTCAGATCATCCCCGCGTACGCCGAATCGGGTCCGGTAGGCGGCTCGGTGAGGGCCTTCCTCGGGCCGATCCTGGCCGCCGTGCTCTGGCACCTGGCCATGGGCATCGAGCTGCGCCACCGCATTGCCAAGGCCACCTCCAACAGCCTGGCCGCGCGAATCGGGCGCGAGGTCCGCGAGCGGCTCCTGTCTCGCCTGGGCATCGCCGACCGCAGCCGTGACGCCCAGGAGATCGCCCGCGAACGCGCCACCGCCAAGGCAGCCACCCTGGCCGCACGCCTCTCCGCAAGGCCCAAGGCATATCGCACAACCCTGCGAGGCCAGATCGCCATTCGCCGCCTGGCCGAGGCGATAGACCGAGCCCAGGTGGCCACCGATCCGCAACAGCGCGAGCGGCTCCTGGCCCGGTTCGCGGCCCGCCGCAACGCCTCGGCGCTACTCGATGCCGACCTGGCCTTCCCCTGGAAGACGGGCACCCGCCAGCACGCCGCATCCACTCCACCGGGACTGCCGACTTCCGGTGACTCCGCTTCCGGTACGGCTCCGCGTTCCCATGACCAGCCGCACCCCGCACGAGAGCACGTACCGGAAGTCCCCACTCCCAAGCGCCAGCGGAAGAAGGGCGTACCGCCAGCGAAGCGGGATGCTCCAGAGGAGCCGGAAACACCTCGCCCTCTTCCGGAACGCAATGAGCCGAAACCCCGACCTCGCCGTACGGGGCGCCCGCCCGACACCTCCATCGACGAGCTGATCGTTATCGCCCGCGATCTCGAAGGGCGCGCCGGACCCACCACTCACATGGCCATGCGCACCGAACTCGACAAGCTCGACCGCAAAGCCTCCAATGCTCGGATCTCGCAGGCTCTCGACGCTCTGGAGGCCGAGGGCAAAGCCATCACGCCGGACCTCGCCGACCTCAGCGGCGATTGACAGTACGGGCTCCAACGCCGAGCGGGCGTACCGGAACTACTTCCGGTACGCCCGCACTCGGCCTCCCCTACCCATCCAGAGAAGGAGGTCAGTCCCAATGGCTACGGCATCAGCGGCGGCGGCATCAGAACGGCCTAGCCGTGCAGTCGGAGACCGTCCCCCTTCCAGGTCATGAGCGGCAAACCCCGTCGCCCCCGGACTACTGCATTCTCCCCACCATCTTCCGAAACGGATCCCCCATGCACGACTCGCACGACGGAAACCCCACGTCCCAGCAGCAGATGGCCGCCACTCCAGCCCCAATGCCAGCAAGTTGTCGGGTAAGGAGTCCTTACCCGGCCTTCACCCCACAGGGGGCGGAGGCTTCCGGCACCGGGGCGGCACCGGAATCGGTCGGCCCGGGGGTGCCGACCGAGGGAGGGACCAGCACCTCGTCGTCCGTCGCGTGCGAGCCCGTGCCGCGCCGTCGACTCCGTGACCGCCAGCTGCGCGAGCGCCGCGTCCATCCTCGCTACAACGACCACGAGTTCGACCTCGTCCAACACGCTGCCGCCGGAGGCCAGATGACACCCGGCGGTTACGTCGCCGAGAGCTCGCTGGCCGCCGCACGCGCCGAAGACCCCACTGCCGCCGTGGCCGACTACCGCGCCACCGTAAAAGCGCTGCTCGCCGCGAACGGGCAGCTCGGATGGGTCGGCAACAACCTCAACCAGCTCACCGGACACCTGAACAAGGACGGAGACATGCCCGCAGCCGACACCGTCCTACGGATCCTCCACCGCGTTGAGGCATCCGTGGAATCGCTGGACGATGCCGTTGCACGGGTGATGGAAGGGCGGTGAGCCCGTGATACCCAAGATCATCCTTGGTCAGGGTGGTACTCGCGGACTGATCCGCTACCTCTTCGGCGAGGGGCGGGCGAACGAGCACGTCGATCCGCACCTGGTGGCATCCTGGAACGACTTCGCCCCCGACCCTGGCCGCAGCCCGCACCGCGACCCAAAAGAGGTGGAGAAGCAGCTCGCCGCACAGCTCGACCAGCCCGTCCGGATGTTGGGTGACCTCGCACCGCAAACCACCTTCTGGCACTGCCCCGTCCGCGCCGCCCCCGAGGACCCGGTCCTCACGGACGCCCAATGGGCAGAGGTCGCCCGCAGGATCGTGGCCGCCGCCGGCCTCGCCTCCGACGGCGACGAACAAGCCTGTCGATGGGTGGCCGTACGTCACGCGGACGACCACATCCACATCGCCGCCACCCTGGTGCGCCAGGACGGCCGCCGCCCTCAACGCAACCACGACAAACGGGCCGTGCAGAAGGAAGCCCGTCAGATCGAAATCGACTACGGGCTCAGGCGGTTGAAAGCGGGCGATGGGACCGCGGCCAAGCGCCCCACCAGCAAGGAACACTTCAAGGCCAAGCGGCTGGGCCGGGACACCACGGCCCGCGAAGTCCTCCGCGTACGTGTGCGCAGGGCGGTCGCCGCCGCGCACAGCGAGGCGGAGTTCTTCGCCCTGCTGGAGGCGACCGGTGTGAGCGTGCGCCTCAAACGTGGTCCTTCCGGCGACGCACTCGGCTGCAACTTCGCTCTGCCCGGTGACACCAACGAGAACGGCGAACCCGTCTGGTTCGCAGGATCCACGCTGTCCCCCGACCTCTCCCTGCCCAGGATCCGCGAACGTCTCACCACCGCCGACCCCGAACCGGTCGCCGCACGGCCGGGCAACCCGTGGCACCAAGCCACCGCCGCCACCGAACGCATCCCCCGCCACCTCTCCGCCGACGACGACCACGTCGCCCAAGGGCAGCTGGTCGCTCTCGGCGCAGCACTCGACCTGCTGCCCATCGTCGCGCCGGCCTCCGCCAGGGCCGACCTACAACAGGCCGCCATCCTCTTCGAACGCGCCACCCGCTCCCGCATCACCGCCGACCTCGACAGCACCCGAGTCCTGCGTCGCAGTGTCCAGGCCATCTGGCGTGACCACCCCCAGGACAAGGACGGTGCCGGTTTCGCCATGCTCTTGGACGCCGTCTTCACTGCGGTGGCGTTCGCCGCCCACTGGCACCGCACCCGCCAGAACGCCCAGCAGGAAGAGGCTGCCGAGCGGGCCCTCCTCCACTTGCGGGCCGCCTACGGACAGGTCGCCGAGCCAGTCCTGGCCGGCCTCGCGCGACGCGCCCCCGCCCGGCAGACACAGCAGCGCCTCGCTCACCACCTACGGCAGGCAGTGCCGGACTACGCCGAACGCATCCTCGACGACCCCGCCTGGGACGCGCTCGCCACCGTCTTGGCCGAGGCAGAAGCAGCAGGGCACAACGCGGCCAGCATCCTCAGCCAGGCCCTGGGCCAGCGCACCCTCGAAGACGCCCACAACCCAGCCCGCGCGCTGACCTGGCGCATCCGTCGCCTCGGTCAACGTCGCACACCCAACCCGCGGGCCCAGGCAGCCAGGGCCCGAGGCGCCGCGCGACAGCCCGCTTTCCCAGCCCATTCGACGGCCGCGACTCCTCCCCCGCAGCGCTCACAGGCTCAACGGCGCTGAGCAACAAGCGGCGGAATGTAACCGACGATCACCGGTTCGCCAAACCGGCGATCGTCCGGAGAGTTAACGCCTCACCCCCTCCGGAAGGACCTCCTGTATGACCCAGACCGACATACGCCCCCGCGCCATCGTGCTCCTCACCGACGTGGACATCTCCCGCCGCGGCGAACCCAATCACCCGTACCACTGGGACGGGCGTCCCTTCAGTTCCGCCGAGTACCACTTGCTCGCCACCTGCACCCCGGCGGAGATAGACATCGCAGTCGCGCTCACACAGCCGGAAGGCGACTGGATGAGCGAACGCCACGTGACGCAAAAGGCAATCGTCAGCCTGTACATGAAGTACGCATCCCGAATGCCCGATGACTTCCCTGGCAGCGTCTACGACCTCATGACCGACGAGGACTACGCGGAGTTCGAGCGCCTGGCCGAGATCTTCAGCACCGACGCCGCATTCGACGAGCTCACCGGGCACGCACAGGACTGACCGGCCACGCGCCCACCCACGTGAGCCCTGGCCCCACGCATGCCGCAGGCCCGACCGGAAACACCGGCCGGGCCTGCGGCACACCAGCTCAAGTGCCAAAACGGCGCAACGCCGAGTCCGCCTTCAGGGGACCCGGCTTCATAGATCAGACCTCAGCTCAGCCGGCAGGGGCGCACAGGAGCCGGTCCCTTGTGCTCTCCGGCAGCACCCGACGCAGCACCGGTGCCGTCGAGGTCAGCGAGGAGGTGAACGCAGCAACGAGGTCGTGCGGCACGCTCGCGCTGAACGACGCGGCCCACAGATACGGGGCACCTTCACGAGCTTGAGCCCACGCCTGCCAGCCCCTCACCCCCGGATCATCCGCCTCGGCCGTGAGAGCACAAGGGTTGCCGTCCTGGATGAGGGACGGAACCTCCGCGAGGCCGAGTCGGCCCGTGAACGTGGGATGCATCGCCGCCGCCCGCGGTTGGTCGGCATCGCGGAACCATCCGTGAGCGGTGGCCGCATTCAGAACCGCCTCGGTACCTGCGGAGTCGACGGTGGGCCGGTCGCACGCATCAAGCGCCGCGAGGAAGTCGGCGACGGCCTCACCCGGAACGCCCGGGGTGAAGTAGGCAGACCAGTCCGCGAGGGGACTCGTCTCGTCCGTACGCGCCGAAACCTGCCACGCGACCGGTAGCTCACCGAGATGAAACGGCTCGTCCGCCAGGACCCACTGAGCCCACCGAAGGGCGTCGCGGCTGAGGTAGAGCACGGTGCTGCGCAGCACCTGATGGTCTTCCGGCATTTCGTCGGGCTCGCGCCGCCCTCGGACGACCGCCAGGCTCGTCCAGCCCAAGCCGGAAAGGCGGTCCGCGACGGCGTCGTAGAGGCGGCCGTCGTCGCCGGCCAGGTGGCGGGGGCCGACCCAGTACGCGGGAGATACGCCGGTTGCAGGGGACGGATCAAACGGGAAATGGGGATGCAGGAGCGCCTCCAAGGGCACGAAGGGAGATCTTCAGGCCGTCGTTGGGAAGGGGCCGAACGCCGAAGAACGCAACGGCATAAGCGGCGACGAGCTGCTGTCGCCGAACGAGCTGCCGTGCTGCGGACACCTGACCTGAAGATGCTCTGACCAGGTCGTTTACGTTGACATCCCTTGCCCCGCATAGCCAGTCCTTTGCCGATCTTTCCTGTCTGCCCGCGGCGAACTGCTGTCCCTCGACATTGGGCCAGTCGTTTTGCAGCCGTCTTTCGCGCCGCCTTCGCCCACTACGGACACTCGCCCCGTCCCGCCTGGGAGGGGGCGTACCGAATGCGCTGGACGACGAGCCGCCGACCGTTCCCAACTTCCTGGATGGAGAGGCCGGATGAATGGGGCTTGCGCAGCTAACCCCCGCCTGCGGCACTGTCGGCGCGGCTCGTCACCACGGCGGGCTCTACCCGCCTCGCAGGAGTGATGCCGCCATGTACGCGCTGTTCGACAAGTTCCTGATCCCGACCGCAGTCGGCCTGCTCGTCACCGGTCTCGCCGCCGCAGCCGGCTGGCTCTACCGACGGCGTCGGACCACCCCGGCACCTCCCAGCGTCTTGCGCCGCTTCAGTCTTCTGGGCACCACCGGCGCCGACGGCGCTCCTCTGCACTACGAGACCACCCGGGCGACCGGCAGCGTCATCACCCACCGGATCGGCAGCCTCTCGCGCCGCTTCGAGTTGACCGACGCCCCGCTCGGCGACGGGACGTACGCCGCCGAACCCCTCGACCACTTGTAGGACAACCAGAGCATGGTTTGTGACCGCGAGCGCCCTCCGACGGAGGACGGCTGCCGACCGCCGCCATACGTAATGATCGGGCGTTCCATGAAAGAGGGGGATGCACGTCAGGCGGCGGCGACAGGCCACTCGAAGAGCGTTCCCGACCACCGCGGTGTACGACGCGTTCCCGGGAGGCGCGCCCCACTGGAGAGTTCCTCTACTTGGTCGCGATTACGTAGACGCTCGCCCACTCGCGCTTTGGGTTCGCCAGCGAGGGATCGAAGTCCCAGGGCTCGACGGAGGCGAATCCGGCCTCGCCAAAGAGCTGGGTGAGCTTTTCAAGGTCGTACGCCCAGTAGTGCGGGCTGTAGGTGGGGTCATCGTCCTGGTCGCGGAAGACGTAGTTGATCAGGTCGAGGTAGGTGTTGATGTCCTCTCGGCAATCCCGCTTGGCGTACCAGCGAGAGATCATCTCCCGTGCCTGGCCAGGGCTGGTGGGGTACTGGCCGAGCACGAAGGCCGCATCCGGCACTCCCGTGATCAGCTGGCCACCGGAAGCGAGCACGCGGTGGGCCTCTCGGGCGTAGTGCTTGGCCGACCGCGGGTAGTCGATGTGCTCCAGGAAGTGTTCCGAGAAGAGCAGGTCCACGCTGACGTCGTGGAGGGGGAGCCCCTCTCGGACGTCCCAGAGGAGGTCGGCCGGCGGTACGGCGTCGATGTTGAAGAAGCCGCTGATGCGGTGGGAGCCGCCGCCTATCTGGACCTTCCTCACGGGCACGTCGACGCGTCCGTCGGGCCACGCTCGCTGGCTGGCCTGGTGGTACCGGTTGAGCTCGATCTCCTTGGCCGCTGCCCGGAGCGTGCGGGCGAGCCCGTGGGTGGTGGCCGGGTCGGCGAGGACGGTGGCGATCTGCTCGCCGAGGTGGTCGACGGCGGTGGTGGCCGTGCTGGGCTGAGTCATCAGCTTCGGTTCCTCTCGCTTCAGGCTGGGGCAGGTGTGGGGTCGGACCATTGGTTGTTGCGCATGAGCGTGTACTTGATGTCGACGAGGCGCGGGGCGATGGTCAGCCCGAGTTCTTCGGCAGGGTGGAGCCGACCGGAGTCGTCCTGTTCGGCTCGCCAGACCCGGTAGTCGAGGTCGGGGTACGCGGGGTTGATGCCGATCTCGCCCTTGGGGATCGTGCCGTTGAAGGGCGCGATGATGTCCATGTGGTTCCAGTAGTTCCACGCCTGGAGTGCCTTGTGCTGGTCGAAGTAGAAGTAGAAGTCCGGGTACCGGCCGAAGGTCCGTAACTCGCGGTGGATCAGGTGCCCGAGGAGCGGGCCGAGCTGGGTGGACAGGCTGTCGAATTCCCAGCGCGTGTGGTGCCAGGCTTCAGGGACTTGGCCCGGCGTGAACAGCCGGGCCGCGACGAGGTGGCTGACCCTCTCGGTGAGATAGGCGCGCGCGTGGACCGCGTCGAGGCCGGGGTCGATCCGGGACAGCAGCGTGTCCAGCTCGTCCGGCGAGAGCCGGAACTTCGCCAGGTCGAACTTGCCCGCCATGCGCGGGAACGTGGCGAACAGCATGTCCTTGTAGAGCCAGTTGTCGAACTCGCCGAGCTCGGCCCGTTCTCTCGTTTGCGGCGTGGTGGAGTGCAGCATCAGGTATTCCGACAGCGCCTCAAAGTAGACGTACCCGAGGATCGGCAGCCGGGGTATCGCCTCGTCCAGCAGCCGCAAGAAGGCATCCGGCTGGACGGTAGCGCCCTGGTAGGCGATGGCTGCCGCCAGAGCGAGGAAGGCTGCGGAGTTCTTGATTCGGCTGACGACGGTCTCGCGCAGTTGGTGCCGTTCGGCCTTGGAGAGCAGGTATTCCAGGCGGCTGTAGATCTGGAGGTGGATCGATCCCAGACGGAGGTAGTCCACTCCGGCCAGTCCGCGGTACGCCTGGGGCGGCAGGTTGATCTCGAAGATCAGCGGCGTCGGGACGCGCTTGGGGGCGCCGGCCTTGGCCACAAAGGCCGGGGCCTCTTTGGTGAGGATGTACTCCGCGAGGTTGTGCATCCGGTATCCGCGACCGGTCGAGGCGAGGGGCGCGCAGTAGACGCTGCCCACCAGGCAGCCCCCGGACGGGTAGAGGGATCCGTGGTCGCTGATCTCCTCCAGGGCGTGGGTGACATGCAGCAGGTGCAGTTTGCCGTCACCGCTCAGCGCGCGGAAGAGGGAGTTGTCCCGGAGAAGGTGGCCGTTCGGGGATTCGGTGACCAGTCGGTTCTCCCAGGCAGTGGTCTGCTCCGCGAGCGGGTCGCGGTTGTCCACAGGGCTGGGGATCAGCGTCGTGTCGAAGAAGGCGTGGGCGTCGGCCCACTGCTCGTACGCGTCCAGGAAGTCCATCAGCGGGTCAGCCCCAGGCGTGCGAGCCCGCCCAGGACGGCCTCCTCGCCGCTCACGCCCGTCAGCCAGGCGTTCTCGGAGTGAACGACGAGATCGAAGGCCGTTGGGCGTAAGGCGTTGAATGCGTCGACCCGTAACTGAGTGGGATCGGGCCACCATGTGAGCTTCGGCAGCCGGTAGCGGTCCAGGGCGTCAGCGGCTTTGAGGAGGTCGCAGACGGCTTCGGTGCGGGCGTGGTCGGAGTGATCGTCCTCGGTGAAGGCGCCGTACGGGACGTTGTGCAGCCGCACCGCGGTAGCTGCGGCATCGATCCTCTGGGGCGCCGCAATGAGCCCGAAGTGATCCCAGACGGTGTCGGCGTTGTCCGTGAGCCAGATAGCGGCACGGGCGCCGTGACCGGGGTCGTCTTTGTCGTGCAGGCGACGGCAGTCGTGCACGGCTGCGGCGAGGACCAGCGTGGAGGTGTCGTCGTCGCCGAGGTCGACTGCCTCTGCGAGCAGAGCGGCCAGGGCAGCCGTGCGCATGGCGTGCCGGATCCCATGGAGGGACTCCAGGCATTCCGCTTCGGCGAACCAGGCGGCGGGGAGGGCGGTCCGGGGCAACAGCGTCTGCGAGGTTTCCCGCAGTGGAGGAGGCGGGCCGTCCGAGAAGTCCGGCCGGTTCGCGGCGATCCAGCGCACGGTGACTGAATCGGTGTACTGGTGGTGCGGCAGCTGCTTGTGGGCAGCCAGCTCGACCAGACTGTCGGCCGGCGAGGTCGTGCTCATCGGGCCCACCTCCTTGGTGGTCTACGACAGCGGATTCCTAGCTGGCAGACGCGGTCTCGGCCGCCTGCTCCTTGCGCTCCTGCTCGGCGGCCTCGAAGGCTGCCGTGAACTCGGCCAACTCGTGCTCGGTCATGAGGTGCACGCCCAGCTCTTCGGCGACCGCGCGGATGCGGCCCTCGGCCTCGTCCTGCGCCAGGGCGCTCGCTTCCTCGTCCAGCAGCACCTCGAACTCGGCGTGGTGTCCCCAGGCTTCGCTCCACTTCACGGCGATCTCGACGCCGCGGAAGCGGAAGTTATGGCGCTGGTTGAACGCCTGGTGCATGGACTCCTCGAAGCCGAGAGCGTTGAAGATCCGCACCGCCGCCGGTACGTCCTCGCGGCCGATGGCGAACTCGGTTTCCGGGAAGGCAGCCCCCTGGCCGATCTTGCTGGCCTTGAGCGTGATCTTCGCGGAGCCAGCGGCCGTGTTGTCCGTGACCTTGAGCAGCTGATCGGGCAACACGTAGAAGTAGATGTTCTTGTCGTCGCAGCCGAGGTCTTCGGCCTCCCGCGTCAGGCGTGCGAGCAGCTGCTCGTGCGCTTCCTTCTCGAAGCGGGCGCGCATCTCGATCTCGATGGCCACAGTGGCTCCCTTACGGAATTGGGCATGGGTGATCCGCCCGAGCCAGGCAAAGCGGGGCTGGCTCGGTTCAGTGCGGTGTGTGGTGGATCAATGTCCGGGCGGTGCGGTACGTGCATGTGCGCCGCACCGCCCGGAGTTGAGAGCGTCAGGCGAGCTCGCCGAAGCGGTCACGTACGACGCCCTCGTGCAGGTAGTTCGGCAGCGGTACACCGCCGACGGAGACGCGCTTGGTGGCGACCTGGTCCTCGGTCTCGTCCGGGAAGCCGGCCAGCAGTGTCAGGCACTGGGCCACCCACTCGCGGGACTTCTCCCAGTCACCGGTGTCGCGAGCGCGGATCGCGAGCGCGAACGCCGTCTCCGTCGCGGCCCACCGGTCGGTGGCCAGCTCGTTCTGGAAGATGGTCTCCAGCTCGTGGACGGTGGCGACGCGGGTCGGGTTGGTCATGGCGTTTTCCTTCTTGTCTCGGTGCCAGGGGGTGTTCAACGCGTCGACGGGCGAAAGGTGACATCGGTCTTGCTCAGTAGGTGAAGATCTCCGCGAGGGTGCGGTAGTCGTGGAGTTCGTCCTTGTCGAACCAGAGGTCCACTTCCTGATCGGCCTCGGCCTTGTTGCCCGAGGCGTGCACCAGGTTCGCGACGGCCTTGCCCGCCGCGGCGCTGGCGCTCCGGCTGTAGTGCGAGAAGTCACCGCGGATCGTGCCTGCGGGGGCTTCGTTCGGGTACGTGCTTCCGACGATCTTGCGTACGGTGGCGACGGCGTCGAAGCCCTCCAGCACGAGCGCGATGACCGGGCCCTGCTGCATGAAGGTGGAGGTCAGGTTGTAGACCTCAGCACCGAGCCGCTCCTCCAGGTCGAAGTAGTGGCGCCGGGTGAAATCGGCGTCCATCTGCTTCATCTTGATGCCGACGATCTTCAGTGCCGCGTCATCGAATCGGGCGATGATCTTCCCTGCGAATCCGCGGACCAACGCGTCGGGCTTGAGGAGGACGAGAGTGCGCTCCACGGTGTTTTCCTGATCCTGGGCCATCGATTCCCTTTCACGTTCAGGCAAGCCATGTGGCGGGACGCTCAGCGACCCGCTCGCCTGAGGTTACCGGCGGCGGAACACCCTTCTGTGCCTGCCAGTTGGGCCCGGAGAGGGTTACCGGCCACGTGGCCAGGACTGACGTTCCACAAGGCCCCAGTGCAGCTGTTCCAGGCGGAAGACACACTTCTGGCACGCGTGGATCTCCACCTCGATGTCGCCCACGACAATGGTTCCGATATCAGCGACCGGAACGCCGAGCCGCTCACATCGGAAACAACTGCCGGGGGCCCATCTGAACCGCTCCCAAAGTTGCTGAGGCTTCACGAGGACGGGTGCCCTGCGGGCAGAAGGACGGTGCTCTCGGCGGCTCGCTGGAACATTGCCCAGGCACCCGATCAGTTGCCCTGGGCGGGTACGGCGTCAGCGAAGAGGAGCGTGGGCTCGACCAGGATGTTGCGCCCGGCCTCCGACCTGTAGATGTCGTGGACGCCACCAGAGCGAGCGTCGTCGAGGTCGAGACCGAGCAACGCGGCGGCCTGGCGGACCGTCGCCTCGTCGGGCCCCTTGACCGCGACGAAGGGAGGGAGGTCGGGCCAGATCTCGAAGACGAAGGCGACCTCCCCCAGAACCCACCCTTCGCGGTAGTTCTCCTGGTACCGGGACTCGTGGAGCCCGAGGTGACACAAGACCTTGGACGCGGCGCGAAGGTCGCCCACCTCCGTCGCGATCTCCTCGCCACCATCCACACCCTGCCTGAGCACGAGAGCGGACCTCGTCCCCTCGTTACGCAACCGGAGCGAGGCCCCGTCCCTGAGTACGCGCCCCTCGAAGAACTTGCGGGTGATCAATGTCCTGGGAAGTACCTGCACCGCACTCAGCCGGGACAGCTCGACTTGCAGCCCGGCCGCGTCGACATCCAGGAACTTCACCTCGTACTCGCGCTTCATCGTTCCCTCTTCCATAGCGGCGGTGACACAGGGGCCTTCGGACGGCCACTCCGTGCGGAGCACGTCCCTCCGGGGTCTGGTTAGACCCTCCGGCAGGTAGCCCCTGTTCGAGCTCCGATAGTGGCCGAGCCCACGGGGACCGCATCACCGCGTATGAGGACGCTCGCGAGGACGTCCTGGGACGTTTTCAGCGGCGCGCAAAGCCCTCCAGCAGGGAGAGCACGCGCCTCGTGTCCGCGAGATCCGGCAGCACCGTGGAAGCGCCGGCGGCGGCGAGTTCGTCCGCGCTGTGAATCCCCGAGGCGACCGCGATGACGTGGGACCCGGTTGCCAGGGCGGCTTCGACGTCCCTGGGGGTATCGCCGACCAGAACCACCGGAGCACCCTCCGGCACGTCCCGCAGGCGGAGGGCCCGCTCACGCGCGACAGCGACGAGGTCGGGCCTCTGGTCGGCGTCAGCACCGTAGGCGCCGACGGCCAGGTCCAGCAGCGGATCGAGGCCGAAGGCGGACAGCTTCACGCGGGCGTTGGGCGCGATGTTCCCCGTCAGCACCGAGGAGACCCAGCCAGCGTGCTCAGAGGCCGCCACGAGGGCGTCGTGGACCCCAGGCAAGGCGGTTCCCCGCTGCCGCAGGTCCTGCTCCCGCCCCTCACCTGCCGTGACCAGCGCAGCCTCGACAACGGGCCACTCAGGTACGCGCATCCCATGCTGCGCAAGCATCTCGCGCATGATCAGGCGATCGGTCCTCCCCTCTGTCGGCGCCGGCCCACTCGGAGGGCGGCCGGCCAACGAGGAGAACGCGGCGGCATAGATCTCCTTGCTCACCCCGGCGTTCTCGATGAGCGTGTGGTCGATGTCCCACAGAACAATGAGCTCCATGGCGCCAGCGTAGGTACCCGTCCTCGTTGCCTCGCACGAGAACGTTCCCAAACGTCCTTGCCCGGCACCTCTCGCCTCCGCTTGGATGACGAGTGTGAACGAGCGACTGCACTCCGTACTCGCGCAGCGCGGCGTCTCGCCCGAGTCGCTTGCCGAGGTCTGTGAGGTGGACCCCAAGACCGTCGGCCGCTGGCTCGGCGGACGGCTTCCCCACCCACGCCACCGATTCCGAGCCGCCCAGTACTTACGGATGGATGAATCCTTCCTCTGGCCGACGCCGCAGCAACGCGCGCCGAAGCCGACTCCCGTCGTCGACGACGAGCTCATCGGCACCTACCAGAACCGCGCCAGCGTGCCCCGTGAGACTTGGCTGACGCTCCTCCAAGAGGCCAAGGAACAGATCAACGTGCTCGTCTTCTCCGGAACGTTCTTCGCCCAGTCCAACCCGCACGTCGCGAAGATGCTCGGCGAGCGCGCGTCGGACGGCGTCCGCGTCCGCCTGTGCTTCGGCGACCCCGCGGGCCAGGCCGTCTCCATCCGAGGCCGGGAGGAGGGCATCGGCGACACCCTCGCCGCCAAGGTCCGAGCCTCCCTCACGTACTACCGCCCGCTGCTTCCCACGGCGGGGTGCGAGGTCCGCCTCCACGACACCACCCTGTACACGTCGATGTTCCGCTACGACGACAACCTGCTGATCAACCCGCACGTCTGGGGACAGCCGGCCAGCGCGAACCCCCTGCTCCACCTCAAGAGAGGTGACAGCACAGGGTGGTTCGAGAACTACGCTCAGAGCTTCGAAGCCGTCTGGGCCGCCTCCAGGCCCTGGACTCCCGACCAGGAGGGGACCGCCGCACATGGGCAGGACTGAGTACTACAACGACCCCGCCGCGCCGAAGGCGAATACCCTCATCCCGGCCAGCAACCTGCTCGTCGTCGACGACAACGGAGCCATCCTGCTCCAGCGCCGCCGCGATACGGGCCAATGGGCCCTGCCCGGGGGAGCACAGGACATCGGCGAGACGGCCGCCCAGTGCGCGATACGCGAATGCCTGGAAGAGACCGGCATCGTCGCCGAGATCACCGGCTTCCTCGGGGTGTACACCAACCCCCACCACATCGTGGCCTACACCGACGGTGAGATCCGGCAGCAGTACGAGAACGCCTACATCGGCCGCCCCGTGGGCGGCGAACCGACGATCAACGACGAGGCTGACGACGTCCGCTTCGTCCTGCCCGCGGACCTCGATGAGTACGACATCCACGCCAGCATGCGCCAGCAGATCGGTGACTACCTCGCCGGCACGTATCCCTACCTGGGCTGAGCTGCCAGCACCGCCTCCACGCGCCCCACGGCCCCGAAGATCTCGGGCGAGGCCCGCCGGATGAAGCGTCCGACGATGCTGTCTGCCCCGTAGCGGCCCACGATCTCCGCCACCCGGTCCTCGGCGGTGGTCCGGTCCCCGTCGGGTGTGGTCGTCATGTCGCAGTACACGAGCGCGTCCACGAGTAGCGAATCGTCCAACAAGGGGAACTCGCTCATGAGTTCATCTTGCAGCCCCCGCTCCTCAGCCTCCAGCAGCGCGAATGAGTGGTTCGCGACCAGCTGCACCAACCGCTCGTCGGCCCCGTGCTCGTCCCGAAGGAACCGTGCTCCGTCCAGGGGATGGAACCCTGTTACGGCCAGCCGGGGTGCGTACCCAACGTCGTGGAGGGTGGCAGCAGCGATAAGCAGGCTGGCATCCAAGCCGAGAATCTGACGCACCTCAGCCGCGCGGTCGCCCACTCCCTGTGTATGTGCCCACCGCCGCGGCAGCGGGGTGCTGAGCTCGGCTTCCGCCAGCCGTTTCGCCCATTCAACGATCAGATCACCCATGCCCTGCTGTCTGCCCGGGGTGCAGTGCCCGCAAGCATCGCTGATACGAGGGAGCGGGGCGCCGAAGCGGTAGGGACTGCGAGGCGCAGGACACTGTCTGTGCCGGAAAGTGACCACTTGCAGAATCGCAGCACCGACAACTCGCAACCGCTCGTCGCTGTCGGCGGTGGCCGGTACCTTTGCAGTGAGTGTTGTGGTCTGCGTTTAAATCGCGGACCGATCGAGGTGCATGGGAGTGGTCGCGGGTGACGAGTGGACGCCTGACCCTGTCGTGGGTCGGCAGGGATGAGGCCCTGCGGAACACGGCGGACGGCGGATACGAGTGGGTTTCACGGCAGGACCCGCGAGTTACAGAAGTCCGACTACTGCAGGAGACCGGCAAGGTCGGTGATATCACCGGCACGGCAGCGGACAACCTCCTTATTCAGGGCGACAGCTATGACGCCCTGCAGGCTCTCGTCCGCAACCCGGAATACGGTGATCAATACCGTGGCAAGGTAAAGCTCGTATATATTGACCCGCCGTTCAACACGGGCCAGGCTTTCCAGCACTACGACGACGCGCTCGAGCACTCCGTTTGGCTCACGATGATGCGTGACCGACTCGTGCTTATCCGAGACCTTCTGGCCCCTGGCGGATCTGTCTGGGTGCATCTGGATGATGCCGAGATGGCGTATTGCCGCGTTCTCATGGACGAGGTTTTTGGACGTGGCAACTTTGTCGGGACTGTTGTCTGGCAGAAGATTCACGCGCGTAACAATTCCGCCCAGCATCTCTCCTCGGTTCATGACTACCTCCTCGTCTATGCCCGCTCCAAGAGCGATCTTGTGCTCAATAAGATCGATCGCACCGAGCTGAGCGACAAGGAGTTCTGGAACCCGGATAACGACCCTCGTGGGCCCTGGCGCAGGTCGGACCTCACGGCCTCCCACGCATATGAGGACGGTCGCTATGAAGTGGTCGGTCCGCACGGCGAGGTGTTTTCCCCGCGAGGCAACCGTTGGTGGTCGTGCTCGCGAGACACCTTCGATGCCCTGCGTGCAGACGACCGTCTCTGGTGGGGCAAGACTGGTCGCACCTTCCCGTTTCGGAAGCGATTCCAGTCGGAACTGGGTGGTCTAGTGCCTACCACTTTCTGGACGCACGACGAGGTCGGCGACAATCGCCAGGCGAAGGGTGAGGTGACCAAACTTTTCGATCGGTCGCGGATCTTTTCGACGCCGAAGCCTGAGGCCCTCTTGAAGCGCGTGATTCAGATCGCGACTGCCCCGGGCGACGTTGTAGTCGACGTGTTCGCCGGTTCAGGCACGACCGCTGCGGTAGCGCACAAGATGGGACGCCGCTGGGTAACTGCCGAGATCCTCGAGGAGACGGCTGAGACCTTCACTCACCCTCGTTTGGAAAAGGTCGTCGCTGGCGATGACCCGGGAGGCGTCACCAAGACCGTTGGATGGGAAGGCGGAGGCGGCTTCAGGAGCCTCAAGGTCGCACCATCCGCGTTCGAGATCGTCGATGGTCGCGTCTTCCTCGCAGATTGGGCCAAGGGTGAAGGCTTTGCAGCAGTCGTGGCGGCGCAACTGGGCTTCAGGTATGACAGCGACGACGATGGGCCGTTCTGCGGCATGAAGGGACGTGCTCGGCTGGCCGTCGTCGACGGCGTCGTGGACGAGGTCGTGGCACGAGGCGTTATTGGGCATTTGAATGAGGGGGAACGCGTAGTGATTGTCGGCAGGGGCGTCACGCCCGAAGCTGAGAGTCTCGTGGTGGAGCTGAGCCGAGGGTCCAAGGTGCTGAAGGCGCCTCGCGATCTGGTGCGTCGCGGGAAGGCTGTGCGATGACCTGGATCGATTACGACGCCTCGCTTGTGGACGACATCGCGGCGAGGATGGACCTTCGAGCACCAAATGCGTCGGCCGTCCGTGCGGTTGCCGAGGCGATCGCGGACGGAGACGGCCGCGAAGTGGTGTGCGACCTGGCGACGGGTGTCGGCAAGACGTACATCCTTGCCGGCCTGGTGGATTACCTGGCTACGCAGGGAGTTCGAAACATCCTGGTTGTCACGCCAGGGACGACGATCCAGGACAAGACGGTCGACAACTTCACGCCTGGGCATGCGAAGTTTGTGTACGGCAGTGATACCGAGCCCTTGGTGATCACCTCGGAGAACTTCTCCCGGGGGCAGGTGGGGGACGCCCTGCACGACGACACGGTCACGAAGCTGTTCGTCTTTAATGTGCAGCAGTTGATCCGCCCCAGCGACAAGACGTCCAGGAAGGTGCGGGCCCGGGACGAGTTCATTGGCACCGGCCTCTACCAGCACCTTCAGCAGGTAGAGGACCTCGTAGTCATCGCGGACGAGCACCACGTCTACAGCTCGAAGGCGAAGTCGTTCAACCAAGCCATCGAGGACCTGGGTGCACGGGCAGTTGTGGGACTCACCGCAACGCCCGCACCGGGTGTCAAGCCGATCTTCCAGTACTCCCTTGCCGAGGCCATTGCCGACGGCTTTGTGAAAATCCCCGTGATCGTCTATCGACCGGATGGTCGGAAGGACGAGAGCACGGTTCTTGCCGACGCCTGCCACTTGTTGCGGATAAAGGACGCTGCGTGGACTGCATGGGCAGAAGCGCAGGGTAGGACCCCCGTGCATCCTGTCCTGTTCGTGGTGTGCCGCGACATCCCTGACGCCGAGCGCGTCGCGGACAGGCTGACAGCCGATGACATGTTTCCCGACGAGGGTCAGGTCCTCACCATCACCTCGCAGTCGAGCGACACCGCACTGCGGGCCCTGGACGCGGTGGAAGAGGCCGATTCGCCAGTGCGCGTCGTGGTCTCGGTGAACAAGCTGAAGGAAGGCTGGGACGTCAAGAACATTGGGGTAATCGTCGGACTGCGGGCACTTGCATCGGAGACCCTGACGGAGCAGGTCCTCGGCCGCGGACTGCGGTTGCCCTACGGGCGGCGGGTTGGTACCCCCATGGTGGACACAGTCGACCTCGTAGCCCACGAGTCCTACCGGCAGTTGCTGGCCAATAAGGATGCGCTGCTACAGCAGGTTCTGCCCGCTGAAGGCGGTGACCTGGACAAGGACCGTCCGCAACCAGCGCCTGTCGCGGACCAACCGAGCAGTGGTGACGAGCAGCAGATCCTTACCTTCACGTCCCGCCCGCGTGTTATCGGCGACGACCTGGTGGACGGCTCGCCATTGATGCACGTCGAGTCGATGGACGCCGTCATCGCCCAAGGTATGCGCGACAAGGAAGCTGTCGCAACGCTCCGGGCAAAGGTTCCCGGTGCGCCCACCATCCGTTTTCCCAGGCGTGAGCGGGAGATTCTTCCCGTTCGTTTCTCCTTCAGTTACATCGATAACGCAGCCGCGCGTTCCGAGGGCGCCGCGTACAAGCATGAGTTCAAGGTCCCTTTGGTACGGCAGGCGGTCGACGCCCAGCGCGGTCTGGACAGCAAGGTGGGCACGTTCGTGACGGCAGCCGAATCGGTTGACGCCACGCAGAAGTTCATCTCTATTTCCGGGCTCCGTGACGACCTCTTTGGGCGGATCTGGAACAGCGGGTACGTGGAGGAGACGTTTGCCGAATCCCGAGCGGCCGAGCGCGTTGTCCGTGAGTTCTTGGCTGGCGCCGGCGTGACTGCGGAAGACCAGGAGCACGAGTGGGGTGAACTGCGCGCCGCTCAGGCAGCCACCGCTCTTGGCAAGTTGGTCAAGACTGCCTACGACACGCGCAAACTTCAGCCTACGTATGCCTTTCGCCCGGTAGACCTCCCGACCGTGCCCCCGCCGCCCATGCCCTCGAACGTCGTCAGTAAGTGGGCGGATTTCCGTAAGGACCTTTGGTACGAGGGCTGGGAGCACTCAGTCGAACCGGTTGCCTCCTTCGACGCTGGCAGCACTGAGTACGCCATGGCGCACCTGTTTGACGCGAGTTCCAGCGTGCAGTGGTGGCTACGGAACTACGACCCAGGCCCCCTTTGGATTGAGAGGGACAACGGGAAGAAGTACTACCCGGACTTCATCGTCATCGATACCGAGGGAACCTACTGGGTCGTGGAGGGCAAATCCAACGACCGGGCGAACGATCCCGAGGTGCTTGAGAAGCGGCGAGCTGCCGAGGATTGGGCCCGCTTCGTCCGAGACTACGGCGAGTTCGGCACGTGGCGGTACATCTTCGCAACCGAGAAGATCATTAAGGATGCCAGAGGGTCGTGGGAGTCACTTATCGCGCTTGCCAAGCCGGAATGATCAGATCTGCTGTGTGAACAGGCTGGGCGGTAAGAGGGCGCCCTCGGCGCCATGGAGCCCAGATCCAGTTTCCTCCGATCGGAGGAAACTGGATCTGGTGGCACCGTCCGGCGCCATCCGCCACGACCTTGCAGGCCCGAAGGCATGGACGGAACCGCTCGGCAGTGAGCGCAGCTGGTCTGCCTTGGCCAGAATTCCTGCTGAGAGTGCAACTTGGGCGTATCCAGCTACGGATCGTAGCAAGATGACGTCGTGGACTTGGACGACGACGGGGCGCCCACGTTTGGAGGGGAACCATGGCCAAACTGACCGAGGAACAGCGCCAGCAACGTGCCGCCGCACGTGCCAGGCAGAAGGCTCTTGCATCTGAGGAAGAAGACCGGCAGGACAGGGAGCGACGCGAGAGATGGGCGCGAGAAGGGATGCGCCTGACCTGGGAAGAGGTCGTGGCTGGCGAACCCTGTAGAGGCTGTGGAGAGCCGATGCATGACAGCTTGGGGAATTGGCCTCCGCTGATGAAGCTGTCCGAGGAGCAGCGGCGGGAGTACGACGCCGCTGAAGCGCGCTTCAAAGAGAAGCATCCGAACTGCAAGAGCTCACGCTGGAGCTATAGCGGGTCTCGGGTCACGCACTGCTTCAACTGCTGTCCACCGGCACCGCTGAGCCCCCAAACTCTCGGAAGGCTTGCGAACTTCTGCGCCACCTTGCCCTCGGAGGAGGAGCGTAAGAAGGATCTGGACACTTGGGACCTGACTCTGACGTGTGACCACGTTGCGCAATACACCCAGCACCGCGAGCACGACCGCGTCTCTATCGGTGTCGCCGACTGTCCGGAGTGCGGCGAGCGCCGCGGAGTCGCGCAGAGCCTTCGCGTGGGCCCTGCGTACAGCGGCGAGACCGTCCGAGTGGAACGTGCGGCGGCCGATCGAGAGCGCATAGCGGCGGAGTTGGCTGCCGTGCAGGAGAAGCTCCGCCGAGAGGAGCGCAAAGCAGCGGCAACGCGGCGTCGTGTCGAGGAGATGCAGAAGCAGCTCAATTCCGACTCCTGACATCGGGCAGGGGCCGAGATTGCGTGAGCGGACAGAACGAGGCAGGGACTGGCTATCGAGTCCCCCAGCCGCGGTGTGCCTCGGGGCCATGGGGACTCCAGCCGTTCAGGTAGGGCGCCAGCTCCTCGGGCTTCGCTTCGCGAGCGGTGGGCATGGAGGGGAGGCGGGTTAGCGGGTTGAGGCTTTGAACGTAACGGCGCACCCACGCGAGCCACTGTCGCGTCGAGGACACCGTTGCCTCGTCCGCTTCGCTCGCTGCCTCTAGTCGACGTTCCAGTGCATTGCAGTACTCGCTCAGCAGTGATGCGTCCTGCCACTGACGTGCCTCCGAACGGAGCACCTCGGCGAACTGGGCCTGAGCGGCTTGCTCCCTCGCCATCTCCATGGCCGCCCGCCAACGGACCTCGCGATCGGCCTTGGCTCGTTCCTCGTCCGCCTTCCGCTGGGCGTCCTCTACGGCGCGAGTTTCGATTTCCCGGAGAACGGCCCCCAGAATGTCCTCCAGTGTCCAGCGCTTGCGGTCTGCCCAGCGGGACTGCCGTTTCGATCGGCTGTAGCCGAGTTCGATGACGAGGTTCTTGGAGCGCTCCTGGTCGGTGGACTGTGGGGACTCCTGCTGGATGGTGACGGTGTAGGTGTGGCCGTTCACGACCAGGTCCAGTTCACCCTCACGGCGGGAGTAGCTGGAGGGGTAGTGCCGTCCGTTGTACGAGTAGGCGCGGCTGCGATGGCGGGCGGCAACGTCATGGCTCTTCACCGTGTATCCGCGACGTACTGCTTCGGAGGCGAGGCCCTGGAGGATTAGCAACGATCGATTGCGGAGTGGGGCGGGCATGACGAGCCGGCCGTCGTCGTCCCTCAAGGCGGTGACGACCGGATGTGGGGAGCGCAATCGAGTGGGGACGTCGACGGGTGGGGCCTCGTCCGGCCTCCTTCTCAGCGAGTTGGGGTGTGGCCCCTCGACCAGAGAGATCTGCAGATCGCGATTCCACATGCGGAGGCTCTCGACGCGGTGGCCTGCAGGTAGGAGGTCGTGGCGCTTCGCGTAGTCGATCACGCGCCGCCACTCCGTCACTGTGGCCTCGTCGGGCTCGGTGACGGTTACGCGTTTTTCGACGAGGAGTCGTTCGATGAGGTCCTTCGCTTTGCTCTGACGGGCGAGCGCGACTGGTCTGTTGGCGTAGGACACGGCTCGGGGGTTACCTGCCCCTTTGCTCTTGGTGATTTCCTTCTCCCCAGCGTGTGCGGGGTCGTCCGGGTGATGGCCGTGCCGGATGTAGAAGGTGCCCGCCTCCGTGACCCGTACGTCCGCCTCACCCCCGCTCCGCTTGATCGTGACCAACCCGCGATCGCGCAGCGCGTAGGCGGTGCGCCACGCACCGGGGTCCCAGGGTTCTTGGGACTTCTTGCTGTCCGCGAGTCGGCCGAGCAGGCCGAGTTGTCGTTCGTTCAGGAGAGACCAGCGATGCATGGCAACAGCTCACCTTGGAGGGCGAGCCAGGTGCAATGACTCGTACGGGTGGTCGTCTCCGAACGCACGGGGGAGCCCGCAGATGAAGGGTTGCCGGACGGCGTTCTGCGTGAGCGCTGCGTGAGCGGACGGGGTGGCACAGGGTGGATTGGGTGGCAGGCCAGGTGAGGAGCGTAAGGCGCTGAAATGGGGAAACAAGATTCAGTGGCATGGAGCGGCACCCACTGTCACGATCTTGCAGGCCCTCCACCCCCGCTGCTCATCGATGGTCTCCAGCATTGCGCAGCCGTGGCACCGAGCGGACATACAAGCTCGACAGCGTCGACGCGGAGACGTCACGCCACCGAGTGCCGGCCGTCCCTTCCGAGCCTGATCTACGAAAGGTTCACGTCATAGGGACGTACGGCTCTTGCCGCCAGATCAACCGCCGGAAAGCCTGGTGGCATGTCTTCTTCATGGGTGGCCATCGACTTCGAGACCGCGAACGAGCACAGGGGAAGCCCCTGTGCCGTCGGGATGACCAAGGTCGTCGGCGGCCACGTAGCCGACACCTGGGGCACGCTGATTCGGCCGCCTGCCGGGCTGGATCACTTCAATCCGTTCAACGTTGCTCTCCACGGCATCGCCCCAGCCGACGTGACAGGAGCCCCGGGATGGACGACAGTGCTCGCGGACATCGCAGCGTTCGCTGATGGACTCCCACTGGTGGCCCACAATGCTGGATTCGACATGAGCGTCATTCGGTCCGCCAGCGACGCCGAAGGCATCAAGTGGCCCGAGCTCCGCTACACCTGCTCGCAGGTCGTGGCCCGCCGCACCTGGAAGCTCCTCACCTACAGCCTCCCCTTCTGCGCGGACGCCGCAGGCATCGCCTTCACCGACCATCACGACGCGAGCGCAGACGCGACGGCCGCTGCCGAGGTCATGCTCGCCGCAATGCGGGCCGCGGAAATGACATCGCTCGATGACTTGCTCAACGGGCACCAGATCCGATGGGGGTGGATGGCACCCACGGGCGAGTGGCTGGGCAGTCAGTACCGGGGCCACGGCACAGGGGCACGCGAACCTCTGCCCGGAGCCAACCCCGACGCCGATCCGGACGGAGCCTTGTACGGAGCGACGGTCTGCCTGACCGGGAAGCTGACCTCCATGACCAGGGACGAGGCGTTCCATAAGCTCGCCGAGGTCGGCGCACAACCCGCGGAGAACGTCACCAAGAAGACCACCATCCTCATCTCCGCCTCCCAGACACAGCTCAAGCCCGGCGACACCCTGAGCGGCAAGGCCAAGAAGGCACAGTCGCTGCTGGACGCCGGCCAGGACATCGAGGTCCTGGACGAAGACGAGTTCCTGCGGCGCCTACTCAGCTGAGGCGTCCACGCGTGCTCGAGCACAGGGTCGGTGGCCATCGGCGGGCGCCCGGCGGGCTACCTCGGGCTGGTGTCGACTGCTGTCCCTGTGTAGCGCCATCCGTAGCCGCATTGCCCAGTCCGCTGAGCCGCCAGCTGGTCAGGTAGAGGAGTCCTGGCTGTCCATGAGCTGTTCCACCGCCGCGAGAACGCGTCCTACTGCTCCGGGCTCGGCGGTCAGATCAGCCAGGGACACCGACGGCCACCCCTTGTAGCCCTTCTCGCGTTGCGTCACCAGCTTCGTCTTCAGATCGCCGGCGCGCGGGAGAGCCTCCGCGAAGGCCGAGGTTCCGTCGTGGCCAAGGTGGTGGGTGATCGACCCGAAGCTGAAGGCGAGTTCAGTCTTTCCACTGTCGTACAGCGACAGTGTCCAGACCGGGACCTGCCGATCTCCTACGGGGTAGTAGACGGACATGCTGGGGTACTTGGCTGTGCCGCCCTCCGGTCGGCCCTTGGTTGCCGCGTGATCCAGCAGTGCTGTCGCCGCAGCGTGCAGGTCCGGAGCCAGTCGATCTCGCATGGCCGTCTCCATGTCCGCCCGGGTGGTCCGTTGACTGCTGCGACGGCCGGAGGGAGATTTCGCCGCCGTAGCGACCTCGCCGTGGATGCGCGGCACGAGGACGCGCAGGTCACCGCCGCCTCGATACTGCGTCAGCTCAACTGCGTACACGTCGGTCTGCCGCATCTGCCGGTTGAGGAACTCTACGATCGCCCTCAGCTCCAGCGGAATGCGGTCGGCGACGAAGAGCAGTCGCATCTGCCCAGCCGCCAACCGCTCCTCGACCGTCGTCCAGAAGTCCTCCGGGGACTGATCGCCGAGGAGGTCCCCATATGCCTGGTCCAAGGACCTGCCGTCCAGCGTGCAGGTTTCCTCGAAGGTGCGCTGCAGCAGCGCGGCCGGCCAGTAACGCGCGCCGTTCGCGGCATAGTCGAGCATCTGGCCCACGACTTCCCGGCGTATGCGGGTATCACTGGCACGCTTGACCTCTACCAGCGTCGGCACACCATCGGCATCGACGAACAGGTGATCCAGCGAGAAGGTTCGGCCGGTCTCTGCACTCGTTGGCACCCCCATCTCCCGTGCCACCAGAACCAGTCGCAGTGGCTGACCATCAGTGAGCGAACCGAAGTCCAGAACGCGAGGATGCCGTGCGAGGAGTTCTTGGAACTCCGCCTCCGTCTCGAACCCGGCCGGTTCCAGAGTCTGCAGGCCCTCACCCAGGACGAACACCGGCTGATCGGTCACTTGTCCACCCACCCCTTTGAAGCTTCGAATCCGCGACGATCATCAATGATCTTTTCCGCACCAATTCATACTGGATGCCACTGACATCCCGCTCCGAGAGTGCCGGGCAGAAGCACATCCGACGTCACTGGTTTTTGTCCTCGTCCTCCTCCGAGATGAGGAAACCCCTCAGCGGGGACGGCGGCTCGGCCAGCACCTCGCCCAGGGCACGTGGGCGGTCAGCCGTGTCTTGTTCGAGTATCGCCACGTCGGGCATTCGCTTGACCAGCACGCCTTGGTCTGCGAGTACGTCGGTCTTCATGTCGCCGTGCTCGCGTAGGGCAGTAGCTATCGTGCGGTGCAGGTAATGGCGGCCGTCGCGGTGCAGGAGGTCGGCAGGGCCCTGGCAGATGGCCTCACGTTGTTCGATGGCGGCGGACTCCCGCAGGGTGCGGGAGGTGAACCACTCCACGAAAACGGCATCGCCTTCGGCGCCAGTGATGACGATTCCGTGGGCACGGGATCGCTCATCGGTGTCCGATCCGAGGAGCCCGATACTGGCCCAGAAGGTGTCGCACTTCCTCCGCCAGAGGCTTGGGTTTTAAGGGCTTGCGGCGTAAGGGGGAAGCCTCGTCGTTCATGCGCTGGGACCCTACCGATTGCCGGTGACGCAGGGGCTTGTATCCGGTCGAACTGCGTCTCAGGAGCCGTCGTCACTGGACGAGCGCGAGCCGTACGTGAGCCGGTGAGGATGGCGGAGCGTGGTTGGCTGAAATCCTTCCATCGTGAGTCTGGAGCAGCCATAGGGTCCGGTGCCCATGACGCCTGAGAAGGGCCCCTTTCACCACGTCGAGGACACCTGCGTTCCCATGGCCCGCTTGCTCGAACAGGCCGGGCTCCTCACCACCACCCCCGACGCCCCGGCTCTCGCGTCGGTCCCGCCGTCGGACGAGTCTGGCGAGGGCCTGTTCTCTGTCCCTCCGTGTCGCGTCTCGCAGCGGCAGATTGCCAGCCGCATCAATCAGTGGGGCCGCACGACGATCGACCCGACCGTGCCCCAGCTCGACTTCGCCGTCCCAGACGAGCGCTCGCTGCGCTACTCCCTCCAGGCCCTGGGCGAGGACATACGCGAATGCGGGGGCTTGAAGATCCCGTGGTTGGAAGTGGCCTTCGCACTCGGCAAAGCCCATTCCTGCATCGACAACACCCACCTCTTCGGCCGCAACCGCGACGCCGCGGCCGGGACCGACCTGAACTGGTACGTCGCGGCCTTGCACGTCGAGCGGGCCTATGGAGTCTGGTCAGACCAGATCCGCTCGCCTCTAGGCGCATAGGGCATGCTCGTCGTCTTGCTCCTCCATCAGCGCTGGTCGAGTGCCTCGATGCCGAACGCAAGGGCCTTCCGTGCCCCAGCAGCCAGGCTGTCGGGAGCGCCAATACGTGCGCAGGCATCCCATTGCTCGGGAGTGACTCGCACGCCCAGGTCGGTATCGTCGACCGGCCCGAAGGTTCCGTCGCGGCGCTTGCCGTACTCAGTGATCCGTCCCTCCCACAGGGCGGTGAGCTGCTGGAGGATACGTTCGCCCAGCTCAGCCGGCAGAGGGCACAGCTTTGCCGCGTCCACCAATGCCACGATCCTCGCGGCGTCCCGGGATGGCAGTGCCCCGAGATCACGGACTACTTCCGCGAGCTGTCTGGCCAACCCATCGAGGCCGACGGCGTATTCGGCGGCGTTCGCGTACATTGCGTCGTGCATCTTGTGGCCGAGTTCATCGCGGACGCACTCGGCCACGATCTCTTCGTGCGGCCGTTCCTTGATGGCGGCGATACGGCGGACCATCGCTGCGGTCTTGCCGTCGAGATGGATCGATAGATCCAACGAAGTTTTGTCATCACGGGGGTTGGGAGGATTGCTCTCCATCTTCCGACGCTAGCGACTCATCCCTTGAAGAGTTGACCGAACGTCGAAATTGGCCCAGCTTTGCGCTGCCTTCATCGGACCACGGCGGACGGGGTCCTGAGCGCCTTGGGTTCGGTGCCGAGAGAGCGCGTAATAGCAGTTTCGGTTGTTTCTCGCACAGATCCTGCCAGCCGGTTCCGGCCAGCGGTCGCCTTCGGCCGTCAACGGTGAGTCTTCGCTCACACAGGCAGGCCGGCGTCGGGGGCGCGTAGCGTCCGCCCATGACCGCACATCGCCACGATGGCAATGAGATCTCCACGGAGCTGGAGACGCTGTTCGGCGGCATGGGCCTGCCTGTCGCCGACACCGATGACCGAACCAAAGCGACGGGCATTCTGGTTACGTCCGCGGGCACCAGGGCCGCCTCCATCGAATGGTTCGTCTCCACGAGCGCGCGCAGTGCGGCAGCACGCGAGCAGGTCGAGGGCTTGGCTGACGGACGTGCGGGGCTCCTCCATCGCGCCGCACGCGTGTATATCCACCACGCGCTGACCGGCATTCTGCAAGAACTCGGCTACTCGGTGGCGCAGACCCCATCCGCGCTGCGTATCGAAGGACTTCCCGGCCTCTCCGCAGGGGCGGAGACCGCAGGCAGCCTTGCTGAGGCTCTGCGCGGAACGCTCGACAGTCTTGACGACGCGCGTGACCGCAAAAGGAATGGAGACGACGGCGACGGCGGGGATGACGGTTTGGCGGGCGTTCCTGCACGCGTGTAGCTCACGTGGTTTCGAGCGACCAGGCGCTTACTGCTTGCACCGGAGCGTGCGAGGAGGACTGGAACGCCTCCGCACTCCGGTGCCAGCAGGGAGACCGAGTCAAACGAGGGGGTAGGTGGGCGGGAGGAGCGGAGTTCGATGCCTCGCTTGCCAGCGGCACGGGCCGGTGGTACCAGGGTAGGAGGACCGCTCTCGGCCCGACGCGGCGGAGGCCGCGCGGCTGCGCGAGGGGAGCGAGGGGAGCGAGGGGATGGTCGGCTCTGGAGGCACTTCTGCACTGGTGGGTACTGCAGCGCGCCGGCGCCGGGCCCTCGCCCATCTGTCTCCGATCTTCGCCATGCATCTGGGCCGAACCCACAACGCCTCGAGCGTCGAATGGCCGTCATACGACTTCATCGCCCTGATCCAGTTCTGCGTCGACACCGTCGCCCTGTCGTCGGGCCTCGGGGGCAGCCTCGGCACTCCACGGACCACCGTTCTTGCCGAGATGACACACGTAGCCCACGCCATGGCGCCACATCGCTCGGCTCAGGAACACGCGTACGTCGCGCGGCACGTCCTCGACCACTTGCTGCGGCATGACGAGCCCACGCCCTACTTCGACGTCAAATACGCAGATCCCGATGCCGACTGGCAGACGAACTCTCAGCAGGTGCGAATCCTCTTCGAGACGCTGGCCGCGGATGGGAGCACGCTGCTTGTCAACGTGGACAACGCAGCAGTCGCACTGCTGCTCATCGCAACGAACCGATCGCTGGAAGACGAGCACGAGGCCGTCATCGCGGTCCTGCGGGCGCAGGTCGACAGCGGACGGCTAGACGCGGCGGTCGACTCCGCCCAGGACGCCCTGACACTGTCGCGGACCTACGCGGCCAATGTGCGGCGTCTGATCGCCGAAGCAGAGCGAGATGTCACACGAGTCGACTATTTGAACACGCTGCGGCCAGAACTCCATGCTGCAGAACGGCACTTAGACCAGCGAATCAGTGTAGATGGCACGCTGCACCGGCATCTGGAGAGCCTGCGGACGAATACGTCGGAGGAGCATGACCCTCTGGCCATACGCCAGTTATCTGCGGCGATCTCCAGCCTCGACCAAGCGATCGAGACCTTGGCCGCGCTACACACGGAAGTGATCGCGGCACCACCAAAGTGGCGCGACGCGCAGGCCGCACAAGCATTCGCTGCTGCTCGTATCGGCGAGATCAACCCGACTACTGATGTACTGCTGGCTCTCCTCCGCGACAGGAACCTGCCCCCCGGTGGCTCTCTGTCCCCGCCTGACCCGGCGATGCTCTTGGACGTGACCGCACTGGCTGATCGTCTCGTCCTGCCACCACGCCGCCGTGCTGCGGACGAGGCCGGCATCGAGACTGACGAGCCGCTGGAAGACGACGGCGTATACGAGCAATTCCCTGAGCAGTTCCACTGCGTGGCCCATGTGCTGCGGACCTGTCGCATCGCCCCAGGGATGAAGGCCCGGCTGACGGAACTCCTCGCTGACGCCGACACCCTGGTCACCCGCACCGATGCCGCGATCGTGGCCGAGCTGACCGACCTCGCTGGCGGCAACCGTGACACCGCCCGCAGGCGGCTGCGCCTGCTTCTCACACTCGACGCGCTGATGCTGTGGCGCCCCGACAACCGGCCTGATCCGCACGACGAGTGGTGGGCCACTGACGACGGCATCCGGGGCCTTCTGCCGGAACTGAACGTCCCCGATCTCCTCGTCCACCGGAAGGCCAGCACCCCATGACGGCCCGCGACGACGCCCGCGACGCGGGCCTACTACTGAGGTACGCGCTCACGCCCACGGCCTCCCCAGCCCGGCTCGACGAGTACGGCGCCCTGCTCGATCGTTACCACACCGACCCGGATTTTCGATCACTCGTCGACGAGTACCTGCGCGCGCTTGGCCTGTGGGTTCAAGGGTCGGACCGTTCCACCGGGCCCGTGCTGATCGCCGAACCCGACTCGCCGCTGGCGGTCACCGACACCAGCCCGTGGCTGCGCGTCCAGGACGAAGCTGCCGATCGGCTGATCTACGGACTTGCTCTGGCCGGCGTCGCCGCCTGGTGCTACCCAACCGCACGAGCGGTCGGGGAGCCAGGAACCCGGCGGGTCACTGCCGTGGATGTGGACCGTCTCATCCGAGAGCAGGCCCTCACAGCCGGTGCAGGCGAGGCATCCACCGGCGAGGAACTCGGTCCGGTGTGGGGCGCGTATGCGCGGCGCAAGCAGGCCGCCGAAACCGATGGTGGGCGACTCAAGCGGAACTGCACGGTGCGGATGTGTGAGGACGTCCTTGCCATGCTGGGTGAATTCAGCCTGCTCGTGACAGATACCTCCGTGTCTCCGCCCCGCCCTGACCTCAAGGTGTGGCGATCCACCGACCGGTACCGCGCGCTTGTCGCGGCGAGCGGTGGCCCACTCGTACGGCAAACGCTCGTCGCATCTCCTGCCCCCGTCGCGTTCCTCGCCAATGAGGGCTCCGGGGAGGGCGTGTGATGCGTACGAGCTGGCGCCTGGAGCGCACCTACCTGAGCGGTGCCGGCTTCCCCGAAGCGCGGCTGGAGGGACTCGACATCAACTGGTCCGACCCCTACGAAGCCACCGAGCACGCGGCGCTCTGGGCCGACAATGGCACGGGCAAGACGACCATCACCGCACTCCGTTTCGGGCTCTACCTGCCGCATGCCCGCGCGTTCATCCGAGGTGACTCGGACCGGTCGCTGGCCAAGCTGGTGCGTTCTGGCGACGTGTGCCATGTGGTCGAGCAAGCTACCCGTGTCATCGGTGGCGAACTGCAGCGCGTCGTGATGGGCATGGTCGCCCACTGGACCGACGGAGGCATCCAGGACCTGAAGAACCCCCGCAAACTGCAGCGTGAGTTCTACGGGTGGATCACCTACGACTCCGGCCCGACGATCGCCGACCTTCCGTTCCGAACCACTCTCGGTCGGCGTACTACGCATGCTCAATTCACCAAGTCTGTACGTGAGTTGTTGCCAGATGGCGGGGTGCTGCCGCCCCACCCGCCGTCGGACCATCAGGAGGACTGGCTCACGTGGCTTGGCGCAGCCGACATCGATCTGGAGCAGTCGCGGTTCCAGGCGGAGATGAACGAGTCCGAAGGCGGCGTCGACCAGGTGATGCGCTTCCCGGACTCGGACGGCTTCGTCCTCTGGCTCGTCGGTGCGACGGTTCCGCCGAGGACCGTGGGGCAGATCAGCAAGAGCATCGACGTACTGCGCGCGAACGCCAAGGCGCGACCACGGTGGGTGAACGAGCTGGCCTTGTGGGAGCGCACCATCAAGCCGCTGCAGCGCCTGGCAATCGCCCACCAGGAAGTCGTCGGCCATCGTGCGGAAGTAGCCGTGGCCCAGACGAATGCAGCCTGCGTCGTCGCCGACGCAGACGCCACGCTCAGCGGCCTAGGCGAGGACAAGACGACGGCCGCAGCTGAACACCAGGTACATGAACAGCGCCGTAAGGACGCCGCGGCGACTGCACGCAGAGCGCAAGCCCACCGGTTACGCATGCAGGTGCGCGGCGCCGAGCTTCGTGCCGAAAACGCCAAGGCCCTCGCAGGAAAGCTACATGCCGCTCGTAACCGAGCCGTGCACACCCTGGCCGCGTGGGAGCTGGTTCCCATTGTGCTTCAAGGGCGCCGGGCCACCGCCCGTCTCGCCGGGCTGACTGAACAACTTGAAGCTGTGGAGAAGGAGACTTCCGAACTCCACGCCGACGAGCAACGACATCGACACTCCTTGGCCCGCCTCCTGACTGCCCGCCGTGACACCGCCGCCGAGGAACTCAAGACCGCTGGGCGCCAGCACAACCGTGCGGTTAGTGCGGTGACGAAAGCGGAGAACAGCCTGCGAGCCGCTGTAGCGGATCAGGCCACGTCAGCCGAGCGGATTCGCCAGACCGAGACGCAGATTGATGAGGCCGAGCGGGATATCGCGGCTGCGATCGCTGTGGGACTACTCCCCGAAAGTACTTCGCCAGAGACGGAGGAGGCTGCGTGGGCGGAGAAGGCGGCCACCGCACGCAAGCGGCGGCAGGCGGCAGACAAAGAACTGAAGGAGATCGATCGCCACGCTACGGCCGCACAGGTTGCGGTCAACACGGCCCGCCGGGAAGCGGATGCCGCGCGGGCCGATGCTGACGCTGCCGAGCGCCGCCGACGCGAGATCAGCGACTGGGTCCACGCCTTGACGCACGACGACCGTCTGAGTGCCGTCATAGGGGACACAGCGATCGAAGTGTGGGATGCACGTTTGTCGTTGGCCGAGGCCCTCAAGTGTCGTGCGGAGTCCGCCGACTCTGAAGCAGTTGCGGCCCGAGCTACCGCGGGACATGCCCGCCGCACTCTCGAATCGGTGGGGAGCGACGGTCTGCTTCCGGGGGCGTCACTCATCGAGGAACTGGCCGAGCGCTGTACGAACGCCGAAGCGCCGGCGTGGCCAGGTTGGCGATGGCTGGCAGACACCATGTCCGCTGAGGCCGCGTCCTCCTTCGCGATGGCCCGCCCCGAGATCGCTTCCGGCATCGTCCTCTTACGTCCGGACTCGCTTGAGAGTGCCTTGCAGGCAGTGTGCGACGTCGAGGTCGACACCGCCATCTGGATCGGAGCCGTGCTTGATCCGGAAGCTGCCGCTGCAAACAGCGACGCCTCGGCAAGCGATGGAACGTACGCGCAGGTGCTGCTGCCCCACCCGGGGACCTTCGACCGGGAAGTGGCGGGCGCAATGGTCGCAGCCGCCACCGACGTAATGGATGAGGCCGACCGGCGCTGTCAAGAAGCGGTCAATCGGGCGACGGACGCCCGCGACGTGCTGGCCGCGCTGGCCCGCCTATGGCAAGAACTGCCAGACGATCCTCGTCCAGGTCTGGCCGCACAGGTCCGAACAGCTCAGGACCGGATAGTGCATGCGGAAGCGGCTCAACAGGTTGCAGAAGTCGCGCTCCGGGACCTTGCGCGTGCCAAGGAGCACCAGTACCGAGAGCGGGACGAGGCGCAGCACGGCATTGAGGAAGTAGCAGAGAAGCGCAGGCTCCTGACCCCGCTCATCAGAACGGCCGCGCGACTGTCCGATGCCCGTCGGCAGCTGCCAGGGCTGCAAACATCCATTGCCGAGACTGGCCGACGCATCAGCGCCCTCAAAGACCGCATGCCCCAGCTCACCGACGCGGTCACAGAAGCCGATAACCAGAAACAGGCAGCGCGACGCTGCCGGGATGACGCCGCCGAAGAACTTCGCGCTGCCAAACTCGCGGCGACCAGTGAAGGTCCTGTCCCTACCGAGGAACCCTCCACCATCGTGGCTCGACTGGTAGGCGTCCAGGAGGCTCTGCGCCATGCGGTCGCCGACCAGAGTCTCCTGGACAGCATCGAGGAGACCCGGCAGAAGTTGGCGGACCTCGGCGCAAAGCTTGATGCTGACCACAAACTTCGCCGTGTAGCCGAGAAGCTGGCGGATACGGACGACGCCCGTCATTCTGTGGCCCTCAACGCGGCCACGGAGCGGGCCAAACAACACGAGGCCCGAGCACGGGAAGACCACGCGAAAGCTCAGCAGGCCGCCGAGACCGCCCGCGACGAGCACCAGCGGTGGATTGCTGATCGCTCCGACCGTACGTCTCCCGATATCGAAGGAGTTCCCCCGGCTAGTGAGGTCAGCTCGTCCGATGCCACCGAGCGGTTCGCCGGGCAGCTTGATCAAGTGACAGGCGAGGCTCTGGATGCCCAGCGCTCCGAGGAGCAGCTAGCCAATTTCGCGAAAGATGCGGTCAGCGCAGCAGACCAGGCCATGGTCCTTGTGACCGCGATGGTGAGCAATCTGCGCTACTTGGCCGACCCCACCCTGACCGGGCGGCGTTCCGACGACATCACGGCACTGACCGCGCACATCAGCGACGCTACGGATCAAGTTCGCACCTGCCAGGAGGCGCTGGCGGACAGCGAAGCAACCCAGCGTCAGTCCCTCGGACAGGTGCGCGCCTGCGCCCACGGGAGCCTGGCCCGCACTGTCGAGGAGACGGCAGGCCCGCACGTTGTCGAACTAGTCTCCCGACTGCGCGCCGACGAACGTCTCCCGTCAGAGGCGGACCACCTCTCCGGACAGCTGGAACAGTGCGTTGTGTCGCTGCACGACGATCTCGACCGCCACGAACAGAACGTCCTCAACAGCGCCCGCATCCTGCACCTGCAAGCAGCCAAGGTGCTCACGAGACTACGTGCGTACCAGCAGCAGTCCCGGCTGCCCGAAGGACTGGGCGAATGGTCCCAACGTCACTTCGTCCTCATCGAACACGAGAAGGTGCCGACCGACGAGTCCATCGCTGTCGACCGGATCGTGCGGGTCATCCACGCCCTGCTCAGGCCGGGCGCCAGCACGTCCAGTCCGGAAGCGCTGCTATTCGCCGCGGTACGCGCACTCGTCGACGCACCGTTCCGGGTCAAGCTCCTCAAGCCACACACCGACCTTCGGCTCGATCGGGTCGACGTCTCCGAGCTGAAGAACTTCTCCGGAGGACAGCGCGTCACCGCAGCCGTTCTGCTGTACGCGGCGATGACCAAGGTCCGCTCGATGGGCGATGTGTCCTCGATCGGCTGGCTCTGGCTGGACAACCCCTTTGGCCAAGCCTCCGCTGATCAGTTCATCCGCACCATGCGGCGAGCCGCCGACAAGATGGAGCTGCAGCTGTTGTTCACCGCAGCGCCGAAGGACAAGGGGGCACTGTCGATGTTCGACCGCATCATCACCCTGGGCCGGCGGCTGCGTCCGTCCTCCCGCGAGGGGGTCATGGTGATCGACGATGGAGAACGCGACATTGTCGACCTTGATGTCCTTCAGCGGGATGTCATGAGGGTGCTCGGAGAATGAGCACCGCAGACGAGATCGATTTCAGTGCCCTCCTCGTTCTTCTTGACCCTGACCAGCGCGGCGGTCGTCGGCACGCCGACGACGTAGCCACCGCGGTCCAGTCCTTGACCAAGCACGCCGACACAGTCGCCCTCCCGGATCTCGTGCACGACGTCATTCGCCGAGGTGAGCGCAAGGGTGTGTGGTCCGCCGCCAGTACCGTCACGGTCCGGCGAGGGCGGGCCACTCTACCCAAGACGGTGACGCTCGCGACGCCCGTACGCTTCACGGACAAGCTTCTCCCCATCACCAGCCCCCTGCGCCGCGAGCTCACCTGGGCAACCGGCCTGCGGCTCTCGGCTTACCAGAGGCGCCTGCTGCTCGCGGTGAACGAGTGGCTTCGCCGTACCGACGGCGGCAAGGTCCCTGTAGCCGCCGCCACCGAACGTGCATACCAACTCGTCGGTGACGAGAAGGCGTTCGATCACACACCACCGCGCGGTGGGGCCACACTGTGGGGGGAGGGTCGCATTACCTTCGAACTCTTACGATGTAAACGCCTGCCAACGCCGCTCGTCTGGGAGCCGACCGCCGCCATCCTGAGCAAACCGAGCCCCATCGTCTGCGTCGAGAACCACGCCACCTTCCGGACCCTCCTCCAACTGCTCCGGTCCGACGTCACCCCGCTGTGGGCCGCGGTCGCCTGGGTACAGGGCCGCAACACCGCGCCCCTGGAATCTCTCACCACCCTGCCGTTCCAGGTCACCCACCTCGACTACCTCGGTGACTTGGACACCGCTGGGCTTGAGATTGCAGCAGCGGCCTGCACGGTCTCAGAGGGCGTCGGCGTGCAGGCAGGGGCGGCAATACGCCTGTGGGAGCTGCTGCTCGACCAGCCCTCCCGCGCTGGCCGTCGGGTACGGCCAGCCGATGCCCGCAAGCTCACTGCCTGGCTCCCGCCCAGCGTTCGCGCCCGAGCTCGAGACGTACTTTTGGCCGACCGCATGATTCCCCAGGAGGCGCTACGACTCGATGTGCTCAGTCGATGCGCCCGCCGTGTTGGTCCCCGGTAGAGAACTCCGACGCGAGGAAGCGCACACCGAGCAGGGTCTCCATGTTGCGCTCGATCATCCTCTGCAGGTCCCGCTCCACCAGCACCTGCTGACTGCGGAGTTCGCGAGCGCACTCGCCCTCGACAGAGAACAACTTCAGGTCGGCCACAGCCCCCTCGAGACAGCCCGGCATGTCGTGCAGGCCGAGAAGTCTAGGCACGGGATCACCAGTCGGCAGCCTGTTTCCCAGGTCATGCTGCACGCACGACCCCGCCTGCCCTCGACCGCAGGACGAAGGGGATCATCGGTTCAGTCGCGGCTCATTAACCGAAAGAACAGAGGACCCGCCTCCAGGGAGACGGGTCCTCTGACGTTCGGAGACGTATCAGACGGCGTCAGCCGGGATTGTCCCCAGCCGTCCCGCCTGGAAGTCGTCGAATGCCTGGGTCAGTTCGGCGTGGCTGTTCATCACGAACGGGCCGTAGTGGGCCATCGGCTCACGGATCGGCAGTCCGCCCAGGAGGACCACGTCGAAGCTGGAGCTGCGGGAGTCCTGCGTCTCGGCGGCGCGGATGGTCACCGAGTCGCCATCGCCGAAGACGACCGACTGGCCCATGCCGAAGGGACGCTTCTCCGCGCCGGCGAAGCCCTGTCCCGCGAGTCCGTAGGCGAGGGCGTTGAAGTCCGAGCGCCAGGGGAGTGTGATCTCGGCGCCCGGGTTCACCGAGGCGTGGATCATCGTGATGGGCGTGTGCGTGACGCCGGGGCCCTCGTGGCCGTCGAGCTCGCCCGCGATGACTCGCAGGAGCGCGCCGCCGTCAGCGGACGTCAGCAGCTTGACGCTGCCGCCGCGGATGTCCTGGTAGCGGGGGTCGGTCATCTTCGCCTTGGCGGGGAGGTTCACCCAGAGCTGCAGGCCGTGGAAGAGGCCGCCGGACATGACCAGCTCCTCCGGCGGGGTCTCGATGTGCAGAAGGCCGGAGCCGGCGGTCATCCACTGGGTGTCGCCGTTGGTGATGGTTCCGCCGCCGCCGTGGGAGTCACGGTGGATGAAGGTGCCGTCGATGATGTAGGTGACCGTCTCGAAGCCGCGGTGCGGGTGCCAAGGGGTCCCCTTCGGCTCGCCGGCTTCGTAGTCCACCTCTCCCATCTGATCCATCATGATGAAGGGGTCGAGGTACTCGTAATTGAGGCCGGCGAAGGCGCGGCGGACCGGGAAGCCTTCCCCTTCGAAGCCGCTGGGGGCGGTGGCCACGTGCAGGACGCGGCGCGACTGGGCGTCAGCGGGGGCGGCGACGCGGGGCAGGACGAGCGGGTTCTCTACCGTCACAGCAGGCATGACGACTCCTTCGGCGAGGTCAGGGCGGGGTGGTTACGCGGTTCAGCGGGTTTCAGCGGAACAGCTGAGATCAGTACGCGTGCGGGGTAGCGGGAGTACCCCCTCAACCGAGAGAATCCTTGGGCTCTCCGGCCTCGTACTCCACCTCGCCCATCTGGTCCATCATGATGAACGGGTCGAGGTGCTGGTAGTTGATGCCCGCGAAGGCACGGCGTACCGGGAAGCCCTCGCCCTCGAAGCCGGTCGGCGCCGTGGTGACGGCCAGCACGGGACGCGCGGTCGCGTCCGTGGGCGCGGCGACCTTGGGGAGGGTCAACGGGTTCTCGACGGTGATTGCGGGCATTTCGGTCCACCTCCAGGCGGGATGTTCAACATTCAACTTAGTTGAACCCTGAACGTCCTGCAAGGCGAGTTCCATTCCCGCGCCGTCAGCGGGCCGCGGCAGGCCTCAGCCGTACGCCCGGCGGAAGCGGCGCATCCGGCCTCAGCCGTACATCCGGCGCATCGCGAAGTCGACCATCTGCTCGACCGCCTTCGCGTCGAACACCATCCGGTGCTGGCCCTCCATGTCGAGCACGAAGCCGTACCCGGTCGGCAGGAGGTCGATCACCTCGGCGCCCGTGATCACGAAGTACTTGGACTCCTTGCCCGCGTACTTCCGCAGCTCCTTGAGCGTGGTGAACATGGGGATCACCGGGTGCTGGGTGTTGTGCAGCGCCAGGAAGCCGGGGCCGTCCCCGCGCGGGCAGTAGACCTTCGACGAGGCGAAGATCTGCTGGAAGTCCTCGGCGGACAGCGTCCCGGTGGTGAAGGCGCGCACCCCGTCGGCCAGCGACGGCGGCGACGGCTCGGGGTACAGCGGCTGCTCCGCGTACGCCTGCTGCTGGGGCGGCGGCTGCGGCGGGGCGTAACCCTGCTGGGCCCCACCGGGCGGGGCGTAACCCTGCTGGGCGCCCGGATTCTGCTCGTAGCCATACATGCGGGAAAGAGTAGTAGCCCACATCTGGGCGCATGGGGTTGCGGCTTATTACCGACGGGTAGCATGCTGGTAGCTACTTGCTGGTATTTGTACGAGGATCCTGCCTCCCCGAGTTATACGGAGCCGTCGCCATGGGGCACTACAAGTCGAATCTCCGGGACATCGAGTTCAACCTCTTCGAGGTGCTCGGTCGCGACAAGCTGTACGGCACCGGCCCGTTCGCGGAGATGGACGTCGAGACCGCAAAGTCGATCCTGGACGAGGTCAAGCGCCTCGCGGAGGACGACCTCGCCGCCTCCTTCGAGGACGCCGACCGCAACCCGCCGGTCTTCGACCCGGCCACCAACACCGCGCCCGTCCCGGCGTCCTTCAAGAAGAGCTACCAGGCCTTCATGGACTCCGAGTACTGGCGCCTGGGCCTGCCGGAGGAGATCGGCGGCACGACCTCCCCGCGCTCGCTGATCTGGGCGTACGCGGAGCTGCTGCTCGGCGCCAACCCGGCCGTCTGGATGTACTCCTCGGGCCCGGCGTTCGCCGGCATCCTGCACGAGGAGGGCAACGACGCGCAGAAGAAGGTCGCGCAGATCGCCGTCGAGAAGCAGTGGGGCTCGACGATGGTGCTGACCGAGCCGGACGCCGGTTCGGACGTCGGCGCCGGCCGCACCAAGGCGATCCAGCAGGAGGACGGCTCCTGGCACATCGAGGGCGTGAAGCGCTTCATCACGTCCGGTGAGCACGACATGTCGGAGAACATCCTTCACTACGTCCTCGCGCGCCCCGAGGGTGCCGGTCCCGGCACCAAGGGCCTCTCCCTCTTCCTCGTACCGAAGTACAACTTCGACTGGGAGACCGGCGAGCTGGGCGAGCGCAACGGCGCCTACGCGACCAACGTCGAGCACAAGATGGGCCTCAAGGCGTCCAACACCTGCGAGATGACCTTCGGCGACCAGCACCCCGCCAAGGGCTGGCTGATCGGCGACAAGCACGACGGCATCCGCCAGATGTTCATGATCATCGAGTTCGCCCGGATGATGGTCGGCACGAAGGCCATCGCGACGCTGTCGACCGGTTACCTGAACGCCCTTGAGTACGCCAAGGAGCGCGTCCAGGGCACCGACCTGGCCAACTTCATGGACAAGGCCGCGCCCAAGGTCACCATCACGCACCACCCGGACGTCCGCCGCGCGCTCATGGAGCAGAAGGCGTACTCCGAGGGCATGCGCGCGCTGGTGCTGCACACGGCCTGCGTGCAGGACGAGATCGCGGTCAAGGAGGCGGCCGGTGAGGACGCCAAGGCGGAGATCGCGCTCAACGACCTGCTGCTCCCGATCGTGAAGGGCTACGGCTCCGAGAAGTCGTACGAGCAGCTCGCGCAGTCGCTGCAGACCTTCGGTGGCTCCGGGTACCTCCAGGAGTACCCGATCGAGCAGTACATCCGGGACGCCAAGATCGACACCCTCTACGAGGGCACCACGGCCATCCAGGGTCAGGACTTCTTCTTCCGGAAGATCGTCCGCAACCAGGGCGCGGCGCTCAACCAGCTCGCCGAGGAGATCAAGAAGTTCCTCGCGGTGGGCACGGGCGGCGAGGAGCTGGCCGGTGCGCGCGAGCAGCTCGCCAAGGCGGCCGTGGACCTGGAGGCCATCGTCGGCGCCATGCTGACGGACCTCGCGGGCACCGAGAAGGACGTCAAGTCCATCTACAAGGTGGGTCTGAACACGACCCGTCTGCTGATGGCCTCGGGCGACGTCGTGGTCGGCTACCTGCTGCTGCGCGGTGCCGCCGTGGCCGCCGAGAAGCTGGCGACCGCCTCCGCGAAGGACGTCCCCTTCTACACCGGCAAGATCGCGGCGGCGAAGTACTTCGCCGCGAACGTGCTGCCGGGCGTGAGCATCGAGCGGGCCAAGGCCGAGGTTGTGGACAACTCGCTGATGGAGCTGGACGAGGCCGCGTTCTAGCAGCTGCCTGCTGGTCGGTTACGGGCTTTCTGCCGGCTTCCCGCTGCCTTCCGCAGTCTTCCGCGGGCCGGGTCGATCCTCCTCACCGGGGGATCGACCCGGCCCGTTGTCAGTGGGGCTTTCAGTGAGGCTGTCAGTGGGGCGTGCGACGCTGGGGCGTATGGCTGGACAGAACTCTTCGCAGGGCGGACAGGCCGGGCAGGGCGGCGACCGGGGCAAGAAGGGGTACTCCGTCCCCACCGGGCTGCCGTACGCACTCCAGGAGCTGCGCAGCAGGCTCGGCTCGGCCAGCGACCTGGTGAAGGAGATGTACGACGGCGCCCACCCCGCCGAGTACGAACCCGTCGCCGACTCGCTGTACGGGGCGTACCGCACCGCATCCGACCTCGCCCCGGCGCGCAACGTCACCGGCTGCACGGACCATCCCGATGGGGCGGTCGACCCGGCCGCGCCCGACGGCTGGGGCCGCTGCCTCCTGTGCAACCACCGCCGCCGCCTCACCGAGCGCAGCGCACCCAGCCCCGCCGACGACCTCCCCCGCCTGCCGGACGGCTCCGCCCCGCGCGCCACCCTGGCCGCCCTGAAGTCCCAGTTCGACCTCGTCAACGAGCGTTCCTTCGACCTGGGCACCTCCTCCAAGCCGGAGGAGTTCGCCACCCTCGCCCAGGCCCTCCACCACGCCTTCCTCCTGGCCAGGGAACTCTCCCGCCCCCGCAACGCCTCGGGCTGCGCGCAGCACCCCGGAGCCCCGGTCGACCCCGACGCCCCACCCGGCGAGGAATGCATCTTCTGCGCAGGCCGCAGACGTCAGGCCCAACGCGCCCAGGGCACCCCCCAGATGCTGCCCCGAGTGGCAAGAGGCGACCGGAGAATGCCCCTCCGCCGCCGCTTCGAACGCCCGCTCTAGGGACCCGGCCCGCACCGCCGAGCGGTCTCCGCCGCCCGGCCGGGCTGACGGAGCGGGCTGACGGGGCGGGCTGACGGGGCGGGCGGACCCCGCTCCGCCGCCCTCCGTCACGTCACCCCTAGTTACCCTGAAAGGCATGAGCACCGCTGCCCGATTCGATCGTGGCCACACCGACGACCTGATGTCCTTCCTCGCGGCCGGGCCCTCGCCCTACCACGCCGTTGCCGCCGCCGCCGAGCGGCTGGAGAAGGTCGGCTTCCGGCAGGTGGCCGAGACCGATGCCTGGGATGCGTCGACGGGTGGCAAGTACGTGCTGCGCGGGGGCGCGATCGTCGCCTGGTACGTACCGGAGGGCGCCGAGGCGCACACCCCCTTCCGGATCATCGGCGGGCACACCGACTCCCCGAACCTGCGGGTGAAGCCGCTGCCCGACACCGGCAACGAGGGCTGGCGCCAGGTCGCCGTAGAGGTCTACGGCGGGACCCTGCTCAACACCTGGCTCGACCGCGACCTCGGCCTGGCCGGCCGGCTGACGCTGCGCGACGGCTCGCACCGCCTCGTGAACATCGACCGCCCGCTGCTGCGCGTGCCCCAGCTCGCCATCCACCTCGACCGTGGCGCCAACGACGGCCTCAAGCTCGACAAGCAGCGCCACATGCAGCCCATCTGGGGCCTGGGCGAGGTGCACGAGGGCGACCTGATCGCGTACGTCGCCCAGGAGGCCGGCCTCGACCCCGAGGACGTACTCGGCTGGGACCTGATGCCGCACGCCGTCGAGCCGCCCGCCTACCTGGGGCGCGACCAGGAGCTGGTCGCGGGCCCGCGGATGGACAACCTGCTGTCCGTGCACGCCTGCGTGGCCGCCCTCGCCGCCGTGGCGTCCGCCGACGCCGCCGGTGACATCGACCTGCCGTACATCCCGGTGCTCGCCGCCTTCGACCACGAGGAGAACGGTTCGCAGTCCGACACCGGCGCGGACGGCCCGCTGCTCGGCAACGTGCTGGAACGTTCGGTCCACGCCCGCGGCGGCACCGTCGAGGACAGGAGCCGCGCCTTCGCCGGCGCGATCTGTCTCTCCTCCGACACCGGCCACGCCGTGCACCCCAACTACGCGGAGCGCCACGACCCCACGCACCACCCCCGCGCCAACGGCGGCCCCATCCTCAAGGTCAACGTGAACCAGCGGTACGCCACCGACGGCAACGGCCGCGCGGTGTTCGCCGCCGCCTGCGAGAAAGCCGGGGTCCCGTGGCAGACCTTCGTGTCCAACAACGCGATGCCCTGCGGCACGACGATCGGCCCGATCACGGCCGCCCGGCACGGCATCCACACCGTCGACATCGGCGTCGCGATCCTCTCCATGCACAGCGCGCGTGAGCTGTGCGGCGCCCAGGACCCGTATCTGCTGGCGAACGCGCTGACGGCGTTCCTGGAGGGCTGAGCTCCACTGCCGGAGGACGCTGCCGGAGTGCTGAACTCCGGCTGCGCGCATGGCTGTTCCGGCCCCGGGTACGCGCCCCGTACACACAAAGGGCCGGAACGGTCACAAGCGATCATCTTCGGAGGCGAGCTGAAATGGGCTTGGGCGGCTGCATCGTCCTCGTCGCGGTGGGGGCCATCCTGACCTTCGCCACGGACTGGGAAATGAAGAGCGTCAACCTCGACCTGGTCGGGGTGATCATGATGCTGGTCGGTGTCATCGGCATCGTGGTCTTCACCAGCATCCTCAAGCGCCGCAGGGGCATAGGCGCTCCGGGCGCCCCCGGCGTCACCGAAGAGCGCTACCGCCACTACGAGTAGTCACTTTTCCGCCAGGCATCGTTCCGCCTGGCGCACCCCCCAGGCACCTTTCCGCCAGGGCGGCCATCACCTTCTGACGGCGTCTCCTCCCCCGGTAAACTGCTCGAATTCACAGGGTTCACAGGGTTCGCAGGGGAGGCGCCAGTGGAATTCCGGTTGCTCGGAGCGGTGTCCGTCGCCACCGAAGCCGGAGAGCTTCCGCTGGGCCCGGCAAAACGACGCAGCGTGCTGGCCGCGCTGCTGCTGCGCCCCAACACGGCCGTCCCCGTCGACCAGCTCATCGACACCATCTGGGACGTGGCCCCGCCCGCGCACGCCAGAACCGTCGTCCAGGGCCATGTCTCACGACTACGGGCGCTGCTCAACGACGGCGAGGCCGCGGCGTACGGGGTCGAGCTCGCCACCCGGGGCCGGGCCTACGTCCTCCAGATGTCGGAGTCCCTGCTCGACGCGCACCGCTTCGAGGAACTCGTCCAGCTCGCGAAGCACCAACGGCAGCCCGCCGACGCGGTGTTGATGCTGCGCGAGGCGCTGGCACTGTGGCGCGGCCCGGCACTCACCGGAACGGTTTCCTCCGAACCCCTGGAGGCCGCCGCCCACGCCCTGGAGGAGACCCGGCTCGTCACGGTCGAGAACCTGGCCGACGCATACGGCGAGCTGGGCGAACACGGCCGTGCGGCGGCGGTACTGCGCACCGAGGCCGTCGCGCACCCGATGCGCGAGACCCTGGCGGCCGCGCTGATGCTGGCGCTGTACCGGGCGGGCCGGCAGTCGGACGCGCTGGACTGGTACCACCGGACACGACGGCTGCTGGCGGACGAGCTGGGTGTGGATCCGGGGCGGGCGCTGCAGGACGCGTACGGGGTGATTCTTCAGGGGGACGGGGGGTCTGGTTCCGCTTCGGGCTCGGGTTCCGGTTTCGGTTCCAGCTCCAGCTCCGGCTCCGGCTCCGGCTCCGGCTCCGGTGTCGATACGTCCGGCACGGCCGCCGCCGCCCTCCTCGCCGCCGGGGCACCCGCCGGCCGCGTAAGTCCTGCCGCCGCCGCTCCGGATTCCCGCGCGCCCGAGCAACGAGGACCTCAGCGACGTACGCCGGAACTCTCCACCACCACCGAAGCGCCGAGCATCGCCCTTCCCACCCCAACGCCTCCCGCACCCCTCCTCTCCGACCCGCCCCCGGACCCCGCCACCGCCCATATCCCCTACACCGTCCCGGAGTTGCTGCCCCGCAACCCCCGAGGTTTCCTCGGGCGGCGCGATGAACTGGACGCCCTCGGGGTGGCCGCCGGCGGCGGTGAGGCGCCGATCGCGCTGGTCACCGGGCCGCCCGGGGTGGGCAAGACGGCGCTCGCACTGCGCTGGGCGCATCTGCGGCGGGTGGACTTCCCGGACGGGCGGCTCTTCGCCGACCTGCACGGCTTCGACGAGCTCGCGGATCCCGAACCGACCGATGTCATACGGGAGTTCCTGGCCGCCCTGGGGGTGAGCGGGCGCGCCATGCCGGAGACCCCGGCGGTCGCCGCCGCACTGTACCGGCGGCTCACCGCCGAGCGCCGGCTCCTCGTCGTACTCGACAACGCGCGCAGCTCCGAGCAGGTACGGCCGCTGCTGCCGGCGGGAGACGAGTGCGTCACCGTCGTGACCAGCAGGAACCGGCTCGACGGACTGATCGCGGGCGATCTGGCCCGGCCGGTGCCGCTCACCGTGCTCGGCCCCGACGACTCCACCGCACTGCTCGCCGGGGTGCTCGGCCCCGCCCGGGTCGCCGCCGAACCCGAAGCGGCGCGCAGACTGGCCGGGCTCTGCGACGGCCTGCCGCTCGCCCTGCGCATCACGGCCGCCCGCCTCGCCACCCACCCGGACTGGACACTGGAACGGCACAGCACCGAACTCGCCGACGAACAGCGAAGGTTGGCGCTGCTCGCGGTCGAGGACCGTGGTGTCGCCGCCGAACTCGGCCTCAGCGTGCAGCAGTTGCGTGGCAGCGCCCAGCAGGTGTTCCGCAGCCTGGGCGCGCACACCGGCAAGACCTTCGACCGTTACGCCGCCGGAGCGCTCGCCGGGATATCCCCCAGCGAGGCGGGCGCGGCCCTGGACCAGCTGGCCGCCGCCCATCTCGTACAGGAATCGGGACCCGGGCGGTTCGCCCTGCACGACCTGGTCAGGCTGTACGCCAGAGAGCTCGCCACCTCGGCGGAAGCCGACCGGGGCTCCGCCGCGCTGGCCCGCCTGATCGGCCACTACCTGCACACCGAACTCGCCGCCAACGCGGTCGCCGAGCCCGGCAGCCGCCCGTGCTGCACACTCCCCGACGACGTACAGAAGCCCTCTGCGGTAAGGGAGTTCACCAGCCGGGCGGAGGCCATCGAGTGGTACGAGGCGGAACGCGAGGCGCTGGCCGGGGCGATGGCGGCGGCGCAGGCGGCACGTCGGCCGGAGCTGGTGTGGCGGCTCGGGATTCTGCAGTGGCCGTACGTGCTGTGGCGGGTCCGGGAGCGGTGGGCGCCGGTGCTGGAGCAGGCGCTGGAGGCAGCCGAGACCGTCGACGACCCGGACGCCCAGTCGCGGGTGCGGGCGCTGCTCGGGTGGGTGCTGCTGGAGGAGGGCCGGCCCGAAGAGGCCTACCCACACCTGGAGTTGGCTCCGCGGCTGGCCGCCAGGGCAGGCGACCCGGTCGACGAGGCGATCGGCTGGATCAACCTCTCGCACGCCCAACAGTCATGTGGCGACAGCGATTTGGCGCGCGAGGGCTGCGTACGTGCGGCCGCGCTCGCCCGGCAGGGCGGCGACGGACAGACCGAGATGCTGGCCCTCCAGACGCTGGCCGAGCACTGCCTGAGCGCCGGTGAACCCGAGGCCGCGCTACAGCACTCGCTGGACGGACTGGCGCTCGGTTCCGCCGACGCCGCACTGATCCGCAAGATGCTGTTGCAGACCGCACAGGGTGAGTCGCTGACGCAGTTGGGGCGCGTGGAGGAGGGGCTGGAGCTGCTTGAACTGGCCGCCGACAACGCCGAGTTGGCCGGATATCACGAGGGTGCGTGCCGTGCGCTCGGGGTGCTGTGGCGGCTCACCGGGGACACGGCGTACGAGGCACGGTACGAGCGGGCCTCGGCGGAGGCGGCCGCGCGACCATGAGGCGAAGGGGGGCACGAGGTCGTGCCCCCCGTCCCTGGCGCCACCACCGCCCTCGGGCGCCGGCCCCGCCGCCCCCGGGACCACACCCTTGGAAACGGGCTCTAACCGTCCAGCCCCGCCAGTACCAGCGCCAGCCGGGACTCGCCGCCCGCCACCAGACGCAGCGGAACGCCCCAGTCCTGCTGGTGGACATGGCAGGCCGGGTACTCGTTCGCCGGGTCGTCGTCGCAGGAAGCGGCCATCGCCGAAACATGCAGCACACCCTCGCCGAGCTCGGGGTTCAGCGTCAGCTCGCGGGCCAGGTCGGTGCCCGTGCCCTCCCCGTCCGCGAGCAGCTCGGGCGGTGTGGCCGAGACCAGCAGCCGGGTCGAGGGCCCGTAGCGGGTGTCCAGCTTCTGGCCGGTCGGCGCCTGGAAGACCACCTCCAGCCGGAGCTTCCCCGGGGCGACTTCGGTGGCGGCACGCTGGGTGCGGTGCGCGACGGCCTCCACCCGTACCGCCTCGTCCGGCAACCGCAGCCGGGTCAGCCGGTGGCGCGCCGACTCCACCACCACGATGTCCTCGCCGACCAGTACGGCGTCGCTCGGCTCACGCAAGTCCGTTGCCAGAGTGGTGACCTGGCCGCCGACCGGCTCGTAGCGGCGCAGGGCGTGGTTGTACGTGTCGCTGACGGCGACCGACCCGTCGGGCAGCGCGGTGACGCCCAGCGGGTGCTGGAGCAGTGCCTGTCCGGCGTCCCCGTCGCGGTGCCCGAAGTCGAAGAGACCGGTACCGGCGGCGGTGTGCACCACGTCCTCGGTGTCCACCCAGCGCAGCGCGGAGTTCTCCGAGTCGGCCACCCAGAGGCGGTCCTCGGTGGCGGCGAGCCCGGACGGCTGGGCGAACCAGGCCTCGGCGGCCGGCCCGTCGACCAGCCCTTCATTGGTGGTACCGGCCGCGACCCTGACGGTGCCCGACTCCGGGTCGTACGCCCACAGCTGGTGCACCCCGGCCATCGCGATCCACACCTCGCCACGCCACCACGCCACGTCCCACGGCGAGGAGAGCGAGACGTCCAGTGCCGCGCCGGAGGTGGGCTCGCCCTGCCACCACTGCTTCCCGGTGCCGGCCAGGACGGTGATGCCGCCGGTGGCCGGGTCGTACGACTTGAGCTGGTGGTTCACCGTGTCGGCGACGACGATCCGGCCGTCGGGGAGCAGCGCCAGCCCCTGCGGCTCGTTGAAGTCGCCGTCGATGCGGCGCAGCACGCTCTCGCCGTCGGGGGCGAGCTCCACGAGCTGGTCGCGGGTGGTGTCGGAGACCAGGAGGTTGCCGCTGCCCGGGAGCGCGATCACCTTGCCCGGGAAGCGGAGGTCGGTGGCGACCGGCTCCGGCTCGACGTACGGACCGTGCCCGCGACGCAGCGTCCCCTTCGCCTCGTGCTCCGCCTCCAGCTCGCCGACCAGTCGCTCGATGGCGTGGGCGTGCCCCTCACCGGCGTGCTGGGCGACGACGTAACCCTCCGGGTCGATGACGACCAGCGTCGGCCAGGCCCGCACGGCGTACTGCTTCCAGGTGGCCAGCTCGGGGTCGTCGAGGACCGGGTGGTGCACCTGATAGCGCTCAACGGCATCGACCACGGCCTGATGCTCGGCCTCGTGCACGAACTTCGGCGAGTGGACACCGACGATCACGGTGGTGTCGCTGTGGCGCTGCTCCAGCTCACGGAGTTCATCGAGGACGTGGAGGCAGTTGATGCAGCAGAAGGTCCAGAAATCCAGGATGAGGATGCGGCCCCGGAAGTCGGCGAGGGTCAGCTCTTTGCCTCCGGTGTTGAGCCAGCCGCCCTTGCCGATCAGCTCGGGGGCGCGGACACGGGCGCGGCGGGGGGCGGGGGTGGACGGGGAGGAGGCAGTCATGGCACCAAGGGTGCCACTGCTGAGCCAAAGGTGGGTCAACGGCTCATGAAACCTGAGAGTGAGGGTGAAAGTGCAGGTCAGGGGGTTCTGGTGGGGGCAAGGCGAGGGCGCTGGCGCCAGGTGACGCCAAGGTGAGCCACATTGGGGCTTGCTATGGCACCACGATGGTGCCATGATGGCGTCATGGACCTCACGCCGTATGTAGACACACTTCGCCGCGAACTCGCGGTGGCCGCCGAAGCCGGTGGGGACGAAGCCCGGGAGCTGGCCGAGCGGCTCACCGCTCCGCTGGATTCGGCGGCCAGGCTCACCCTGCTCAACGCCCTCTCCGATGCGATGGCGGAGGTCACCCGGGAGCTGGCACCCGGTTCGGTCGACGTACGGCTGCGGGGCCTGGACCCGGACTTCGTGGTGTCGCTGCCGTCCGGCGGTGAGGTCTTCGAGCAGCCGGGGGCGGCCACCGCACAGGCCCCGGCGGCATCGGCTCCGACGTCCGTGGACGAGGGGGACGGTGCCACCGCGCGGATCAACCTGCGGCTGCCCGCCCACCTCAAGAACCGCGCGGAGGAGGCGGCCAACCGCGAGGGACTCTCGGTCAACGCGTGGCTGGTCCGGGCGGTCTCGGCGGCCGTGGACTCGGGGGCGGGCGCTCCGCCCCGTGCCGAACAGCGGGCCATGAACAGCGGCCGGAGCTTCACCGGCTGGGTGCGCTGAGCACCGCCTTCCACTTCCGCAACACCGCTCCCACCAGCGAAAACATCCAGAGGACCCAAGAGGACGGGACAGCCATGCCTACTTTCGATACTCCCGAAGCGATCTCCACCGTGGCCCATGTGCCGGCCGGCTCGATCCGGTTCATCGCGAGCGGCCGGGGGGACACGGTCGTCGAGGTGATCCCGCGCGACCCGAAGAAGGACGTCGACGTGCGGACCGCCAAGCAGACCCGGGTCAGCTACACCGGCGGCGCACTGACCATCAAGGCGCCCAAGCTGGGGCTGCTCGGGCGGACCGGGACGATCGACATCGTGGTCGAACTGCCCTCGGGTTCACGGGTCGAGGTGAACGGCTCCTGGACCGAGGTACGTGGCGAGGGCCGGCTCGGTGAGGTCCGGATGAAGTCCTCGACGGGTGACGCGCATCTGGAGGTGACCGGTCCGGTCTTCCTGGATGTGGCGCACGGCAGCATCACGGTGGACCACGCCCAGGGCGCCGCCGAACTCACCACCAGCTCCGGCCACCTGCGTGTGGGCACCGTCGACGGCCCCGCCACCCTGAAGAACTCGCACGGCGCGACCACCGTCGGCACGGTCACCGGCGACCTGCGGGTCAACGGCTCGTACGGCGACATCCTGGTCGAGCGCGCGGAGGGCTCGGTCACGGCGACCACCGCGCACGGTGCGCTGCGGGTCACCGAAGTGGTGCGCGGCAAGGTCCAGCTGGAGACGTCGTACGGTGCGATCGAGGTCGGTGTCCGCAACGGTACGGCCGCCTGGCTGGACGTCAGCTCGGAACGCGGCCACGTCCACAACGCGCTGACCTCGTCGGACGCGCCGGACCCCGAGGATTCCAAGGAGACGGTCGAGGTCCGCGCCAGGACCCGCTGGGGAAACATCGAAGTACGCCGGGCACGAGGCTGACGAGGTCGACCGACGGCACCTGACGGGAGGCGGCCACCCTCTCCCGGCACCTGACGGGAGGCGGCCACCCCCTCCTCCCGCCCTCCCCTCCCCCTTCTTCCGCCCCAGTGCCCGGAAGGGCACATGAGCTGACCTGTCATGCACATGATTAATCCTGGCTGCGTCATACACGCCACCCACCCAGAAGGGCCCCGCCCATGCCCACCTCGCCCGCCCTCGCCCTCAGCGCCGTCGCCCTCCGCAAGTCCTACGGCGACAAACTCGTCCTCGACGGGATCGACCTCAGCATCCCCCAGGGCACGGTCTTCGCCCTGCTCGGCCCGAACGGCGCCGGGAAGACCACCACCGTGCAGATCCTCTCCACCCTCATCGCCCCCAGCGACGGCGAATCCCGCGTCGCCGGGCACCTCCTCGGCCGGGAGGACGAAGCCATCCGGTCCGCGATCGGTGTCACCGGACAGTTCTCCGCCGTCGACAACCTCCTCACCGGTGAGGAGAACCTGATCCTGATGGCGAACCTGCACCACCTCAGCCGCCGCGAAGGCCGCCGCCGCGCCACCGAACTCCTCCAGAGGTTCGACCTGACGGAGGCCGGACGCAAGACCGTCGCCACCTACTCCGGCGGTATGCGCCGCCGGCTCGACCTGGCGATGACCCTGGTCGGAGACCCGCGCATCATCTTTCTGGACGAGCCCACCACCGGCCTCGACCCGCGCAGCCGCCGTTCCATGTGGGAGATGATCCGGGAACTGGTCGCCGACGGCGTCACCATCTTCCTGACCACGCAGTACCTGGAGGAGGCGGACCAGCTCGCGGACCGGATCGCGGTGCTCGACGGCGGCCGGATCGTCGCCGAGGGGACGGCCGAGGAGCTCAAGCGACTGATTCCCGGCGGGCACATCAGGCTCCGTTTCCATGAGGCACACCAACTCGCTTTCGCGGCTCAGCAGCTGGGTCCGGTGACCACCGACCCGGAGGCGCTCACGCTCGACATTCCCAGCGACGGTTCCATCCCCGCGCTGCGTTCGGTGCTCGACCGGCTGGACGGCGCCGCACTCGACGCGGCGGCCCTCACCGTGCACACCCCCGACCTCGACGACGTCTTCCTCACCCTGACCGGCAACGGCAACAAGCCGGGCGCCGGGTCCGCGCAGGCCACCGTCCCCACCCAGACCAAGGAGTCCGTGCGATGAGCGCCGCCACCCTCACCCCGACCACCGCCCGCACCCCGGCCGCCGCCGGCAAGTCGTACGCCCTGCGCGACTCGCTCACCATGCTGGGCCGCAACCTCAAGCGCGCCAAGCGCTACCCGTCGATGACCATTTCGGTGGTCTCGATGCCGATCGTGATGCTGCTGCTGTTCGTGTTCGTCTTCGGCGGCGCGCTGGGCAACGGCATCGGCGGAGGCGGTGAGTACATCGACTACGTGGCCCCCGGCATCCTGCTGATGGCCATCGCCTCCGGTTCGCTGTCCACTGCCATCTCGGTGGCGATGGACATGACCGAGGGCATCATCAACCGCTTCCGCACGATGCCGATCTCGCGGGCCGCGGTCCTCACCGGACATGTCATCGGCGGCGTCATCCAGACCATGCTGAGCCTGGTGCTGGTGCTCGCGGTGGCCCTGCTGTGCGGCTTCCGGCCGAACGCCAATGTGGTCGAGTGGGTGGCGGCCTTCGGGGTGCTGACCCTGCTGGCCTTCGCGCTGACCTGGATCTCGGCGGCCATGGGCCTGTCCAGCAAGAGCGTGGAGACCGCGAGCAACGCCCCGATGCCGATCACCTTCCTGCCCTTCCTCGGCAGCGCCATCGTCACCACAGACTCGATGCCGACCGGAGTGCGCTGGTTCGCCGAGTACCAGCCCTTCACCCCGCTGACGGAGACCCTGCGCGGCCTGCTGATGGGCACCCCGATCGGCAACAACGGCTGGATCGCGCTGGCCTGGGGCGTCGGCCTCTCCCTGGTGGGCTACCTGTGGGCGCGTGCCGCCTTCAACCGCCCGGCCAAGTAGAGAAGCAGCGAGGAGACAGACAGGTTGAGTACGTCGAAGACGCAGGTGACCGGCCCTCGCCGAACGCGGGGGCCGGCCGCCGTGCTTCGGCACCTCGCTGTGCCGGGCCGGCCGCCGTGTTTCCGCACCTCGCCGTGCGGGGCCGAGGCCGTGGCCGCTCCATCAAATGCCTTGTCGCCGCGGGCCCGCTCTGCAAGGGTTCCGCTCGGCCCACCTCCGCGCCGCGACCCGTCATCAGGAGTCCGTACGTGACCCACGCTTCCTCGCCCGATCTGCCCACCGAACGCCTCCTGCTGCGCACCTGGACCCAGGAGGAGCTGGCCGCTGTGCTGGACGGGAAGCATCTGCCGCACTGGACGGCCGGCTTCCCCACCGAGGGGGACAAGGCCCTCGGTGGGCTCTTCGCCACCCATCCCGACTGGTTCGGACCGTACGGCCACCGGCAGATCGTCGAGCGCGAGAGCGGTCAAGTGGTCGGCGCCATCGGCCTGTTCTGGCCGCCGGCGGAGGGCGTGGTCGAGTTCGGTTACGGGCTCGCGCCGTCGCACTGGGGGCAGGGTTACGCCACCGAGGCCGCCCACGCCGTGGTCGCCCACGCGCTGGCCGCGCCCGGTGTGCACACGGTGTGCGCGAAGGCGGCGCTGGAGAACCCGGCCTCCATCCGGGTCCTGGAGAAGGCGGGCCTGGTGCCCTGGCCGGACGAGAACCTGGAGCCCGGGCTGACCCGTCTCCGTACCCCCGCACAGAACGGCTGACCACGCCAATGCCTGAACTCCAACCGCTGCGCGCCGGACACGGCCCCGCGCTGCTCGCCTTCGAGCGTGAGAACCGGGCGTACTTCGCCGCGTCCGTGACCGACCGGGGGGACGCGTTCTTCGTGGAGTCCGGGTTCGCGGAACGGCTGGCGGCGCTGCTGGCCGAGCAGGCGGCCGGGGAGATCGCCTTCCATGTGCTGGTGGCGGAGGACGGTGAGGTGCTCGGCCGGTTCAACCTCGTCGACCTCGACACCACCGAGGGGTCCGCCGAGATCGGCTACCGGCTCGCGGAGAAGGCGACCGGCCGGGGCCTGGCCACCGCCACCGTCCGCGAGCTGATCGCGCTGGCCGCCGAGCGGTACGGGATTCACACCCTGCACGCCGGGACCTCCCTGGACAACGCCGCCTCCCGCGCGGTACTCGCCCGTACCGGCTTCACCGAGACCGGCAGGGCGGACTTCAGCGGAGAGACCGGCCTCACCTTCGTACGGCACGGTTCGCCGACCCGGGGGACGGAAGCCCGCGAAGCCACCGAGGCGTGACATTCCGTCCGGCACGGGTATCCGTCCTGACATGAAATATCTCGTACGCGACAAACTCTTCGCGATCGGCGACGACTACTGGATCGAGGACGAGAACGGGCGGCACGCCTTCCTCGTCGACGGCAAGGCGCTCCGGCTCCGCGACACCCTGGAGCTCAAGGACCCGAGCGGGCGGGTACTGATCACTCTCAAGTCCAAGATGCTCAGCCTGCGCGACGCCATGACCATCGAGCGCGATGGGGAGACCCTGGCGACCGTACGCAAGAAGCGGCTCTCCCTGATCCGCAACCACTACCGGGTCACCCTCAACGAGGGCACCGAACTCGATGTGAGCGGGCGGGTGCTGGACCGGGAGTTCTCGGTGGAGTACGACGACGAACTGCTGGCGCACATCTCGCGCAAGTGGTTCCGGGTGCGGGACACCTATGCGGTCAATGTCGTACGGGAGGACGCGGACGCGCCGCTGATGATCGCGGTCGCGGTGTGTGTGATCCGGATGGCGGAGGGGGAGAGGGACTAACTCCCGCCGATCGTCCGTTTCACGTGAAACAGGTCGAAACAGGTCCGCCTGTTTCACGTGAAACATCGCCCCAGCGGCTACCGGCGGCGGTTCCGCCGGCCCAGCGGCTATCGGCGGCGCGGTTCCGCCAGTCCCAGCAGCCGGTCCTTCAGCACCGGGAACTGCTCGCGGGTGGCCCCGGGCCGCGCCGGATCCAGCTCGACCACCAGGACCTCCTCCCCCGACCCCGCCTCGCCGAGCACCTCGCCCCACGGGTCGACCACCACGCTGTACCCGGCCTGTTCGACCCCGGCGTGGGTGCCCGCGGTGCCGCAGGCCAGGACGTACGCCTGGTTCTCCACGGCCCGCGCACGGGCCAGCAGCGACCAGTGCTCGCGACGCCGCGCAGGCCACCCGGCGGGGATCACGAAGGCGGTCGCTCCGGCATCCACGAGCCCCCGGAAGAGCTCGGGGAAGCGCAGGTCGTAGCAGGTGGCCAGGCCCAGCCGCAGTCCGTCGGCGGGCACGGTGACCAACTCGCGCCCGGCGCCCATCAGTACGGCCTCGCCCTCGTCGAAGCCGAAGCGGTGGATCTTCCGGTACGCGGCGGCCAGTGCACCGTCCGGCGAGAAGACCAGCGAGGTGTTGAACAGCGGGCCCTCCGGGTCGCGTTCCACGAACGACCCCGCGTGCAGCCAGACCCCGGCGTCCCGCGCGGCCTTCGCCATCACCTCGTAGGTCGGGCCCTCCAGCGGCTCCGCCTCCCCGGCGAAGCCCTCGTAGCCCCAAGCGCCGGTAGGCCACAGCTCAGGAAGCACCACGAGGTCGCTATCCTCCTGGGCCCTCACCAGTGAAGCGACCCTTTCCCTACGGGAATTGACCGATTCCTCATCATTTACATCGATCTGGATGAGAGAGGCGCGCACACTACCACCGTCCTGGCATTCGAGCCGTCAACACGGGCCTACGATCGTCACACGAAAGCACTGCCGGGGTGCCTCCGGGCAGCGTAACTTAGCGTTCGAGCCCGCTACCCGGCATGCACCGCCGTACACACACGCACCATCCGACGCGCACCACCCGACGCGCCACCATCCGTGCAAGCACGCACCGCACTGCCCGCGCCGCCACTGAACCGCCCGAGGGGTCCCGTGACCGTCCATCCCGCCCTGCAGACCAACGCCGACGCCTGGACCCACTCCATCGAGGCGATATCCGAGCTGGTGAAGCCGCTCGTCGAAGGCGAGTGGAACCGCCGTACGCCGTGCCCCGGCTGGTCGGTGCGCGACCTCGTCTCCCATGTCATCGGCTCGGAGTGCGAGATGCTGGGCGACCCCCGCCCGATACACACGCTGCCCAGCGACCTCTTCCACCCCACCACCGACCTCGCGCGCTACCTGGAGGTCCAGGTCGACGTCCGCCGCCACCACACGGCGCCGGAGATGACCTCGGAGCTGGAGTACACGATCATCCGCCGCGCCCGGCAGCTGCGGAACGAGACCCGTGACCCCGAGACCCTGATCCGCTCCCCCCTCGGCGGTCGTCAGCTCAGCCTGGAACTCGCGCTGCGGCTGCGGGCCTTCGACGTATGGGTGCACGAGCAGGACCTGCGCACCACCTTCCACCAGCCCGGCAACCTGGACTCCCCGGGCGCCTACGTCACCCGCGACCACCTCCTCGGCGCACTCCCCAAGGTCGTCGCCAAGGACGCGGGCGCACCCCCGAACTCCGCCGTCGTCTTCGACGTCCACGGCCCCGTCGAGTTCCTGCGCACGGTCCGCGTCGACGACCAGGGCCGGGGCACCATCGATGGCACCCCCTCGCTCGGCCCGCTCGTCACCATCGCCCTGGACTGGGAAACCTTCTACCGCCTGGCGTGCGGCCGGGTCCGGTACGGAGCGGTCGCCGACCAGATCAAGATCGAGGGCGACCAGGACCTGGCCGACGCCATCCTGCGCAACTTCGCGGTCACGCCGTAGCGGAAACAGCGGACAGCCGGGGCGTGGGCGGCGGTTACGCCGATGGCCGGGGCGTGGGCGGCGGTTACGCCGGTACGTGCACCGCCTCCACCCGGCTCGCCACCAGGTGGTCCCGCTCCCGGCGGGCGGTCCGGGTCCGCAGCCGCAGGATCTGCACCAGCCCCACCGCCTCAAGGACGAACACCGAGGCGAACGCGATCCGGTAGTTGTCCCCGGTGGCGTCGAGCAGCACCCCCACCGCGAACAGCGTGGTCATGGAGGCGACAAAGCCCCCCATGTTCACGATTCCCGAGGCCGTCCCCTGCCGCTCCGGCGGATTGGCCGGCCGTGCGAAGTCGAACCCGATCATCGACGCCGGGCCACAGGCCCCCAGCACCACGCACAGCACCACCAGCAGCCACCCCGGCACATGCTCCCCGGGGTACGAGATCACCGCGCCCCACATCACCGCCGTCGCCCCGACCGTGCCCAGCGCCAACGGCACCCGCGCCGCATGGTGCCGCGCGATCACCTGCCCGTAGACCAGCCCGATCGCCATGTTGGACAGCACCACCAGCGTCAACAGCTCACCGGCCGCGGCCCGCGACATCCCCTGCGCCTCGACCAGGAACGGCATCCCCCACAGCAGCAGGAAGACCATCGCCGGGAACTGCGTGGTGAAGTGCACCCACATCCCCAGCCGCGTCCCCGGCTCCCGCCAGGCCGCCGCGATCTGCTGCCGCACGAAGGACGGACCGGCACGCGGCGCGGGCGGCGGCGCGAACCCCTCGGGGTGGTCCTTGAGGAAGACGAGCACCAGCACCAGCACGGCCACCCCGGCCGCCGCACTGCCCAGGAACGTCGCCGTCCACCCGACCCCGTGCAGGGAACGCGCGATGACCAGCGTGGACACCAGGTTCCCGGCCATCCCGAACAGCGCCGCGACCTGCGCGATCATCGGCCCCTGCCGGGCCGGGAACCACCGCGAGCCCAGCCGCAGCACACTGATGAACGTCATCGCGTCGCCGCAGCCCAGCAGTGCCCGCGAGGCGAGCGCGGTGCCGTACGTCGGCGACAGCGCGAAACCCACCTGGCCCACGGTGAACAGCACCGCCCCGATCAGCAGCACCTTCTTGGTGCCGAGCCGGTCGACCAGCAGGCCGACGGGTATCTGCATGCCCGCGTACACCAGCAGCTGGAGTATCGAGAAGGTGGACAGCGCCGAGGCGTTGACCTCGAAGCGGTCGGCGGCGTCCAGCCCCGCGACGCCCAGGCTGGTGCGGAAGGTGACCGCGACGAAGTAGACGGCGACGCCGACGCCCCAGACGGCGAGGGCACGGCGCCCTCCCGGAGGGTCCCCGTGCAGACGCTTGGCTGCCGACCTGCTCACCGGTCATCACCCCTGACCAGCACCTTGACCCGGCTTACATGGCGGTGCACACAGGCGGCCGCGGCATCCGCGTCGCCGGCCCTGATGGCGTCCAGCATCTCGGCGTGCTCAGTGATGTTGAGCGCGATGCGGTCCGGGTGGGCCTCCATCACGGCGACGCCCATCCGCAGCTGCCGGTCGCGCATCTGGTCGTAGAGCCGGGACAGGATCTGGTTGCCCGCGTTGCGCACGATCTCCGCGTGGAAGCAGCGGTCGGTGACGGCGACCTCGGCAAGGTCCCCGGCCAGCGCGCGCCGCTGCTGCTCGGCGAGCAGCCCCTCCAGGCGGGCGATCAGATGCGGCGACGCCGGTACGGCCTTGCGTACGGCGAACTCCTCGACGAGCAACCGGGTCTCGACCACATCCGCGATCTCCTGCGCGGAGACGGCCAGCACCAGGGCGCCCTTCTTCGGGTAGAGCTTGATCAGCCCTTCCACCTCAAGACGCAGCAGGGCCTCGCGGACCGGGGTGCGCGACACCCCCACGGCTTCGGCGAGATGGCCCTCGGTGAGGAGCGTTCCGCCCTCGTAACTGCGATCGAGGACGCCCCTCTTGATGTGGTCGTAGACACGTTCGGCGGCGGGGGGTGCAGCAGGCATGCGCACAGCATAGATACAACAGGGGTACAAGAAGAAGGCCCGTCCGCATCGCGGACGGGCCCCTTCCGATGTGACTGACCGCTGTGGCTGACCACTGCGGCTGACTACTGCGGCTGACTACGCCCAGGTGATCAGGCGCTTGGGGTGTTCCAGTATCGCCGCGGTGTCGGCGAGGACCCTGGAGCCCAGCTCGCCGTCGACCAGGCGGTGGTCGAAGGAGAGCGCGAGGGTGGTGACCTGGCGGGCCTTGACCTTGCCCTTGTGGACCCAGGGCTGGAGCTTGATCGCACCGACCGCGAGGATCGCGGACTCGCCCGGGTTGAGGATCGGCGTACCGGTGTCGACGCCGAAGACGCCGACGTTGGTGATAGTCACCGTGCCGTTCTGCATGGCGGCCGGCGAGGTCTTGCCCTCGCGGGCGGTGGACACCAACTCACCCAGCGCCGCAGCCAGTTCGGGCAGGGTCTTGGCCTGGGCGTCCTTGATGTTCGGGACGATCAGACCGCGCGGGGTGGCCGCGGCGATGCCCAGGTTCACGTACTCCTTCTGCACGATCTCCTGGTTCGCCTCGTCCCAGGCCGCGTTGACGGCCGGGTTGCGCTTGATGGCGACCAGGAGGGCCTTGGCGATGAGCAGCAGCGGGTTGACCCGCACCCCCGCCATGTCCTTGTCCTCCTTGAGCTCCGCCACGAGCTTCATGGTGCGCGTCACGTCGATCGTGATGAACTCGGTGACGTGCGGGGCGGTGAACGCGCTGTTCACCATCGCGGAGGCGATCGCCTTGCGGACACCCTTGATCGGGATGCGTGTTTCGCGCGGGCCAGCCGGGACCTGTGCCCCGGCGGATCCCACCGTTTCACGTGAAACATCGCCGACGGTGGCCGTTTCACGTGAAACAACCGGCTCCACGGACGGAGCGGTCGGAGCGACCGGAGCCGGAGCAGCGGCCGCGTGCACGTCCTCCCGCGTCACGACCCCGCCCGGACCCGTCGGCGTCACCGTCGCCAGATCGATCCCCAGGTCCTTGGCCAGTTTGCGCACCGGCGGCTTGGCCAGCGGACGCTCCCCGGCGACGGGCTGAGGCGTGACCGGCTGAGCAGCGACCGGCTGAGCGGCCACCGGCTGGGGCGCGACCGGCTGAGCGGCGACCGAGGTGCCGTTCAACTCCGCCTGCACGGAGGCCGCGTAGGCCGCCTTCTCGGGCGCGGGCTGCTCGGACTTGCGGGCCCGCCGCTTGGTGGACGCCTCGGAGACGCCGTACCCGACCAGGACCGGCTGACGGCCCTTGGGCGCGTCGGCGGCCTCTTCGGCGGCCGGCGCGGGAGCCGGAGCCGCCGCGGCCGGAGCCTCGGCGGGAGTCCCCGGTGCCACGTCGATCGTGATGATCGGGGTGCCGACGTCGACCGTCACACCCTCTTCGAAGCGCAGCTCGTGCACCACACCGTCGTACGGGATGGGCAGTTCGACGGCCGCCTTCGCGGTCTCGATCTCGCACACGACCTGGCCGTCGGTGACGGTGTCACCGGGCTGGACGTACCACTTCAGGATCTCGGCCTCGGTGAGGCCCTCGCCCACGTCGGGCAGCTTGAACTCGCGGTAGCGAGCAGCGATGTCTGTGGTCATGGGTCGGCCCCTTAGTACGCGAGCGAGCGGTCGACGGCGTCGAGTACCCGGTCCAGACCGGGGAGGTACTCCTCCTCCAGGCGGGCCGGCGGGTAGGGGGCGTGGTAGCCGCCGACCCTGAGCACCGGAGCCTCCAGGTGGTAGAAGCACCGCTCGGTGATCCGGGCGGCGATCTCCGCGCCCGCACCGTAGAAGACCGGCGCCTCGTGCACAACGACCAGCCTGCGGGTCTTCTCCACCGAGGCCTGGATGGAGTCGAAGTCGATCGGGGACATCGACCGCAGGTCCACGACCTCGACCGACTTGCCCTCCTCGGCTGCCGCCGCGGCGGCCTCCACGCACACCTTGACCATCGGGCCGTACGCCACCAGCGTCAGGTCACTGCCCTCGCGGACGGTGCGGGCCTGGTGCAGCGGTGCGGGGATCAGTTCGAGGTCGACCTCGTCCTTGTCCCAGTAGCGCCGCTTCGGCTCGAAGTAGATCACCGGGTCGTCGCCCTGAATGGCCTGCTGCATCATCCAGTACGCGTCGGTCGCGTTGGAAGGCGAGACCACCTTGAGGCCCGCGACGTGCGCGAACAGCGCCTCGGGCGACTCGCTGTGGTGCTCCACCGCGCCGATGCCGCCGCCGTACGGAATGCGGATGACGACCGGCAGCTTGATCTTGCCGAGCGAGCGGGCGTGCATCTTCGCGAGCTGGGTGACGATCTGGTCGTACGCCGGGAAGACGAAGCCGTCGAACTGGATCTCCACCACGGGCCGGTAGCCCCGCAGGGCCAGGCCGATCGCGGTGCCGACGATGCCGGACTCGGCGAGCGGGGTGTCGATGACCCGGCTCTCGCCGAAGTCCTTGAACAGGCCGTCGGTGACCCGGAAGACGCCGCCGAGCTGACCGACGTCCTCGCCCATGACCAGGACCTTGGGGTCGTTCTCCATCGCGGTGCGAAGGGAGGCGTTGATCGCGCGGGCGATCGGAAGTTTCTGAACAGCCATGGTGGTTACTCGCCCTCCTCGGCGAACGACGCCTGGTAGGCGGCGAACTGCGCGCGCTCCTCGTCGACGAGCGCGTGCCCGTCCGCGTAGACGTTCTCGAAGATCGCCATGGTGCCGGGGTCGGGCATCGAGCGCACGACCTCACGGACCCGCTTGCCGAGGGCCTCGCTCTCGACCTCCATCTCCTCGAAGAAGGCGGCGTCCGCCAGACCCTCCTTCTCCAGATAGGTGCGGACGCGCAGGATCGGGTCCTTCGCCTCCCACGCCTCGCGCTCCTCGTCGGCCCGGTAACGCGTCGGGTCGTCGGTGGTGGTGTGCGCGCCCATCCGGTAGGTGAACGCCTCGATCAGCATCGGGCCCTCGCCGCGCCGGGCCCGCTCCAGCGCGGCCTTGGTGACCGCCATGCAGGCCAGCACGTCATTGCCGTCGACCCGGACGCCGGGGAAGCCGAAGCCCTGGGCGCGCTGGTAGAGCGGCACCCGCATCTGCTTCTCGGTGGGCTCGGAGATCGCCCACTGGTTGTTCTGGCAGAAGAAGACCACCGGGGCGTTGTAGACCGCGGAGAAGGTGAACGATTCGGCGACGTCGCCCTGCGAGGACGCGCCGTCACCGAAGTACGCGATCACGGCCGAGTCCGCACCGTCCTTGGCGACGCCCATGGCGTAGCCGGTGGCGTGCAGGGTCTGCGAGCCGATGACGATCGTGTACAGGTGGAAGTTGTTGGTGCTGGGGTCCCAGCCACCGTGGTTGACGCCGCGGAACATGCCGAGCAGGTTCGTCGGGTCGACCCCGCGGCACCAGGCGACGCCGTGCTCGCGGTAGGTCGGGAAGACGTAGTCGTCGTCGCGCAGTGCGCGGCCGGAACCGATCTGTGCGGCCTCCTGGCCGAGCAGCGAGGCCCACAGCCCCAGCTCGCCCTGACGCTGCAGTGAGGTCGCCTCGGCGTCGAAGCGCCGGGTCAGGACCATGTCCCGGTACAGCCCGCGCAGTTCGTCCGCGGACAGGTCGATCGAGTAGTCCGGGTGCTCGATGCGCTCGCCCTCGGGCGTCAGCAGCTGGATCAGCTGCGGCTCGTCGGGCGTCTGCGACTGGGCCTGCGGCGAGGGCTTCTTGGCGCTGGCGCGCTTGGTGCCTGCTCCGCTGCTGCGTCGCGGTTTACGCGCGGCAGTGCTCTCCACGGTCACGTGCGTGCTCCTCCGTCGGTCCGGCCCCCGGGGTCTGCCGGGAAACCAGTGCGGCTCGCCCTGTGCCCGGACCCGCGCACGGGGTGGGTGCGGCTCGGCCGGGACAAGGCGTGACAGGTGCCCCGGCGAGCACCCTGCTCTCAAGCACGTTACCCAGTGCTTCGCATAACTGCGAAACCCCATTTGACCTGCGATTTTGCTTGGATTTCCAAGTAAACCGAGGAATGCGGGAACAACCACTGGTCAGAGCCTTGCAGGCCGCCGGGACAGGGGCACGTTATCCCGGTCACCTCGGGCACGGGAAGAGTTCGTGTGTGAGGATGGCGCCGTGCGCGAATCAGGCAAAATCACCGTTTTCCTCGTCGATGACCACGAAGTCGTCAGGCGGGGCGTCCATGAATTGCTCTCCGTCGAGGAGGACATCGAGGTCGTCGGAGAAGCCGGCACGGCGGCAGATGCCCTGGTCAGGATCCCTGCGACCCGTCCCGACGTCGCCGTTCTCGATGTCCGGCTGCCCGATGGCAGCGGTGTGGAGGTCTGCCGCGAAGTCCGTTCACAGAACGAGGACATCAAATGTCTGATGCTCACGTCTTTCGCGGACGACGAGGCCCTTTTCGACGCGATCATGGCTGGTGCGTCCGGATATGTGCTCAAGGCGATCCGCGGCAGTGAGCTGCTCTCGGCGGTACGGGACGTGGCGGCGGGCAAATCCCTGCTCGACCCGGTGGCCACCGCCCGCGTCCTGGAGCGGCTGCGGGCCGGCAACAACGCCAAGGGCGACCAGCGCCTGGCCAACCTCACCGACCAGGAGCGGAAGATCCTCGATCTGATCGGCGAGGGTCTGACCAACCGGGTGATCGGCGAACGGCTGCACCTCGCCGAGAAGACCATCAAGAACTACGTCTCCAGCCTGCTCTCCAAGCTCGGCATGGAACGCCGCTCCCAGGCCGCCGCCTATGTGGCCCGGCTTCAGGCGGAGGAACAGCGCCGCTGAGGGGCCCCTGATCAGGAACTTCGCAAAACTTCTCGGGACCTAGGTCTCTTTTGGTGCGCCCGGCGCATGGCGCAGAGTGAATGCATGCCCCACTCCGACAGCCTCCGCGCCATCGAGCTGCTGACCTCCGTGCCGTACGGCAGGGTCGCGACCAGCATGCGTGCGCTGCCGTTCCTGGCGGTCGCCCGTCATGTCGTCACCGACGACGGCGCGCTCCTGCTCCGGATGCACGCCGGCTACGGCTACCACCAGGCCTGCAACGGCAGCGTGGTCGCCTACGAGACCGACAACTTCAACTCCGGGTCCGACCGGCTGTGGTCCGTCCAGGCCACCGGCGAGGCCCGGGTCATCGAGCCGACCGCCGAGGAGTCCGCCCTGTTCGGCCCCGGTCCCGCCGAGGTCGAGGGTGAGCCGTTCGAGCCGGTCCACATGCGGATCGACCCCCAGTTCTTCCTGGTCCACACCCTCAGCGGATTCCGCGAGCGACTGCTCCAGCACGCTGTGTAACACCACGCGGCCGGGGTGATCTAACATCTGACGGGTGCCGCGCTCATCTGCACCCGCCCCCGCACCGGCCCACGAAGTCACGCAGGAACCGCCCCTTGCGGCGGTCCCGCCCTCCGGAACCGCGCCGCCGGTCGGACAGCTGCTGCGCCGGTACGCCGCCCTGGGCGAGGCCCTTTCCTGCGAACGGGTCACCGAGGGCCTCCTGAACCGTGGCTTCCGGTTGGCCACCACCCGTGGCCAGTTCTTCCTCAAGCACCACCTGGACGGCGACCCCGCCCTGATCGCCCGCCAGCACCGCGCCACCCAGCGCCTCAAGGAACTCGGTGTGCCCGTCGCCCCGCCCGTCGAGGACGCCGACGGCGACACGGTGGCCGTGATCGGCGGCCGCTGCTACGCCCTGCACCCCTGGATCGACGGCCGGCACCGCGACGGCGCACAGCTCACCGAGGCCGAGTCGCTGCACCTCGGCTCGCTGCTCGGTGTCGTGCACACCCTGCTGGACCAGGTCATGGAGTCGGCCGCCGGACTCGACGGCGGGCACGACAGCGCGGATCCGCGCGACAGCTTCGAGACGATCGAGGAACTGCTGTTGCTGGCCCGTCGGCCACGCCCCCGGGACCCCTTCGACGTACTGGCCGAACACCGCCTCCTGGAGCGGCGCACCCTGCTGGAGCGGCACGCCCACCGCCGTCCCGCGCCGGGCGCCGAGCCGAGTCCCGGGTGGGTGCACGGCGACTTCCACCCGCTGAACCTGCTCTACCGGGGCGCCGAGCCCGCCGCCATCGTCGACTGGGACCGGCTCGCCGTGCAGCCCCGCGCCGAGGAGGCGGTACGTGCGGCCGCCATCTTCTTCGTACGCCCGGACGGTGAGCTGGAGCTGGACAAGGCCCGCGCGTACGCACGCGCCTACCGGCGCTCGGCGGGTGTGGGGGAGGCCGAACTGGCCGCCGCCGTGCACCGGGTGTGGTGGGAGCGGCTGAACGACTTCTGGATACTGCGCTGGCGCTACCAGCTGCACGACCGAAGGGCCGACCCGCAGTTTCCTGCGGCGTCGGCCCTGGCGGTCTGGTGGACCAAGGAGTACGAGGCGGTGCTGGACGCCTTCGCGGGGTGAGCGGGGGCCCTGAAGCCCGGGCCGCCGGGTGAGCGGCCCGGGACTACGCGGTGGTGCCGCCCGCCGCGGGGTTCGTACCCGGGTCGCCGGCTCCGCCCGGAGTTCCTGCGCCGCCGACCGGGTCCGTGCCGGGGTCCGGCGCCGGGTCAGTGCCCGGGTCAGTGCCGGGGTCCGTGCCCGGGTCCGTACCGGGATCCGTACCCGGGTCGGTGCCGGGGTTCGTTCCCGAGCCGCCGTTGGCCGGGTCGCTCGTCGGGGGCTTGGTCGGGAGCGTGGGGTTGGTGGTGGGCTTGCCGGTCGGCGGCTTGTTGGTCGGCGGCTTGGAGGTTTCCTTGGTCGGCTGGTTGCCGCCGGTCACAGTGCCGCCGGTCACGGTGCCGTTGTCGGTGTTGCCGTCCGTGTTGCCCTCGGTGTCGCCGGGCGTCTCGTCGTCCTCGGTGGGCGTGGGGGTGCCCTCGGACGGGGAGGACGGGTTGCTGGAGACCGTGGGCTCGGGCTTCAGCTTGCCGCCCGAGTCGTTCATCTGGTTCACGGCGTACGCCACACCGCCCGCGATGGCGAGGATCGCCAGGATCGCGAAGACCCACATCTTGGCGCGGCTGGTGCCACCGCCGTCGTCGTAACCGTCGTCGTACGAGCCGTCGTTCGGGTTCTGCGGCGGCAGCATCGCGCCATTGGGCCGGAACTGCGAGGTGTCCCCGTGCTGCGGGTGCCCCATCGCGGCGGTCGTCGCGGCCATCCCGTGCGCCGGGGTGTAGCCGCTCTCGTGCATGTCGACGGGACCGGTGTTCCAGGTTCCGGTGTGGCTGCCCTGCTGCTGGAGCATCTGGAGGCCGTACTGGACCAGACCGCGCATCTCCTCCGCGCTCTGGAACCGGTCGTCCGGGTCCTTGGCGAGGGCGCGCATGGCCAGCCCGTCGAGCTCCGGAGGCGCCACGTCCGACATCTCGGAGGGCGGAACCGGAAGGTCCTGTACGTGCTGGTAGACCACCGACAGCGGCGTCTCGCCCATGAACGGAGGCCGCAGCGCCAGCAGTTCGTACAGCAGACAACCGGTCGCGTAGAGGTCGGAGCGGTGGTCGACGGCCTTGCCGAGCGCCTGCTCGGGGGAGAGGTACTGCGGGGTGCCCATGACCATGCCGGTCTGCGTCATCGTCGACTGCACGCCGTGCAGGGCGCGGGCGATGCCGAAGTCCATGACCTTGACGGCGCCGGTGTGCGTGATGATCACGTTCGCGGGCTTGATGTCACGGTGCACGATGCCGTGCTGGTGGCTGTACGCGAGCGCTTCGAGCACGCCGGAGACGATGATCAGCGCCTGCTCCGGGCCCGGCGCTTCCGCGTTGAGCAGCAGGTCACGGATGGTGTTGCCCTCGACGAGCTCCATCACGATGTACGGCACGAGATTGCCGTTGATGCGGTCCTCGCCCGAGTCGTACACGGCGACCACGGCATGGTGGTTGAGCCCCGCGACCGACTGCGCCTCACGCGTGAAACGGGCCTTGGAGACCGGGTCTTCGGCGAGGTCGGAGCGCAGCAGCTTCACGGCGACGGTACGTCCCAGACGTACGTCCTCGGCCGCGAAGACCTCCGCCATGCCGCCTCTGCCGAGACGGTGCGTCAGCCGGTAACGGCCATCGCCGACAAGTCCGCCCATACCGAACGATTCCGGCAGGTCAGACACTCCACCGCCGGTGTCCTCGGGTTCGGGTGCCATCAGTCCTCGCCGTCATCATCTGTCCGCACCCGGGGGCCTCTCGGCCTGCGCCCGGATCACGGTGGTCCACATGGTTCTCCGCCACGTCACGCTACAGCCTTGTACGGGGCGCCCCTGCGCCGAGATGGACCTGCCATCAAAACCGTTGCGCCTGTACCCGTGCAAATTACCCGCCCTTCGGGCACTGCCGGATAACGCTTCCGCGACCGTTCCTTGCGCGTACGGTCACGGAACGGGCACCTCGCTTGACGTCTCCTGCCCCTCGGGCAGACTTGGCCGGTAATGAGGGATGATCGCGGATTGTCTCGGTACGCGGACACCGTGACGCGCATCGCTTCAGCACCACGCATGCACCAGAACAATGGACTGACGCGGAACCACCGCGCCGAGGGGGATGCACAGTCATGAGCCAGGACGGCACGCAGGGCCGGTACGCGGGCGGTTCGGTGGCAGGTGGTCGGTACCAGCTCCGCGACCTGCTCGGCGAAGGCGGAATGGCCTCCGTCTATCTGGCCTACGACTCGGCGCTGGACCGCCAGGTCGCGATCAAGACATTGCACACGGAACTGGGGCGCGAAGCTGCTTTCCGCGAGCGCTTCCGCCGTGAGGCCCAGGCCGTCGCCAAGCTCTCGCACACCAATATCGTCTCGGTCTTCGACACCGGCGAGGACGACCTCGGCGGCGCCCAGATGCCGTACATCGTCATGGAGTACGTCGAGGGCCAGCCGCTCGGCTCGGTGCTCCAGGCCGACATCAACGCCCACGGCGCGATGCCCGCCGACAAGGCGCTGAAGATCACCTCGGACGTGCTTGCGGCGCTGGAGACCAGTCACGAGATGGGCCTGGTGCACCGCGACATCAAGCCCGGCAACGTGATGATGACCAAGCGCAATGTGGTCAAGGTCATGGACTTCGGCATCGCCCGCGCCATGCAGTCCGGCGTGACCTCCATGACCCAGACCGGCATGGTCGTCGGCACCCCGCAGTACCTCTCGCCCGAGCAGGCGCTGGGCCGTGGCGTGGACGCCCGCTCCGACCTGTACTCGGTCGGCATCATGCTGTTCCAACTGCTCACCGGGCGGCTGCCGTTCGAGGCGGACTCGCCGCTGGCCATAGCGTACGCACACGTCCAGGAGGAGCCGGTCGCTCCGTCCTCCATCAACCGGACGATTCCGCCGGCCATCGACGCGCTCGTCGCCCGCGCGCTGAAGAAGAACCCGAACGAGCGCTTCCCCAGCGCCGCCGCGATGGCCGACGAGTGCGCGCGGGTGCTCTCCACGGTCCAGCCGGGTGCCGCACCGATGATCGTGCCGGGCAGCGGTCCCGCCCAGGGCAGCGGCTCGGGCGTCGGCTCTGCGGTCTTCCCGCCGGTCGACCAGTCCGGCTACGCGCAGCCCGGCAGCGTGCAGACGCCGTACCAGCCGCAGACACCGGGCCCGAGCCCGTACGGCCCCGCGACCCCGGCGCCGATGCCCACCCCGGCACCCGCACCGTCGGCCGCCTACGGCTATCCGCACCAGGGCGGGTACGCGACGCCCGCCCCGGCGCCGTACACCGCGCAGCCGATGACGGCGGGTCAGGGGAGCACGCCGCCCGCGAAGAAGAACAACCTGCTGGTCGTCGGCGCGATCGCGGCGGCGCTGATCGCCATCGGCGGCGTGGTCTACGCCCTCCTGCCCACCGAGGAGCCGAAGACCGAGGGCGGCGGCCAGACGACCGGGCAGAAGGAGGGCTTCAAGGGGCCCGACATGGCGAAGACCATCGACAAGACCAAGTGCACCAACCCGGACGAGGACGACCTCGACCCGTCCAAGATCAAGGCGCCCGACTTCGTCTACAAGAATATCCGCTCCGTGAAGGACTGCCTCACGGCGCAGGGCTGGCGCTACGAGGTCAAGGAGGTCGACGAGAACCAGTGGGGTCAGGAGACGGTCATCAACCAGTACCCGCCTTCCGGCAACGCGGTCGACCCGAAGACGACCAAGTTCGAGCTGCAGGTCTCGACGGGCAACCCGGCGCAGTAGCCGGGGGCCCTGGCTGCGGGCCCTTTTCGTGCTTCCTCTCGGCTGCGTTCTCGAAGAGCGGTCCGGTACACCCTCGGGGGTGCCGGACCGCTCTTGTGCGTCGCGCCGGGGTTCCGTATGCGTCGGCCCGGATGCCCGTTCTGTAGCGGTATGTGACGCTGAGTCGTAATGGCTCTGCGGTACCGGACGGGAGGCGGTCGCCCATGATTCCCAGGCTCCGTGCGAGGTTCGTCGCCGTGTCGGCGGCTGCCTTGCTGTGGTGTCTGATGTGGTGCGTCCCCTTCGCTTCCGCGTCAGTCGGGGCTTCCGCGTCTGTGGGAACTTCCACGTCTGTCGGGGCTTCCGCATCAGTCGAGTACGTCGTGGAATCCTCGCCGCACGGGGGCTCTCGCGCCCTGGGCGTCGCGCCGAGGGCTGATCCCGACCCGCGGGCGCACGGTAACCGTCTCGCCGGGCGGCAGGCCGGGGCCGGGCGGATCCGGCCCGGTCGCGCACCTGAACCGGAAGCGGTACAGCCGGTTCAGGTGTACGTTCCGCAGCCCCCGCGCCGTCCTGCGGCCAGCCGTCCGACCACCCCCAGCGCCGCACCCAAAACCCCTGCTCAGGGGCGCTTTCGGCAGGCTACTGCTGACCCCGAACCGCTCGGTTTCAGACCGGTGTCACTGGGGGCCGGAATCGTGCTGGTCGGGCTGGGACTGGGGTTCCTCGGGATGCGACTGCGTCGCCAGTGAAGTCGTAGGCCTCCCGGATCCAGGCTTGCCAGCAGGAGCATACTCGGTATAGATACTGAGTATGTCGATCCGCCACGGGCTTCTCGCCCTGCTTGAACAGGGCCCCCGGTACGGTTCCCAGCTGCGTACCGAATTCGAGTCCCGCACCGGCGCCACCTGGCCGCTGAACGTCGGTCAGGTCTATACGACGCTCAGCCGTCTGGAGCGCGACGGCATGGTCGCCCCGGACGGCGACGACGACGCGGGACACCCGCTGTACGCGATCACCGACACCGGCCGCGAGGAACTGCGCCAGTGGTTCGAGCGTCCCGTCGACCGCACCAGCCCGCCCCGCGACGAGCTCGCCATCAAGCTCGCCATGGCCATCGGCGCACCCGGTGTCGACATCCAGGCCGTCATCCAGGCCCAGCGGCACGCCACCCTGAAGGCGATGCAGGACTACACCCGGCTCAAGGCGCAGGCCCTGATCGCGGTCGAGTCCAGCAGCGTCCGGGACACCGGCCGGGGGCGCGACGACGTGGCATGGCTGCTCGTCCTGGAGCAGCTGATCTTCCAGACCGAGGCCGAGGCGCGCTGGCTCGACCACTCCGAGTCCCGGCTGGTGAGGCTCTCCGCGACGGCCGTGCGGCGAGCCCCTGTGCCCCAGGCCGACACCTCGGCAGCCGCCACTGCCGACGCCACCGCTCGGGTGCGCCCCGGCCGACGCTGAGCCCTCGGCCGCCGACCACCCGCAGCCCGCAGGACTCCGGCTTCCGGCTTCCGTACGCCCAGCCGGCCGCCCGCAAGACTCCGACTTCCGTACGACCAGCCGCTCCGCACCCCGTGCCGACGCGGCCCTTCCAGGGGGGACCCACACCCATGCCCGACCAGTCCCATCAGCCCCATGCGTCACAGCAGCCCGTGCTGCAGCTGGAGCAGCTGACCCGTGTGCACGGCAGCGGCGCCACCGAGGTGCACGCCCTGCGCGGCGTCAACCTCTCCGTCTTCCCCGGTGAACTCGTCGCCGTGATGGGTCCCTCCGGCTCCGGCAAGTCGACCCTGCTCACCATCGCGGGCGGCCTCGACAACCCGACCTCGGGCCGGGTCATCGTCGAGGGCACCGACACCACGCAGATCAGCCGCAAGGCGCTCGCCGCGCTGCGCCGCCGCAGCATCGGTTACGTCTTCCAGGACTACAACCTCATCCCGGCGCTGACCGCCGCCGAGAACGTCGCCCTGCCCCGCGAGCTGGACGGGATGTCCGCCCGCAAGGCCCGTGTCTTCGCCCTCGCCGCGCTGGAGGAGATGGACCTCGGCCACCTCGCCGACCGCTTCCCGGACGAGATGTCCGGCGGCCAGCAACAGCGGGTGGCCATCGCTCGCGCCCTGGTCGGTGACCGCCGTCTGGTCCTCGCCGACGAGCCCACCGGCGCCCTGGACTCCGAGACAGGCGAGTCCGTGCTCGCGCTGCTCCGGGCACGCTGCGACGCGGGCGCGGCCGGCATCCTGGTCACCCACGAGCCGCGCTTCGCTGCCTGGGCGGACCGGGTGGTCTTCCTGCGCGACGGCTCCGTGGTGGACGAGACCATGCGCAGCGACGCCGAGTCGCTGCTCGCGGCGAGCACCACGGGTGCCGGTTCCTTCGACTCCGGGTTCGACTCCGGCTTCGGCTCCACCGGTCAGGCGGGCGCGAAGTGACCGGTTGGTACCACTCCTGGCTCGCGGCGATCCGCATAGCCCGCCGCGACGCCTGGCGCTCCAAGGGCCGCAGCATCCTGGTCCTCGCCATGATCGCGGTGCCGATCATCGGCGTCAGCGCCATCGATGTCACCCTGCGCAGCGCCCAGCTGACCGCAGAGCAGAAGCTCACCCGTGAACTGGGCGCGGCCGACGCCAAGTTGACCGACACCGGCTGGGGCGGCCTGGCCGTCATCCAGCCCCCGGACCCGCGCTACCAGGGCGCCGAGCCGGCCGTGGGCTACGACGCGTACAACAACAAGCCCATGCCGGAGGGCAAGGCCGACCTCTCCAAGGCCGTCCCGGCGGGCACCAAGATCCTCACCGACACCAAGGCGACGGCCCGGCTGCGCACCACGCACGGCCTGCTCGACACCGAGGTCCGTGAGATCAAGGCCACCGACCCGATGGCGGCGGGTGCCTTCGAGCTGACCGGCGGGCGCTTCCCCGAGAAGGCCGGCGAGGTCGCCGCGACCGACCACTTCCTGGAGGCCGGCGGGCTGAAGGTCGGCGACACCGTCTCCGCCCGCTCGCTCGACACCAAGTTCACCCTGGTCGGCTCCTACGAGCTGCCCAGCAGCCTGAATACTGACCAGATCACCGCCCTGCCGGGGACCTTCCTCGCACCGCTGGACAAGGCGCTGCAGAAGGAGGGGCTGCCCGCCGTCGGCGGCAGCACCTCGTACTTCGCCTCCGTCGGCGGCGAAGGTTTCACGTGGAACATGGTCAAGGCGGCCAACGCCAAGGGCGTCGAGGTCACTTCCCGGGCCGCGATCCTCTCGCCGCCGCCGGACTCCGAGGTCCCGTACTTCAAGAGGAACGGGCTCCCCGACGGCGACGACCGTGACAAGACCAACGAAATGCTGACCATCGCCGCGACCATCGTCGTCCTGGCCCTCCTGGAGATCTGCCTGCTGGCAGGGCCCGCCTTCGCGGTCGGCGCCCGCCGCTCGCGCCGCCAGCTCGGCCTGGTCGGCGCCAATGGTGGCGACCGCCGGCACATCCGGGCCATCGTGCTCTCCGGCGGACTGGTCATCGGTGTGGTGGCGGCCCTCGTCGGCACCGTCCTCGGCATCGTGCTGACCCTGGCATTGCAGCCGGTCCTCGAAGGGGTCCTGGGCGAGCGGTTCGGCACCTTCACCCTGCGCCCGCTGGAGCTGCTCGGAATCGGTCTGATCGCCGTGCTCACGGGACTGCTGGCCGCGATCGTGCCCGCGATCACCGCCTCCCGGCAGTCCGTACTGGCCTCGCTCACCGGTCGGCGCGGGGTGCGCCGCACCAGCCGGGTGCTGCCGGTGATCGGCCTGATCGCCGTCACCATCGGTGCGGCGATAGCCCTGTACGGGTCGATGGCCAGCGACAACTACCTCCTGATCGCGGGCGGTAGCGCAATCGCCGAACTGGGTGTGGTGGCGCTGACACCGGTGCTGGTCGGAGCGTTCGGCCGGATCGGCGGCTGGCTGCCGCTCTCGCCGCGGCTCGCGCTGCGCGACGCGGTGCGCAACCGGGGGCGTACGGCGCCCGCCGTCGCCGCGGTGCTGGCCGCCGTCGCCGGAACGGTCGCGGTGGCGACGTACGCCGCGAGCCAGGACGCCCAGAACCGCGCCAACTACCAGGCGCAGCTTCCGTACGGCAGTGGTCACGCGGTCACCGACGAGGGGGGCGGGCGCGATGTGCCCGCGATCCGCTCGGCGGTGCAGACGAACCTCTCACTCGACGCGCTCGCCGAAGTGCGGCGCATCGTCGTCGGCAGCAAGAACTGCACCGAGTACAACGACGACAAGAAGTGCGGCATCGTCGAGGTCGTCGTCCCGAAGGCCAACCGCTGCCCGCTGTTCGACGGCCCCCAGGGCCCCGAGAGGTTCCCCGTCGCCGAGCGGCGCAAGCTGGCCGCGGACTGGCGCTGCAAGTCCCCCCACCCGGGCGGCACCGCACCCAGCTCCTACGGGGTCACCATCGGCGACGAGAAGGTGCTGAAGGCGCTCGATATCACCGACCCCGGTGTGGCCGCCGCCCTCGCCCAGGGCAAGGCCGTCTCCTTCAACCGGGCCAATGTGGTGGACGGCAAGACCGGCCTCCGCCTCGTCACCGACCGCGACAAGGCCGACACCGCGATGTCCGAGGGCAAGGACTCACCCGGTGAGGTGCGGCAGCTGCCGGTGTACCAGGCGCCGCCGAGCGTCAACCCGTTCGGCATGGAGGTGCTGGTGCCGCCGTCGCTCGCCCGGTCCGCCGGATTCACCACCGTTCCCTACGGCGTGCTCTTCTCGACGTCCGCGCTGCCCAGCACCGAGCAGACGCAGGCGCTGACCGCGGCCTACGACAAGATCGGTCTCAAGACGGGCGTCATGGGTGGCGGCCCGGTCATCGAGGCCGGGTACACCAGCAAGAACAACATCGTGATGCTGGCCCTGGCCGTGTTCGCCGGGCTGATCACCATCGGCGCGGCCGGCATCGCCACCGGGCTCGCCCAGGCCGATGCGGAAGCCGATCTGAAGACCCTCTCCGCGGTCGGCGCTCCGCCACGGGTGCGTCGCGCCCTCAGCGGGTTCCAGTGCGGAACGGTCGCCCTGATGGGGGTGGTCCTGGGTTCGGCGGCGGGTGTGCTGCCCGCGGTCGGGCTGATCTTCGCCCAGCAGCGGCAGTCCGCCGCCAACCACCAGGAGGCCCTCGACCAGGGCTGGGACGCCGGCGAGCAGGTTGCCGAGCTGGCCGTGGTGATCCCGTGGGAGACCCTGGCCGCCCTCCTGGTCGCCGTACCGCTGGGTGCGGCTCTCCTCGCGGCGCTGGTCACCCGCTCCCGGGGTGCGCTGGCCCGTCGCGCGGAGGCCTGATCCCGGCCGCCTGCCCCGGCGCACTGGGGAAGCTGTGCCCCCGCACGAAGGTGGATCACCTTTGTGCGGGGGCACACCCACTTGTGAAGCACGTGTACGAGAGAATGTCGGCATGGAGATGCCGAGGAGTGAACGGTCGCAGGAGAGCCCCCAGGTCCTGGTCGTCGGACAGGACGGAATGGCGCTCGGCGGCGGTGACGACGAGTCGCGCGAGGTGCCTGTGACGGACATGGTCGAACAGCCCGCGAAGGTCATGCGGATCGGCAGCATGATCAAGCAACTCCTGGAGGAAGTCCGCGCGGCTCCCCTGGACGAGGCGAGCCGGGTACGGCTCAAGAACATTCACGCCAGCTCGGTGAAGGAGCTGGAGGACGGTCTCGCCCCCGAGCTCGTCGAGGAACTGGAGCGGCTTTCGCTGCCGTTCACCGAGGAGGCCATCCCCTCCGAGGCGGAACTGCGCATCGCCCAGGCCCAGTTGGTGGGCTGGCTCGAAGGTCTCTTCCACGGCATCCAGACCGCGCTCTTCGCCCAGCAGATGGCGGCCCGCGCCCAGCTGGAACAGATGCGGCGGGCGCTGCCGCCCGGCACCTCGCACGAGGACGACGAGGACGACGGACACCAGGCCGCCCGCACGGGCGGGCCGTACCTGTAGGCGTACGCGACCCGGTGGGCGGCACGCGGGATGCGGGCCGTGGTCGGTGAGCAGGGCCGCACAGCAGTTGGCCCCGGTTCCCGCCGCAGGTGCGGCGGGAACCGGGGCCAACTGCTGTGCGGTGCCGGTCAGCCGGTGGTGAGCAGGATCTTGCCCACGTGACTGCCCTCGTCCAGCGCCTTGTGACCCTCGGACGCCTGGTCCATCGGGAAGACCCGGTCGACCACCGGACGCACCCGGCCCGCCGCGATCATCGGCCAGACGTGCTCCCGCACGGCCGCCACGATGGCCGCCTTCTCACCCAGCGGGCGCCCGCGAAGCGAGGTCGCGGTGATCGCGGCACGCTTGCGCAGCAGTGCGTTGAGGTTGAGCTCGCCCTTCACCCCGCCCTGGAGGCCGATGATCGCCAGCCGGCCGCTGGTGGCCAGCGCCTTCACGTTCTGGTCCAGGTACTTGGCGCCGATGATGTCGAGGATGACGTCCGCGCCCTTGCCGTCGGTGGCCTTGCGCAGCTCCTGCACGAAGTCCTGTTCGCGGTAGTCGATCAGGATGTCCGCGCCCAGTTCCTCGCAGCGCGCCAGCTTCTCCGGGCCGCCCGCCGTGACGGCGACCCGGGCGCCGATCGCCTTGGCCAGCTGGATCGCCATGGTGCCGATACCGCTGGCGCCGCCGTGCACCAGCAGCGTCTCGCCGGCACGCATGTGAGCGATCATGAAGACGTTTGACCAGACAGTGGCCGTCACCTCGGGCAGCGACGCCGCCGTCACCAGGTCCACCCCGTCGGGCACCGGCATCAGCTGTCCAGCCGGTACGGCGACCTTCTGGGCGTATCCGCCGCCGGAGAGCAGCGCACACACCTCGTCGCCGACCGCCCAGCCGTGCACCCCGGCGCCGAGCGCCACGATGCGGCCGGAGCACTCCAGGCCGGGGTAGCGGGAGGCGCCGGGCGGCGGTTCGTAGAAGCCCTGGCGCTGGAGGAGGTCGGCGCGGTTGACCGCGCTCGCGGCGACCTCGACGAGCACCTCGCCCTCGTTCGGGACGGGGTCGGGGACCTCCGCCCAGACGAGTGCCTCGGGGCCACCGGGTTCAGGGATCGTGATCGCATGCATGGCCACGAAACTACCCCCGGTGCCGGTGATCAGTCCGAAGAGCCCCCGGACCGGCGGCGGACTGTCGAAGTGGTACCTATTCCGCCGAGGTGAGCCGTACGCTGTCGTCCCCGTCGGAGCTCGACGACGCCCGGACGATCGCGATCACCCGGTCGGTGATCTGGAGCGGGCTCGCCTTGGGGTCGTCGTAACCGAGCAGCCGGTGGCCGCGCAGCACGCTCACCACCAGGTCGTCGGTCTCCCGGACGTTCTTGCCGACCTCGCTCTTTATGACCGGCCGCTCGATCAGGTCGAGGCCGCTGCCCTGCTGGATCAGGTCCTCCATCACCGTGCCGGCGCTCGGGCTGAGCACCGAAAGGCCGAGCAGGCGGCCCGCCGCGCTGGCGCTGGTGATCACGGCGTCCGCACCCGACTGGCGCAGCAGCGGGGCGTTCTCCTCCTCGCGGACCGCGGCGACGATCTTCGCGCCGCGGTTGAGCTGGCGGGCGGTGAGGGTGACCAGGACCGCGGTGTCGTCGCGCTGGGTGGCAATGACGATCTGCCGGGCACGCTGAAGTTCGGCCCGCAGCAGTACGTCGCTGCGGGTGGCGTCGCCGACCACCCCGGTGATCCCCTCGGCGTTGGCCGTCTCGATGACCTTGAAGCTCGGGTCGACGACGACGATCTGTTCCTTCTTCAGGCCGGTGGCGAAGAGGGTCTGCATCGCAGACCTGCCCTTCGTGCCGTACCCGATGAGGACGGTGTGGTCTCGCAACTGGGACCTCCAGCGATTCAGCCGGAACTCTTCCCGCGTCCGCTCGGTGAGGACTTCGAGAGTGGTGCCGACCAGGATGATGAGGAAAAGCACGCGCAGCGGCGTCACGAGCAGCACATTGGTGAGCCGCGCGCTGTCGCTGTACGGAACGATGTCGCCGTAACCGGTGGTGGAGAGGGTGACGGTCGCGTAGTAGACGGAATCCAGGAGATCCACGCCGCCGTCGGAGTTGTCGTGATAGCCGGCCCTGTCGAACCAGACAATCAGCACGGTCACCCCGAGCACCACCATCGCCATCATCAGCCGCTTGCCGACCTGCCGCAGAGGTCGCTCGACCACCTGCTTGGGAAGCTTCACCGGGGCGGTGTTCAGATGCTCGTCGGCCGCTCTGGCCATGGCGTCATCGCCGGGCAGTTTCACGTGAAAAATCCTTCACTGGGGCGTCGTCGGCGCTGTTTCACGTGAAACATCCTTCATCACGGCTTCGTTGGTGGCGTTTCACGTGAAACATCCTTCTGCCCAGGGCAGGTCGAGGATCTCCAGCACGTCCCCGGCCCGTGCGCCGCCTGGCGGTACGACGGCGAGACCGTCGGCCGACGCGACCCCGCGAAGCATCGCGGGACCGTTGTAGTGCAGCGGTACGGCGTGCTCGGCGCCCGTCCGTGAATCGACGCGGTGAGTGATCGGCACGAGCCGGGTGGAGACCGGGTGGCCGGGAATCTCGTCGCGCACCGGGGCGCGGTACGCCTCGCGGACCGCGCGGTGCGCGAGGGTGCGCAGCAGCGGTTCGGCCAGGGTGAGCAGGCCGGAGACGGCGGCCAGGGGGTTGCCGGGAAGCCCCACCAGGTGGGTGTCGGGGGTGAGACGGGCCAGCAGCATGGGGTGGCCGGGGCGGACCTCGACGCCGTCCACAAGGAGTTCGGCGCCGGTCGCCCGGGCCTCGGTGAGGAACGGCCTGACGTGGTCGACGGGGCCCGCGGCCGTGCCGCCGGTGGTAACGATCACGTCGGCCTCGGAGCCGAGGATCGCCTTGCGCAGTGCCTTCGGGTCGTCGCCCAGGCAGCGGGTGTCGAGGACCTCGGCGCCCAGCGCCCGGAGCCAGGGGGCAAGCAGCGGGCCGAGCGCGTCCCGGACCATGCCGTCCTTGGGAAGCCCCTTGGTCAGCAACTCGTCGCCCAGAACGAGCACTTCGACCGTGGGGCGGGGGATCGTCAGCAGTTCGTCGTACCCCGCTGCTGCGGCGAGACCGAGCACCGCCGGGGTGACCACGGACCCGGCGGACAGCAACAGGTCGCCGGTGCGGCACTCCTGGCCGCGCGGACGGATGTCCTGGCCGGGGATCACTTCGCGGCAGGCGTGCAGCCGGAGCTTGGCGTCATCCACGCGGGCGTGCTCGCTGCGGATCACGGCGGTCGCCTCGGTGGGGATCCGGGCGCCGGTGGCGATCCGGACCGCCTCGCCGTCGGCCAGGGGTTCGGCGGTGGCGTGGCCCGCGAGGATGCCGACGCCCTCATGGAAGGACCAGGGGCCCGGTCCTGCCACGGCCCAGCCGTCCATGGCGGAGGTGTCGAAGGAGGGCAGGTCGGTGAGGGCTCCCAGCGGCTCGGTGAGCACCTGCCCGAGTGCCTGTTCCAGGGGTACGCGGCGGGGGCGTGCCGGGGCGTTGCGGCCGGCGTGAGCGGCGGCGGCGCGGGCAGCTTCCCAGGAGCTGGCTTCGGGGTGGGGATCGGGGGCGGCAGTGGGATCGGCCGGGGCTGCTGCCTCTGCGGAGGGTGCGGAGGAGCCGTAGGAGGGGCCTGTCGGTGCGGTGCCCTGCGCGGTGTTCTGCCCCGTGCTCGGGGCCGGTACGGCGCGCTGCTCGCGGCTGACCAGGGCCAGGGCCTGGTCGATGCCTTCGATCTCGTGGTCGGCGCTCATGCGGGACCTGCCTGGGAGGTGTCGGTGTCCTGCGTTTCCGCAACCCAGCGGGCGGCCAGGGCGGTGGCCTTGTGGACGGCTTCGGCGACGGCCTGCGGGCCCTCGCTCCGGGCCCGTCCGGCCGCGTACCCGACCAGGAAGGTCGTCAGGGGAGCTGCGGGTCGGGCGACGCCGTGCGCGGCGTCGCGCGCGAGGTCGAGGAGGAGGGGGATGTCGACGTCGAGATCGACACCGAGTTCGTCCTTGACTGCGGTGATCCATTCATCCAGCACGTGCCCATGCTCCCTGATGCGGGCGCGGGCCGTCGCGATGTCCTCCCAGGTGTCGCAGTCGAACGAGGCGAGGGGAGCGGCCGTGGCGACGCGGACGAGGGCGAGTGTGGCGGTGAGAAGCCGGAGCGGCAGCCCGGTGAGAGACCCGTACTCCGTTGCCAGCAGGCCGAGTTCGCGGCGCAGGGACTCCGCCCGGTAGACGGCGACCAGCGGCTGGTCGCGGCCGCCCGGATCGACGAGGAGTGCTCCCTCCGTCTCACGGCCCGCCCCGCGCGCGTCTGCCGGCGGCTCCGGGGCCGGCGACGGAAAGGACTTCGCGTCCGGGGCCGGTGGCAGGGAGCGCTTCGCGTCCGGGGCCGACGATTCCAGCGCACGTACGAGAGCTGCCACGGTCGCCCGGTCGACGAATGGCAGGTCGACCGAGAGCACCACGACGAGTTCGGCCCGGGTCTTCCGCACTCCGGCTTCGAGTGCGGCCAGCGGGCCACCGCCCGGCGGTTCCTCGCGCGCCCAGGTCACGGGGCGCGCGGTGGCGCGGTGGCCCCCGACGATCACGGTCGTCCCGGCCCCGTCACAGGCCGTCAGTACCCGGTCGAGCAGGGTTCGTCCGCCCACCGGGACAGCCGCCTTGTCCGCCCCGCCGAGGCGGCGTCCGGCGCCTCCGGCCAGCACGACGGCGTCATACGCAGCAGCACTCGGGGCACTCATCGCACTCATGCACCGAAGTATGTACGGCCCGCCCCCGCGGGCGACGGGCCGTCCCGCCTCACGGCGGCAACCGGGAGGCGGGGCCGGGCGCAACCGGGAGGCGGGACCGGGTGGCATCCGGGAGGCGAGGCCGGGTGACACCGCAGCAACGGCGTACTGGCTGCCGCGCCCGGCGGTCAGAGTGTGCGCAGCAGCAGCTCCGGGTGTTCCACACAGTCGGCGACGTAGCGCAGGAAGCCCCCGGCGGTGCCGCCGTCGCAGACCCGGTGGTCGAAGGTCAGCGAGAGCTGGACCACCTTGCGTACCGCCAACTCTCCCTCGTACACCCAGGGCTTGGGCACGATGCGGCCGACGCCGAGCATCGCCGCCTCCGGGTGGTTGATGATCGGGGTGGAGCCGTCGACGCCGAACACGCCGTAGTTGTTGAGCGTGAAGGTGCCGCCGGTGAGCTGGGCCGGAGTGAGCTTGCCCGCCCTGGCCGCGTCGGTGAGCCGGACCAGTTCCTCGCCCAGCGACTCCACGTTCCGGGTGTGGGCGGCGCGCACCACGGGAACCACCAGACCGCGCTCGGTCTGCGCGGCGAACCCGAGATGCACCTCGGGCAGCCGGACTACCTCGCGGGCGTCCATGTCCACGGTCGAGTTCAGCTCCGGGAACCGGGCCAGGGCCGCCGTGCAGATCCGGGCGAGCAGTGCCAGCACGGAGACCTTGGGGCCGTTGCCCACACTGTTCATCGCCGTCCGGGCTGCCATCAGCGCGGTCGCGTCGGCGTCGACCCAGCAGGTGGCGTCCGGTATCTCGCGCCGGCTGCGGGACAGCTTGTCGGCGACCGCGCCGCGTACGCCCTTGAGGGGGATGCGCTCGGCGGTACCGGCGGGCGCCGGCCTCTGCACGGGTGCCGTGACCGCCACGGGGTCGGGCTCCGGCTGACGTATCGCCTGCTCCACATCGCTGCGGAGGATCAGGCCCTCCGGCCCCGACCCGCTCAACTGCCGCAGGTCCAGGCCATTATCACGGGCCAGGCGGCGTACGAGCGGCGAGATGACCGGCACAGGACCGGTATCCGCGACGGGAGCCACAACCGGGGCCGCAGCCACCGGAACCGGGTCAGCGACCGCCGCCCGCCCGTTCACAGCCCCCTCGGCACGCACCCTGCGCCGCCGCGCCGCCGGAGCGGTGGTGCCGTAGCCGACCAGGACGTTCCCCGAACCGGAGTCGCCACCGGAATCGGCACCGGAGCCGCTACGGGAGCCGGCATCGGACCCGCCCGAAGAACCCGAGCCGGCGTCCCCGCCGCCCATGGCCGCGCCGTCCGCCCCCACCGCCACCGTCAACAGCGGCGACCCGACCGGCAGTTCCGTCCCCTCCTCGCCGAAGCGGGCCGTCACCACGCCCCCGTACGGGCACGGCACCTCGACCATCGCCTTGGCCGTCTCGACCTCGACCACCGGCTGGTCGACGGCGACGACGTCGCCCACCTCCACCAGCCAGCGCACGATCTCCGCCTCGGTCAGCCCTTCACCGAGATCCGGCAGCTTGAACTCCAGACTCGCCATTCCGGACACCCGGGCCATCACGCCTCCCACTGGAGCCGCGCGACCGCGTCCAGCACCCGGTCCACACCGGGCAGATGGTGGCGCTCCAGCATCGGCGGCGGATAGGGAATGTCCAGCCCCGCGACCCGCAGCACAGGCGCCTCCAAATGGTGGAAGCACCGTTCCGTGATGCGTGCGGCGATCTCCCCGCCGGGTCCGCCGAAGCCGGTGGACTCGTGGACGACCACCGCGCGCCCGGTGCGACGTACCGAAGCCGCGACCGTCTCGTCGTCGAACGGGACCAGCGAGCGCAGGTCCACGACCTCCAGGTCCCAGCCTTCGGCCGTGGCGGCCTCGGCCGCCTCCATGCACACCGGCAGCGAGGGCCCGTAGGTGATCAGGGTGGCGCTGCGGCCCGGGCGGCGTACGACCGCCTTGCCTATCGGCGCGACGGCGGAGGGCGCCTCCGGAGACCAGTCGGCCTTCGACCAGTACAGCCGCTTGGGCTCCAGGAAGACCACCGGGTCGTCCGAGGCGATGGCCTCGCGGAGCATCCCGTAGGCGTCCTCGACCGTGGCCGGAGTGACGACGTGCAGGCCGGGGGTGGCCATGTAGTAAGCCTCGGAGGAGTCGCTGTGGTGCTCGACGCCGCCGATGCCGCCGCCGTACGGAATGCGGATCGTCATCGGCATCGGCACGGCGCCACGGGTGCGGTTGCGCATCTTGGCGACATGGCTGGCAAGCTGCTCGAACGCCGGGTATGCGAAGGCGTCGAACTGCATCTCGACGACCGGCCGCAGCCCGTACATCGCCATGCCGACGGCCGCCCCGAGGATTCCCGCCTCGGCCAGCGGTGTGTCCGTGCAGCGGTCCTCGCCGAACTCCTTGACCAGCCCATCGGTGATCCTGAAGACCCCGCCGAGCGCACCGACGTCCTCACCCATGACGTGCACGGTCGGGTCCTCGGCCATCGCGTCGCGCAGCGCCCGCTGGAGGGCCTGCGCCATGCTCGCCGGCTTCGCCGCCGTCTTCTTCTCCGCCACGGTGGTCATCGCCCCGCACCTTCCGCGTCGCTCTCGGCCTCGGCGTCGAGCTCGGCACGCAACTGGGCCTCCTGCTCGCGGAGTTGAGCGGTCCGCTCCGCGTAGACATCCGTGAAGAGGTCCATCGGGTCGATCACCGCCTCCGCGTTCATCCGCGCCCGCAGGTCGGCGGCCATCGTCTCGGCGGCCTCCTTGGCCTCCCGTATGCCCCCGTCGTCCAGCAGCCCGCGCTCCGTCAGCTCCCGCTCAAGCAGTGCGATCGGGTCGTGGTCGCGCCAGGCGTCAACCTCCGTGTCACCCCGGTAGCGGGTGGCGTCGTCCGCGTTGGTGTGGGCTTCCATGCGGTACGTCACGGCCTCGATCAGGGTCGGACCGCCACCGCGCCGGGCGCGCTCCATCGCCTCGGTCAGCACCTCGTGCATGGCCGCCGCGTCGTTCCCGTCGACCAGCCGGCCCGGCATTCCGTAGCCGACCGCCTTGTGGGCGAGGGAGGGCGCGGCGGTCTGCTTGGCCAGCGGAACGGAGATCGCGAACCCGTTGTTCTGGACCAGGAAGACCACCGGGGCCTGCCACACGGCCGCGAAGTTCAGCGCCTCGTGGAAGTCGCCCTCGCTGGTGCCGCCGTCGCCGACCATCGCCAGTGCCACCACGTCGTCGCCCTTGAGCCTGGCCGCATGGGCGAGACCCACCGCGTGCGGCAGCTGGGTCGCGAGGGGGGTGCACAGCGGCGCTATCCGCACTTCGCGCGGGTCGTACCCGGTGTGCCAGTCGCCGCGCAGCAGCGTCAGCGCCTGGACGGGGTCCAGACCGCGCGCCACGGCGGCGAGGGTGTCGCGGTACGAAGGGAAGAGCCAGTCCTGCTCCCTGAGCACCAGCGCGGCCGCCACCTCGCAGGCCTCCTGACCGGTGCTGGAGGGGTAGACGGCGAGCCTGCCCTGCCGGGTGAGGGCGGTGGCCTGCGCGTTGTACCTCCGGCCGCGCACCAGTTCGGCGTAGAGCCGGCGCATCAGGGCGGGGTCGAGCCCGGCGGCGGCCGGGGTGCCGAGCACCCGGTACGGCTCGGGGTCGGGGAGCAGCGGGGCGGGGTCGGTCCGGGGCTTCCAGGCAGGGGCGGGGCTGGGCCGGTAGGCCGTGCTGCCCGGCATCTCTTGAATCGTCACGACGAACACCTCCTCTTCGGGAGCGGTACGCAGGCGCGGAGCGAGCGGTACGCAAGTGGTGCATAGCGGTCGGAGGGAGCACCGCGCCCCACAGGCGGGATGTGGTGCCTCTCACCTACCGATTGTTCGGTCGTGGATGCATTTTGGCTACAGGCGGCATCAGCCTGTGGACAAACGGTTCTGCAGGGCCTGGGATGGGAACAGGACGTCCATGACGGGGAGGCGGGGACGCATGCCAGCTGAACAAATGGCCGGATCGGGTGACGGTTTTCGCGGGAATCCCGAAGATGTCCACAGGCCAACGCCCCCGGCGAGGCCCCTGGACTCCATCGACGAGGACATCCTGCGGATGCTCCAGACGGACGGCCGTGCCTCGATACGGTCGGTGGCCGAGCGCGTGCACGTGTCGCGCGCCAACGCCTACGCGCGTATCAACCGTCTCCTGGACGACGGCGTGATCCGCGGTTTCAGCGCCCGCGTCGACCACGAAAGGGCAGGTCAGGGCGCCTCCGCGTACATCACCCTGAAGATCGTCCAGAACTCGTGGCGGACGGTCCGCGAGGAACTCCAAGCGCTCCCCGGGGCCGCTCACATCGCCCTGGTCAGCGGCGACTTCGACGTTCTGCTGCTGGTGCACACCCCGGACAACAGGACGCTGCGGGAGCTGGTCCTGACGAAGATCCAGGCCATACCGGAGGTGCTGAGCACCCGCACCCTGCTGGTCTTCGAGGAGACGGACCTGGACCCCCAGCACCCGCAGGACTGACCGGAACCACTAGATCCACGGCCCTGACCTGCCACTATGCGCCCGCAACCATCACCGTGTGTCCGCAACCATCACTGTGCGTCCATAGCCACCGCGATCAGTCCGTCCGCAGCCCGTCGAAGGCCATCCGCACCAGCGTGTCCACCAGCTGATCCTGCTCCGCCGCCCCGTCGGGGTGCGGCCGGTACCACTCCACCAGCGAGTTGATCATCCCGAAGAGCAGCCGGGTGGCCAGCCGGATGTCCACGTCCGCCCGCAGGTCCCCGTCGGCCGCGGCGGCCTTGAGCAGATCGGCCACCCGCTGGTCGAACTCGCGGCGCCGCTCCAGCGCCCAGCGCTCGGTGTGGGTATTGCCCCGCACCCGGAGCAGCAGGGTCACGTAAGGCAGTTCCGCCATCAGCACCTCGACGGTGCGCCGGGTGACGTACTCGACCCGCTCGACGGCCCGCCCGCGCTGCGCCCGCGGCTCCTCCAGGATGCCGAACAGCCCGTCCAGCGCCCGGCTGACCGCGCGCCGCAGCAGCTCCTCCTTGCCGGAGACATGGTGGTAGATCGAGGACTTGGAGATTCCGGCGGCCTTGGAGAGGTGCTCCATCGAAGTGCCGTCGTAACCGCGCTCGTTGAAGATCCGGACGGCCACGGCGAGCAGGGTCTCCGGGGTGTAGGTGTCCCGCTTGGCGACAGTGCTGGTGCTGGTGCCGGTGCCGGTGCCGGTGCGATCCGTGGTGCTCATGTGGTGGGCTCCTGCTCTGCGTACCCCTGCCGGTAGTGCGCCAGGGAGGGTGCGTATCGGCCGGTGGGGCAGCGGGCGTGCAGCGCGGTGAGCAGGTCGAAGGACCAGTCGCCGGTGAGGTCGCGGCCCCATTCCAGCGGTCCGCGCGGGTAGTTGACGCCGAGCCGCATCGCGGTGTCGATGTCCTGGGGCGAGGCGACCCCCTTGGCGACCGCGTCCAGCGCCAGGTCGATGAGCATGGCGACCGTACGTCCAACGATCATGCCCGGCACGTCACCGATGACGCTGACGTCCTTGCCGAGCGCCTGGAACAGCCCGGTGGCTTCCCTGAGGGTCTCCTCCGACACGTCGTCCGAGGCGGACAGCGCGATACGGGTGGCCGCCCGGTAGTCCAGGGCCAGGTCGAAGTAGACGACGTCGCTGTACTCGACCGAGGTGTTCCCGTCCACCAGCGAGAGCTGCCCGCCGCTCGGCAGTCCGATGTAGGCGCCGTCGGCGGACACCTTCTTCACCTCGATGCCGTCCGTCTCCTGAAGCATCACGATCACCTCGGAGGCCGGGCCGAAGTCCCCGGCGACGGTGATCTGTGCCGGTGCGGCCTGGGCAGCGGCCGTGTGCGGTGCGGGCTTCGCGGCCCCCTCCCCGTACGGGAACCAGCCGTGACCGGCCTTCCTGCCGAGGCGCCCCGACTCGACCAGGCGGCGCTGCGGCAGCGAGGGCACGAACTTGGGGCTCTGGAAGAAGGCCTCGAAGACGGACCGGGAGACGGCTTCGTTGACGTCCTGGCCGATCAGGTCGGTCAGCTCGAAGGGGCCCATCCTGAAGCCGCCGGACTCGCGCAGCACGGCGTCGATGGTGGCCGGATCCGCGGCCTGCTCCTCGTACACCGCGAAGGCCTCGGCGTAGAAGGGACGGGCGATCCGGTTCACCAGGAAACCGGGGGTGTCGGCGCAGCGCACCGGCCCCTTCCCCCAGGCGAGAGCCGTGTCGTACGCCCGCGTGGCCGCGTCCGCGTCGGTCGCGAAGCCACTGACGACCTCGACCAGCGGGAGCAGCGGCGCCGGGTTGAAGAAGTGCATCCCGACGAAGCGGCCGGGGTGCTTCAGGCCCCCGGCGATCGCGGTGACGGACAGCGAGGAGGTGTTGGAGGCGAGCAGGCAGTCGGCGGCCACGATCTCTTCGAGGGAGCGGAACAGCTGCTGCTTTACGGGCAGCTGCTCGATGATCGCCTCGACGACGAGCGCGGATGCGGAGAGGTCGCGCAGGTCGTGGGCGGGGTGCAGCCGCCCGAGCGCCTCCTCGGCGTCCGCCTTGTCGAGCCGCCCCTTCTCCACCAGCCGCTCGACGCGCCCACGTACCGCGGCGACGGCCGCGGTGGTGCGTTCGGCGTCCACGTCGAAGAGGAACACGGGGTGTCCGGCCATGAGGGCGACCTGGGCGATGCCCTGGCCCATGGTTCCGGCGCCGACGACGGAGACGGTGCGGGCGCGCTCGATTGCTGTCATGCGGCCAATCCTCCAGGACGCGATGAGCACCGGGACAAGCAGGGCTCTGCGGAGATGGGCAGGGCTTTACGTCGGCCCCCTTGTCCCGACCGATCGTTCGGTTACTCTAACTTCTGTCCGCCGCTTTCCGCCCGCCTTCGCCCGTCGAGGAGTTGGTCCGCCGCCATGCAGTCGTCCCGGAAACTGACAGAGCTGACCGAGGCCCACCGGCCCACGCTGGAGAAGGCCCTGGAGGCGATCCGCACCCGCGAGTACTGGTCGCCGCACCCCGAGCACCCCAAGGCGTACGGGGAGAGCGCGGCGGCGGACGGCCTGGCCGCGTTCGAGGCACTGAAGAACACCCGCTTCGACCTGGGCGAGCAGCCCGGCACGGACGGCTGGGTGGGCGGCGCCGCCTCCGAGGGCGGCGAGATGTCGCCCTACGGTTTCGAGTTGGGTGTCTCCTATCCGCACGCCGACATCGATGTGCTGCTGCCCGCGATGCGAGCCGGCATGGCTGCGTGGCGGGACGCGGGTCCCGAGGCGCGCGCGGTGGTCTGTGTGGAGATCCTGGCCCGGATCAGTGCCCGCACCCATGAGTTCGCGCACGCGGTCATGCACACCAGCGGGCAGGCGTTCATGATGGCGCTCCAGGCGGGCGGCCCGCACGCCCAGGACCGCGGCTTGGAGGCGGTGGCGTACGCCCTCGTCGAGCAAACCCGGGTCCCCGGCTCGGCGGACTGGTCGAAGCCGCAGGGCAAGCGCGACCCGCTCAACCTGTCGAAGTCGTTCACCGCCGTGCCGCGCGGCATCGCGCTGATGATCGGCTGCAACACCTTCCCGACCTGGAACGGCTACCCGGGCCTCTTCGCCTCGCTGGCCACCGGCAACCCGGTCCTGGTCAAGCCGCACCCGCGCGCCGTGCTGCCGCTCGCCATGACGGTGAAGGCGGCCCGTGAGGTACTGGCCGAGGCGGGCTTCGACCCCAACCTGGTGGCGCTGGCCGCCGAGGGTCCGGGCGAGGGCATCGCCAAGACGCTCGCCACCCGCCCCGAGATCAAGATCATCGACTACACGGGGTCGACCTCCTTCGGTGACTGGCTGGAGACGAACGCCCGCCAGGCGCAGGTCTACACGGAGAAGGCCGGCGTCAACACCGTCGTCCTCGACTCCACCGACAACTACAAGGGAATGCTCTCCAACCTGGCCTTCTCGCTCTCCCTGTACAGCGGCCAGATGTGCACCACCCCGCAGAACCTGCTGATCCCGCGCGACGGCATCGGCACGGACGCGGGTCCCAAGACGTACAACGAGGTGGTCGAGGACCTCGCGAAGTCGGTCGGCGGCCTGCTCGGCGACGACGCCCGGGCGAACGCGCTGCTCGGCGCGCTGGTCAACCCCGACGTGAAGGCCCGCCTGGAGACGGCGGCCAGCCTCGGTGAAGTCGCCCTCCCCAGCCGCGAGATCAGCAACCCGGACTTCCCCGACGCGACCGTCCGCACCCCCGTCATGGTCAAGCTGGACGGCACGAAGCCGGACGCCGAGGCGGCCTACATGTCGGAGTGCTTCGGCCCGGTGTCCTTCGCCGTCGCGGTCGACTCCACGGCCGACGCGCTCGACCTGCTGCGACGTACGGTCCGCGAGAAGGGTGCGATGACGGTCGGCGCGTACACCACCTCGCCCGAGGTGGAACGGGCCGTCGAGGAGGTCTGCCTGGAGGAGTCCGCGCAGCTCTCGCTGAATCTGACGGGCGGGGTGTACGTCAACCAGACGGCCGCCTTCTCCGACTTCCACGGCTCCGGCGGCAACCCGGCGGCGAACGCCGCCCTCTGCGACGGCGCCTTCGTCGCCAACCGCTTCCGGACGGTGGAGGTACGCCGCCAGGCGTGAGGCACCCGCCCGACGCGCAGGGCGCATCCCAGGAACGAATGCCGTGACCCGAGCCCCCCAAGCCGGGTCACGGCATTCCCTGTTTCACGTGAAACATCGCCCTTCGCGGAACACGTCGCGTGTGCGGAGCACATCGTGTTTGCGGATCACGTCGTGTTTCACGTGAAACATGGCGCCCTGCTAGGAGATCTCCGCGTACCGCTGCACCCACGCATGCATCGCGATCGCCGCCGCAGCGCCCGCGTTGATGGACCGGGTCGAGCCGAACTGCGCGATCGAGCAGACCATCGACGCGTGTTTCCGGGCCTCTTCGGTCAGCCCGGGGCCCTCCTGCCCGAACAGCAGCACACACCGCTTCGGCAGCACGGTCCGCTCCAGGGGAACCGCTCCCGGCAGATTGTCGATGCCGATGATCGGCACACCTTCGGCCTCGGCCCACGCGGTCAGCGACTCGGTGTCGGGGTGGTGGCGCACATGCTGGTAGCGGTCGGTGACCATCGCCCCGCGACGGTTCCAGCGACGGCGGCCCACGATGTGGATCTCCTTGGCCAGGAACGCGTTGGCGGTCCGCACCACGGAGCCGATGTTGAAGTCGTGTCCCCAGTTCTCGACGGCCACGTGGAAGTCGTGCCGCCGGGTGTCCAGGTCGGCGACGATCGCCTCGCGGGTCCAGTAGCGATACGGGTCGACCACATTGCGGCGGTCGCCCTGCGCGAGCAGCTCCGGGTCGTAGCGCTCACCCTCGGGCCAGGGGCCGGGGTGCGGGCCCACGCCGATCTCGGTGCCGAAGCCCTCGTCGTACTGCACCGGCTCGGGGCTCACCGGCTCGGGGCTCACCGGCTCGGGCGCATGGGTGTTCTCGCTGCTCACCCCACGAGCGTACGGGGCTGCTCCTCCTGGTCCGTACGACGCTTCACCGCCGCCTTGGCAGCGGGCGCCCCGAGCACCTTGTTCCGCACCCGGCCGGCCCGTCCGCCGAGCCACATCAGGAAGACCGTCGGCAGGAACACCGCGTCCGCGGCGATCATCGCCATCGAGAAGAACGGCAGCCCGAGCAGCACCGCGATGCTCGCGTGCTCCAGCATCATCAGCGCCAGCAGGACGTTCTTGACCCGCCGGTTGAAGAGGGTGAACGGGAAAGCGACCTGCACTATCACCGTTCCGTACGTCACCACCATCACCATCACGCCGCTGGAGGCGAGCAGCGCGGAGAGGTCCGGCCAGGGGGTGAAGTAGTCCAGGTGCAGCGGGTAGTGGATGGCGGTGCCGTCCTGCCAGCGCGTGCCCTGCACCTTGTACCAGCCGGCCGTCGCGTAGACGAAGCAGACCTCGACCATGATGATGAGCAGTCCCGCGTTGTGCACCAGGTTCGCCAGCACGTCCAGCAGACGCCTCGGCTCTCCGTCGGCGTACCGGCAGACTCCCCACCACAGGGCCTGGACCAGCAGCAGCGTCCAGAAGACCAGCAGCCAGCCCCAGCGCATGACGCCCGTGAAGGTGACCACCGAGAGGGCCACTCCGAGCACCGTCCACAGCGCCGGGCCCACCCGGTCACGTACGACGGCGGCCACCGCGCCGCCCGCTTCCCGCACCCGGCGGGCGTCCAGCGACCACACCTGGCCACAGCGGGTGAGCACCAGATACATCGCCATCAGGTGGATGACGTTGTCGCCGCCGTCGCCCATGAAGACGCTGCGGTTGAGCAGCGAGAGCACGCCGACCATGAAGAGGACGGACATGGTCCGGGTACGCCAGCCGATCATCAGCAGCACTGCGGACACCATCGCCGCGACGTACACGAACTCGAACCACAGCGGGCTGTCCGTCCACATCAGGACGGTGAAGGCCTTGTTGTCGGAGATGATCTCCTGCGCCATGTCCCAGCCCCACGGGCCTCCGGGTCCGTACATCTCATGGCGGTGGGGGAACTCGCGCAGCAGGAAGAGCAGCCAGGTCGCGGAGAAACCGATCCGGACGACGGCGCTCTGGTACGGGCCGAGCGCGGCGGAGCTGACGTTCTGGACGCCCTGCTGGAGGACCCGGACGAGCTTGCGGTCGAACCCGCCGAGACGCTGCTTGGAGGCGGGCGCCGGAGGGGTCGTGGGGCCTGGAATCTCTGTGCTCACTTGGTCACCCCTGCGTCCCTGGCGGCCTTGGTGAGGTCGGCCGGTGTCACCGTCCACCACGGAAGCTGCCGGTACGACGGCGTGGTGGCCACCTTCTCCGTGCTCCACTTCGGCGGCTTCACCACGGTGGTGCGCGAGCGCACCTGGATCCGGGCGACGGCACCGCCCATGTCGAGCTCGGACATCCGCTCCAGCACGATGCGCCGTACATAACGCTCGGAGAGTTTCCCGCGCATGCCGAGGGACTGATTCTTCTCGTCGTGCCAGCCGACATAGAAATCCCAGCCGCGGCGCAGTTCGTTCTGGACGGTGTGGCTCGGCAGCAGGCTGCCGCGGATCTCCTTGGCATCCCTGGCGGTGAAGTCGATCCACTCCGTGGTGCGCCACTGGCCGCTCTCGGTGCGGATCTGGGCGCGGGCCTGGACGGCGATGTTCTGCTGGAGCGGGTTGGGAGCGAAGAGCTTCCAGTTCTGCTCGAACTCGGGATTGATCCAGGCGTCCACCGCATCGGCGTGCTCCTTACTCACCGTGTTCGACGGGCTGACGTGCAGGAACACCATGCCGAGGTGGACCAGAGCGGTGACGCCGATCAGAGCGAGCGCGAGGGTGGCGACGATCCGTGAGCGGAAGGACAGCCCGGCTATTCCCGGCCGGTCGCTGGCGTCGGCCGGGTCGGGAGGCGCGGCGGCCCCACCGGTCCCGGTCCCGGCCTTGTCGTCGTACGAATCCATCCCGCCCCGATCAGCACGTGTCGGCCCAGTTATCCACAGAGGTTGACACCCTACGGGCCGTCGCCCCACCATTGAAGTCATTGAACCGAACGATCGGTCGGTAGGTGGCAGAGGGGGCCAGGATGACGACAGTGACGGCAGAGCAGACTCCGCCGGGCCGGGACACGGGGACCACGCAGGCGGCGACGGACGCGGCGGACAAGGCAGCGTTCGACACCGCGGTCGCCGCGGACGAGCGCATCGAGCCGCGCGACTGGATGCCGGACGCCTACCGCGCCTCCCTGGTCCGCCAGATCGCCCAGCACGCGCACTCCGAGATCATCGGCATGCAGCCGGAGGCCAACTGGATCACCCGCGCCCCCTCGCTGCGCCGCAAGGCCATCCTGATGGCCAAGGTCCAGGACGAGGCGGGCCACGGGCTCTACCTCTACAGCGCCGCCGAGACGCTGGGCACAAGCCGCGAGGAGCTGCTCGACAAGCTCCACGCCGGCCGCCAGAAGTACTCCTCGATCTTCAACTACCCCACCCTGACCTGGGCCGACGTCGGCGCGATCGGTTGGCTGGTGGACGGCGCCGCGATCACCAACCAGGTCCCGATCTGCCGCTGCTCCTACGGCCCGTACGCCCGCGCCATGGTCCGTATCTGCAAGGAGGAGTCCTTTCACCAGCGCCAGGGGTACGAATCCCTGCTCGCTCTCTCCAAGGGCACCCCGGAACAGCACGCGATGGCGCAGGACGCGGTGAACCGGTGGTGGTGGCCGTCGCTGATGATGTTCGGCCCGCCGGACGACGAGTCCTCGCACTCCGCTCAGTCGATGGAGTGGAAGATCAAGCGCCACACCAACGACGACCTGCGTCAGCGCTTCGTCGACATCGCCGTCCCGCAGGCCGAGTCGCTCGGCCTCACCCTCCCCGACGCGGATCTGCGGTGGAACAAGGAGCGCGGGCACTACGACTTCGGCGCCATCGACTGGGCCGAGTTCTGGGACGTACTCAAGGGCAACGGACCCTGCAACGAACAGCGGATCACCCAGCGCCGCCAGGCACACGAAGTGGGCGCCTGGGTGCGCGACGCGGCGGCCGCGTACGCCGAAAAGCACAGCCCGCGCCGCAGCGGCCCAACGAACACCGGGGCCCCCAACACCGGCGCACCGAACACTCGCGCACAGAGCACCGGCGCACCGCACACAAGGGGGACGGCAGCATGACCGGTACGGCTTCGCACCACGACTGGCCGCTGTGGGAGGTGTTCGTGCGCTCGCGTCGCGGACTGTCCCACACCCACGCCGGCAGCCTGCACGCCCCCGACGCGGAGATGGCCCTGCGCAACGCCCGGGACCTCTACACCCGCAGGTCGGAAGGGGTCTCGATCTGGGTGGTGCCGTCCACCGAGATCACCGCGTCCTCCCCCGACGAGAAGGACTCCTTCTTCGAGCCCGCCGGTGACAAGCCCTACCGGCACCCCACCTTCTACGAGATCCCGGACGGGGTGAAGCACCTGTGACCACCACACCCACCACGCACTCCGCCGCCCTCGCCCTGGGCGACGACGCGCTGATCCTGTCCCACCGGCTGGGGGAGTGGGCAGGCCACGCCCCCGTACTGGAAGAAGAGGTCGCGCTCGCCAACATCGCACTGGACCTGCTCGGCCAGGCCCGCATCCTGCTCTCGCTGGCCGGCGACGAGGACGAGCTGGCCTACCTCCGCGAGGAGCGGGCCTTCCGCAACCTCCAGCTGGTCGAGCAGCCGAACGGCGACTTCGCCCACACCATCGCGCGCCAGCTCTATTTCTCCACCTATCAGCACCTGCTGCACGGCCAACTGGCCGCCGGGGAAAGCGAATTCGCCCCGCTCGCGGCGAAGGCGGTCAAGGAGACGGCGTACCACCGCGACCACGCCGAGCAGTGGACGCTGCGGCTGGGCGACGGCACCGAGGAGAGCCACGGGCGGATACAGCGGGCGCTCGACGCGCTGTGGAAGTTCACCGGCGAGCCGTTCCAGCGGGTCGAGGGGGTGCAGGGGGTCGACTGGCAGCAGCTCGAAGCGGACTGGCTGGAGTCCGTGACGGACATCCTGGAGCGGGCGACGCTGACCGTGCCCGAAGGGCCGCGCACCGGCGCCTGGGCCGCGGGCGCCGGGCGGCAGGGACTGCACACCGAGCCGTTCGGGCGGATGATCGCCGAAATGCAGCACCTGCACCGCAGCCACCCGGGGGCGACATGGTGACCACCACTCCGCTGGAGGAAGAGCTGCGCCGCCTGGCGGGCTCGGTGCCGGACCCCGAGCTTCCGGTGATCACGCTGGAGGAGCTGGGTGTGCTGCGCGCGGTCCATGTGTCCGGGCCCGGCAGGGTGGAGGTCGAGCTGACCCCGACGTACACCGGCTGCCCGGCGATCGAGGCGATGTCCGCCGACATCGAGCGGATACTGCACGAGAGCGGCGGGATGGCCGAGGTGTCGGTCCGTACGGTGCTCTCGCCGGCCTGGTCGACGGACGACATCAGCGCCGAAGGGCGGCGCAAGCTCGCCGAGTTCGGGATCGCACCGCCGCGCACCACCCGCGACCTGGCGAGCGAGCCGATACCCCTGTCACTGGCCATCCGCTGCCCGCACTGCGGGTCCATAGACACCGAGCTGCTCAGCCGCTTCTCCTCCACCGCGTGCAAGGCGCTGCGCCGCTGCGCCGCCTGCCGCGAACCCTTCGACCACTTCAAGGAGTTGTAGATGCCGTTCCACCCGCTCCGGGTCCGGGGCATCGAGCGGCTCACGGACGATGCGGTGGCCGTCACCCTCGCCGTGCCGCCCGAGCTGCGCGAGACCTTCCGGCACGTACCGGGCCAGCACCTGGCGCTGCGGCGAATCGTGGACGGGCAGGAGATCCGGCGTACGTACTCGATCTGCGCGCCCGCCGCCGAAGCCCCCGAGGAGCCGGTGCTGCGGGTCGGCATCCGGCTCGTCGACGGCGGCGCCTACTCGACGTACGCCCTCAAGGAACTGCTGGTCGGGGACACCGTCGAGGCGATGCCACCGATGGGCCGGTTCACCCTGGAGCCGCGCGACGGTTACTTCGCGGCGGTGGTCGGCGGCAGTGGGATCACCCCGGTGCTGTCGATCGCGACAACGCTGCTGGCCCGGCGGCCCGAGGCCCGGTTCTGTCTGATCCGCAGTGACCGGACGGCCGCTTCCACCATGTTCCTTGAGGAGATCGCCGACCTCAAGGACCGCTTCCCCGGACGGTTCCAGCTGGTCACGGCGCTGTCGCGGGAGGAGCAGCAGTCGGGGCTGCCCTCCGGGCGGCTGGACGAGGAGCGGCTGACCCAGCTGTTGCCCGTGCTGCTGCCGGTGGCGGACATCGACGGCTGGTATCTGTGCGGTCCGCTGGGTCTGGTGAAGGGGGCCGAGCGGGCACTGCGCGGGCTGGATGTCCCGCGGGAGCGGGTCCATGAGGAGATCTTCCATGTGGACGACGGGCCGACGTCCGGCACACCCGCCGTTCCGGTGCCGGCCGCGGTGGGCGGCACGCTGACCGCGACGCTCGACGGGCGGTCCGGGACCTGGCCCGTGCAGGACGGCGAGTCGCTGCTGGAGACCGTACTGCGGGCGCGGGCCGACGCACCGTACGCCTGCAAGGGCGGGGTGTGCGGTACGTGCCGGGCGTTCGTGGTGCGCGGCGAGGTGCGGATGGACCGGAACTACGCGCTGGAGGCGGAGGAGACCGAGGCGGGGTACGTACTGGCCTGCCAGTCCCACCCGGCCACCGGGGAGGTGGAGTTGGACTTCGACCGCTGAGAACCTGTGGCCGCGCCCGGACGGGCGGGGGAGCTCGCCCCTGCCCATTCCCTTCCCGTAGAACGTGTTCTATCTTGACGCACCGTCAGATAGCAATGCGTTACGTCAACGGGAGGGCAGGGCAGTGGACTTCACCTTCACCGAGGAACAGCAGGCGGCCACGGAGGCGGCGCGGGCCGTCTTCTCCGGGGTGGCGCCGGACGCGGTGATCAGCCCGGCGCTCACTGCGGGGGCGGTGGCCGACGACTTCGACCGCCCCCTGTGGACGAAGCTGGGCACCGCCGATCTGCTGAGCCTGTTGCTGGCCCCGGAGCACGGAGGCGCGGGGCTGGACCCGGTCGCCCTGTGCCTGGTCCTGCGGGAGTCCGCCAAGGTACTCGCCCGCGTACCCCTGCTGGAGACGAGCGCGGTGGCCGCCGCCGTACAGCGTTACGGGGACAAGGAGTTGGCGGACACCGTGCTGCCCCGGGCCGGACGCGGAGAGCTGGTGCTGACCGCGGGGGCCAACGGCCGCAGCGGCCACGACCCGGCGGAGCTGGCGGTCACCGCACGGCAGGACGCCGGTGGCTGGGTGCTGGACGGCGCCCAGACGGCGGTGCCCTGGGCGGCGTACGCCGACCTGATCGCGATCCCCGCACACACCGACGCGGGCCGGGCCGTCCTCGCGCTGGTTCCCCGCGACCGTACCGGAGTGACACTCGCCGACCAGTTCTCCACCAGTGGCGAACTCCTCGCCGAGGTCCGCCTCGACTCCGTCACGGCGCAGCCCCACGAAGTCATCACCGACGGGGCGGCCTGGGACTGGCTGCGTTCGCTGCTCACCGTCGGCACCTGCGCGCAGGCGCTGGGGCTCGGGGAGCGGGTGCTGGAGATGTCGGCCGAGTACACCTCGGGGCGCGAACAGTTCGGCTTCCCGGTCGCCACCTTCCAGGCGGTCGCCGTGCAGGCCGCAGACCGGTACATCGACCTGCGCGCCATGGAGGCCACCCTCTGGCAGGCCGCCTGGCGGCTCAGCACCGGGGCGGGCGGGGCACTGCCCCTGGCCGGGGACGTGGCGGTCGCCAAGATCTGGGCCTCGGACGGGGTGCGCCGCACCGTCCAAACGGCACAGCACCTGCACGGCGGCTTCGGCGCCGACACCGACTACCCGCTGCACCGCTACCACGCCTGGGCCAAGCAACTGGAGCTCAGCCTCGGCCCGGCCGCCGCCCACGAGGAGACCCTGGGCGACCTGCTGGCCGCCCATCCCCTCAACTAGCGCCTGCTCGCGACCACTTGCTCAGAGCACGAACGCGGACGCGCCGCCGTCGGCCACCATCGGCCGGCCGGCGCCGTCCCAGGCGAGCATTCCGCCCTCGATGTTCACCGCGTCGATGCCCTGCTGCACCAGGTACTGGGTGACCTGCGCGGAACGCCCACCGACCCGGCACATCACATGGGCACGACGGCCTTCGGCCACCGCCTCGGTGACCTCACCGAACCGCGCGACGAAGTCGCTCATCGGCACGTGCAGCGCACCCTCGACGTGCCCGGCCGCCCACTCGTCGGCCTCCCGGACGTCCAGCACCAGTCCGTCGGCCGGTACCGAGGCGACATCCACCGAGGGCATGGAGGCGAAATTCATGGGTCAGGCCTTCTCTCGTACCAACACAGCACACACCAACACAGCACACACACACGCAGCGCACGCACACGCAGCGCACACAGACACAGCACTCACACCGGGTCCCCCCGGCGCTCGGCCGTGATCGGGCACCACAACCGCCTGGGAACGCTACTGCACCCACCGGGCCAGCTCGGCCTCACGCTCGGAGACCTGAGCCAGCAACTGCTCCGCGATCTCGTCCAGCAGACGGTCGGGATCGTCCGGCGCCATCCGCAGCATCGACCCGATCGCGCCCTCCTCCAGCTCGCGGGCGACCGCTGTCAGCAGCTCCTTGCGTTGCGAGAGCCACTCCAGCCGCGCATACAGCTCCTCGCTCTCGCTGAGCCGCACCTCAGGCACCGGACCGGCCGCCCACTCCTCGGTGAGCTCCCGCAGCAGCGACTCGTCGCCACGCGCGTAGGCGGCGTTGACCCGGGTGATGAACTCCTCGCGCCGCCGCTGCTCCTTCTCCTCCCGCGCCAGGTCGGGGTGCGCCTTGCGGGCCAGGTCGCGGTACAGCTTCCGCGCCTCCTCGCTGGGGCGCACCCGCTCCGGCGGCCGCACCGGCTGCTCGGTCAGCATGGAGGCGGCCTCCGGCGACAGCCCGTCGGAGTCCATCCAGTCGTGGAAGAGCTCCTCCACACCCGGCATCGGCATCACCAGCGCCCGCGCCTCCTGCGCCTTGGCCAGATCCTCCGGATCGCCGGTCCGCCGAGCCTTCGCCTCCGCGATCTGTGCGTCCAGCTCGTCCAGCCGCGAGTACATCGGCCCGAGCTTCTGGTGGTGCAGCCGGGAGAAGTTCTCGACCTCGATACGGAAGGTGTCCACCGCGATCTCGAACTCGATCAACGCCTGCTCGGCAGCCCCCACCGCCTTCTCCAGCCGCGCCTCGGGGCGTGCGGTGCCCGCACCCTCAGCGGTCTGCACCTCTTCGTTGGGGGTAACCGGTCCCCCGGCGGCATCCTGAGTCACCCATCCAGCCTACGGTCCCGCCTCCACGCAGGCGGCCGTCCCCCTCACACCCCCGTCTCCGCCGCGATCCGCCCCGTCCGCACCGCCTCCACCAGCACCGCGTGGTCCGCCTCCGTGCGGTCCGCGTACGCGACCGCGAAGTCGGCGACCGCCTCGTCGAACTCCTCGTTCTTCCCCAGATAGCCGGCGACGGTCCGTGGGTCGGCGCTGTGGGCGTGGGCCCGGGCCAGCAGGGCGCCAGTCATCCGGCCGTAGTCGTCGACCTGATCGGCGGCGAGTGCCGCCGGGTCGACGCTCCCCTTGCGGTTTCTGAACTGCCGCACCTGGAAGGGCAGCCCGTCAACCGTGCACCAGCCGAGCAGGATGTCGCTGACCACCTGCATCCGCTTCTGCCCGAGGACCACTCGCCGGCCCTCGTGGACCGGCTCGGGTAGCGGAAAGCCCGCCTTCGGCAGGTACGGGGCGAGGACGGAGGCCCGGGCCTCCTTCACCTGGAGCACCAGCGGCTCGCCCCGGTGGTCGAGCAGCAGCACCACGTACGACCTGGTGCCGACGCTGCCGGTACCGACCACCCGGAACGCCACGTCGTGTATCGCGTACCGGGCGAGCAACGGCAGCCGGTCCTGGGCGACCGTCCCCAGGTACTCGCCAAGCGCCGAGGCCACGGCTGCCGCCTCCTCGTCCGGCACCCTGCGCAGCACCGGCGGCGCGTCCACGAACCGGCAGCTCCCGTCATCCGCACGCTCGGTGGACCGGGCCGCGAACCGGGCGCTGGTGTTCTTGCGGGCCTTCTCCGAGACCCGCTCCAGCGTGCCGAGCAGGTCGCGGGCGTCGGTGTGGGAGACGAGTTCCTCGTCGGCTATCGCGTTCCACGCGTCGGCCACGGGCAGCTTCGCCATCAGCCGCATCGTCCGCCGGTAAGCGCCGACCGTGTCGAACGCCCCCTGCCGGCAGGTGTCCTCGTCGGCCCCCGCCTCACGCCCCGCCAGCACCAGCGAGGCCGCGAGCCGTTTCACATCCCACTCCCACGGTCCGACCACCGTCTCGTCGAAGTCGTTGAGGTCGATGACCAGCCGGCCCCTGGCGTCCCCGTAGAGCCCGAAGTTCGCCGCGTGCGCGTCACCGCACAGCTGGGCGGCCGTCCCCGTGACGGGGGTGCCCGCGAGGTCGTACGCCATCAGCCCGGCCGCACCGCGCAGGAAGGAGAAGGGGCTGGCCGCCATCCGGCCCACCCGTATCGGAGTGAGCGAGGCGACCCGCCCCCGGCTGGACTCCTCGACCGCACGCACCGCGTCCGGCCGCCCGGCGTCGAGCGTCAGCGTGCGGTGCGCCGACCGCGGCGCCCTCTCCCGCAGCGCCTTCCCCTCCGCCTTGCGCGACCTCCGCTCCCCGGCCCCGGCCGCACGCGGCGCGAATCCCTCCACCACCGGTATCCGACTGCTGCCCAGCCCGGCCCCCACCTTGTACCCGGCCTCGCTCGTCACGTGCCGCCACCCCCGTTCCGTACCTCTTCAGCGGCCGTTCGAGCCGGCCGTGCGATCAACTCCCCATGACCGTAACGCCGTTGCCCCGCAGCCGCTCCGGCCCCCTGTGGATAACCCCGGAAAAGTATGAAGAACGGCCCCGGACCAGGTCCCGAGCCGCTCCCCTCACTGCCGTTCGCACCCGGCTCACACGCCGACCGCCTCCTCCAGCTCCTCCTCCACCGGCTCCGCGCGCCCGGGCCCGGCCAGCTGCGCTCCCGTCTCGGGCGCCCCGGCGGCCGCCCGCCGGCGCCGCGCCGCCTCACCCGCCGCCGCGATGCCCATCACGGCCACGCCCGCCACGAACCACAGCGCCAGCACCAGCACGCTCCGTCCCACGCCCGCCCCGTCGAAGTACACGTGTCCGCGCGCACCTTCGATGAAGCCGGCCCCATTCCAGAAGGAGTGCAGCGCGGCGAAGAAGCCGGACTGGAGCTCGGGCCGGAAGATGCCACCGGAACTGGTGAAGTTGAGCATCACGAAGAGCACCATCACGCCCAGCGTCGTCCACCGCTTGAGGAAGGTGTGCAGACCGACGCCGATCAGCAGGATGCCCGCCGAGTAGATCCACGACATCGCCCACACCCCGGCGAGCCCCTGATCCACCAGGTGGAAGAGCGGCCCCGCGAAGACCGCCCCGATCGCGCTCACCACCAGTGACATCCCGACCGCGAGCAGCGCCCTGATCCGCAGCGGCAGCACCGCACCGGCACCTCCGATCACCGCGACCGAGGCGTACGAGCCGATGCTCAGCGCCACGAGCAGGAAGAACAACCCCTGCCCTGTCGGGTCCCCCTCCGACACGGGCGCCACATCCGTCACCTTGAGCGGCGCGCCCTGCTGTGCGGCCAGCTCGGTGAAGACCTTCTCGACGACGGTGGCCGTGGTGTCGGAACCGGCCGTGGCGACGATCAACTCGGGCTTGGCGCCCGGCAGATACGCCCCGTAGATCTCCCGGTTCAGGAGCTGCGACCGCGCCTGGTCCCGGTCCGCGACGGTGCTCACGTCCAGCGCGCCCGCCCCCTTGTCGTGCAGCGTCTGGGCCAGCACCTGCGCGCTCGGCCCGGAGCCGACGACGTCCACCCGCAGGTTGTGCGGCTCGGGGGCGTGGAAGGCACCGAGGTAGGCCAGCCCCATCCCGATGCACATCAGCAGCGGGGCGACGAGGTGGCCAAGGACGTGCCGCAGCGACGCCGACGTACTGCTCGGACCTATGGGGGACGCAGACATCAACCGACTCCAGCACACACGGAAAGGCCCGGGACAGGGCGCGAAACGGCACAACAGAACACAGTGGTTGGCATTTACAACCACCTCATTGGATGTACTCTACAACCAATCGAGCGAAGGGCAAACCCCACATGACCCCGCACAATTCCCGGGCTCAGGACTCTGCGGAGCCCGGGGACCCGGCAGACCCACGAGACTCAGCGAACCCACAGGGCTCTCCGGGCCCCCACGACACCGAAGCCTCCCCGGACACCGGGACCGCCCGACGCGCCACCGCCGTCGACACCATCGAGCGCGAGCTGACCGCCTTCGCCCGCCGGGCCCGTGCCACCGCCGCGCGCCTGCACCCGGAGCTGCCCCTGGTCTCGTACACGCTCCTCGCGCACATCAACGACCAGCAGGGCTGCCGCGCCACCGACCTCGCCGCCCACTACATGCTCGACAAATCCACCGTCAGCCGGCAGCTCACCGCCCTGGAGAAACTCGGTCTGGTGGAACGGCGCCCCGACCCCGACGACCACCGCGTCCAGGTCCTGCACCCCACCGAGGCGGGCGCAGCCACCCTCATCGCCACCCACGCCAGCCGTCACGCCGCCTACCAGGAACGCCTCGCCGACTGGAGCGAAGCCGACCTCACCCGCTTCGCCTCGTACCTGCTGCGCTACAACGACCACAGCCGCACCTGAGGACCCCACGCACTGAGGGATGTTTCACGTGAAACGTCCACCAGGGCCTAGAACCGCACACTCCACACCGTCGCCGCCCCCGCCGACCCGCCCTCCGCCGCCGGCATCCGCAGCACCGTCGCGTCCCGTCCACCGACCAGCTGACGTACCCCCGTCGCGTCCGGCTGCAACCTCCCCTTCTCAAATCGCACAAAGCTCACCCGGGTTCCCGCGGGCACCTGCTTCCCCTCGCGCACCCGCTCCCTGTACTGCCGGTACGTCACGGCATCGCACCCGGAGTACCAGCCGAACTCCGGCTCGTACCCGGTGACGATCAGGCACTTCTCCCCGTCCTGCGCCGCCAGCGCCCGCGCCACCGGCACCGTCGAGACACCCAGTGCCGTCGGGCCCGGCATCGCCCCGTGCGCCACCACCTGCGCCGTACCGAGCACCGTCAGCCCGGCCAGCGCCGCCACCACGGCGAGCACCCGCGGCGCCCACGCCCGGGTGAACTCCGCCACAGCCTGGACACCCAGGACGGTGAGCAGCGTCACCGGCAGGTAGACGAAGCGCGGCTCCCCGTCCGTCGCCACCCCCAGCACCACGAACACCAGCAGCGCCGCGGACCCGAGGAACACCCGCCGCCGGTCATTGAAATGACCCGGCAGCTCCTCCGCCCCCTTCCGCACCCGCCGCCAGGCCGCGAACGCCGCGCACACCCCGGCCGTCATCACCACCGCGCCCAGATCTCCGGCCAGCCGGTAGGGGAAGACGCTCAGGTAATAGACCAGCCCGTCGCCCACGTACTCCCGGTTCGCCTGCGAGGTCGCCGACAGAATCATTCCAAGCGGCTCACCGGTGCGCTCCACCGCGTAAAGAAGGTGCGGTACCAGGCCCAGGGCGATCACCCCGACAGCTGCCCACAGCCGCCACCCGAGCGCCACCCAGGCCCGCGGTCCGTAAGCGAAGACCCCCGCCAGCGCCACGGCCACGAGGTTGCCCACCACTCCGTACCGCAGATAGAAGGCAGCCAGCACGGCGAAGGGCGCCAGCAGCAGCGCCCGCGCACCCGCCGTGGTCCCCGCCTTTTCGACCGCCGTGACCAGCAGGAAAACCACGATCAACAGCAACGCCGTGGACCCGATGTCATTGAGGTACTCGGGCACCCGCCGCAGGAACCCCAGCCCGCTCAGCAGCACCAGGACCACCACCACGGCCCGTCGCGGCGTCATCCATGCGCGGGCCACCAGGTACGTCGTGCAGAGCATCACCAGCGCGAGGAACAGGGCGACCGCCCGCAGCGCGCCCACGCCGCCGCCGGACGTGTACCCCTCGTACCCCGACAGCCACAGCGCGACCGTGCCCAGCGCGGGCAGCCCCACCGGACGGTAGACGCCCCAGCCCGCGTCCGGCGTCCCGTCCAGCCAGAAACGTGCCTTGTTCGCGTAGACCGCTTCCTCATGACCGAGATACGGCTCGAAGTCCTGCAACCACGCCCACGCACCGGCAGCCAGGGCCAGCACCACGAGGACGTACACCCACACCGGAACCAGCCGCAGCCACGTCTCCGCACGCGTCCACACACCAGAAGAACCGGAAGCGGCGGAATCAGCGGAAGAACCCGAAGAACCGGAAGTGGGAACTCCACCACCCATCGGCCCGTTCTCCACCCACCGGGGCTTCGCTGCCCACCACAGCACCGCCGCGATCAAGAGATAGGGCCACGGCTGCCACCCGGGCAGCCAGCCCCCGAGCCCGACGGCCAGCATCAACTGCTGCGCCGCCGCCAGCCCCGTCAGCACCACCGCACCGACCATGAACAGAACCGACCGCCGCACAACCGCCTCCGACCCCCGCACTGCGCAACGAGCAGCACACAACGAACAACAAACGGACAAACAGAAACGGGCCCCACCGTTTTCACGGTGAGACCCGAATCTCTGAAGTGCGCGAGGGGGGATTTGAACCCCCACGTCCCTAAGGACACTGGCACCTGAAGCCAGCGCGTCTGCCGTTCCGCCACTCGCGCATGAGTGATGTCGTTCGATTTTCCGCACTGGTTTGTGCGACCGGTTGGCGACAAGAAGAAGATTAGCACGGTGGTCGGGGTGGATTCACACGCATAGTTTGCGGGGACCCGCCAGTGGAACGACCGCCTCCGGCACCCACTCCTCAAGGGAGCAGGACGCGTACGGGACACTGTCAGGAAGCCACCTCTACGATCCCTTGTGAGGGGTGACACTCATGGACTGGGCGGACAAGGGGAACCAGCCGTTTTCCCGGCGCGTGGATACGATCAGTAAGCAGTACCAGGACGACAACGACGGAGGAGGTGCCCCATGGGAGTCCTGAAGCGTTTCGAACAAAAGCTCGAAGGCATGGTGAATGGCACCTTCGCCAAGGTCTTCAAGTCCGAGGTCCAGCCCGTCGAGATCGCCGGCGCCCTCCAGCGCGAGTGCGACAACAACGCGACGATCTGGAACCGCGAGCGGACCGTCGTCCCCAATGACTTCATCGTCGAGCTCAGCACCCCGGACTACGAGCGCCTGAGCCCGTACTCCGGCCAGCTGGGCGACGAGCTCTCCGGTCTGGTCCGCGACTACGCGAAGCAGCAGCGCTACACCTTCATGGGACCGATCAAGGTCCATCTGGAGAAGGCGGAGGACCTCGACACAGGTCTCTACCGAGTACGCAGCCGCACACTCGCCTCCAGCACCTCGCAGGTCGCCGCCCCGGACAGCGGCCCCGCAGCCCCCTCCGCCCCCCGTGGCGGCGGTTACGGCTACCCGCCCGCGTCCGGCGGCGCACCGCCGCCCATGCCCCAGGCCCCGCCCGGGAGCCCCGGCGGTCCCGTGCGCCCCGCACCGGCGGCCGACCGCCGCGCTCCCGGCCCGATGCCCGGCGCCCAGACCAGACACTGGATCGAGATCAACGGCAACCGCCACCAGATCTCACGTCCCACCCTCGTGATGGGACGCAGCACCGAAGCCGACGTACGGATCGACGACCCCGGCGTCTCGCGCCGGCACTGCGAGATTCGTACCGGTACGCCCTCGACGATCCAGGATCTCGGGTCCACAAACGGCATCGTGGTGGACGGGCAGCACACCACCCGCGCTACGCTCCGCGACGGCTCGCGGATCGTCGTGGGCAGTACCACCATCGTTTACCGGCAAGCCGAAGGGTGAAGCGGGGGCAATGTCAGAGCTGACCCTGACGGTCATGCGGCTAGGTTTCCTAGCTGTCCTGTGGCTATTTGTGATTGTGGCCGTCCAGGTCATCCGCAGCGACCTGTTCGGCACTCGTGTCACGCAGCGCGGCTCACGCCGCGGCAATGCGTCCGACACGCGTGCCCAGCAACAGCAGCAGAACACCGGTGGGGGACGCCAGCAGGCCCCCCCGCCCCAGCAACAACGCCAGCGCCGCGGCGCACCGACCAAGCTGGTCGTCTCCGAAGGCAGCCTCACCGGAACCACGGTGGCGCTCCAGGGGCAGACCATCACGCTCGGCCGCGCGCACGATTCGACGATCGTGCTGGACGACGACTACGCGTCCAGCAGGCATGCCAGGATCTATCCGGACCGCGACGGCAACTGGATCGTCGAGGACCTGGGTTCGACCAACGGCACCTATCTCGACCGGAACCGGCTCACCACGCCGCAACCGATTCCGCTGGGCGCGCCGATCCGCATCGGCAAGACCGTCATCGAGCTGCGGAAGTAGTACGACAATGAGCGAGCGGAGCGAGCGAGCCGCAGCGGCCCCGGCACGGGGCCATGGCGCCCTGTGTACGGGCCCGTGCGCGCTCCCGACCGGAGGGTGGGCAGTGTGGCTCGAAACCCGGTGTACCCGGAGCCGACGGGTGAGGTGCGTATGAGTCTGTCTCTGCGCTTCGCAGCCGGATCGCACAAGGGCATGATCCGGGAGGGGAACGAGGACTCCGGCTATGCCGGCCCCCGCCTTCTCGCGATCGCCGACGGCATGGGCGGCCAGGCCGCGGGGGAGGTCGCCTCCTCCGAGGTGATCTCGACCCTGGTCCAGCTCGACGACGACGTACCCGGGTCGGACATTCTGACCTCCCTGGGCACGGCCGTGCAGCGGGCCAACGACCAGCTGCGCATGATGGTCGAGGAGGACTCCCAGCTGGAGGGCATGGGCACCACGCTCACCGCCCTGCTCTGGACCGGCCAGCGCCTGGGCCTCGTACATGTCGGGGACTCCCGCGCCTATCTGCTGCGCGACGGCGTCCTCACCCAGATCACGCAGGACCACACCTGGGTACAGCGCCTCGTCGACGAGGGCCGCATCACCGAGGAAGAGGCCACCACCCACCCGCAGAGGTCCCTCCTCATGCGCGCGCTGGGCAGCGGCGACCACGTCGAACCGGACCTCTCCATCCGTGAGGTGCGGGCCGGCGACCGCTATCTGATCTGCTCCGACGGACTGTCAGGCGTCGTCTCCCACCAGACGATGGAAGAGACGCTCGCCAGCTATCAGGGCCCGCAGGACACCGTCCAGCACCTGATCGAGCTGGCGCTGCGCGGCGGCGGTCCCGACAACATCACCTGCATCGTGGCCGACGTCCTGGATGTCGACGGCAACGACACCCTGGCCGGACAGCTCAACGACACCCCGGTCGTCGTCGGCGCCGTCGCCGAGAACCAGATGCAGCTCGGCGACACCCGCGCCATGCAGACCCCGGCCGGACGCGCCGCCGGTCTCGGCCGCCCCGCGTCCCCGTCACCGTCGCAGTCCCCCTCGGGGAGCTTCGGCCCGGCAGGCAGCGGCGGGTACGGCGGAGGGCTGGACGACACCTTCGACATGTACAACGGCGAGGACTTCGTGAAGTCCCCCGGCCGCAAGTGGTTCAAAAGATCCGTCTACCTGATCCTCGCGCTGGCCGTCATCGGCGGCGGTCTGTACGGCGGCTACCGCTGGACGCAGACCCAGTACTACGTCGGGGCCAACGAGGAGCACGTCGCGCTCTACCGCGGCGTCGACCAGGACCTTCCGTGGGTCTCCCTCTCGGAGATCGAGAAGGACCACCCCGATATCGAACTCAAGTACCTCCCGGACTTCCAGGCCAAGGAGGTCAGGGAGTCACTGCCCGCCAGCGACCTCGCCCAGGCGCGCGAGAAGATCGAGAAGCTCGCGCTCCAGGCGTCCGCCTGCGAGAAGAAGTCCAAGCAGCGCACCGCACCCCCGGCGGCGAAGCCGTCGCCCACGCCCAAGCCCGGCACCACGCCCGGCAAGAATCCGCCGAACGCGGCCACACCCACTCCGAGCGCCCCCGCTCCCGGCCCCACCCTCTCCGAGGAAGAGCAGGAACTGGCCTCGCAGTGCGGTAAGCCGGCCACACCGTAGGGGGCCCTCCACTTATGAGCGTTGTCACCAACACGACCACCATCGGCGCGATCGAAGCACCCAGCAGGCGCAACACGGAGCTGTTCATGCTCGCGTTCGCCGTCGCCATCCCGGTCTTCGCGTACGCCAATGTGGGCCTCGCCAAGGACGGCAGCCTGCCGGCAGGCATGCTCGGTTACGGCGTCGGGCTGAGCCTGCTGGCAGGCGTCGCGCACCTGATGATGCGCAAGTTCGCCAGGTACGCGGACCCGCTGATGCTGCCGATCGCGACCCTGCTCAACGGGCTGGGCCTGGTGATCATCTGGCGGCTCGACCAGGAGCCGCTCATCACCAGCGCCAAACTCGGCGGGCCCATGGCGGCCAAGCAGCTGATGTGGTCGACGGTGGGTGTCGCGCTCTTCCTGCTGGTCCTGTTCGTCCTCAAGGACCACCGCGTACTCCAGCGCTACACGTACATCTCGATGGTCGTGGCGCTCGTCCTGCTGATCCTGCCGATGTTCTTCCCCGGCGTGAACGGCGCGAAGATCTGGATCACCATCCCCGGCCTCGGCTCCCTCCAGCCGGGCGAGTTCGCCAAAATCATCATTGCGATCTTCTTCGCGGGCTATCTGATGGTGAAGCGCGACGCGCTCGCCCTAGCCAGCCGCCGCTTCATGGGGATGTACCTCCCGCGCGGACGCGACCTCGGCCCGATCCTCGCGATCTGGGCGCTCAGCCTGATGATCCTGATCTTCGAGACCGACCTGGGCACCTCGCTGCTCTTCTTCGGCCTCTTCGTGATCATGCTGTACGTCGCGACCGAGCGGACCAGTTGGGTCGTCTTCGGCCTCACCCTCAGCGCGGCGGGCGCGGTCGGCGTGGCCTCCTTCGCCAGCCACGTGCAATCGCGCGTCAACGACTGGCTGAACCCGCTGGCCACGAAGTGCGACGCCCTGGGCAACTGCGGACTGGTCACCGAAACCGCCCAGTCGATGTTCTCCTTCGGCTCCGGTGGCCTCTTCGGCTCCGGCCTCGGCCAGGGCTACTCCCGCTTCATCGGCGGCATCGCCCCCAAGAGCGACTACATCCTCGCCACCATCGGCGAAGAACTGGGCCTCACCGGCCTGATGGCGATCATCCTGCTGTACGGGCTGCTCATCGAGCGCGGCATCCGTACGGCGCTGGCCGCCCGGGACCCCTTCGGCAAGCTCCTCGCGATCGGCCTCTCCGGCGCCTTCGCGCTCCAGATCTTCGTCGTCGCCGGCGGTGTCACCGGCCTGATCCCGCTCACCGGTATGACCATGCCGTTCATCGCGCAGGGTGGTTCCTCCGTGATCGCCAACTGGGCGCTGGTGGCCATCCTGCTGCGTATCAGCGACACCGCGCGGCGCCCCGCGCCCGCCCCCGTCCCGTCCCCCGACGCCGAGATGACCCAGGTGGTCCGTCCGTGAACAAGCCCCTGCGCCGGGTCGCGATCTTCTGCGGCATCCTGGTCCTCGCACTACTCGTCCGCGTCAACTGGGTGCAGTTCGTCCAGGCCGACGAGCTGAAGACCCACAAGGACAACCGCCGTGTCCTGGTGGAGCGTTATGCCCACCCGCGCGGCGACATCGTCGTCGACGGCAAGGCCATCACCGGGTCCGTGGCCGCCGAGAACGGCGACCTCAAGTTCAAGCGCACCTACAAGGACGGCCCAATGTGGGCCCCCGTCACCGGTTACGCCTCGCAGGTCTACGGCGCCACCCAGCTGGAGAGCATCAACGACGGCATCCTGTCCGGCACCGACGACCGGCTCTTCTTCGACCGGACGGTCTCGCTGTTCAGTGGCAAGGAGAAGAAGGGCGGCAATGTCGTCACCACCCTCAACGGCGACGCCCAGCGCGCCGCCTACGAGGGACTGAAGGGCAAGAAGGGCGCCGTCGCGGCCCTCGACCCCAAGACCGGCAAGATCCTCGCGCTCGCCAGCGCCCCGTCGTACGACCCGTCCAAGATCGCGGGGATGGGCGACGCCGAGGCCTGGAAGCAGCTCGACAAGAAGGTCAACCCGGACGACATCTCGCTCAACCGGGCGCTGCGCCAGACCTATCCGCCGGGCTCGACCTTCAAGGTCGTCACCGCGGCCGCTGCGCTGGAGCACGGCAAGTACACGGACATCGACGCGGCGACCGACTCACCGTTCCCGTGGAAGCTCCCGCAGTCCACGAGGGACCTGCCCAACGACGGCAACCACCCCTGCGAGAACGCCAGCCTGCGGGTAGCGCTCCAGTGGTCCTGCAACACCGTCTTCGGCAAGGTCGGCTACGACCTCGGCAAGGACAAGATGCAGGAGACCGCGGAGAAGTTCGGCTTCAACAGCGAGCAGTTCACGCCCGTCCGCTCCAACGCCAGCGTCTGGCCCAAGAAGATGGATGAGCCGTCGACGGCCCTGTCCTCCATCGGACAGTTCGACACCGCCGCCACTCCTCTCCAGATGGCCATGGTCACCGCCGCCATCGCCAACGACGGCAAGCTGATGACCCCGTACATGGTCGACAAGCTGCAGGACCCCAACCTGGACGACATCAAGCAGACCGACCCGGTCGAGATGAGCCAGCCGCTGTCGCCCGAGAACGCCCAGAAGGTCCAGCAGATGATGGAGACGGTCGTCAAGGACGGCACCGGCGGCAACGCCCAGATCGACGGCGTCACCGTCGGCGGCAAGACCGGTACCGCCCAGCACGGTCTCAACAACGACAAGAACCCGTACGCCTGGTTCATCTCCTACGCCAAGACCGACAAGGGCTCCCCGGTCGCCGTCGCCGTCGTCGTCGAGGACAGCGAAGCGGCCCGTGGCGACATCTCTGGTGGCGGTCTCGCCGCGCCCATCGCCAAGAACGTCATGAAGGCGGTCCTCGACCGAGCGAAGTAGGTCACAGCCCGGCGGGTCATGACCGGCCGGAGGCAGGGAAGGGGCCCGTGGGGATGTTTCACGTGAAACATCCCCACGACGCCGGACAAGGTGATGTTTCACGTGAAACAGCCAGTTCGCGGTGAACACGGTGATGTTTCACGTGAAACGGTCACCACCAACCGGCCCGAAGTGACCCCCGTCACCACCCGGTTCCATTCTTCCTCGTGGACGTACCGGTCAGGTATCAGGTGACGGTCGCGGGCCAACGCGGTGCGGACCGCCCGGTACCGTATGCGCGAACAGCACACCGCCGGACCACGCACGGGTGCGGTCGGGACAGACGGAGAGGGCTGGATTAGCTATGGAAGAGCCGCGTCGCCTCGGCGGCCGGTACGAGCTGGGCTCGGTGCTCGGCCGTGGTGGCATGGCCGAGGTCTACATCGCCCAGGACACCCGGCTCGGCCGCACCGTCGCTGTGAAGACGCTCCGGGTGGACCTCGCCCGCGATCCGTCCTTCCAGGCCCGGTTCCGCCGTGAGGCCCAGTCCGCCGCGTCGCTCAACCACCCGGCGATCGTTGCCGTCTACGACACCGGCGAGGACTACGTCGACAACGTATCCATCCCGTACATCGTGATGGAGTACGTCGACGGATCGACCCTTCGTGAACTCCTGCACTCCGGGCGCAAGCTGCTCCCCGAGCGCACCCTGGAGATGACGGTGGGGATCCTCCAGGCACTGGAGTACTCGCACCGCGCCCAGATCGTCCACCGCGACATCAAGCCGGCCAACGTGATGCTGACGCGCACCGGCCAGGTCAAGGTCATGGACTTCGGCATCGCCCGCGCGATGGGCGACTCCGGCATGACGATGACCCAGACCGCCGCCGTCATCGGCACCGCCCAGTACCTCTCCCCTGAGCAGGCCAAGGGCGAGCAGGTCGACGCGCGCTCCGACCTCTACTCCACCGGCTGTCTGCTGTACGAACTGCTCACCGTGCGGCCTCCCTTCATCGGGGACTCGCCGGTCGCGGTCGCCTACCAGCACGTACGGGAAGAGCCGCAGCCCCCGTCGAACTTCGACCCCGAGATCACGCCCGAGATGGACGCCATCGTCCTCAAGGCGCTGACCAAGGACCCCGACTACCGCTACCAGTCGGCCGACGAGATGCGTGCCGACATCGAGGCGTGCCTCGACGGCCAGCCGGTCGCCGCCACCGCGGCGATGGGCGCGGTCGGCTATGGCGGGTACGGCGGCAATGACCAGCCGACCACCGCGCTGCGCCAGGCCCAGGGCGGCCAGACGGCGATGATGCCGCCCGTCGGCGGCAACGGGAACGGTGACTACGGCAACGGCAACGGCGGCTACGACGAGCCGCAGGGCCGCCGCCGCCAGCAGCCGAAGAAGAGCAACACCTCGACGATCCTGCTCGTCCTCGCAGGCATCCTGGTGCTCGTCGGCGCAGTCCTCATCGGCAACGCGGTGTTCAACGGCGACGGTGACAAGGACAAGCTGGTCGACGTACCCAGCCTGGTCGGGTTGAAGTTCGCGGAGGCACAGCAGAAGGCGACCACCGCCGAGCTCAAGCTGGTGCGCCAACCGGACGAGGCCTGCGCGGAGAAGCCGAAGGGCGTTGTCTGCAAGCAGACCCCGCAGAGCGGCCAGGTCGCCAAGAACACGGAGGTCAAGGTCGTCGTCTCGGCCGGGGACCCGAAGGTCGAGGTCCCCGACGTCATGGACCAGACCCAGGACCGGGCCACCAAGCGCCTCAAGAACAACGACTTCGTGCCCGTCATCAAGAAGGAACAGTCCGAGAAGCCCACCGGCACGGTCATCGACCAGAGCCCCAAGGGCGGTGAGAAGGCCGAGAAGGGCGCCCAGATCACCATCACCATCGCCACGGAGAAGGAACTGGAGATCCCGGACCTGACCGGCCAGCCTTACGACGCGGCGCTGAAGACGCTCAACGACATGGGCTTCGACAACGTGGAGAAGGCCGATCAGGAGTCGGCGGACAAGCCGCCGAACACGGTCATCTCCCAGTCCGCGAAGGGCAAGGCCCCGGCCAGCACCAAGATCGTGCTGACCATCGCCAAGGCCCCCGCGACCCCCACCCCGCCGCCCGCCGAGCAGGTCACCATCCCGGGCGATCTCCTCGGCAAGACGTACGGGGACGCCAAGGGGCAGCTCGAAGGCATGGGGCTGACCGTCCAGCTCGCCCCCGGCTCGCCGGACAAGGAGAAGTCCAGGATCGTGGTCGTCAACCCGCCCGGCGGCACCGCGGTCGCCAAGGGCACCGCGGTCACCTTGACCACCGCAGGTGGCGACGACGACGGCGGCTTCATCGGCGGCAACGACTAGACACCTGCCGACGAGTACGGCGAAGGGGAGGGCCCCGGCACAGTGACTGTGCCGGGGCCCTCCCCTTCGCCGTACGAATGTGCCGTACGACGACCCGCTACCGCAGCTCCGGCGGCGGCGTCCGCTTCGAGTCCACCTTCTCGGTGCGCTCCAGCTCGCCCCACACCACATAGCGGTACTTCGACGTGAAGACCGGAGTGCAGGTCGTCAGCGTGATGTAGCGGCCCGGCTTCGCCTTCCCCGACTCCTTGGGGACCGGGTCGAGCACCTTGACGTTGTACTTCGAGGTCTCCGGCAGCGCGGCGTACACCTTGTAGACGTACCAGGTGTCCTTGGTCTCGAAGACGACCGAGTCGCCGTTCCTGAGCTTGTCGATGTTGTGGAACTTGGCGCCGTGGCCGTCGCGGTGCGCGGCAAGCGAGAAGTTGCCCTGCTTGTCCCACGGCAGAGCGGCCTTGACCGGATCCGTGTAGTAGCCCGCGACACCGGCGTTGAGGCCCTTGGTGTCGGTGCCCTTCCTGACCAGCACCTCGCCGTTCTTCATCGCGGGTACGTGGAGGAAGCCGATACCGTCCTTTATGTCGCGGGCGCCAGGACCGCCGCTGTCCCAGCCGTGGCGTACGTCCTCGCCCTGTTTGCCCGCCTCGTGGTCGGCTAGGACGTTGGTCCACCACAGCGAGTACGCCACGAACAGGCCCAGGATCAGCCCCGCGGTGATCAGCAGTTCACCGAAGACGCTGATGGCACCCGCGATCCGCCCCCGTGCGACCGAGGCCCGCGGTGGCGTCGACTTCGGTTCCGTCCGCTCGTCCTGCTCGGTACTCGCTGCCACCGCACCCGTCCCTCGTGTCCTGGTCACCGGCTCCAGCCGGTGCGCAACAGCCGGTCTGCGTCAGCTGAGCGCGGGCGGCATGCCCTTGCTCCGCGGCCGTTCGTCGACCATCTTGCCCCAGACAATCAACCGATAGGTGCTGGTGAATTCCGGTGTACAGGTGGTGAGGGTGAGGTAGCGCCCGGGCTTGGTGAATCCGGACCCCTGCGGAACCGGCCGGATCACCGAGACGTTCGACGGCGAAGTCTGCGGCAGCATCGAGGTCATCTCGTACGTGTAGAACGCGTCCTGCGTCTCCACCACGATCTTGTCGCCCTTGACCAGCTGGTTCACATAGCGGAACGGCTCCCCGTGCGTATTGCGGTGGCCCGCGACCGCGAAGTTGCCCTGTTTGTCGGCAGGCATCGCCGTCTTCAGCTTGCCGTCCGCGTAGTGCCCGACCATGCCCCGGTCCAGCACCTTGTGCTTGTCGATGCCCTCGGCGACCGGCACCTTCACGTCCAGCTTCGGGATGTGCATGATCGCGAAGCCCTGGCCCGGCTCGAACACCCCGGCCGCCCTGGGCTTCGTACCGCCACCCTTCGACCAGTCGTCCTGAAGGCTGTGGGTGGCTCCGTTCGCCTGTATCCCGGCGCGGACGTTGGTCCACCAGAGCTGGTACGTCACGAACAGCAGCATCAGCACGCCGAAGGTGATGAACAGTTCCCCGACGAACCGGCTGACGACGACCCCGGTGCCCTCCTTGGTCGTCTGCGCCCGGCCTCGGGCAGGCTTGCCCTGGGCAGCCCTGCGCCGCTCGGCACGGCCACCGCCCTCGGGTGCCTCCGGCTCGGCTATTCGCGGGCGCGGCGGGGACGGCGCGTCAGGCTCGACCGCGGGCAGGGCGAACGTCGGGTCGTCCAACGGCTGTTCATAGCCGTAGGACTCCCGGCCTGAGGGCTGATGAGGCTGAGGCTGACGGGGCTGAGGCTGGTGAGGCGGCGACAGGTGCGGCTGCGGCTGCAACTGCTGCGGCTGTGCGTACATCTGCTGCTGCGGCTGCGCATACGCCTGATGCGGCTGCGCCTGCGCCTCCGGATCCGGCTGCTGCTGCGGTACGTACGCCTGCTGCTGCCCGTACCAGTCCCGCCGGTACCCCTCCGGGTCGTACCACTCGTGCGGCTCGCGGTACTGCTGCTGCTCCTGGTACTGCTGCTGCGACAAGGGCTGTTGCACGGGCTGTTGTACGGGCGCCTGCTGCGCCGCATACGGGTCGTACGCCCCCTGCGGCTCCCGCGCCCAGCTCGGCGCCTGATGGCCCGGCAGCGGGTCGTTCAGCGGATCGGCGAGCCGGTCCACCGCCGCCCCGAGCCCCTCGCCGACGTACCCCTCGTACCCCTCTCCCTGGGGAGGCCCGTACCCGGCGCCGTCGTTCCCGGGGCGCAGTGGCGTCACGCCGAGGCCCTGCCCGCGCCCACCACCGGAGCCAACCCCACCGACCGCCCCACGGCCTGGGTGTCACCGCACTGCACCAGCCAGTTGGCCAGCATCAGATGGCCCCACTCGGTCAGCACCGACTCCGGGTGGAACTGCACGCCCTCGACCGGCAGATCACGGTGCCTGAGGCCCATCACGATCCCGTCCTCGGTACGCGCGGTCACCTCCAGCTCGGCCGGCACGGACTCCGGCTCGGCCGCCAGCGAGTGGTAGCGGGTCGCGGTGAACGGGGAGGGCAGCCCGGCGAAGACGCCCGCGCCCTCGTGCAGCACCGGCGAGGTCTTGCCGTGCAGCAGCTCGGGCGCCCGGCCGACCACACCGCCGTACGCCACCGCCATCGACTGCATGCCCAGGCACACCCCGAACACCGGAATCCCGTTGTCCGCGCAGTGCTTCACCATGTCGACGCAGACACCGGCCTGCTCCGGAGTGCCGGGACCGGGAGACAGCAGTACGCCGTCGAAGCCGTCCTGGGCGTGCGCGAGCTCGACCTCGTCGTTGCGCAGCACCTCGCACTCGGCGCCCAGCTGGTACAGGTACTGGACAAGGTTGAAGACGAAGCTGTCGTAGTTGTCGACGACCAGGATGCGTGCGCTCATGAACCGTTCGATCCGTTCTTGCCGTCGACCGTTACGTCACCGAACGGAAGCAGTGGCTCCGCCCACGGGAAGACGTACTGGAAGAGCACGTACACCACCGCCAGGATCAGCACGAGCGAGAGAAAAGCCCGCACCCACGCGTTTCCCGGCAGATGCCGCCAGATCCAGCCGTACATGCTGCCCCTTCCCGTTTCGGTGGTGACCAGACTAAACGGCGGGGGCAAGCGGGTGGGTCAGCCGCTCAAAGCCGGAGCCCGTCAGCCGCTCAGAGCCGGCGGCCGGCCCTTGGCCACGGGTTGTGTCGCGTCGAGGTGCGCCCAGACGATCAGCCGGTGGCTGCTGCCCCACTCGGGCTCGCAGGTGGTGAGCGTCAGATACCGCCCGGGACCGTCGAAGCCGGACTTGCGCGGCACCGGGTCGACGACCCCGACGTCGCTGGGAACGGTCCGGTAGGGCTGGTTGTCGATGCGGTACGTGAACCAGGTCGTCCCGTCGTTGAGCACCACCGCGTCGCCGGGGCGCAGCTCGGGGAAGTCCTTGAAGGGGTCGCCGTAGGTCCTGCGGTGCCCGGCGACCGCGAAGTTCCCGGTCTCGCCGAGGCTCGCGGTCCCCGCGTAGTGGCCGAGCCCCTTCTTCAGGGTGCGGGTAGAAGTTCCCTGGAGCACGGGCCAGTCCCACTCCTTGCCGAGCCGTGGGACGTACATGACGGCAAAGGGCCTTCCGTCGCGGTACGCCGGCGGAGGCGGCGGCTCCGGAGTGCCGGTGCCCGTCACGGGAGGGGGCGGAGCGGCTGCGGCCGGGCGGTGCGCCCACTCGTCCTGGAGCGACTCGATCTGGCCGTCGGAGGCGCCCGCGGCCTGCACACCGGTCCAGAAGACGACGTACCCGACGAACAGGACGATCACGGCGCCGGCGGTGATGCAGATTTCACTGAAGGTCCGCACCGCCAGTCGTAATGACACGGCAGTCCCCCTTCCGCTCCTGCTTCCGCTACTGCACGGGCTTCGCGTAGTGGAGATCCACTGTGCCCGAGTAGCCGGGCAGAGTCACCGCTTCGTGCTCGTCGACTTTCCAGCCGAGGCCGTACGCCTGGACGTACAGCTGGTAGTTCTGAAGCGCCGGGGAGGCGGTCAGCGACTTCTTGAGGCTGCCCCGGTCGCCGACGGCGGTGACGGTGTACGGCGGCGAGTAGACGCGACCCTGGAGGATCAGGGTGTTGCCGACGCAGCGGACGGCGCTGGTGGAGATGAGGCGCTGGTCCATGATCCGGATGCCCTGGGCGCCGCCCTCCCAGAGGGCGTTGACGACGGCCTGGAGGTCCTGCTGGTGGATGACCAGGTCATTGGGGTGCGGCTTGGGGTAGCCGGGGTTGGCGGTGGCGCCGGGCGGGGCGTCGTTGAGGGTGACGGTGAGGCCCTGACCAGCGACCTTCTTGGTCCCGGCAGCCTTCTCCAGCTGCCCCAGCTTGGCGTCCTCGGCCTGGGTGCTGCCGTCGTCGCGGCGGGCCAGGGCGTCCACCTGTTCGCGGACGCGGCCGGTGGTCTTCTCCAGCTCCTCGTTCTTCTCGCTGCGCTGGCGGGTGAGATCGGAGAGCTTCAGCAGGGAGTCGTCGGTGCGGATGTTGGTGCCCTTGGCCGCGTTGAAACTGGTGACGAAGATCAGCCCGGCGAGGGCGAAGACGGCGGCGGTGAGCAGCCGGACGGGGCGCAGGTTCCGGCGACGTACTGGAGAGGAGCCGGCGGCGTCCTCGGGGGACTCGTCCGGGAGGGAATCTGCTGCCCCGTCTGCGACAGGGCCTGCGGGCCTGTCCGTGAAAGGACCGGCGGTCTCGTCCGGGAGCGGGCCTGCGAGCGGTTCCGGGGTGAGCTTCGCGGGAGCGCCCGACGGCCGCTGCGAGGACTGATCGGGGGCCTTTCCGGACGACCGGTCCGACAACCGGTCCAACGGCCGATTCGGCGGCTGTTCCGATGGCTGATCCGGGGACCGGTCTGGGGCGTCGGCAGAATTGCTCATACCCTTATCTCCTTCGACGCCGCGGAAGCACTACGCTAACGGACGCCCGGGGGAGGCAGTGTGTCCCCGTCGGCTCCCGCCCTGCCCCTTGGCGTCACGCCACAGTTCCCTGCGCGGTCACGCAGCGCATCGACAGGAGAGTCCCTCGTGCCGAAGTCACGTATCCGCAAGAAGCCCGATTCCACGCCTCCGGCTCCCACGAAGAAGGCGACAGCCATCAAGCTGACCAGCCGTAGCTGGGTCGCACCGGTGATGCTGGCGCTGTTCCTCATCGGTCTCGCCTGGATCGTGCTGTTCTACGTGACGGAGGGCGACCTGCCGATCAAGAGCCTGGCGAACTGGAACATCGTGGTCGGCTTCGGCTTCATCGCCGCCGGCTTCGGCGTCTCCACCCAGTGGAAGTAGCAGCTCAGCGCGGCTGAACCGCGGCTCTCGGTGGCAGAACCGAGGCTCTTGGCGGCAGCTCGACACCGCATTTCCGGGCCCGCCGCACAAGCCCTCCCCATAGCTGTCCACAGCGTTATCCACACCTGAGGAAAAGTTACGACGATCTGTGGATAACTCTCACGCTGTTGACGCCAGTGTGATCGCATCCTCACCCCACGCCCCTCTGACGCCCCTTGTTCTGGCCGGGAAAACCCAGCTCAGCGACAAGGGGCTCAGTTGTTCCCCTGCTTTCCCGCCGCATGCACAGCTTTGGCCGGACGCTGTGGACAACGCGCGGAGGAGCGGGTCAAAAGTCCCTTCCTCAGTCACTTCCTCACAGCCCGGCCGCAGCCCGGCCCAAGGCCCGGCTGCGGCCCGCCCACAGCCGTCACACCGTCAGTGAAGCCGTTCTGACCAGCACCGTCACCAGCACCGCGACGAAGACCAGGCCGAAGGTCCCCGCCTGAACGAGGGTCCGCTTCTCGCGCGGGGCGTGCACCAGGCCGAGGGCGAGGATCACGCCGGCGACGAGACCGCCGATGTGGGCCTCCCAGGCGATGTTGCTGCCGCCGAAGGTGAAGATCAGGTTGATCACGAGCAGGGCGATCACGGGCCGCATGTCGTAGTTCATGCGCTTCATCAGTACGGCTGTGGCGCCGAGCAGTCCGAAGATCGCCCCGGAGGCGCCGAGTGAAGGCTGGTTCGGGGCGTCGATCGCGTACGTCATCGCGCTGCCCGCAAGCCCCGACAGCAGGTAGAGCGCAATGAACCTGCCCCGCCCCAGCGCAGCCTCCAGCGGGCCGCCCAGCCACCACAGGCCCAGCATGTTGAACGCGATGTGCCAGATCTCCTCGTGCAGGAACATCGAGGTGAAGAGCCGGTACCACTCGCCGCCGGCCACGCCCACGCTGAAGACCGGGGCCGCGTTGTAGCCGCCGATCAGGTAGAAGTCCCGCACGAGCGCACCGCCCGACGGAAGCAGGTGGACGGCGGCGAACACCGCCACATTCAGCCCCACCAGAATCTTGGTGACCAGCCGCGGATCGCCCCCGCGCAGCGCACTGCCGACCACGTTCCGCGGCTGGTTGGCGCCCGGCGCGTGGCCGGTGCCGGAGCCGTTGCTCACGCAGTCCGGGCACTGGAAGCCCACCGAGGCGTCGACCATGCAGTCGGGGCAGATCGGCTTCTCGCAGCGGGTGCACCGGATGCCGGTCTCCCGGTCCGGGTGCCGGTAACAGTGCGGCACCGCGTCCGCTGCGTCGGCGGGCGGCTGGTCCGGGCTCTTCGGCGGCTGCTCCATGCCGTCCATTGTCACGGCCTTCGCACGTGTGGTGTCACGGAATAAGTGCGTCCCGACGACATCAACGCGTCTCGACGGCATCAACGCGCCCCGGCAACATCAGCGCGTCTCGACGACGACCGTCTCCAGCACGATGTCCTGAACCGGGCGCTCGGTGCGCGAGTTGACCTCGGCGCGGACGATGGCGTCCACGACCTTGCGGCCCGCCTCGCCCACAACCTCGCCGAAAATGGTGTGCTTGCGGTTGAGCCACATCGTCGGCTGGACAGTGATGAAGAACTGCGAGCCGTTCGTCCCGCCGGGCCCCGCGTTGGCCATCGCCAGCAGATAGGGCTTGTTGAAGCTGAGTTCGGGGTGGAGTTCGTCCGCGAACTCGTAGCCGGGGCCGCCCAGACCGTTCCCGAGCGGGTCGCCGCCCTGGATCATGAAGCCGCTGAGCACCCGGTGGAAGATCGTGCCGTCGTACAGCTTGTCCGTGGTCCGCTCACCGGTGCTGGGGTTGGTCCACTCGCGCTCACCCTTGGCCAGCTCGACGAAGTTCCGCACGGTCTTGGGGGCGTGGAACGGCAGCAGCCGGATCTCGATGTCGCCCAGGCTGGTCCTGAGGGTGGCGTAAAGCTGCTCGGCCACGGGTCTGCCTTCCGCTGAAGTCTTCGCGCCTGCCGGGCTGGTGCAGGCGCGCGTCGATCCTCGCACGGCCCTCTCCCGGGCAGCCCGGCCCGGGCCCGGGGCCGACCGGCTTTCTTCGGACGAGTCCGTACGGAACCGGCGCGCACGGGCGCGAAGCGTGGCATTGTCGTCCGGAGTTCCCCTTGCACCGTATTTGCCCCATGGTCGACATTCCTGGCCGGTCGAGTCCGAGCGTTCGAGCTCCGGCCGTTGGCTTACCGACGTTCGATTCCGGGCCGCTGATGACCCGGATGCCCGCCCGCACATGCCAGGAATGCTCTTGGCGGGCATGATTTCGATTTGGGTGGAAAGGCGCATACACGAAGCGCCACCGAGGAGGAGGATTTCCGTGACCCGTAAGGACAGCGTGCGCCACGCGACCAGTACGGCGAGGGACAGCGTGCGACACGCCGCCGAAGTGGTGGCGCCCTACGCCGGCACGGCCAAGGACACGGCCGTGCACTACGCGCACGAAGCCCGGACTCGTATCGCCCCCCGGGTTTCCCACGCCACCCATCAAGCGGCGGACCAGGCCCGCGCCCAGTACGAAGCACGTCTGGCCCCCCATGTCGAGCAGGCCCTCACTCATGTACCGGCCCGTGTCGACGAGGCCGCGCACAAGGCGGCCAAGGTGACGAGGAAGGCCGCCCGGCAGGCAGCGGACTATGCGGGCCCGCGCGTCGAGCACGCGGTCGCGGCGGCCCAGCCGGTACGCGAGGAAGCGGCGGCCCGCAGCACGGCCGCGCTGGCCGCACTGCGTGGTCAGGTGTCCGCGAAGGAGGTCCAGAAGCTGGTGCGCAAGCACGAGCGCCGGGCCCGTTCGGGACGCCTCGCCAAGCGTCTGGCCGTGGTGGGTCTGCTGGCGGGCGGCGCGTTCGCCGCATGGAAGTGGTGGGACAAGCAGGCCAACCCGGACTGGCTGGTGGAGCCCCCGGCCGCCACCGAGGTCCGTGACCGCGCCCCGCTGACCTCGGTCGACGGCAGCGGCCAGGCCGTCCTCGACCCCGAGGTCCAGGCCAAGCAGGCCGAGGCAGAGGCCGCGGACCCCAAGGACCGCTGACCCGCCTGTTCCACCCTGTACCGAAAAAAGAGACCCCCTGACCTGCATCTCAGCAGGTCAGGGGGTCTCTTTGTGTTCCGATTGTGGAGCCTAGGAGATTCGAACCCGAGATCGTTACCTTTCCGACCTGGGGTTTTGCCGAAGAGTCGGACATTAGACCCTGTTTCGACCCTCCTCTGTCTGGCTCCATCCACCTCGATCTGCCCCCCGTGCTGACACGTCAACACGCTCTCTCAGTGCATTGCACCTGCAACAAGACCGGTTCGCCGCTTCCCCACCAGCATGGGAAGAACCTCCATTTCAGCACCTGCGCTCAAGCAAATCACCGAAAACTCGGCTCTCGCGTGAAACAGCTGCCCGAACCGCTGAGGAGCACCCTCACTTGAGGCCGGTGAGAGACAACAGGAAGTCGACGAGTTTGGTGGTTACCGCGGCGGCAACAGCCGCCGCGCTCGTCTGAACACAACGGTGCAGGACCTCACTGGTTCGTGGGTTCTGACCCGTCTGAGCGTAGCGGCGGCGCCGCGCTGGGCGACGCGTACGGTTGTGCATACAGCCTCCTCATGGGTTGTCGGGCCCTGCGCCACCGACTCCGCCAGAAGGTGTGGTGCAAGGCTCTCTGTCACGGCTTCACACTGCGGCAGCAACATCGCTGATGTCCCGTCCCGGACCTCGAATCTCGATGTACGTTCCAGAGGTGGCGAATTGGGACGGCGGATGGGAACCCGGAACTGCGGAAGATCTCGTAGCCGACGCCCGTGCGCTCGGTGTTGAGGTCACCCAGCGCACGGTGAAGAACCACGTGGAATACGGGCTGCTGGCGCCCCCTGTACGTCGGAAGAGCACACAGCGAGGTAGCGACCCGGCCATCTTCCCCAGCGGGCAGCGTCGCCTCTCCTACGAGCTGCACGCCGCGCGCCTTCGGACCACACTGCCGCGCACGCCCTACAGGACGATGATCCCGATCGTGTTGCACATGTGGTACCTCGATGACGCGGTGATCCCCACCGCGCAAGCACGCCGAGCACTTCGGACCCACGCCCTATCAGCGGGCATCAAGTCGGCTGTGCGTCGTAAGGAGAGCGCCCAGAGGGTGATCGACCAGTTCGCGCACCCTTCGGCGACGAGAAGTCAGCTCGCCACGGCCAAAGCCTGGATTCTCCAAGGAGAAGAGTCCGGCAAGCCGAACTGGGACGCTGTCGCGGACACCCTCAGTGCCGTGGCCAGTCCGTGGCGCCGCCTCGGCCTTCCCGAGATCGTGCGTGGCCTCGGACCTCCGCAAGCCCCTCTGACCACAGACACGGCTGTCGCCATGTGGGAATTACGGCATCAGACGAACAGCGAGTTGGCTTTCGAGAGCGTCACCGAGGCGGCGTTGCTGCGTGCGCGCGAGGAACACCGTCGGCAGTGGGAGCAGTACCAGCAGCATCGCCCACAACTGATGACCCAGGCCGGCGGACTGGCCGACATCTTCGAGCTACCCGCAGACCAAGAACAGGCGGCTCGCCAACAGGCCAACGGCTTCGTAACGGTCCTCGGCAACACCTTGGGTCTCGCCAGGCCTGTCTTCGAGCGAGCCGGAACTCGGGCCAAGAGGCGCTGATACGCCTCAGGCCCGAGTCTGGCCCGTACCTCGGGGCAGCTACTTCGGCGGGTGGAGCTTGCGGAAGTACGTCCAACTGGTCTCGTTCGGAGCGCTCCAGTTCTCCGGGGCGTGGGCGAACTCCGGGTGGTGGTCGGCGATGTAGGCGCGGGTGCGCTCGGGTACCTCTTCGTACGAACCGAGCTTGCGGCCCCGACAGTGGTAGGTGAGGCCGCCCGGCTGCTGCCCGCGGCCCATCCACGGAAGCCACGGGGACATCCGGCTCCACGACATCGATGCCGGGACGCTGGGCGCGTCCCCGGCCAGGTCGGCGCGGTCCGCGAAGAACTGGAAGAGTTCGAGGGCCTTGTACGTGTCGTCGGCGGAGGCGAGCGGGTAATCGGCCACCGGCAGCGGCGAGGGGTAGGCGAGCGGGATTTCCAGGCTGAAGCAGACCTGATCGCCAAGGTCGGTCGTCGGGATCGGGAAGGGGCGCCACTTCTGATTTGCGGGGTCGTTCCAGATGTGCACCACTGGCAGGTCCTGCCAGGTCTCCAGGATTTCCCGGGTCATCGGGTCCAGGTAGAAGGCGGCCTCGCGGGTGAGGAGCTGGTAGGCGTCCGGACCGTTCTCGGGGTCCTCGACCAGGCGCGAGACGTTGAGCCCCTCGAACCCGAAGAGGCGCTGATAGGGCTCGTCGGGAGCCCAGGAGTACACGTCACCGGACCACCAGTACGTGACTTCCTCACCATCGAGTGAGGCCCGGGTGCGAGCGAAGGAACGAAGAAGCTCTGCGGGTGTCGTCATGACATCCAGCCTGCACGATCACCCCTCCGTCTTGCACGTTTCCGCTGCTCAGGGGCGATGGCCCGGCCGTTGTCAGTGCTGGGGGAGAGAATCCGCGGATGGCCAGCGAAACTATGGCGGATGACGAGTCTGTGATCCTCGCCAGTGCCTTACGCACGCATCTCTCGGAAGCCGGACTCACCTTCACTGGGCTCACCGGATCGGAGGCAACCCGATGTATCACCCTGGCGGTAGTCGGGTGGGCTCATGCGTCGGGCTGGAGGTGCTACGCGGAGGCACTCGTGCGCTACATCGACCCGCCTCGCAGGGTGCATGGGGGCTGCGTCTGGTACTGGTCACCGCCCTGGATGGCCTATCTGGATCTCCGCGTGGTTCGTGAGAACGGCCCTCCGATCGCCATCGAGATCGACCGAGAGGACGTCAGTACCGCCGTTGGCAAACTCCGTGACGAGGCTCTCCGCGGGCACCCAGCATTGTGGATTCGCTGGCACGGAGCGGTGCGTGCCAGTCTTCCGGATGGCATCGCCCGTCTGCACCTGCCAGCACGCTCCAAGCGTGCTCCCGTCCGGTACTCAATGCCACCCGTTGCTTCCTCAGCGGCAATCACCTTCGGCAAAGCCGTAGCCCCCGAAGCCCAGGAATCTGCCCTGCGTCGGGACAAGCAACGAGCAGCGCAGGAGAGCCGCGCCGCCGCTCTTCTCGGAGTCCCGAGTTACTCCATCCCAGACGTGATGGCCAGCAACGGCCTGCTCACTGAGCTTCTTTCATCCTGAATAGTCGCAGTTCAGTAGAGTGTGGACGGCTTGGACGATGGTGCCGATGCGGCGGGTGGAGCATCTGGCTCGCCGGAGCAGTCGCCAGGACTCAGTTGCGCGAAGGCGCCTTCGCCGGGAGTACTGAGTCGGCGTGTGCACGGTTGAACTGCTGGTAGTGCTCGGGCTGTTCACGGAGGTGGTAGTACGGCGTGCGGGAGGTGGCGCCGGCTCCCTGGTAGGCGCGGTCCGCGAGCACGAGAATCTGCCTGGTGGGGCAGGCCTAGACGATGCCATGGGCTCGTGCTGCGGTCAGGTCGTGGGTACGCCCCGGTGTCGCACGCGAGAAACCAGAGCGGGGTTCCGTCCGAACGTGCGATGACCTGCACGTTCATGCCGTGCTCCTTGTGTTTCTGGGAATAGTACGGCTCGTCCGCCCTGATGCGGTCGGTGGGGATGAGGGTGCCGTCGGCGATCACGAAGTCGCCTTCACCGAGTCCGGTCAAGGCTTCGTGCAGGCCGGGTGCCCAGGAGGCCAGTATCTCGATCGTCTCGTCGACGTAACGCCAGGCGGTTGCCTCGGACACCCCAACGCCGAACTGCCGATACGTCTCGTTCTTGCGTAGATGCGCCAGAGCGAGCAGGGCCTGCTTGAAGCAGATCAACTTCCGCCAGGGCGAACGCAGTTCACTCCTTCGGGCGTAGATGAGCCAGGAGACATGCTCGACGAGCTCGTGCGGGACGTCGCGCATGGAAGGATACGGAACCAACAGGGCCCCTCGGTCGCCGGTGTGATGAGTGGAATCACCACGCCAACGACGAGGGGCCCTGTCTTGTCACCAGACTGCCGACCAGCCCATTTCACCCGCCAGCACAGGATGACAGAGGCTCACTGACGTAAACGTTCTTCAGCCACGGAATGCCTGGTTCCGCCCTCAGGTAAAAGCGACAAGAGGGAGCTAAATGGAGGATTTGGCAACGTATAGAAAATCTATTGTGCCGGATGTAAGTTTCTGGCAAAGTTTTCGCGGAGGGGTGCCTTCAGGTATCCAAAGAGAGGGAGAGTTTTCATGCAAAGGAAGATAGCCGCAGCACTACTCGCCGGGGTCGCACTTGCGGTTTCTGTCGCCCCTGCTGCGCAGGCAGCTCAGTCGTACAACGGAGTTTGCGATGACCACGAGGTCTGCAATTACAGACTCGCGAACTATTCGGGAGGAATAGCCGACTTCTACACTAACATACCTGATTACGACGGGTACGCCTGGTTCAACTACGGCGGCAATATCAACGACAGCACTAGCTCCCTGAAGAACAATGCAGACCTTAACATTCTCGAGAGCTACCAGCATAAAAATGCCGGTGGTGGCTACTTCACGACTGGAACCAACGGAAAGCGCGCCAGTTTCACCTCCACTTGGGACAACACTGTCAGCTCGCACTACTTCTAGTCATCAGCTGGCAGAACTCGATTCCCCCGAATCTAATTAAGATTCGGGGGAATTTTTAGATTCGAGGAAAACCGATGAATATTCAACGGAATCATTCTCTCCTAGTTTTTGGCATCGCCCTGACGGGATTGGCCGGTTGTGGAGCAGGCGGCGAGAAAGGTCTGCCGGAGATAGGCACTCCGGAAGTTGTTACAAGTACGAAAGACTTGCGGCTCCCTCTGGATGCCTACCGAATGACGAGAGACGAAAGGAATCTCGCCCTCCGCGCTCAAGTGGCAGAGCTGAACAAGTGCCTTAAGCGATTCGGATACGATCTTGATCTTCGCGCCCCTAGCTCACAGAACTCGATGTCCTCGAATGAACGCATATATGGCGTGACTGACCTCAGTGAAGTTCGCGTAAGTGGATACAGAATTCCTTCGCATAAAACTCGAGAGAGGCCGGCTTCGCCCAAGTTGAGCCCTGAAGTGCAGACCATCATTAAAGGCCAAGGGCAGACTCAAGCGAATGGCACAGCTATACCACGAGGAGGATGTGATGCAGAATCCAAGCGGTCTCTTTCTCGAGGAGGGCCAATGGTCGAAGATTTGGATCGAGCGGGCATGATAGCGGCTGAGGAGTCGCAGAAGGCAAAGGGAGATCCGCGCCTCAAGGAAGCATTCGGCGCCTGGTCCGAATGCATGCGCAAGAAGGGATATAGCTATAACGAACCGATGGATGCGAACGACGACCCGGCTTTCAGTGTCGGAAAGAGTGCATCCCCTAAAGAGATCAGAACAGCAGTTTCCGACGTAGAATGCAAGAAGTCCGTAAATCTTTTGGGTGTATGGACAGCTGTAGATACAGCTTATCAAAAGATCGCCATCGAACAGCACGCCGAAGAACTCAAAGAAGTTCAAAAAGCAATTCAGGTCATCTTGCGAAATTCGAAAGTTTAGCTTCCCGGAAGTATCACCCAGGATTAAGGGCAGATTAATGAAAGCCAAGAAACTCTTCCCGCTACTCGCAGTAATTTCTCTCGCACTCACAGGGTGCACACAAGAGGCTTCTTCTATTCCAGAGCCGTCTGCAAGTTCCTCGGGGACAAACGATTTTATCCCCGAGTCAAGTTCCGAGATTAAGGCTTACGCGGCATGCCTGGAAAGTAATGACGTAAAGGCAGAAGTGAGCTCGGACATTATCTTTGCGAAGCCAAAAGCCGGATCTGGTGGTCTACAACCGGCGAAGGGAAAATGTACCGCTGAGCGCGACGATTTCGCACAGATCGTGGCCTCTACGGATCGGAAGGAGAATCCGCGTACCTCCTTCCAGCAGCGAGTCACATCCTGCCTCATCGTAAGTAAGGCTGGGACCTGGAATGCGGAACGGGAAGATCCGGTGTTGCTGGATGACGGCACAGATGCGCGTGTACCTGCAATCCGGAAGTGCCTAAAGGCTAACATGAACGCGAAGTAGGTAACTGTGCCTCTCTAGATTGGTATACGAGATCAGCAGAGTTGTAGTTCTATCTTAGGCGCGATCATCGGGCCAGCGAACTAAGAGCGACTCCGACTTTCCTGTATCCACTGACAACGGAATGGGTCAGCGTGTGCCCGTCATTCGCGACTTGTCTGTAGAACGAGATGAAGAAGAAGCAGGCGAACGCTAGTGAAGAGCGAGGAGCACGTGAGATCGGCAGAGGACCCTGTCACTCAGTTGCAAGAGCACTCTACGAAACGCGGAAAATGGGGTCAGTTGTCGCGCACCCACCGTGTAGCTGCGAGTTTGGTGCTCGGCTCGGTCGTGATTACTGGCGCCGGTCTAGCAGCGACGCTGGTCATCAAGTCGCCGGCGCAGCGGACCGCTGAGACTGGTCCGCCAACAGCGGACGTGCTGACTGCGCCGGTGGAATTCCGCGTGTTGTCCAGTTCAGTTGTGACTCGGGGCAGAGTGACGGCGGGACAATCCGTAGAGATCGCACCCTCCGCGGCCGGGGCTGAAGGTGGTGGCAAAGCAGTCGTCACCCGACTTCCGGTGAAGGCAGGCAGTCAGGTCAAGCATGGCCAGTCGCTCATAGAAATATCAGGCCGTCCGTTGACCGCACTGCAGGGTGATCTTCCGGCCTATCGCGACCTGAAACCAGGGTCACAAGGCCGCGACGTCACGCAATTGCGCAAAGCCCTGTCCCGCCTCGGCCACGACAGCAGCGGGGACCACAACGGATACTTCGGTGAAGCGACCAAACGAGCCCTCTCTTCGTACTACCGAGTTCTGGGCTACGCCCCATTGCCTGCACAGGAGGATGGCCAAGAGCAGGTCAAGGCCGCGAGAGCAAGCGTGAAGAGTGCGGAGCGACGCCTCCAAGACGTGCGAGACGGGCAAGGCGCGCAGAGTAAACCGGGAAAGACACCAAGTCCGGCGTCTAGTGTTGGCCCGAATCCCAGCTCGGGGAACGGTGCCTCAGTTGGTCGCGAAGTGGAACGCGCAACTGAGGACTTGAAGTCGGCCCGCAGCGACCTCTCCAAAGCCATCAGTGAGAACGGCCCTATGCTTCCGGCTTCCGAAGTCACTTTCCTGCAGGGCTTTCCCGCCCGGGTGGAAAGCGTGCCGGTGTCCGTCGGCTCCGTGATCTCAGGCAAGGCCATGACGGTTTCTGCGGGCGCCCTCGTAATCAAGGGAGCACTCGGTGCTCACGAGAAAGGCCTCGTACGGGCAGGGCAGCGGGTCCAGGTCCTCTCGGAGACCGACGGAACTTCCGCACACGGTGTCGTCCTGTCGGTTGCCGACGAAGCCGTCAGAGAAGAAGAGCAGAGCGAGGGCACGACTGAAACGAGGCCCGGGCAGGCTGCCGGATTCCCCTTCGTGATAAGCCCCGACAAGCCCCTACCACCCCGCTTCGTGGCGCAGGATGTACGCGTCACAGTGGAGTCGGCCTCCTCTCGCCAGAAGGTCTTGGTGGTGCCTATCACAGCAGTCTCGGCAGGGGCCAACGGTAAGACGTTGGTAACGCTCTACGACAAGGGCGTACGCGTCCCGGTTGAAGTCGTGACCGGCACTGAAGGAGACGGGTACGTGGAAATTCGCCCGTTGGACAAGAAGGCCGTTAAACCGGGCAGCCTAGCCGTCGTGGGCGTACGGGAGCAGGGGCGGGGTGCCACCAGTGGTTCGTGAAGAATCCGCAGACCGTTTGCAAGACCATACGTGCTCACCCGAGCGTAATGACCCCTCAGACGTCATGGGTCAGGACGCCTCTCCCCGAGCCCGGCCCGTCATCGAGTTCCGAAATGTCTCTCTCACATACCCTGGACCGCCACCCGTCACAGCACTCAGTGCGGTCAACCTGTTGATTCTGCCCGGCGACTACGTCACGATCGTTGGCCCCTCCGGATCGGGCAAGTCCACCTTCTTGAATGTCGCCGGCCTGCTGGACGGCCCCACCGACGGGAGCTATCTCCTGGACGGCATCGACACGAGCGCACTCAGTGACGTCGAGCGTTCGGCACTGCGAGGGCGCCGCATCGGCTTCGTCTTCCAGGCATTCCATTTGCTGGCTCACCGCTCGGCTCTCGCCAATGTCATGCTCGCTTCTCTCTACAACGGGACGCCGCGCGCCGAGCGGCGCGCACTCGCTGTAAGCGCACTGACGAAGGTCGGGCTAGCCCACCGAATCGAAGCGTTGCCCAGTCGGCTCTCGGGCGGCGAACGACAGCGCGTCGCCATCGCCCGTGCCCTGGTCTCCCGTCCGGCTTTGCTGCTGTGCGATGAGCCGACAGGGAACCTCGACAGCGCCACTGCGGAGTCCGTTCTGAGCCTCTTCGACGTTCTGCATCGCGAGGGAATGACCGTACTGCTGATTACCCACGATGCTGGTGTCGCCTCCCGCGGCTCGCGCATGGTGGACATCAGAGACGGCCGACTCACCGAGTGTCGGAAAGCAGTCGCATGAAACGGCCTGAGTTCCTGCACAGGCTGCGATCCAGGAGGTACACGAACTGCGGGATTGGGGACATCGAGCCGTCACGGTTGTCCGCTCGAGACTTGGGGCTCGAAGCCGTTGCTGGGATCCTTCAACGTCCCGCTCGGTCCGCCTTGACCGCCCTGGGGACTGTTCTGGGCGTGGGTACCTTCGTCGCGGTCCTCGGCCTGACCACCACCACGTCTTCGCAAATCGACACTCGGTTCAATTCCCTCACAGCCACGGAAGTGACAATAGAGGATACCGGAGGTCCGCGAGCAGAGTTCGTACCGTTGTCCTTTCCCTCCGGAGCCGACACCCTAGTGGGCCGTTTGAACGGAGTGGAGGCTGCTGGAGTTTACTGGCCTGTGAATCTTGATGGAGGGCTTGCTGTACGGGCCGCTCCTCTCAAGAGCGTGAGTGCGGTTCAGAGCCAGGTCTTTGCTTCTTCTCCAGGTGTTCTGGCAGCCGCCCGGCCCCGGTTCGCTACTGGGCGCAGTTACGACGCATGGCACGAGCGGACGTCGCAACGTGTCGCTGTTCTAGGAGCAAGCACCGCCGAGGCACTGGGTATCACCACGTTGGAAACTGCACCCGCCGTCTTCATCGGTGAACATCCCTTCCTAGTCATAGGAATCGTCGGAGAAGTGGAACGTAAGGCGGAGTTGTTGGCTTCGGTGCTGGTGCCGCGGAGCACGGCACTTCAACTGTGGGGCAATCCTTCTGGTGAACGCGCCAAGATGCTTATTTCCACCCGTCCCGGAGCCGCCGTTCAGATCGCCTCAGAGGCTCCACTTGCCTTGGACCCCGCTCACCCCGAACGCTTCACGGCGATCCCGCCACCCGACCCGAAGTCGCTGCGTACTAGCGTCTCCTCCGATCTGAACCAACTCTTTCTGCTGCTTGCAACGCTCTGTCTCGTGATAGGCGCAGTTGGTATCGCCAACACCACGCTGGTTGCTGTACTCGAAAGGCGCAGCGAAATTGGGCTGCGGAGAGCGCTCGGTGCCCGAGGCCGCCACGTCACAGCTCAGTTCCTCTCAGAGTCGGGTGCCTTGGGTGCGCTAGGCGGGGTTGTAGGTACGAGCCTGGGAGTTCTCTCTGTACTTGCAGTGTCCATCGCACGTGAATGGACACCGGTGATCCATCCGATGGTCGTTGTCGGCGCACCCATCATCGGGCTCGCAACTGGGCTTCTGGCGGGCCTCTACCCAGCCTGGCGCGCAGCGCGGGTCCAGCCTGCCGAAACGCTCCGCCACTGAGCCTCTTTCATCCTGTGCTGGCGGGTGAAACGGGCTGGTCAGTGGGTGTGGTGACGAGGCAGGGCCCCTCGTCGTTGGCGTGGTGATCTCACTCATCACACCGGCGACTTGAGGGGCCTTGTGGTTCCGTATTCTGCCATGCTCGATGTCCCGCACGAGCTCGTCGAGCATGTCTCCTGGCTGCTGTACGAGCACCGTCGGGTCCGCAACACCCGCTGGCACAAGCTCGGTTGCTTCAAGCAGGTGCTGCTCTCGCTGGTCCACCTGCGTCAGAACGAGACGTCCGCCCAGCTCGGGGCCGGTTTCGGGAAATCTCAAGCCACCGCCTGGCGATACGTCAACGAGACCTTCGATGTCCTGGCCTCCTGGGCGCCCGGCCGAGCAATGCTCAGGACCTGTGGATCGGGGCTCGGGGAGCGCGCGAAGGGCGTACCTTCCCGAGTGATCGATTGAAGGTCACCGAGTAGGCCGACGCTGCGAACGTCGGCCGGGAAGGCACGCCCGTGCTCAGCGTAGTCAATGCCGATGGCACCACCCCGAACGGCTCTCTGATCGATGAGATCGAGATCGTCCGCGAGGGCGCACGGCGGATGCTGGCCGCCGCACTTGAGGCCGAAGTCAACGCCTATATAGACGAGTTGGCCGACCAGCGGGACGAGGGCGGTCGGCGGCTGGTGGTCCGCAACGGCTACCACCAGCCACGGAAGGTCACCACCGCCGCCGGGACAGTCGAGGTCAAGGCGCCGCGTGTGAACGACAGGCGCGTCGACGAAACGACCGGGGAGCGCAAGCGGTACTCCTCGGCGATCCTGCCGCCCTGGTGCCGCAAGTCCCCGAAGATCAGCGAGGTGCTGCCGCTGCTCTACCTGCACGGTCTGTCCTCCGGGGACTTTGTGCCCGCGCTTGAGCAGTTCCTCGGTTCCTCAGCCGGCCTCTCACCTGCCACGGTCACGCGTCTGACCGCACAGTGGCAGGCCGACCACAAAGCCTTCGGCGAGCGCGACCTGATCGGGTCCGACTACGTCTATGTCTGGTCCGACGGCATCCATCTGCGCATCCGCCTGGCCGAGGCCAAGTCCTGCGTCCTGGTCGTCATGGGAGTGCGAGCGGACGGCACCAAGGAGCTGATCGCGATGGCCGACGGCTACCGCGAGTCCGCCGAATCCTGGGCCGATCTGCTGCGCGATGCCGCCCGGCGCGGGATGAACGCCCCCGTCCTCGCGGTCGGCGACGGCGCACTCGGCTTCTGGAAGGCCCTGATGGAGGTGTTCCCCGACACCCGCCATCAACGGTGCTGGGTTCACAAAACGGCCAATGTGCTCAACGCCCTGCCGAAGTCGGCCCAGCCTGGCGCGCGCAAGGCATTGCAGGACATGTACAACGCCGAGGACCGCGAGCACGCGGTCACGGCCGTCGCCGCGTTCGACAAGATGTACGGCGTGAAGTGGCCCAAGGCCGTCAAGAAGATCACCGACGACGTTGACGAACTGCTGGCGTTCTACGATTTCCCGGCTGAGCACTGGGTCCACCTGCGCACGACGAATCCCATCGAATCGACCTTCGCGACGGTACGGCTGCGGACCAAGGTCACCAAGGGTGCCGGCAGTGCGGCCGCCGCGCTTGCCATGGTCTTCAAGCTCGTCGAGTCCGCCCAGGCCCGGTGGCGGGCGGTCAACGCACCCCACCTCGTCGCGCGTGTTCGCGCCGGAGCCCGCTTCGAACGCGGCCACCTCGTCGAGCGTGCCGAGGCGGTGGCCGCATGAGTCGGCCAACACACGGCACGTTGCATCACGTCGAAGTCTGGGTGCCGGACCTCCAGCGCGCGCTGGCCTCGCTCGGCTGGCTGTTGGAGTCGCTGGGTTATGCCCTCTTCCAGAGTTGGAACGCCGGCCGCAGCTGGCGGCTCGGGCCGACCTACCTGGTCATCGAGCAGTCCCCGGCCCTGACCGCCGAACAGCACGACCGCTGCCGCCCAGGACTGAACCACCTGGCCTTCCACGTCGAAGATGCCGCTACCGTCGAGAAGCTGTCTGCCAAAGCCGCTCAGCACGGCTGGCACCTGTTGTTTCCCGAGCGGCATCCATACGCCGGCGGCGGACAGCACTACGCCGCCTACCTGGAGAACGACGACGGCTTCGAGGTCGAGCTCGTCGCGATCAAGTAACCCGAACGAAACTGAGCTCAACCGACCCACAGGTCTTCACGATTACTCCGCCCGGCCTGCACGAAGCCCTTACCGGCCTCGGCGAGGGCGACCACGTCATTGTCGACGGCACCCTCATCCCCACCGACCGAATCCGCGCAGACCAGCCGTACTACTCGCAGAAACACCGCAACCACGGCATGAACGTGCAGGTCATCGCCCGTCCCGACGGGACACCGCTTTGGCTCTCCCGCGCGACACCCGACCGCTCTCACGACCTGACGTCAGCCCGCGCGCACGGCATAGTCCAAGCGTGCCAGACCAGGCAGATTATCGTGCTCGCGGACCGCGCCTACCAGGGAGCCGGCGCCACCTCCCGCACGCCGTACTACCACCTCCGTGAACAGCCCGAGCACTACCAGCAGTTCAACCGTGCACACGCCGACTCAGTACTCCCGGCGAAGGCGCCTTCGCGCAACTGAGTCCTGGCGACTGCTCCGGCGAGCCAGATGCTCCACCCGCCGCATCGGCACCATCGTCCAAGCCGTCCACACTCTACTGAACTGCGACTATTCAGGATGAAAGAAGCTCAGTTACCTAGCGTGCTCATTCTGAAGTGCCACATGAAGGGGCATTCACCTCCGCACACCTGGGAATCTCCCATGCGACATACCCCCACGTCCGACCGCACGCCAGGACGCAGACCCAGCAGCGACGCCGGAACAACTAAGCGCATTGGTCCGGATTTCAATAATACTCACCCTCACAAAATATACCTAAAGGGGCACAAGCTACTTAATCCGCTAAGCACTTAAGTGGTCATTAAGTTCTCATAGGGCCCGTCGCGGATGTGACCTTCGTCGCCGGTTTCGGGACTCTCGACCCTTGCTGGCTACATCCTCACCGGAAGATCAACTCAGCTCCTTCGCGGTTCACAGCCACCCAACAGCCGTACTTCCACAGTCTGCAGAAGAAATCGCAGTCAGATCTTGCGTTTCGGGAACGCCCGGAGGGTTCCCATCGGTCACCCAGATGACTACGCAGAGCGATGATCACCACCGTGCAAGATGGCTTTCGACCGCTCCTGAACCGAAGGGCGGGGCTTCTTCTGCTGATGGAGGACCGGCCATGTGGTGGCATCACGGTCGCTCCAATTCCCCGGGACGTCGGGGAAGGATGAGCGGCACGATCCGGGGGAGGGCGGGGATGGACTTCCCCCCCGGGCGAGAGGGCTGCGCCGATGAACGCGGACTACAGCGTTACGTCCGCCAGCAGCTCCAAGTACTCGATGTGCACCCGCCCCTCGACGTCGCAGTGCTGTGCAAGGCGTTGTCGACTCACCGGGAGCGGCACATCGAGCTGCGGGAGTTCCCTCTGCGAACTCCCGGCCCCCAAGGGTTGCGGGCCGAGCTGGAGACCGCAGACTTGATCGTCTTTCAGAGCGAGACGACCAAGCTGCATCAGGACCACATCATCCTGCACGAGGTGGGCCACATCCTGGCCGACCATCCTGGCATTGACCCCGCGAAGCTGAAGGGCGTCATGGCCCCGGACGGCAGGCTGGACTCCGCTCAGCCCACGCTTCACCGCGACATGTACGACACGGCGCAGGAACTCGAAGCCGAGATGGTAGCGACCATCATTCTGGAGTGGGCCTCGGTGCTGGATGCCGTCATGCCCGTGAGCGTGGAAGATCCCGCCGCACGCCGAGTTCAAGCAGCGCTCGGTGATCACCTCGGGTGGATGTAATGGTGATCATCCCGTTCCTGACCGTGCTCTTCATCGCGGTGGTCTGGAAGTTCTCCCAGCTTGCTCGCGATCCCGGCAACGCCCCGCTTCGCTCCGTGGCGCTGTGCCTGTTGTGCGGCGGGCTCTCGTACACCGTCGCAATGCCCAGCGGCGTCGCCGAGTTCGACACTTTCACCGGGCACGGCCTGGCGAAGCTCGTGCAGAACCTTCTGCTGATGGGCTGCTGCTACTTCCTGATGTGCTTCTACCTGTACTCGGCTGCGGACGACGTGGCCGGACGGCGGCGTGCTCGTCGGGAGGGCGTGGCCCTCCTGGTGGTGGCTGCCGTGCTGACGGTGGATGCGCTCTCGACCTCACAGTCGGCGCTCGCGGGCAGCTACTCCACAGCGGACATGGCCATTCCGCAGACGGCCGTCTTCTTCCTCCTCGCCGGCGGGTACATGGCGTACGCGGCGGGGGCGGCCTTCTGGTGGACACGTCGGTACGCGCGGATGACGGAACGCCCGCTGTCCACCGGGCTGTGGCTGGCGGCGGTGGGGCTTGCCTTCATGGCCGTCTCCTGTGCCATCCGCGCGGCGTTCGTCGTGATCCGGAATCAGGGCGGCGAAGTGCCGAAGCCCCTGACGGCGAGTGTGGCCTTGTTGTTGGTGCTGGCAAGCATCTTCTTCGTGGTCGGCCTCAGCTATCCGATGTTCCGTGCCCGAATCGCCGCGATGGCAACTCGGCGCCGTCATAAGCGGGTGCACCGTCAACTCGCCCCTCTGTGGCAGCTCCTCACCAAGGTGTACCCGGATCTCGTTCTGCGCCCGGCCAGCACCTCGGCCCGTGACCGCTGGCGGGCCCGGAACGTCCACCGGCGCTACCACCGGCGCATCGTGGAATGCCGAGACGGCCTGGTCCGGCTCAGTCCCTACGTGGACATGGAAGAAACAGTCGACGCCGGGCCGTCGGACGTAGCTACACGCCTCCGCGAAGCCGTCCAGCTCGCCACGTCTTCCAACGGCAGCCCTGTACGCCCCGTTTCTCTCACCATCCCTGCCCAGAAGGACCGGGCGGCCGACGTGGAACAACTTCTGCGCCTGGCCGCCGCCCTGAAGGTCCCCGCCCCTGCGGACGTGCCGGACCGCTCCACCCCGAAAGCGAAAGAGAGCCAAGCATGCTGATCACTGCCGGACGCGTCCTCACCGAGGCCACGAGCGAGTACCTGACCGACGGTGCGGTCCTCGTCCAAGGGGACGCCATCGTGGCGGTCGGCCCTCGCACTGAGCTGGAGGAGCTGGCCCCCGAAGGGACGCCTCGCCTCGACTTCCCCGAATCGACCCTGTTGCCAGGGCTCATCGACTGCCACGTACACCTCGTCTTCGACGGCAGCGCCGACCCGACCGCCGCCCTACAGCAGGCACAGGACGAAGCCCTCTTCGCGGACATGGAGGTACGGGCCGAACAACTTCTGGGCACCGGCGTCACCACGGCCCGTGACCTCGGCGACCGCAACGGCCTTGCCATCCGGCTGGGCGCCGCCATCGCGGAAGGCGCGGCGCACGGCCCGCGGATCGTCTCGGCCGGCACGCCGGTCACGCCCCAGGGCGGGCACTGCTGGTTCCTCGGCGGAGAGGTCGACGGCGAAGCCGAAGTCCGTACCATCGTCCAGCGCAACGCAGCCAGCGGTGCGGCCGTCATCAAGGCCATGGTCACTGGCGGCGGGCTCACCAAGGGCGGTGCCGCGAGCTGGGAGAACCAGTTCAGCACCGAGGAACTGGCCGCGCTCGTCGACGAAGCGCACAAGGCCGGTCTGCCCGTTGCGGCTCACGCGCACGGCACCGACGGCATCGCCGCAGCCGTGGCCGCCGGTGTGGACTCGATCGAGCACTGCACTTGGATGACGGAGGACGGGTTCGAGCTGCGCAAGGAGGTCCTGGACGAGATTCTCGCCAACGGCATCCACGTCTGCCCGGCCGTCAGCCAGCACTGGCAGATGCTCCCCCGGATCTTCGGGCAGGAGCGGGCCGACGCGATGTTCGGACTCATCCGCGAGATGGCTGACGCCGGAGTGAAGCTCGTGGCCGGCACCGATGCCGGTGTTCAGCGGGCGGGCTTCGGAGGGCTGATCTCCAGCCTGGGCTTCTACGCCCACCTCGGACTACCGAACAGCCGGATCATCGACATGGCCACCGCCGAAGCCGCCCGCGCACTCGGGCTCGGCGACCAGACCGGGCGCCTCGTACCCGGCTACAAGGCGGACCTGCTGATCGTTGATGGTGACCCACTGAAGGACCTCGGCGCGCTCTCTTCCGTCCGTACGGTGATCACCGCAGGAAGGCACTACCAGCCGAAGATGTAGGTACACGCTCTACTAGCGGGGCTACTGCTTGTCTCCCTTGGGGGCAGGCAGGCCCCGCTCTTTCAGTTCCGCGGCTACCTCTTGGATGAAGGCGAGCACGTCATCCGATAGGCCCTCCGGCCCCATGCCACGTGCTTGCACGCGGCCAATACCACCCTCCGGGGCGTCCCCCAGGAGCCTCAGCCCGTCGACAATCTGCCGCGCGACGGCGTCACCTGTCTTGAAGTAGGCCGGCGAGACACCGAAGAACGCGCCCAGCCCTTCACACACCAACGGCGTCGTCTCCTGCGCAACGCCGGTGCGCAGATTCGTGATGTCGTTCGCGGTGACGATGGGCCCACCCGCGTACTCGTTGACACGGCGCGCGATCTCGGAGTCCGAAGGCACCTCCTGCTCACCGGGGTACGAGAGGCTGAGCTGATGAGCGAACTTATCCGCCAGGGTCTGCGGGGCCTGGGGCAAGTCGACTGACTTACTGTCGGGTTCGCGTGCGTCATTGCCGAAGGACCGCTCTTGCGCAGCAAGAAGGTCGTCAACCGTGACCCGGTATCCCTTGGCCAGCGGGGCGACGAACTTGTCCCCCAGACGCCTTTTCCCTCGCTCGGCGTTCGCGACCGGTCCCGCACTCTTGGTGCCCAGCAGATCCTTGGTCTCGTACTGGGAGAACCCTGCGTCGCACCGGAGGTCTGTCAGATCCGGCAGGCCGTCGCGCGGAAAGAGGTCGTCCAGGTCCTGCTTAAGGAAGCGGGCGACAGCGGGCAGCGCCTCGCCGTCGGGGACCGAACGGCCGCTCTCCCACGAAGCAACAGCGGCAGGGGACACGCCGAGCCCTTCGGCCATGTCGCTCTGCGTGGCGTCGGCAGCCCGACGCAGCGCGCGTACGCGCTCCGGGTCGAACCGGCGAGGGGCCATCCGAGATCCTGCTCCCGAACTCTGGTTGTCGAAACTAGGGAAACTTCAATCTATTGATCCGTTCCCCAAAATGCGATAGAGTCATTTTAGCGAAACAGGGTGCCTAACGTACACCCCGTAGCGCTACTTGCCCATTTCTATGGGCGCACCACCTCGCCCTCGGCGCGAGCCGGAGACGACTTCGGCCCACCGACAGGAGCTGTAACTCCATGTCGGCGGGCCGAGTCGCGGGGAGGCGTGAGCCTCCCGAAGAAGCAGTGCAGACCGCACGGGCGTTGGAATCCTCGCGGTCAGCACAGAGCAGCAACAACGGGGCGGAGCCCTGTCGTTACCGATCGCAGGCAGGTACGAGACTGCCCGCTGAAGGAGTGAGTCTCTCATGAGCCTCCCCGCAGAGGCACCCGTGGGTGCCTCCGCCCTTGATCTGAGGGGCTTGGAACCGATCCTGCGCCTGCTGGCCGGCGCGGAGCACCTGGAAGCGGCACTCCGCCGACTTCCGGCGTCCGAGGACACCCGGCTGCACGTCAGCTACGACGAAGCGGCCCAGCGGTTGGGCATTCCGGAGAAGTGGCTCCGAGAGCGCATCGGGAAGCTCCCGCACCGCAAGATGGGCAAATTCGTGCTCTTCGCCGAGTCGGACCTCAAAGCGATTTCAGAGATGTTCTTCGTTAGCCCCGAAGAAGCGATTACTCCTCGATACGGCAACAGTTCCACGCCGCTCTCTGCGCTCAAGCCGTCTTCGCGGTCCCGCGCGCGTTCCTGAACTAAGCCCTGCGCATTCTTCTGCCCACCGTGCGAAGAGTGCTGCCTCATCGCGGAGATATTCGATGTCAATCGTGCAGTTTCAGATGCTCCCTTCGCCCGAGAAGAAGGAGCGGAAGAGCGGTATCCGATTCACCTGCATAGCCAATACCCTCATGGAGCATCCGGGACGATGGGCAAGGATTCAACGGCATGACAAGTCGACGCAGGCGGCCACCGCTGCGTACAAAATCAATCATGGCCTCTTGGCCGCGTTTCGGCCTGCCGGACGTTTCGAAGCAGCTTCTCGAACAGTCAAGGGTGAGTACTTGGTGTTCGCACGTTTCGTAGATTATGAAGCCCAAGCTGCTGAGGTTTCGGAATGACTGAGAAGATGGCACCCCTCATCCACTCAGCTCGATCAGGGGAGTGGGCTCCCTTGATCCTGACTGCGCTTGACGCCGACAGTAGGAATTGGGCGGAAGATGCCGCTTGCACGGGCAGCAAGACCGAGGACTTCTTCCCTGCCGGAGACGGATTCGATAGAAGTCCGGCTGCCGTTAAGTCTCGTGCCGCAGATGAAGGGACCCCTCTGCAACGCAGCCTGAACGCGTGCGCACGCTGCCCCCTCGCGACTCAGGCTCGATGCCTGATCGAGGCGCTGGAACTTGGCACGGAGTATGGAATCCGGGCTGGCCTGCTGGCATCGGAACGCGAGGACCTGCACAAGGGGTGGGATCAGCGTATCCGGGAGGAGAGCGTTTCGAACGCCCTTAGCGGAGTTCCCTCCGGCCTCTCTGCGGCCGAGTTCAAGGAAGCCATCTCCCGCTTTGCGAACGACCAGAGCGCATACGACAAAGACCAAGCGGCTCGCGGCTTGGGACTCTCGCGCAAGTACCTGTTGAAGCTCGCGCGAAATGAACGGAGATCGGTAGCGACGACAATCGAGCATTTCGTCGCGGCCTAGGCACTTCGTTCACCCCTTCCACTCTTTCGTAAGCCACCGGAGATCCGTCATGCCCAAAATAGGTGGAACTCACGCCTCCGCTATTCATCGCGAAGAGAAGAGTGCGGAAACCTGCATTTGGTCCGCATCTCGCTCACGCAACGGGACTCGCCTCGTTCTCCTCGCATTGGCCCACTCCATGTGCGGGTCCGACGACAGTGTCGAGATTTCAGTTGAGGAGATTGCGAATCTGACGCATCTCACCAGTCGCACCATCTGGAAATGCCTTGGCGAACTGGAGGATCTCAAAGAGATACGAGTAGCCAAGGGCGGTGGGAGCGGATGCCGTAACCGATACACCCTCCTATTGAAGGATTCCGCAGACCTGAACGAATCGGAATCAGGAGGGACAGTCACGCGTGGAAAAAAATTCACTGAAGCACCGCAGGAAACAGTGAAGTCTTCTGCTGAAACCCTGAAGCCCTCGCCCTCAAAGGGTGAAATTTACACGGACACCCGTGGGAGTGTTAATACTCCCTACGGGAGTATTAACACTCAAGAAAAGCAAGCAAGCTTGCCACGCCGAAGTGCTTCGCCTTCAGCTCTTTCCGCAGGACCGGTTCCGGTACCGGAAGCCGCTGGCGACCTCGTGTCCTCGCTGACCAACGCCGGAATGCTCGTCGGCTGGGGGCTCTCAGCACAGGAGTGGGAGGAGGTAACAGCTCTTTCGGCCCGCTGGGGTGTGGCCGCGCTCGTGGAGTTCGTCAGCCGCCGCTGGAGCGCCGCCCGACCTCCCAAGACCGCCCGTTACCTTCTCCGGATCTGGGCGGACCTCCCCTCGTGCGGCCCCTCTGGGCCTGCGCCCACATCACCTGGTGCCGTACCGCTCCGCTCCGCCGCGTCCGGGTGGGCTCCTTACCGCAATCCCGTCGCCACCGCGTACCAGAACGGATTCTGATCATGTCTGAGCCCGAGACCCCGCACAGGGCAGTGGAAGCACTTCGCCGTGCGATGGAAGCCCACGGTGCACGGCTGGTTCCTGAGCCCGAAGAACCGAGCGGCTTCGGACCGGGCAGCCCGGCGTGGCACCGCCAGCAGCGAGCCCGGATGGCACTCAATCGCTGGGAGACCGCGGCCCCGCCGCGCTACCGCGCCGCGTGCTCGACCCTCCCCTACGTGAACGCCTGGGCGGACCGGGTAATCGCCGACTCGGCCACCGCCGGATCTCTACTGATCGTTGGCCCAACCGGGACTGGGAAGACGTACCAGGCGTATGGCGCTCTGCGACGGATCGCGGAGGCCGGTCCTGCCCACTACGGGGTCATCGGGACGAGCAGCGCCGACCTGTACGGCGCGCTGCTTCCCTCCCAGAATCTCGGGCAGTCCGAGCGGGAGCTTCAGCGGCTGTTGACCGTGCCCCTGCTCCTGGTGGACGACTTCGGCACGGCGAAGGGCTCCGAGTGGAAGGAGGAGATCACCTACCGGTTGATCAACCACCGCTACAACCACTGCCTTCCGACCGTGTTCACCTCGAACCTCCCCGTCCGCAGCGATGATCCGGCCGTCCCGGACCTCACGACGTACCTCGGCGAACGGATCACCAGCCGTCTAGCGCAGATGGCGACAGTCGTTCCCATGATCGGCGCGGACCGCCGCCGGAAGGCGGCGTGATGCCCCACCGATTTCAGGGTTTCTCGTCCTCCGACTCGGGCGCATCGCACAACGCTGTATTCATCGGCGCGGGACAGTTCGGCAACCCGTTCCGCCCCGGCGACCCGAGCCCGACCGCTCGGGGGCCGATGTCACCGAGTGAAGCCGTCGAGCTGTACGCGGCGACGCTGCGCGGTCCGGTCGGCCGGCGGTACGCCGCGATGTTCGCCCGCCTCCTCCACGGCAAAGACCTGCTCTGCCCGTGTCCGCTCGGCATCCCCTGCCACGGGGACGTACTCCTCCGGCTGGCCAACCCGTCGCTCGCCTTCGACCAGCATTCCCCCGCCCCGAAAGAGAGCAAGCGATGAGTTACGCCAGCAGCACGACGACGGGGCATCTGCCTGTCCGCGACGACCAGGTGATGACCGGCTGGGACGTCACCGCGATCGTCTTGCTCGGGGCGGCAGGCTTCGTCTTCTCGTACGACGCGCTGCGTCAGATAGCCGTCGCAATCCACGCCCGCGAGTCGCTCTCCTACCTGTTCCCGGTCTTCGTGGACGGCTTCATCGCGTATGGCGTGAGGGCGATCGTCGTCCTCCTTAACCGCCCCTTCGGTGCTCGCCTCTACGCCTGGACGCTCTTCCTCCTGGCAACTGGCGCGAGCCTCTGGGCGAACTCGCTGCACGCCATCACGCTCAACCGGAGCGTGCCCTCCGGACGGTCCGCACTGCGGCTCGATGACTCGGTCGTGGGCATCCTCTCGATGCTCGCGCCCCTCGCCCTGGCGGGTGCTGTGCACCTGTACATCCTCATGACGCGGACGCGCAGAACGGTGCTCCCCATCCCGCCGTCCGCCCGTCCGGGACTCGTCCCGGACGGCGAAAAAGCCTCGGCTGTGTCGCTGGAGAAGGCCGTCCGGCTCTCCCCTCCCAGCGGACGGCAGGGGACCGAAGACGGACTGATTCAAGGAGCTGTTACCGGTCCGGGGAGCGCTGTCGGGGACTCCTTTGCCGGTCCGGGACGCGGTTCCGAGTCTTCCTCGGAGGCTGTCGCCGAGCACCCCGCCGACCGCGAATCCGGCCTGCCCGGCGGCGCCGGTCACGAATTCGTCCCCACCTCGAATGACGGGAATGGCAACGGGACGGAGGAGGACCAGTCCGTCCCGGACGGCATCAAGGAGCCTTCGTCCGTCCGCGAAGACAGCGGCACCAACCCTGACGATGCGACGCAGCAGCAGACCCCAGAAGCTGATGTAACTCCCGTGTCAGCCGCCGGACGTAAGGCCCCTCACATCGCTAGCGACGAACTTCGTCGGATGCTTCCCCTGGCCCGTGCGGCAGTAACGGCGCACGGCCGCATCACACGAGACGAGGTGGCGGCGGCGGTCCGAGCTCAGTACCGCATCAGCAACGACCGAGTCAGTGATCTCCTCGCGATCCTGCGCGAGGAAGCAGAGTTCCAGGCGCAAGAACCGGCCTCCAGCTCACGGGCGCTCTGATAACAGCCAGCGGACCTGGTCTCGCGCATACCGTTCAACCGTGGCCGTGGTGTCGCACAACGGCGCCACGGCCAACGGCACAGCAGAAGGAGAGTTCCCTCGATGAAGCGGAAGCGCCGCCGCTCACGCGAACTCACGCTCGGCCAGGGGCAGGAAGCGGCGGCCTCGCTCGCCCAGTACCTAGAGGCCGGCGGCAACCTCCAGCCGGCTCCGGTGCCGGGGCTGCCTCTGAAGAACGGCGAGATGCCGTACGCAGACGTGAGATGCGGGGTGGCCCGGTGGTACGCCACAGAGGTGGACTATCCGCGCGGACGGGCGGGCTACTACGAGGACCACCCCACCTTCGGCCGCCGCTGGGTCGACAATCCGCGGCTGGCTGCCCGTCGCGACTACGAGGCCGAGATAGCGGCTCAGGAACGGTGGCGAGGCCACTCCGAGGCACGCGTAGCGCTGACCTCTGTCGGACTTCGTATATGGGAACGCAGCAATGCCGAGTGGCTTCCGTTCGACCATGCACTTCTGACTGGCGTCGAATTCCTGCCGGGAAGTGACCATATGATGCTCACCTACCAAACCTGTGAACCGGTCCTCCTCACAGGACAGGCGATTCCTTGGCTGGCAGTTGCACTACTCAGTTGTGCCGACGGACAGAAATCTAGCCTCCACAGATAAGTACGACCCGATTCTATTGGGGAAATAAAGAGGCGGTCTGCCACTCCACGTGGCGGGCCGCCTCTTCCCGTTCCCTCGCTGCTCAGGCGCCCAGATTCAGTGAAGTTTCTTCCGAAGAAACGTCCCCACCTCCCGCGCCACAATCGAGTTGCCCCAGAGCGCACCGCGCAAGGGGTCGCTGAGATACGGGGTTTCCCTGCACCACCTATGGTCGAATCCCCAATCCTCAGCCTCTCCTCCATTTAGCACGAGGTTGTGGCCTTCCTATGCCCTTTTCCAACCGTTCCATAGCCGTGGCCGGTGCCGTGGGTGTCGGCATTGCATCGGCGGCTCTTGCTTTCGCTATCAGCTCCTCCGACTCTTCGTCGAGCGCCGCACCAGGCGGACCTGTTCACGCTCCTCGCTCGACGGATTCCAGCTCACTGAGTACCCCCAACCCCAGCGCCGGAAAGCCCACTCCGATGTTGCCGAGGGACGCCCAGGAGACGGCCCAGGCGTTCGCAGTCGCCTATCTCCAGCACGACGCACGGGACGGTCACGACACCTCGTACTCCTCGGCCGGAGAACGCGCCGCGCGGTACGCCACGGCGGACCTCGGGGCAGTGCTCTCCCAGAAGCGCCCTGGGCAGGAAGCCCCTTGGTCAGCGCTGCGTCGTGAACAGGCCCTGGTGACAACCAAGGTGCCCTCCGTGTCCGTGCCGGACGGCGCACCCGCACCAGACGCCTCCTCGGCGCTCGCTCGCGTCTCGTACGTCCTGACCACCACACCCCGGTCAGGCGAAGCACAGCGTGCTGGCGGTCAGTTCGCTGTTCGGCTGGCCCGTACGGCGAACGGCTGGCAGGTCTCCGACCTGCCGTGGGCCTGACGGGCCACGGGATGAACAAGGCACTGGCGGCTCCGGCCGCCCTCGTCCTGGCCGGCGGCAGCACGGTCATCGGGTTCCTGATGCTCCTCGGAGGGGCCGACAGCGCGAAGGCGACCGAGGCCGGAGCAGGCGCGGGGCTGACGGCAGGCTCGCCGGTTCCCGCCTGGGTCCGCCCGCTGATCAAGAAGAACGCGGGCAAGTGCCCCCAGGTCACCGAATCCTTGCTGGCCGCCCAGCTCTTCAGCGAGTCGAACTTCGACAAGGCCGCCAAGTCCAACGTCGGCGCGCTGGGCATCGCCCAGTTCATGCCCGGAACCTGGGCGGCCTACGGCGTGGACGGCAACGGGGACGGTAAGAAGGACGTCTTCGAGCCTGCGGACGCCATCGCGGCGCAAGCCGCCTATGACTGTGTCCTGGCGGACGAGGTCAAGGGCGTCCCCGGCGACAGCACGGACAACATGCTCGCCGCGTACAACGCGGGCGGCGGGGCCGTGAAGAAGTTCGGCGGTGTCCCGCCGTTCCCGGAGACCCGCGACTACGTGAAGAAGATCCGGGCGTACGCCGAGAAGTGGGCGGCGACCGCGGGCCCGGCGCCGTTGCCTGCGGGGAAGGGAGCGGCACGCGCGATCGCGGCGTCCAAGCGGGCCTTGGGCACCTGGTACCAGTGGGGCGGCGACTGCGTCGCGCCGTACACCGGGGCCGGCGGCTGCGACTGCTCCTCGCTCACCAAGATGGCGTGGGCCGCAGGCGGCGTGAACCTCCCGAGGGTGACGTACGACCAGGTCAACATGGGCACGGCCGTCAAGAGCCTCGTCCAGCTCAAGCCCGGAGACCTCCTCTTCTCCGTCGGCTCCGCCGATCACCCCGAACACGTCGGGATGTACATCGGCAACTCCCAGGTGATCGACGCCCCGCACACGGGCGCTCAGGTCCGCATCAAGCCTCTTTCGTACTGGGCCGACCAGGTCCTCGCTATGCGCCATATCGCTTAGCGGAAACGTTCCTTCTCCACTCGCAACAACCCTCACCAACAAGGGAATCCACTATGCACAACCTCCTCTCCGTCGCCTCCGACCCGTCCGTTCACAACCAGTTCTCCACCCTGGCGGCGGGCATTGACGTCGTCTCGGGCGTCAAGCCCGACTGGGGCCCGTTCGGTGAACTAGGCGGCACGGCGAAGGTGCTCCTGGGCGTGCTCGCCGCACTCGTGCTCGTGGCCGGTGCGGGTGCCTTCTTCTCCGGCCTCGCTAAGAGCAAGGGGTGGGTGGGCGACGGGCACTCGACCATGGACTCCTCACGCGGCAAGGGAATGATGGTCGGCGGCCTGCTCGTCGTCTTCCTCGTCGCGTCGTTCGGCACTCTCTTCACGATCACGTACGGCATGGGTGTGTGACGTGACCAGCACACCGACTCGACACCCCACACGGGCACGCGGCTGGGGAATCGCGGCCGGAGCCGTCGCCGTGATCTCCGCGGCCGGAGTGGTCGTGAGCCTGGCCTCCGGCCCGCCGGAGACCCGCACTGCGGCCTCTCCTCACGCCAGCGCCGGTTCCGTTCCCGGCGCTGCCCCGCGCCTCACGGTGGCTGACGGGGTCGCGACCCGGTACCCGCGAACGCAGGCCGGCGCGAAGGCGGCAGCGGCCAACTTCGCCGTGGCGCAGGGAAGCTCTCGCCTGCTGACCGATGCTTCGGCTCGGAAGCGTGCCATCGAAGCGATGGCGTCCACCCCGGCGGCCCCCGGCCTGCTCGGGGTCGCAAACGACGCAGCGGCAGCGGCGTCCGCACAGCTTCGTGGCGATTCCGCACGGCTGAACACCAAGGCCACCGTTGCTCGGACGGCGGTCCTGACGGAGAAAGTAATGTCGTTCGATATCCACAGCGCAGTGATTCGTCTGTGGACAACCTCGGTGCGGGGGGCATCTGCCGGAGGGCAGTCTCCCGAGGCGGGCTTCAGCTCCGCCACGGTAAATCTCGCCTGGGAGGGCGGGGACTGGAAGGTCTCGGCGTTCTCCACAGGTAAGGGCCACGTCGCGCCGATCTCCTCTGACCAGGCCACCAACCCCGCGTCTGACTTCTCCGCGTACGCCGCGTCTGAAGCGGACGACCCGGTCCTCAGCGGCGCTCTGACCGAGTCCGGGCTGCCCCTCCCGTACAAGCACGACGAACAGGGTGCACGCTCGGCGGCGGTCAATTCCGTGTCGCTGCACGGTGACCCGCGATTCTTCGCGGACAAGGCGTGGCGTCACGACGTGCTGCGCGCGACAACGGCGCCCAGCGCGCTGCCGGGCGTGAAGCGCGAGGCGGACGCGTCGGCGGACCTCGTCGTGGAGAACCGACAGGTGGGGCACGACGGCAGGACAGCCGATGGCGGGACGCTGGTCACGCGGACCGGTGTTCTGGCCACGCGGATGCTGTCCTTCTCACCGAAGGCGGCGAGCGTCGAACTGTGGACGGCGTCGGTGGGCGGAGTCGCCGGTGACGACGAGACACAGCGCCCGCAGGTGGCGTACCTGCGGATGAACGTGAATCTCGTCTGGGACGGCGGAACCTGGAAGGCAACGTCGGTCTCCCCCTCCGAGCCGCTCGTTCCCTCTCAGCTTCCGACCGAGCAGGCAACTGCGGCACCGCAGTTCGCGGACGTGGGAGGTGTGGCTGATGCGGCTGCGCTTTCGTGAGGACGTTCCCGGTCTGCTGACCATCGAGCGCTCACGCCCACGGTCTTCGTTCAGGCGTCGGCTGTATGCCGTGGCCTGGGTGAACGTCGTACTCGGCTTCATCTTCGTACCGGCGGCGACGGCCAACCCGTTCTGCTACATCCCGCTGGTCTGCGAAGCCAAGAAGGCCATCGACTTCGTCCAAGACCCGCTCGGCTTCATGCTCCAGCAGATCGCCGAAGCGAACATCTGGTTCCTGCGCAAGATGCTGGAGCTGATGGAGAACACCAGCAAGATCGACCTGACCAGCGCTGGGTTCCTGAAGCAGTACGCCCTGATTTTCGCGGCGTCCTCGCTGATCACGGCGGCCCTGTGGCTCATCGCCGTGGCGAAGCGGGCAGTGCGGGGGGTCCCACTGATGAAGGCCGCGTCGGAAGCGGTCGGGTTCCTGGTCCTCCAGTTCGTGGTGAACGCCCTGACCCCGGCGGTGATCGGCCTGTTCCTCAAGGCGGTGGACGAGGTCACCGCGATCTTCGCGCCGTACGCCACGGAGAACTTCAAGCCGTTCCTGGAGAACATGCTGAAGGTCATGGCAGCGCAGCCGAACCAGGCCGTATTTCAGCTCTTGGTCGTGAACCTGCTGATGATGTGCGGCGCCCTCCTCATGTGGATCGAGCTGCTGATCCGCGGTGCGGCCGTGTACGTCGGGGTGGCGCTGGGTCCGCTCGTCAACAGCGGCCTGGTCGACCGCGACCTGTGGGGCAAGAGCAAGAAGTGGGTCGGCGCGCTAGTCGCGCTGGGCCTGAGCAAACCGGTGCTGTTCGCGCTCCTCGGACTGGGCGGCGCGATCATGAGCGACTCCACCGGCAGCATGACGGACACCACGTCCCGCATCCTGATCGGCGGGCTGATCCTCCTGCTCGCCGTCTTCGCCTCGGCGACGCTATACAAGTGGGTGCCAGCCTTCGGCGACGAAATGGCCCAACTCAGCCAGGACCGCAAGACGGCGGCGTCCGCCGGACCGGCGGCGGCCGTGGACGGGCCCATGTCGCACGCCAACCGGGCGATGGGCTCGCGGATACAGGACGCACTGGTCGGCGGCGGCAAGAAGAGCGGAGCCGCGAAGGCCGGGGCGTCGACCGCCGCGAAGGCGGGCGGCAAGGGTGCGCTCGGTACCGCTGCGGCTCCTGCTGCTCTGGCCCTCGGGGCGGCGAAGGTGGGCGCGGGCATGGTCAAGGCCAAGGCGGAAGCCTCGCCCGGTATTCAGGGCGCCGACGCCGGTTCCGAGAACGCCGGTACGCCTCCGCAGGGCGGCAACGGCGGTTCGAGTGCTCCCGCGACGACACGGCCCGGCGGCAGCGGCGGCGGTCCCAGCGCCGTGCCGGTCAAGGACGCTCCGCGCTCACCCCGGCAGCCTCCCGGTAACAGGCCGACGGGCGCCCCGTCCGGCCCCTCGACCCCGGCAGGACCTACTGGCCCCGTGCCTGCGCCCTCCCCGCACCCCCGGCGCTCGGCCCCGTACGCCGCGCCGCCCGCCAGGCCCGCAGCGCCTGGCCCCGCTCCGCGCTCCACACCCGGCTCCGGCCCTTCCACCCTCCCCATGCCCCCGGTGCGACCGCCCGGCGGGTCGACGGCGCCGCACAAGCCCGCCACCGGCAAGGACTCGTGATCTCAGATGTCTCGTACGTATCAATTCGGCAAGCACCGCCCCACCGGCCTGTTCGGCCGCAGTGACCTCGGCGAACAGATGGTGCTCGGCGGCGGCTGCGGGCTGGGCCTCCTGTTCGGCTCCGTCTTCTCCGGCGTAACCCTGCTCGCGGCGATCGGTGCCGTCGCGCCGATCGTGTCCGCGCTGGTCGTCGTCTACGCCCCGTACCGGCCCAAGGGCACCACCCAGCGGCGGACGATCTACAAGTGGTGGCGGATCTCCCGCTACCACCGCAAGGCCCTGGGCCGTACCGGCGGCGTCTGGGTGTCCCCTGCTGTGGAAGCGGGCGTCCGCAAGGACGGCACCCCGCCCGACGCCGCGCTCGCCGAGCCGGAAGGCATCGCCGGAATGACCTGGCTGCCGGTGACCGTACGCGGGCAGCAGGCCGTCGTCGTCCTTCAGCCGGAATCCCGCTGCGTCACCGCGACCCTCGAAGTCACCTCGCCCGGCCTGGGCGGCAAGGAGTCCAGCGAGCAGGTCGTAGCCCTCGAACGGTGGGGCGAACTCCTCGACGCCTTCGGCAACACCGAGGAACACCCTGTCAAGCGCATCCAGGTCATCGCCCGCCAGCTCAAGAGCGACCCGCACGCCCACCAGCGGTTCATTGCGCAGCGGGATCAGTCGTCGGCAACCGCCAACTCCCCGCAGTGGCTCAAGGACTCGTACGACGCCCTGTCTGAGGCGGTCTCGACGTCCGCTGAAGAGCACCGCTACTACGTGATCGCGCGCGCCCGCTTCAACCGCGACTTCGCGGCCGACGCCTCGGCCCGCGGCACGGGAGACGACGGCATCGCCGAGGCCATGGCCTCGTACGTGGAAGAGCTGTGGTCACGCTGCGAGGATGCCGATCTCTCGGTGGTCGCGCCGCTGGACGAACGTGGTCTCGCCGCGCTCATCCGCAACTCGTACGACCCCGATCACGCGATCTGGGACACCGACCTCCCGCAGACGCATGCTTTCCCGCGCAACGTCGACGTGCGGAACGGGGCGTACGTCGCCACCCGCGCCGCCGGTTCGACGGACTGCTGGTACCACGCGACCGCCGCCGTGACGGACTGGCCGGTGACCCCTGTGGGCCCCGACTTCCTCTCGCCACTGCTCATCGGTATGCCCGACGTGATCCGCTCCATCGCCATCACGCAGGACCTGGAGCCCAACGGCAAGGCCGTGGAACGGATGCTCGACGAGGACACCAACAACCAGGGCGAGATGCTCCGCAACTCCCAGCGCGGCAAGAACATCGACCCCCGCGACCTGATCGCCGCAGCGGCGACCGGCTCGCGCGGAATGGACCTCGCCCAGTCCGGCGCGGCCGGCGCGGCCGTCGTCGGGTACGTGACCGTCTCCGCGCGCAGTGCCCAGGAGCTGGAGCGTACGAAGCGCACCACCGCCTCACGCGCCCGCAATGCCAACCTGCGCATCGAGTGGCTCGACCTCGAACACGCTCGTGCCTTCGCCACGACCCTGCCCTTCGCCGGAGGCATCCAGTGACTGACCTTCTCGACCTCGTCCCGCTCAAGCCGCAGCACGCGACCGTACGGCGCCCGCTCTACACAGCGACCACCAGCAGCCAGGCCCTCTACCTGCCCATCGCCCCGCCGTCGCTGGGCTCGGCGGGTGCGGTGATCGGCCGTGAGCTGTACTCCGGGAAGGCGTTCGTCTACTGCCCGTTCTGCGCCTTCGGCGACGGCCTGCCGGGCGGCAACATGATCGTGATGGGGGACACCGGCCGCGGGAAGAGTGCCCTCGTCAAGACGTACGCGGCGCGGCAGATCCGCCTGGGCCGACAGATCGTCGTCCTCGACACGAAAGAGCAGAAGGAACGGCAGGAAGGTGAGTGGGCGGCCCTCGGCCGGTCGCTCACCGGCCGTGCCCCGGTGAAGTTCGCGCCGGGCGGCGGTGCCTCCTGCGTGAACCCGATGGACCCGGCCATCGCGGGCAAGCGTCAGGTCGAACTCGTCCGCACGATCGTGGAACTCGGTCTGGGCAAGAAGCTGAACGAGTTCGCGGGTTCCGCTCTGCGCATCGCGATCCGGCACGCGCACCGCCTGGCGGCCGAAGCGGGCCGCACTCCCGTGCTGACCGATGTTGCGGCAGCACTGCGGGCCCCGGAGGAGGCGGACGCGCTGGCCAAGCAGCGCACCCGAGACGAGCTGCTGGGCGACGGTCTCGAAGCGTCGTACGTCCTGGACCGGCTGTGCGGCAGTGACGGCGACACGACGGGCGACCTGACGGGGATGCTCGACGGTCCGACCAGTCTGGACATTGACCTCGATGCGGACATGGTCGTCTTCGACCTCACCAAGGTTCCGTCCGGCGGCATCGCGATGACGATCCTCGTCGCGGTCGTCAGCGTCTTCCTGGAGGAGGTGTGGCTGCGCGCCGTCTGCGAGTGCGGACAGGGGCCCGAGCACCACAACCGGACGGTCATCGACGCGGCGTCCGGCGCGTGGGAGCTTGGCGCCAACTCCGATACAGGTTGCCGCCGTTACACCCAACGCAAGCGCATCCTGGTCTGCGAGGAGGCTTGGCACATCCTCGGAACGCCTCAACTCGCCAGCCTGCTGGAGAAGTTCCTCAAGTTCGCGCGTGGTTACGGGCTCTCCTGCATCTTCATCGTCCACCACCTGAGCGATGTCGACGACAGCCCGGAGACGCAGGCCGCGCTGAAGATGGCGGACACCATCGTCGTCTACAGCATGAAGATGGCCGAAGCGGAGGACACAGCGAAACGCCTCGGTCTGCCGGGGTGGACGCCCGAGCACATCATGCGGCTGAGGCGCGGAGTCGCGCTCTGGAAAGTGGGCGAGGTGATCTACCCCGGCGTGCAGCACCTGCTGACCGAAGCCGAACAGCACCTCTGCTTCTCCTCCGGCTCCATGACCGACCTCACGGCCACCGACCCGGACACGGCCTGATCGGCAGGAACACCCGGCCCGCCCTTCCCGCATCACCTCGGAGGTTTCGCATGCCCGCCCTGTCCCTCGTCCGCAGTCTCGGACCGACTGAATCTGCCGCTCCGCCGGACGTCCCGCCCCGGACCGTACGAGGTGACGTCGACGCGCTGCACGCCGAGTTCCTCCGAGCCGCGCACCGCACGTCACAGCTCGCGGTCGATCTCGAAGGCGACGACTCGTTCGCGGCCGGCGGGCACGCGCGAGCGGCGGTGGGACACCTCTGGCGGGCAGCGGAGGAGCTCCACCACGCGTACCACTCCGCACCACCCCGCCAGGCCGGTCCGGCCGCTCCGCTCGCCCGGCTCTGTACCCGTCGGATGCGCTACCTCGCTGCGCGGGCCGCGCGCAAGAGCATCTGATGGAGCTGATGCCACAGGGGTTCGCACTCCTGCTGTACGGCGTCGTGGCGCTGGGCGGGGTCGGGCTCATCACCGCCTGGGGGGCCTCGGCTCGCGCCCGCCGCAATGCGGGATTCGCCTCCAAGGCAGCGCTCCGGCGACACCTGTCGGCCAAGGCCGTTCTCCGGGCGACAGAAATACGCCCAGGACTGCTCGCCCCGCCCGCGCCCCGCGTCAGCCTCTCCAAGGCGCCCCGGCCGCTGCGCCGACGCCGTGCGGGCCGTAAGTAATTCACCTCTTTTGACCTCCCCGGAGTACCTCCCATGTACCACTCTCCATACGACTTCGGATACTCGCTCGGCACGTCCATCAGGCCGAAGGGCCTGGATCTGTGGTCGCGCGCCGACAAGGCGTGCCGCGTGATCGGGCCCATGGGGTCCGGGAAGACCCTGCGCTTCTTCGCCCCGCTGATCCGTGAATGGCAAGGCCCGGTCATCGCCACATCCACGAAGCCGGACCTGGTGGAGCTGACACTCGACGCGCGGCAGGCCGGGGACCGTCCAACTCTGGCCTTCGACCCACAGAACCTAGTTCCGTCCGTTCCTCGGTTCCGCTGGTCGCCCATGGCGGGCGCTGAGTCGACACTGTCCGCGATGTCGCGGGCCAAGGCGTTCGTCGCCGGTTCCCGTACGCCCGGGGCGGTGTCCCAGTCCTCCGAGGGTTCGGCGTTCTACAAGGGACAGGCGAGCAAAGTCCTGGCCTGTCTGCTGCACGCCGCCGCTCTTGACGGTGCCGACCTCCCACAACTACTCAGGTGGGCGCGCAAGATCACCGACCCGACCCCGGTCAGCATCCTCAACGCCCACCCCGGCGCCGGTCCCGGGTGGGCGGACATGCTCCTCACCTCGACAAGCGGTGACGACCGCACGGTGGGGAACACTGCGATCACGTTGGATGCCGCGCTGGAGCCGCTGGCGCACGAAGCTGTCGTGAACGCTCTGGTGGGCAAAGGCGGCGAGAGCACCGACTTCCGCTCGGTGCTGGCCGCCGGTGGGACGGTCTACCTGCTGGGGAAGGACTCCGCGGTCAACTCCGTCGCCCCGCTGACCACGGCAGTCACGGAAGACCTGTTCGACATCGCGGAAGAAGTGGCGATCGAGTCCCGGGCCGGCCGCCTCGACCCCGCCATGTTGGGCGCCTTGGACGAGGCCCCGAACATCGCCCCCATCCCGAGCCTACGCCAACGCGTCGCCGACGGTCGCGGACGCGGCATCACCGTCGTCTACGGCTTGCAGGGATGGGCGTCCGCCGAAGCGCGGTTCGGCCCGGATACCGCGAAGGAACTGGCGAGCTTCACCAACAACCTCGTCGTCTTCGGCGGTTCGAAGGACCCTGCCTTCCTCCGCGACATGGCCGAACTCTGCGGCCAGGTTGAACGCCGTCGTGCGACCAGGACAACCAACAGCGGTGAGCGCGGCGGCACTTCGACTGCCACACACATGGCGCTCGAATCCGTACTCCGGCCCGATCAGGTCAAGGGGCTGAAGGAGGGCCAGGCGCTCGTCCTCGCGGACAACCTTCCCCCCGTAATCACTCAGCTCGACGGTATGTGGACGTGGGACTCCTGGCCGAAGATCGAGGAAGAGATCACGGCACTGCGACAGGCAAACGAAGCGGAACGCGTACGCACCGCTGCCGCACAGAAGAAGCGAGCGGCGGATTACGCGGCCCAGTGGAGCACACAACAAGGAGCTGCTGCATGACCACCCAGCTCCGTACCGCCTTCGGCCCATTCCCCGAAGTCCCGGCAACGATCGCCACCTACCTCGCCGAAAGGGCCACGGACGAGGAACTTGAAGGTGCTCCGCCCCCGTGGGACATCGGGACGCTCCCGGATGCGCTCGCGGGCACCGTATTGCAGTGGCTCGACGACGTCTGTCGCTGGCTGAACTGGACGTACGCCTGGCAGCCGAACCACGTGATCCCGCCGTGCTGGCGCGAACACCAACAACTCGGTTACGAGATAGCGGCGTTGACCTTCGCGCGCGGTGATGCGTACCTGAACGCGGGCACGGCCGTGCTCTGGCACGAGCAGTACGAGCGTTTCGCCGCGAGGATGGACAAGTCACTCGGCAAGAGTGCTGAACAGTGCAGAACGGGGCGGCACGAACCGCGCCCCTCCCGGTTCCAGCTCAACGCCTGGTAACGGTGTGCTGCCGCACAGGGGTCGCGCTCCAACGGTGACGCGGGCAACCCGTGAACCCGCAGCCCGATCTCGCCAGAGGACCGGTTCGGGTGCGTGCTGTGGACACGCAGCCGCACTGAACCGCGGGCTTCCTTCAGTGCCGCAAACGGCTGGAGGGAAGGCCCAGGCGCCGCCGTCGTGAGCATTGCCAGCGGTGCTGCTCCAGGGTGAGGACGGCTCTCATCTACCACCACCAGCGCCCTGCACCGGCCGCGAACGACACCGTCAGTTGACGGCCTCGCTGCGGGCGCCAGCTGCCCGCAGCGCCGCCAGCCACTGAGACGCGAGTACACCGGGCAAGTCCGCCCCAACGGTTCAAGCTAAGAAACTTCCGACATTCCCACCCTTACGTTAAATGACGGATTCACGATACACACATGACATGGGCATGTATTTTCATTTAGAGCACACCACCCTCACGAACCTTATCTCCACCAAGCATCTAAGGAAAAATATGAGGAAGTTTAGGATAATTTGGACACTCGTGACTGCACTCTCCCTATTACTTCTTCCATCCGTAGCAAGTAGCGCCCAAGTATCCGCCCATCACTCAATCGACAGAACAAAAGGTGCATTGGATGCAAACAAGAAAGACAGAAAGCCAGTTGGAGGAAAGGGAATGGAGAAGCGTCAACCTCAACGTCAGCCCGCCATTAATGAGCCTCAGGGGCTTAGCCCCTGAGGACCTATTTCCAAAGAGACCAAGGAGGAGGCGAAGTTCCGCACAGACTATCTCTCGAAGCTGCGCGCCCAAGAGGGAGAGAATGGAATAAACGCGACGCTCCAAACTTGCGAGGACTTCCTCGGCAACACAGGAGTCGCTAAAGCGATAGACCATCTCACCTGGTGCAAAATCATTCCCAACGTGTCGCTTATTTCTAGACTTTGCAACCCCACCTGCGTAGAGACGGGCAGGGTCGACTTTCGCATGACCATCCTCGGTGAAGCCGACCAAGGCAATGGGACCGATAATCGAAATATAGTAACAACTGTACGACTGGATCAGCCTCAAGTGCGAGCGGCCCCTCGGATGACAGATGTTTTCGAACTCACCGCAAGCTGCGACGTAGCCTCAGAAGAATCTCCTGACTGTGAAACCCTCGGCGGCGCTCGCCGAACACTAGCGGAATGGCAGGCAAACGGCATTGCCTTCTTCAACTTCCTTTCCCCTGATGGAGGAAAAGGGAACGATAAAATAGGGACCTACACTTTTGGCTTCAAGATCGGAGGAAACGCCGGCTCCGCCACCTATGCCGGTGACACATTCCGCTGCGACTCGGCTTCCTATATGAGCAATAATTACGGATGCGTATTTCCTCTAGTTGAAGAGGTATTCAACCTCACTGCGGATGATCGTACGAAGGAATCCGCAGATTTGATCTGGGCCGCACAGAATCAACCGAACAAAACATTCCCCCTGACCGAAAACCAAAAGAGTATTCCGGGCGCCGTGGGGAGCGGCCGCACCTTGACGCGAACGAACGCCGAAAATATAGAACCGAACAGAAGCAAGTCAAGGAGCCAATGCCGACTCTTCTTCGGTGAGAGATATACCCGCGGCGCGCGGGAATGCGATGAGTATCCACAAGCCTCCACCAGTAAAGGTGCCAAGGACGGCGGGGAGGGTTTTGCTCATTTTGCCGTTAAGCCAATCAATGGCCAACATAACAGAAACGCCGGAAATGACTTGGGGCAATTTTTTGAAAAGCAAAGGATTCTACGAGAGAGAGACCACTTCTACGTCAAGGTTGTGAACCCTGATGGGAGTAATTACCGAGGTCCGATTGAGCCCAGTGGAGTTGCGGAACCAGTGGTATACGGGCAGTGCCAAACAAAATCGCTGCCCGAGGTAAAGGAGGTCGCAGCCAAGGCTGCGCCAGAAGGACGTTTTAACAACTACGCCAATACCACACCAGATGGTTGGACTGGAGGCGACTCCACGTACTCATTCAAGCTGCCTGATGGCCGTACACTGTATCTTTTTTCGGATACCTTCCTGGGGCCGCTGAACGCGAATGGCACACGTCCAACTACTTCGAAGTTTATCAATAACTCCTTCCTTGTGGATGCTGGCGGCAGTCTGAGTACGATTCATGCAGGGACGAAGGCAAATCCGAAAGGGATGTTGCCGCCGACCATGGATAACCGTTGGTATTGGCTCGGTGACGGCATGGTGTCAAAGATCGACGGAGTCGACCATCTGCAGATAGTTGTCCAGGAATATCGAGGAACAAATGATGGCACCGCAATGCCATTCGCATACGTACGAAGCGCGGTGGCGACCTTCGAGTTGAGTGACCTCAGGAAGCCCATCTGGATCGATCCCTTGCCTTCCGAAACCGGGGTCGCGTGGGGATCAGCCCTCCTCCCCTCCTACCGCAGCCCCGACGGTCACACATACATCTATGGGGTCAGCAATGACAAAGTAAACAAAAAGATGCACATCGCGCGGGTCAAGGGCCAAGACCTCACGGCAGTCCAGGATTGGCAGTTCCTGAATCTTCAACCTACCGGGGCGAACAACTGGATGAAGAATGAGAAACAAGGGACTACATATCTTTCCGGCATATCAAATGAGTACAGTGTTACGCCATGGAACAAACAATTTGTAGTAATAAGCCAGGACAGTACGGAAGCTTTCAGTAACAAGATTCGCATATGATCGGGGTGTGATCCCTTCGGCACCTTCGGGTCCTGGGTGGGCCATGATGTTATATACAGAACGCCAGAGACCGGAATATTCGGGAGCTACGGCGATGAAAACATATTCACTTACAACGCCCACGCCCACCCAGTTCTGCAAGCTGGTGACCATTGGACTCTTTCGTACAACGTCAACACGTTCGATAATCGCTGGTCTGATGCAGGGGCGAACTTCCGTGATCCAAGCATTTACAGACCTCGATTTGTTTCTTTCCGTCTAGTTCCTAGCGGCACTACTCGTTCCAGCCCACAATTTCAAATGGCTTTGCCTGAATGAGAGGCCCCGCCCTGTTGAACTCAGCAACATGGAGGTGAATTGCAATGTCGATACCCCCCATTAGTCAGTCTTGGTGGCGCATCAATGCATGGCTATTGGACCATGAGGTGGTTCAAGAACTTCCGCCACCTGCCTCGCGCCAGGAGATCGCGCTCACTGAAGAGTTCATAGGCGCTGATTTTCCGGCAGAACTGGTTGAATCGCTCCTGTGCCACAATGGCAGTGACATATTCGAGCTCCCCCCGATGTTCCGAGTGCTCGCTTTGGAGGAGATCCGGCTAAACTGGGTGTCTAGGACCTCTTCGCCAAGTGACCACGCTCCTTTCTTGCCGCACTATCTGCCGTTTGCCGCAGATGGGATGGGGTCAGTTCTTTACCTGGATGCACAAGAGCGCGCGGGTCATAGGATTCACCAGCGCGACAAGGAAGGCGGATCTCCGGGCATCACTGCTCATCCGATGTGGGGATCACTGTCTGCCCTGCTCCACTTCACGGCCGAAGCCCTAGAAAGTGGAGATCCGCTTGGTCGCTATCTGCGACCTACTGCGGAGTCCGATTATCGAGATTGGCGATTTGCTTAGGTCGTATCCGATGGGGCGCGTGAACGCTCCCGTTGGGAAGTCGTTCCGTGGGACATGGGGCGGGGAGATCTCTCGGATGAAGAGTGGGCTCGTCTGGATCCGCACTTGCCGGCGAATCGCGGGCGTGGTGGGAGCTGGTAATCCCACCGCTGTGTAATCCACGGGATCTTGTTCCGGCAGCGGACTGGATCTCCCCTGGCGGGACCTACCTCCCTGCTTCGGTAGCTGGAAGACGGTTCACGACCTTCATCGCAGGTGGTCGGCGGACGGTACGTGGGAAGGAATCGTGCGGGTCGTCCAGGAACGCGAAAGGGGGTGACCCGGCCGACACTCCCGACCTCGTGGACCTGGTACCGGCCGAAATCCGCCGCCTGCTGGCAGTTGAACCCCGCCATACCGGCCGCGCGATTCCACAGTGAGGTGATCACGCTGACTACGCCGCCACCAAGCACGCGCCCGGTGCTCTCACCACATGCGGCGTGGTCACAACTTCGCGGGACGGTCCGCCCAGACCGCCCCGCACCCCAACCCATCCCGCTACACTCCCCACACTCAAGCCGCTGAACAGCACTAATGGAGAAGTAGGGCTGGAATATTAACCCCGGCCGGCCCGCCGAAATCGTCGGCGGGCCGTGACGTAAACCTGGGTCAGTCGGTCAAGGACCTGACACTGAGCGATGCCACGAAGTTGGAAAACGCGCTCCCACGAAAGATGAGCGTCGGCCCCTCCACACTCTTCGTGTCTCGGACGCCGACCTGTCCCCTCAGGAATGCGACTTCGACGCAGTTCCCTTCGGCTCCGCTGCTGTACGAGGACTTGAACCAGGCAGCTTCAGGAGCCATCTCAGTAGTATTCGGGTTGGTGTTAATGGCTATGACTTCCGTTCTTCCTGTTCCTTGCTGACGTCCTTGAGAACTCTTGGCGTCTCATGAGGCGCCAGAGCTGCCGCCCGCAGCGCTTCGAACCTGCGGGAGAACTTGCCGACTTCGGGCTTCTTGTCCGTGACCCACGCCTGACCGTTGACATGGTCGGCCTGGACCATCTTCGGGAGAGGCTCGGGCAGTTCGAGCAGGGCGAAGTTCAGGCTGGCACGGTAGCCAGCGCTCGCGGCCGGGAGTATCTGAAGCGTGATGTGGTCGAGGGAGGCGAGCCTGCCGATCTCGTCGTATTGCTCAATCATGACGTCCGGCCCGCCGATCGTGCTGCGGATCGCGTCCTCGGACAGGATGACCCAGAGCGGCCGCGGTTCGTCTTCCGTGATGAGCTTCTTGCGGCTCATCCGCAGCTCGACGTTGGCGTCGATGAACTCGGTGGTGATCTCGTCCACTGCCTTGGCGCTTTCGAGCAGTGCCCGAGCGTAGTTCGGTGTCTGGAGCAAGCCGAAGATGAGGTTGGGCTGCCAGGAGCTGATGGAGAGCGCGTCGGCCTCCAGACCTACGTAGTCGCGCATCCCCTTCTGAAGGTGCGGGTTGTAGGGGACCCACCACCCTTGAGTGAGTGATTCACGGTGAATCTTCAGGAGTTCCTCGACGGTCTCATCGTCGGTGACGTTGTAGTGGTCCAGGAGGGCCTTGAGGTCGCTGTGGTTCGGCAGGCTGGTTCGGCCCTTCTCCAGACGCCAGAGCTTCTCCGTGGAGAATCCGAGCGCTGTCGCCACCTCCTCCCTGGCCATCCCTTTGTCGACGCGCATCTTCTCCAGCACCTTGCCGAGGTGCACGCGCCGGCTCGTCGGTCCCTTGGGTGCTGCCACAGTCCGAGTCCTCTCCATCCCTCCTGGGGTTCGGCGTACGAGTCCCTGAGCTTGGCCGGGCAAGCCCCAAGTCAGGTTCAACGAAGCCCAGGTTCCGAGTTTGCCACCCCGAGTCTCCCTTGCACAGGCGAGAGCCGGAGCGACTGCATATGTCATTCTGCGTGAAAATTGCATGACGCCTTGCAGATCAACTCTCCCATGCAACACGCTAGTTGGACCAGCTCGCCCGCTAAGGAGCCGAGAGTGTCCATCTCAAGAACATCGATCAGTGAAGTGATCCACGAGCACCGAGAACCGCTCGTAGTCGGACCGCGGAGCCTCTCCCTGATGCGCCGAACTGTGGCCGGCCTCGTACGGAACTGGGGATGGGGCGAGGTGGCGGACAAGGCCACGATGTGCGTCGCGGAAATGCTGTCGAACGTGCACCAGCACGTGGAGTCCGGGGATTGCGTACTCACGCTCCAGTCCACGTCGTCGTCCATCCGGATCGTGCTCAGCGACAGCAGCCCGGAGCTGCCCGTGGTCAGCGACCCGGACTGGGACAGCGAGAGCGGGCGCGGGATGTTCTTGCTCAGCAAGACAGCCGACGCCTGGGGCGCCGACCCCAAGGACTCAGGCAAGGACGTATGGATCGAGTTCCATGCATCCGAAGGGCGGGGTGCCACGTGAACGACACCATGGAGTTGCCCCGCCTGGTCCCCCACTCGCTGGCCGGGTATTGGGTGGAGGTCAACGGATATCGCGCGGAGACGGGCGCCGGGTTGAGGGGCTACCAGCTCGGTACGTACGCAAGTCCCACGGCGGCGCGCGCGGTCGCCCAACTCCGGCTGCGAGCGCGCCGGGTGGCTTGGCGGATGGAGGGTCTTGCCGCACAGTCCTCCGCCTTCACGTGGCTCCGCAACGGCTGGGAGATGCGGCAGATCATCGCCTCCCTTGCCGCCCAGCAGATGTACGTGCACCTCGTCAGCGACGGAGACGCCTACTACGAGTTCTCTGTCCGCCCGATCTTCTTTCCTCAGCCCTATCAGGACCGTGCGCCCTGCCCAGTGGTGCCGATCCACAAGGGGGCCGGCCGATGAACCTTCCGCGCGCCTACTGGTGTCACGTAGCCCACCCAGCTGGCACACCCTTCGCTGCACGACCCCAAGACGGAATCACCGAAGCCCCGGGGCAGGTCCTCGAATGGATGCGGGACTCGGCACGCGAGACCTTCCCGATCCTCGACCGCGACGCATTCGGCCGCGCCTGGGCCTGGCTCGGTGACCACCACGGGGCTGCCGACGCGGTAAGGGAACTACGGCAAGGACGCCCGTACTCGTACGCCCTCCACGCCCCTGCCGGTACGTACGCCTGGACCGCGCACCTGGTTTCCATGCTCCCCATACCGCAACGTGCCTCGAACTCCCGGCCGAGCCGGCTCTGCCGGGCAAGGACGCCCTCACGCGACGACGGTGACTTCCTCGCTCTTCTCCTGCCCACGATCTTCCGGAGACTCCCACATGACTGCGCTCCACGAACTCCAGCCCCCGGCCGAGGCCGGGCCCCCCGGTAACAGTGCTGAGTGCTGGAGCTCAGCTCCTGCTCCGGTAGCGGGCAAGCTCGCGAAGGCCCTCACCGTGGCAGGCCGGCGATGACTCAGGAACCGCGACGCCCGGACATCGCCCGCGATCTCCTGGAGAGCGCCACCGCGTCCCGCGAGGCCCGCCGACAGCTTGCCCGCGGTGTTCTCTCCGCGACGGCACAGCAGTGGGGCATTCACCAGGAGCGCGCGGACAGCGGAATGCTGAAACGCCTGCTGAGCAAGCACGGGTGGCCCGGACGCTCACTGGTCGGCGAAGAGGCAGCGGAAGCCGCCTTGCACCTTGCCCTGCACGCCGACCATGATCCAGGTCTCCAACGGCTCTGCTTACGGATGCTGACCGAGGCCGTCCAGCGCGGCGATGCTCCGATCCGGCACTGGGCACACCTCCACGACCGGTGCGCTGTGGGTGCCGGTCACCAGCAGGAGTACGGGACGCAGCATCGGCTCGACGCCCACGGGCGGGTTGTGCGGATGCCGGTGAGCGAGCCTGCGCACCTGGACGCGCGCCGGGCCAGCGTCGGGCTTCCGCCCGCTGCCGTCGCGTACGACGCACTGCGCCGCCGGTACGCGTCCGCTCCGGATGGCGCCTCGGACGAGAACGGTCCGCCGGATAGCGCAAAGCCGTTGTTCCCAGGGCAATTGGTCGGGAGCGCGGCATGAGTCAGCTTTTCGGCGACGGGGCTCCCGCCGCCGCCCCTGTACTGACCTCTCGGCAGGCGGAAATCCTGAGCCTGGTTGCTCTGGGCCATACCGACCACAGGGTCGGCCGGGAGCTCGTCCTGAGCATCCACACGGTGAAAACTCACCTGCGCCGTATCCGGTCCCGCATCGGTGTCAGTCCCCGCGAGGCGATGGTCGGCGTCTCGTACCGGCGAGGACTACTTCCGCTGCCATCATTGCCGGACGGGCAGCGGCCGGCAGTGCCCGCCCGGACGCTATTCGCCATGAGCGTCCGGGCCGAAGGCCGAAAGATCCGGGACGCGGCCAGCGCACTGGGGATCACCTCCTCGACCGCCTCCGGATACGTATGGGGGACGCTCCAGGATTTGGGCGCGACCGACCGGGCGCACGGGGTGCATCTGCTCTATGCGTGGCGTCTTCTCCCCATCGACTCCCCGCCCAGCGACGTCGGCTGCGTCGGCAGCCCGACCCCTATGGCCGATGAGTGCACCGCTTGCCCGGAGACGGGTGCCTCGGCATGACGGCCTTCCGCCGAACCTGCGAGCCTGTCGGCTGGGGTTTGATGCACTACTTACTGGCTGAGGGCCTCGTTCAGATACGCCTGCACCGGCTCGAAGAGGCCGTACGGGACGAGCGTGGGGATCTCGGCGAGGGTCACCCAGCGCACCTCGGCGAGTTCTTCGGCATCGGCGACGTGGGCGGTTCCTGCTGCTGCGGTGCAGGCGGTGTACGACATGTTCCTTCCGGTCTTGGGGTGCGCACGGGCACCGAGGGGCTTGAGGGCGGTCACGGTCAGGCCGGTCTCTTCGAGGGTTTCGCGGACGGCCGCTTCTTCCGGGGATTCCCCGGGCTCGACGGCGCCGGCGGGGAACTGCCAGGAGAGCTGGCCCTCGGATACCCGCCGCCGCACCATCAGGACCCGCTGGTCCTGTACGACGATCGCCGCCGCGATGCCGGGCCGTTCGGTGTCCGTCTGCTCCGTCATGCGTCTGCCTCCAGTGCTTGCAGGATCGGCGGATAGATCGTCTCGGTCGGGATGAAGCGGGTGACTTCGCTCTTCGGTACCCATGCCACGTCCACGTTCTCCACAGCGTCGCTGTTCTTGGCGTCGCCCGCGAGGTACTCGCACAGAAAGTAGAGGCAGTGCACGCCAGTCACCGGGTGGAGTCGTTCGCCGAGTTTGCGGCGGACCGCGCAGTGCACGCCGGTCTCGTCCAGAGTCTCGCGGATGCTCGCGGTCTCGGGCCGTGCGCCGGGCTTGATGACGCCCGCGGGGAACTGCCAGGCGATGCCGGAGGTGTCGTTGTCGCGGCGGCACACCAGCAGCACATCGTGGTCGCGTACGACGATGGCGATGGCCACGCGCAGGGCCTGGGCCTGCGGGTCGGGTGTCTGGGCGTGCGACGTCTCGGTCGGCGCTGCCATCAGGACGAAGCGTTTACGGGTTGCTTCCGGGGCGGATTCGTAGAGGGCATCCAGGAGTTGCTGCATTTCGGTACGGGGTACGACCTCCGGGTCGGCGTGCCAGGTGGCGACGGTGCGCGGGGAGATGCCCAACCGATCGGCGAAGTGTTCGTTGGTGGCGCGGAGTGCGGCCTGGAGTGTGCAGGCGAGCCGGGCGGTCCAGACATCGACGACGTCCATCGCGGCCTCCACGTCTTCGGTTGGGGGTGCGCAAGGTCAACGCGCCCTGACTGCAGGCTAGTTGCTTTGCCGCTTCATGGTGAACGGGGGCGCAGCCGTTGACTCTGAGATACGCAGCAGCCTGCGACCGACGGTGCCCCTGCCTACGCAGGATCGGGGACCTCCGGCCAGAGGCAGGCCCGGTACCCCGGCATCCGACTGCACGAGCACGCATGGCAGCCGGGTGCGGGGGCCCCGGGCCCTCACTACATCCCCCAAAAGACAGGAGATCGACATGAACGGTCGTTCTGAACCGGGAACCACGCAGGCACAGCAGGCTTCGAGCCCGGACGGCTTCGAGCTGGACGTGGCGCTGCTGGAGGTGGGTGACGTCGCCAGCCTGACGAACCTCACCGACGACGGCTGCGGCGAGACCTGTGGCGCCTGCACCACCAACGTGGCCTGATCCACAGCCACATGTCATATCAGCCGGTGCCTCTGCGCCTGAGAGGCACCGGCTCCCCGACCGGCCTGGAGGTTGTGATGGCCCCGAGCACCACCTACCGCGCCTGTGCGACTGCGCTCTTCCGTGCGGTCTCCCGGCCGACGCTTTCTCTGCCTTCCTTCCCAGACCTCGATGACTGCTCTGTGCTCGGGCACGAGGAACGGCTCGCCTGGCTGCGGCAGGTCTGGGCAGAGAAGCGCGTGGCCGAGGCACTCGAACACGCTAGCTCCGGGCTCGCCTCCCAAGTCAGGGCCCTGTGTGCCGCCGACGCCCCATCGATACGTGACGTACGACGTGCGGTGTCCACCGTCGCCCGGTACGTCATCCGTGCCGAACACAGGCCGACGCCCTTCGGTTTCTTCGCCGGCGTGGCCACGGCATCCTTCGGTCGGCATACCCGCGTGCAATGCGGCACGGAGCACACCGTCGTCAGCCGCGCGGGGGCGGAATGGACGGCGGCTGTGGCGGACCGGCTGGAGTCGATTCCCGAAGTCCTGGACCTCCTGGCGGTCGTCGTCAACACCGTCGTCGCACCTCGTGATGGCCGCCTCATCGTGCCGTACCAGTCTGACTGTCACGGTGACGACGAGCGTGCGGTCGAAGCCTCCATCGGCCTGACCAAGCCCGTACGTACGGTGATGCACGCAGCGCACACGCCGATTCAAGTCGGAACGCTCCTCGACAAGACCGCAGCAGAGTTCCCCCACGCCGCCCCGGAGGCGGTGCGGCGCCTGGTGCTGGGCTTGATCCACCACCGGGTGCTGCTGACGAATCTTCGGGCGCCGAGTACGGAGACGGACGCGTTCGCGCACGTGATGCGACAGCTCGACGCCATGGGCTCCAGCATCCCGGCACCGGCCGCGCTGCTGGTGCGGGAGCTGGACGCGGTGCGAACCGGGCTCCGCACGTGTAGCGACCGGGAGAGCCGGGACCGTGTCGCCGGGCGAATGTGCGCTCTCGTCCCGGGGCTCCGCCGCCATCCCCTAGCCCTGGACCTCCGCCTTGACGCTGATATCGAACTGCCCGAAGCCGTCGCCCGCGACGTCGAGCGGGCCGCCCAGGCCCTGACCCGTCTCAGCGCGATGCCATACGGAACGGAGGCGTGGAAGGCCTACCAGCGGAGGTTCTACGAGCGGTACGGCATCGGCACGATGGTGCCGCTCAAGGAGGTCGTCGCGGACAGCGGAACCGGCTTCCCCGACGGCTATCCCGGCACCCCGCCGGACAGGCGTCGGCGCCGTCTTTCCGAGCGGGACGACGTCTTGGTGGGCCTTGCGCAGGCTGCCGCACTCGATGGCTGCGACGAAGTAGTCCTGACGGACGAGTTGATCGCTTCGCTGGACATCGGTCCCGAGCATCCCCGGGTGCCGCCGCACCTGGAGGTCGGGGTCCGAGTGCTCGCCGCCAGTACGGAGGAACTCCATCGAGGTCGCTTCCGGCTGGAAGTAGTGAGCGTGTCCCGGGGCATCGGGGTCTCCACCGGCCGATTTCTGAGCGTGCTGGGCAACCCCGAGCGCGAGGCCCTCACCGGTCAGATAGCCGAGTTGCCCACAGCCGACTCCGGAACGGTGGCAGCGCAGCTTTCGTTCCCGCCGCTCCTGCCGTCGAGCGGACACGTCACCCGTGCACCGCAGGTTCTCCCCCTGGTGGTCAGCGTGCAGGAACACCGCGCCCCCGGAAGCGAGGTACTGACGCCCAACGATCTCGCAGTGGCGTGCGACGGCCGGCGCATGTACCTGGCGGCGCCTGGCCGGGGCCACCGGGTCGAGGCCGTGGGGATGCACGCGTTGAACCTTAGGAAGCACACCCCGCCGTTGGTCCGCTTCCTCACTGAGCTTTCCCGTGCCCAGTGCGCGCAGGTCACCCTGTTCGACTGGGGGGCCGCGAACGCGATGCCCTTCCTACCCCGGTTGCGGTACGGGCGGGTGGTGCTCGCTCCCGCGCGATGGCGGCTGAAGGAGAGCGAGCTGCCTGGGACCAACCGGCCCCGGGCCGAGTGGGACGCCGTGCTCGACCAGTGGCGGGCAAGGCGGCGTCTGCCGCAGCAGTTCTTCCTCACGGAAGGTGACCGGCGTCTTCTTCTCGACCTTGACCGGGCCGCTCACCGAGCCTTGTTGCGACAGCACCTCGTCGGCTCACCCGTCGCCGTGCTCGTGGAAGCTCCCGCACAAGACGACCACGGGTGGTGCGAGGGGCGGGCGCACGAAGTGGTCGTTCCGCTCAAAGCGACGCAGCCCGCCCCTTGGCCGACGCTGCCCGCACCCTCGCCCGCCCGGCTCTTCTCCCCGGCGCAGATCCAGAGCCCGGGGACTGCGTCTTTACTGCTGGCGACGCTGTACGGAGACGCTCGTCGGCAGGATGACCTCCTGGCCACGCACCTTCCCGCACTCCTGGCCCAACTCGGCAACCCACCATGGTGGTTCGTACGCTTCCGCGATCCCGAGCACCACCTCCGCGTGCGCATCGCGCTCCCCAGCCCGGACGCCTTTGCGGAGACTGCGGGGGTGGTGAGCGCGTGGGCCGGCAAGCTGCGCGGCGCGGGGTTGCTGTCTGACCTGCGGTTTCCCACCTCGTACCGGGAGATGGGCCGGTGGGGTTCCGGTGCGGCCTGGAGCGCGGCAGAGAACGTGTTCCGCGCAGACTCCAAGGCCGTCGTCGCCCAGCTCTCCGAAGCCCGGCGCCCTCAGCGGCGGACGCTGACCGTCGCCCACACCATCGCCATCGCAACCGAGTTCCTCGGCAGCACCGCCGCGGGCATGCGCTGGCTGATCAAGCACATCCCGCGCACCGCCCCGGCTGCTGTCCCACGCACCGAGTTCACCGAGGTCGTACGGCTGGCCAACCCATCGGAGAACTGGACAGCTCTACAGACGGCCCCCGGCGGACAGACAGTCGTAGCGGGGTGGGCCCAACGCACCACGGCGCTCGCGGCGTACCGGCCGCACCTCCCGGGTCCGGACACCCAAGGGATCGCGCTGGACGACGTTCTCTCGTCCCTGCTGCACGTGCACTTCGTACGGCACGTCGGCATCGACTTCGAAGAGGAAGCCATCTGCCTCTACCTTGCCCGCGCCGCCGCGCTGGCCTGGACCCGGAGGACAACGTGATCGACCACCTTGCCGTGAGCGATGCCGTCGCCGACCTCCTCGCCACCCCGGACACAGCCCCGGTGCCCCGGGATACGACGACGGGGCACCGGCAGCAGCTCGCGTACGGGCCGCTGGGTATCGCGCTCCTGCACATCGAGCGGGCCGCGTCCGGCCGGGGTTCCTGGCAACGGGTGCACGACTGGATGGCCACAGCGACGGCCCGACCGGTCACGAGCGGGCCGGACAGCCACGCCTTCTACGGAGCCCCTGCCCTCGCCCACACGGTCGCCTGCGCGGCCAACCACCTACCGGGCCCCTACCAGCGCGCCCTCGACAAGCTCGACACCCAGTTGACCGCAGATGTCACGCGCCGCCTCGATGCCGCGCACCGTCGCATCGACGCCCAACTCCTGCCAGCGTTATCTGAGTTCGACTGCATTCGCGGACTGGCCGGATACGGCCCTCACCTTCTGCGCCGCGATCCCGGCAGCGCCACCGTGCGGGCCGTCCTCGACTACTGCGTGCGCCTCACCGAACCGCTCACCGACCAAGGGGAGACCCTGCCAGGTTGGTGGACAGCACACGGCCCCTCCGGGCGCCCGGACCCGGGCTTCCCCCTCGGGCACGGCAACACAGGGGTAGCTCACGGCATCGGCGGCGTGCTCGCCTTCCTCGCGCTCTCCGCCCGCAACGGGACCGTCGTCGACGGCCACCACGATGCCTTGCGCACTGTTCTCGCGTGGCTGGACCGCTGGCAAGAGCCAGCAGGGCAGGTCCCCATGTGGCCGTACTGGGTCACCCGCGCCGAACTGCGCAACGACCTTCTCATACCGTCCTCTCCTCGGCGGCCATCGTGGTGCTACGGCACGGCCGGGCTCGCCCGCGCCCAGCAGCTCGCCGCACACGTCCTGGGCGACACCGGCAGACAGACCACGGCGGAAGAGGCCTTTATCTGCGCGCTCCAAGATCCTGCGCAGATGAAGGCCACCGCAGGCATCGGCCTCTGCCACGGCTTCGCCGGGCTTGCCCACCTCGCGGCCCGGACGTCACACGATGCCCACCCCTCGACCGCCGAACGCCTTCGCGCGGCGATTCCGCCGCTCCTGGAATCGGTGTGCCTTCCGGACGCCGCCCCGGCGGAAACCGCCCGTGCTCTCGTCCAGGACGAGGAATCCGGGCCCGGATTCCTCAATGGTGCCGCTGGTATCGCGCTGGGGCTCATGTCCGCTGCCGAAGCGCCGCGCTCCGCATGGGACTCCTGCCTGCTGACCGCCTGAACACCCTCGACCGAAGGACGTTCACCGTGACCGCCGACCGCTGGCACCAGCACAACATCACCTTCGCCGACCGCGAGACCGGCCGGCACCTGCTCTCCGGTTGGCTCGGGCCTGCTCTGCGCGAAGCCGAGGACGCTGGGGAAATCAGCACCTGGTGGTTCATGAACAAGTCCCCCTGGCCACTGCGCTACCAGGCCGACCACCCGTCTCCGCACATCGAGTCCGTGCTCCGCACCCTCGTCTACGACGGTTCAGTCCGCTCCTGGACGCCGACCATCTACGAACCCGAGACCGCCGCCTTCGGCGGCGCCCAGGCAATGGACACCGCGCACGATCTGTTCCACGAGGACAGCCGCCACCTGCTCACGTACGAACCGGGCCCCGGACGACTGGGACGGGCAGAAACCGCGGTTCTGCTCCTGAGCGCCATGATGCGCGCGGCAGGCCTCGACTATTTCGAACAGGGCGACGTCTGGGCCAAGGTCGCCGACCTCCGCCCCGCCAAAGCCGTCACCCGCACCCCAGAGAAGGTCACCGCGCTGACCCCAGCCGTGCACAAGCTGATGACGACAGACGCTCACAGCCTCTGCCATCCGAATGGCCCGCTCGACGGACACACCGCGTGGGTAACCGCCTTCGAGCGAGCCGGGACCACGCTCGCACGGCTGTCCTCAACTGGCGCACTGGAACGCGGACTTCGTGCCGTCATCGCACATCACACCATCTTTCACGCCAACCGCGCCGCCCTCCAACGCGACGACCAGCATGCCCTTTCCAACATCGCACGAGAGGCAGTCATGGGATCGAGTGACAACACCGCGTGGCCCACAAACTCCACGGCCCAGACCACTAGCGTCGACGCGGTGAACACCACCTCGCTCTCCACCCAAGAGGCCGACCCGACCCAGCTCCGGAATGAACTGGTCGACCAGATCCGCAAGGACGGATACGCACGGACCCCCGCCGTCGAGAACGCGCTCCGTAGCGTGGAACGCCACCGGTTCGTGCCCGACGCACCCCTTGAAACGGCGTATGCCAACGCGCCGGTCAACATCAAGTACGACACCGACGGAACCTCGATCTCCTGCGCCTCTCAGCCCGGCGTTGTCGCCCTCATGCTCGACCAACTGGAAGTCCAGCCCGGGGAACGCGTCCTCGAACTCGGCGCGGGCACCGGCTACAACGCCGCACTTCTCGCACACCTGGTCGGCCAGGGCGGCCACGTCACCACCATCGACGTCGACGACGACCTGGTGGAGGGCGCACGTACGCACCTCGCCGAAACCGGCTTCGCCAACGTCGAGGCACTGACCCGGGACGGGGCCCTCGGACACGCCGAAGGCGCCCCGTACGACCGGATCGTCGCCACAGTGGGAGCGCACGGCATCCCGCACGCCTGGACGGAACAACTCGCGCCGGGCGGGCGGCTCTTGGTGCCCCAACGCCTGAAGGGGAGCGTGTCCCGCTCCATCGCGTACGAGCAGCACGACGGCAGGTGGACGAGCGTCAGCAGCAGGATGAACACCTTCATGCCGCTGAGGCGCGGTATCGCGGACGACGACCGCCGCGTCATCCCCCTCAGCTCCGACGGCACCGTACGGCTCCAGGCCCCCGCGTCCCAGAGCATCGACGGCTCCGCTCTCGCAGGAGTCCTGGACCAGCCGCGGACCGAGGAGTGGACCGGCATGACCGTCCGGGCCATGGAGTCCCCGGACTGGATGGAGCTGTTTGTCTCCTGCTCCCTGCCCAGCGGGCTGATCCGGATGCTGTTCCCGAAGGACGCCAAGGGGACCCTGCTCACTGAGGACCCCTACCCCTCCTCCACCGCGGCCGTCGACAAGGGTGCCGTCACCTACCTCGCCCGCCGTCTGTTGAAGGAGAAGACCCCCGAGGGCGGCAAGCTCTGGGAATTCGGCGTCATCGGCCACGGCCCCGGTAGCGACGAACTAGCGGGGAAGGTCGCCGATCTCATCCGCACCTGGGACCGCGACTTCCGCGGCCGGGAAGCTACGTTCGAGATCCAGCGGACCGACGCCCCCGCGATCGAGGAGCGTCCCGGCCTCTTCGCCCTCGACACCCCGCTGAACCGCATCGTCGTCGACTGGCAGTGATCTCTGAGGTGTCCGCCGGAACCTCCTCCGGCGGACACCCACCGCGCCTTCGCCCCACCACCCACCGCCGGGGGATCACATGGACCCGCACGGACCAATAGCCCAGCGTTTTCCTCTCGTCGCACGCTTCCGCCCCGCCTGCCTGCCACTGCCCGAGCGGGTACAGACCCTGATCACTCTCGCCGACACGGCAGCACACCAAGCCGATCAAGGGCTTGCCTCGGCCGTCTTCAACCAATCCGCCCTCATCGCCTCCGACCTCGGCCTCTCCGACCTCGCCCGCGAAATGTGTCACCAACACGCGGACGTCTACCTCCACGCCTGTCCCCTGCCCGCCATGAGCGCCATCCGCGGACTGGAGCCCCTCGTCAACCTCGCCCGGCTCCAGATCCGCGCCGGCCACGGCGACGACGGCCGAACCCACCTGCTGGCCCTGTTCCACGCGGTCAGCACAGGAACGTCCGTGTGCCTGGACGGCATCACCGTGCCTGCCGACCTCGCCGCGACTCCGGAAGACCGCCAAGAAGTACGGGCCTGGCTGTGGCGCGTTCTCCTCGCCGACGGCACCCGCACCCTCACCACCGAGGGACGCTGGAACGAAGCCCTCGCCCACATCGAGGCACATCACGGCGTCGGCAAGCGCATGCTCGACGGCCGTCAGGTCGCCGTCATCGCGGCCCTCGTCTCAAACGACTCATCCCGTGCGGCGGACCTTCTGGAGAGCACAGCGCCCGGCGACCCATGGGAACAGGCCATCACCGCCTGCCTCGCCGCACTGTTACAACGTACGGCCGGCGAGCCCACCGGACCGGCCTTGGAGGCCCTCGCGGGCATACACGCCAACCTGCAACCGGGAAGTGGGATGACCGTCTTCGGCGCACGCCTCGGACTCGTGATCCTCGATGTCGCCGGACCGGCCGAGGTCCACATCGCACACCAAATCGTCGACGAACTGCACCAGCGAACGGTCACCCTCCGAGACGGATACGCAGCACGCGAGAGCCTCGCCCACCCCTTGTTCTCGCGCCTCGCAACTCATCACCAGCAACAAGACTGCCGCGACCTCATCACTGCGTGTGCGCTCGGCACGGGGAGCCTGCCCACCAAACTGCATGACGGGCTGGCAGAAGCTCTCAGCACGAGCGGACTCACGATCCGCAAGAGCCTGGTTCGGTCATAGCGGAAGGCCACCCGCAGGTGACGCCACCCGCCCAGTTGTGGGTCTCTTCCGTTGTTGCGCGAGATTCCACGCTTCCGGGTGGTCGAAGTACCGACGGTAAACGCGGCGAAGGGGCGCAGGACAGCGGCGGCCCACGCTGGTCCCGGAGACGATCGTCGTCGATCACGGAAGGGACACCACTTCGCGGGCAAGGAAGAACTGTTCCGCGCGGTCATCGGAGGACAGCTCCACTCGGGTCGCCGACGTCCTCGTCGATCTCACCGAGCGTCACCTGGGGCCCGTGAGTGACGCCCGCCGGGTCGAGGCGGCCCTACTCGCTCTGGCTACCGCGTGGAACAGGCCGCGTGCCGAGTTCGCCGTCCACCTCGCGGTGGTGCGCCGGATGAGAGCAGAGACCGCAAACCTGCCGCCCGGCATGCTCCAGGCATGGGACCAGGCGGGGCCGCGGCGCACCCAGCGTGAACTCGCCCACCAGCTACAGCGCCTGGCCGGCGTCGGCGTCCTGGAGGTGAGCGACCCGGCGCTGGCGGCCGACCACTTCCTGCTGCTGACCTCCGGTGCGGTGTCCGAGCGCACTCACGGAGGCGCCACCGCACTGTCCTCCGCGGCCCGTACCGCCCTCGTCACCGCCGGGGTGCACGCCTTCCTCCGGGGCTACCAGTCGCGCACTGCCGCCGCGCACCACGACGCCGGACCGCCGTGCGACTGAGGAAAGGCAGGAGGAGGCTGGCGCGGCTGGCGCTCATGCGCGCGAGTCCGGGCCGCGAGGAGTCGTCGCCTCGCTGCGAGTACCTGTGAGCCGGGCCCGGAGGGCTCCGGCGAATTCTTCGGCACGGGCCAGCTGGACGCGCAGGTCCTCGATCTTCTGGACGGCGGCCTGTTCGTAGGCCGCGACCCGCTGCTGGAGTACCTCCCTCTCGTCACCGCCGGCCGGCGGTGCGGCATCGAGGCGGTCGGTGGCCTCCAGCAGGTCGCGCATCTCGTCCAGGGTGAAGCCGAGCGGCTTCATACGGCGGATGACCATGAGCCGGGCGATGTCGGTCTCGGTGTAGAGGCGGAAACCGCCCTGCGAACGGGCGGAGGGAATGACCAGGCCGGTCTCCTCGTAGTGCCGGATGGTGCGCAGGGACAGCTCCGTCCGCGCGGCGACTTCGCCGATCTGCATGTGCTTGTCGTCCACGCCTGTGGTCCTGGCCCTTCTCGTTGCGGCGGGCCGCGTCCCGCGCAACCCCACCTGTTCCTACTCTAACGTTAGGGTAGAGTTTCTGACGGGGTTGCCTTGCTGCCCTCGTGACTGCCGTTCCGGGGCCGATGCTGCCCCCGGGTGACGATCCGATTCTTGCAGGAGAGAGCGTGCGCGAGCCCATGACGCCGACCGCCGCCTCCTGCCCGCCGTGACGCTTCGCCCCCCGAGGTGAGGCCTCCGCCTGGGTACAGGCACTGGCTCCCTCGCTTCGACTTCCGGCCCGCCCTCGCGGGCCGACCGCGGGAAGCCGACCCGGCTCCTCCGCGTTCTCCCGCACGCCCCGGCCTGCCAAAGGGGTGCGCCCGAGCACGACAGGTACGCAACTTCCTGTGTCTTCTTCCGTAGTGACCCCCGCCGCACGGCTGCGTGGCCTGCGCCCCGACTGGCTGAACAACCCCAAGGTCTGGCGCACCGAAATCCTGGCCGGACTGGTCGTCGCCCTCGCCCTGATCCCAGAAGCGATCTCGTTCTCGATCATCGCCGGGGTCGATCCCGCGATCGGCCTGTTCGCCTCCTTCACCATGGCCGTGGTCATCTCGATCGTCGGCGGACGCCGCGCGATGATCTCCGCCGCCACCGGCGCCATCGCCCTCGTCATCGCCCCCCTGAACCACGAGTACGGCCTCGGCTACCTGATCGCTGCGGTCATCCTGGCCGGCGTCATCCAGATCGCGCTCGGCGCGCTGGGAGTGGCCAAGCTGATGCGGTTCGTGCCGCGCTCGGTGATGGTCGGCTTCGTCAACGCCCTCGCCATCCTCATCTTCATGGCCCAGGTCCCCGAAATGCACGACGTGCCCTGGGCGGTGTACCCGCTGATCATCGGCGGCCTGGCCCTAATGGTGCTCTTCCCGAAGATCACCAAGGTGATCCCGGCCCCGCTCGTCTCGATCGTCATCCTCACCGTCATCACGGTCGCGGCCGGCATCGCCGTACCCACCGTCGGCGACAAGGGAGAACTCCCCTCCTCCCTGCCGGTGCCCGGCCTGCCCGACGTGCCGTTCACCATGGACACCCTGACCACCATCGCCCCCTACGCCTTCGCGATGGCACTGGTCGGACTGATGGAATCACTGATGACAGCCAAGCTCGTCGACGACATCACCGACACCCACTCCTCCAAGACCCGCGAGTCCATCGGGCAGGGCATCGCGAACATCGTTACCGGGTTCTTCGGCGGCATGGGCGGCTGCGCCATGATCGGCCAGACCATGATCAACGTGAAGGTGTCCGGCGCCCGCACCCGCCTGTCCACTTTCCTCGCCGGGGGATTCCTGATGGTGCTGTGCATCGTCTTCGGCCCGGTCGTCTCCGACATCCCGATGGCTGCCCTGGTCGCGGTGATGGTGATGGTGTCCTTCGCGACCTTCGACTGGCACTCCATCGCACCCAAGACTCTGAAGCGCATGCCCGTCGGGGAGATCGCCGTCATGGTCATCACCGTCATCTGCGTGGTCGCCACCGACAACCTCGCGATCGGCGTCGTCGTCGGCTCGATCACTGCGATGGTCATCTTCGCCAAGCGCGTCGCCCACCTCGCCGAAGTCACCCCGTACGTCGCGCCCGACGGCAAGAGCGTCCTCTACACCGTGACCGGGGAGCTGTTCTTCGCCTCCTCCAACGACCTCTACAGCCAGTTCAACTACGCCACCGACCCCGACAGGGTCGTCATCGACCTGTCCGCCGCCCACATCTGGGACGTCTCCTCCGTCGCCGCACTGGACGCCATCGAGACCAAATACGCCCAGCGCGGGAAGAAGGTCGAGATCATCGGACTGAACGACCCCAGTGCCCTCCTGCACGGCAAACTCACCGGCGAGCTCACCAGCCACTGACCCGCCCGCATTCTCACCGCCGAGGGCCCCGGCACCGCCGCCGGGGTCCTCGACCTCTTCCGGTGCTCTACAAGAGTGAGGGGCCCCGGTAGCTGCCGAAGGTCCGCAGGTTGCCCTCCGGGTCCTGCACGGTGCACACGCCCGCCTGTGCACCGCGTCCACGTCGTCACTCACCACATAGACCGCGCTAGTGTCGGGCTGAATCGCGCCGCGCACGCTGTCCTTATGGCAGTTCGAACCGAACGTCAGCGCACCGCAACCGACTAGTAGTGCTTCGTTAAGTTCTTCTTCTGGTTGGCAGGGGGCGGTTGCAAGTGGTGCAGGTGCCGGTCCAGCACCTCAGCAGGTCCTGGAGTGCGTCGAGGACCTGGTAGAGGGTCAGGCCGGCGTCCGGGCTTTTGGGTCGAGCCGCCGCAGGGTGAGGAAGGCCTGGGCGGCGGTGACGAGGGTGACGTGGTGGTGCCAGCCGCGCCAGGTGCGGCCTTCGAAGTGGTCCAGGCCCAGGCCGTGCTTGAGTTCGCGGTAGTCGTGCTCGATCCGCCAGCGCATCTTCGCCCACCGCACCAGGTCGGCGGTCGGGGTGGTGGCGGGCAGGTTGGTCATCCAGTAGCCGGTCGGCTCGTCGGCTGCTTCGGGCTGTTCGACCAGCAGGGTCCGCAAGGGGAGCACGCCGTTCCACCGGTTGCGTCCTCCGGCGTGTTCCTGCGCTGCCCGGCAGGCTTCCTTGCCCGACGGCCGCACCTGGACCACAGCGAAGCAGGAGGTCATTGTGCCTTTGCTGCCCTGTCTCCAGGTGACCTCCTCAAACACGGCGTCGTCGAGGAGGCCGGGCAGCGAGCGGGGCCGGTCGCGGTATCGAGGCAGCGTCGGCGGCCCCAGCCCGCCATAAGCGGGTTGATACGGCACCGTGTGGGCCGGCCGTGCGATCTCCTTGGGGTCGACGGCCATGACATACGACCAGCCGCGTTCCTCCAGCGCGAGCC